>NZ_JAALJH010000026.1 GCF_011064615.1 Aquisphaera insulae | reverse complement strand
CACGAAAGCCGTCAAGTCATGGCGAGGGTTCGCAGGCAAACAGCGAAGGCGGATAGAGCCATCAAGGATTGGCAAGGATTGGCAAGGATTGGTGGCCAGGCACCCAGGAGGGGGAAGTCAGAGGGGTTTGGGAGGAGATTGGTGGCCACGCACCCCGAGGGAGGAGATTGGTGGCCACGCACCCCGAGGGTGAATCCGGAAGCGTCGATCCGTTCAGGCGGTGCGTCCTTTCTGGTTCCCTGGCTTCTCGATCCTGGCTGTGTGCCCAATGATGGACCCCGATGCCCCTGCCTGCCGAGCTCGGGAGGGAGCTCCCGGTCAGCCAGCCGCCGGCGAAGTGCCTGGGGTGCGGGGGCGGGAAGTGGTGCGGGCGGAGGGCGGAGTGAGCCTCGATCAGGCCTAAGCGAGGTCATCGTACATGGCAGGATCGGCCATTGGTTTTTCCGGATACCTCGGGGTCGGGATGCTCGGCGATCCGAGTGAAACCGATTGAGGTTGGAGGAAAACGACGATGATGAAGGTGGCTGCCGGGCCGAGCAGGAGCGAGATGAGCCACCAGGCCATGCCGCTGTGGCCCTTGGATTGCGCCAGTCCGGCATTGATCAGCGACAGGGTGCCCCAACCGATGAAGTATGGCGGTAGTCCCGGATGGTCAGTGGCGGCAAATAGCGGGAGCATCGTAGCCTCCGTTCCTCCGATCACCTCAACGGTGTGTGCTTCGGCGGACATCCGAGAATATTGAGCCCGAGGCATCCACGCCGAGGGCTCTGGCGGCGTGAAGGGATGGGCGGCCAGGCCGCGACGGACGCATCGAGTCGTTCGGGCGGTGCCTTTCCCCGCCCCCGGGCTTCTCAATCCTGGGAGCGTGGCTCCACGCGGGGCCGGCCGGCCAGGGGGCTTCGTCATCCGGGCATTTGCCCGCGGACGGTTCGACCTCATCTCGTCGCGAACACCCGTCCCGCCATCTATCGGTGAGACCACCCGACGAGTAGAATCCCCGCAATGCCGTGGACGACGTCGCCTGCGATCCGCCCTGCGTCTCACCGGGACACCTCTGATGTCGAAGTCGACGACAAGCTGGCTCCTCTCACTCGGGATCGTCGGAACCATGACCGTTCCGAGCCTTGCCCGACCGGACGCCCCCGGTGGCGAGGTCCAGGCCATCGCCGAGGAGGCGTTCATCTACGGCTTCCCGATGGTGATGAACTACGGGACGATGTACGAATACGCGATCGACATCTCCTCGTCGCAGTACAAGGCCCCGTTCAATCGGGTCTACAACACGGCCAGGGTCTTCACGCCCCGGGATACGGCGATCGTCACCCCCAACAGCGACACGCCCTACTCGTTCCTCTGGATGGACCTCCGGGCCGAGCCCGTCGTCCTCACCGTCCCGAAGATCGAGAAGGGGCGGTACTTCTCCGTCCAGCTCATCGATTTGTACACCCACAATTACGGCTACCTCGGCACCCGCATCACGGGCAACGAGGGCGGCCGATACCTGGTCGCCGGCCCTTCGTGGCACGGCGAGACACCGAAGGGCATCGACGGTCTGATCCGGTGCGAGACCGAGTTCTCGCTGGCGGGCTACCGCACCCAGTTGTTCGGGCCGGGCGACCTGGACAACGTGAAGGCGATCCAGGCCGGGTACAGGGCACAGACGCTCTCGGGGTTCCTCGGGACTCCCGCTCCCGCGGCCCCGCCCGGGATCGAATGGCCGAAGATCGACAAGGGCCTGGCCGCGACCGATCCGTTCCGGTATCTGAATCTCGTGCTCTCGTTCTGTCCCACGGTGGGCACGGCGGAGGTCGAGAGGCCGCTGCGGCAGCGGCTCGCCCGGATCGGGATCGAGCCCGGCAAGCCGTTCACGACGGACCACCTGACCCCCGACCAGAAGGCCGGACTGGTAGCCGGGATGAAGAGCGGCCTGGAGAAGATCAAGGCCCGACTCGCCGGCTTCGGCACGGAGGTGAACGGCTGGCGGATCGGGAGTGCCTTCGGGGACCGCGACTTCTACAAGGGCGACTGGGCGCTCCGCGCGGCGGCGGCGATGGGCGGCATCTACGGCAACAACGCCACCGAGGCCGTCTACCCGATCCTCGCCGCCGACAGCGAGGGCCACAAGCCCGATTGCAGCAAGGCCCGCTACGCACTCACGTTCCCGAAGGACCAGTTCCCGCCCGCCAACGCCTTCTGGTCGGTGACGATGTACGACGCCCGGACGCAACTGCTGGTCGAGAACCCGATCGGCCGCTTCCTGATCAACTCGCCCATGCTCGCCCGGATGAAGACCAACGAGGACGGCTCGCTGACGATCTCGATCCAGAGAGATTCTCCCGGCAAGGACGGGGAGTCGAACTGGCTCCCGGCCCCCGATGGGCCGATCTACGTGGTGATGAGGGTGTACTGGCCCAGGCGGGAGGCCCTCGACGGCACGTGGAAACCGCCGGCGGTCGTGCCCGTGAAGTGATCCTCGGCGGCGAATGGCGGCGTGCCACCGAAGATTCGGCCGGCTCGGGGTCGCCTCGTGTCCCGAACGTTCGGCCCCGGATCGATTCCTTTCCACGACCTCTCGAGAAGGCGGCCGATGGGACCGACACCTCCGAAGCATCCGGGTCTCGGGCTGATCGCATTCGTGGCGGCCTGCTTCGTCGCGGCCAGTGTCGGTGGGATGGTGACCGCTCCCAACATTCCCGGCTGGTACGCCGGGCTGGCCAAGCCGAGCTGGAACCCGCCGGCCTGGGTCTTCGGCCCGGTCTGGACGGCGTTGTATCTGGGCATGGCCGTGGCCGCCTGGCTGGTCTGGCGGCAGGGCGGATGGGCCGGGGCGGCACGACCCCTCTCCGCCTTCGGGGTCCAGCTCGTCCTGAACGTCCTGTGGTCGTTCGTCTTCTTCGGGCTGCGCCGGCCCGGCCTCGCCTTCGGTGAGGTCTTGCTGCTCTGGGCGGCCATCGCGGCCACGATGGTCCTGTTCTGGCGGCGGTCGGTCGCGGCCGGGGCGCTCTTCGTCCCGTACCTGGCGTGGGTCACGTTCGCCAGCGTCCTGAACTTCGCCGTCTGGCGGCTCAACGCGTAGCGATCTGATCTCGGCCGGCGCTCTGGCGGGGTGTGGGCGATCTCGCCGCTGTATCGGGAAGTAAATTCCCAGATCCTATGATGAAAATTCGATGGATCGTGGCCGCGCCGGCCCTCGCGGCGAAGGGGGGAGGGCCACGGACGGGCTGTTACGCCGGGACCGCGGGGAGATTCGGGCCAGCGACGGGGACGGAAGACGAATTGAGCCACAGATGGACACGGATGAACGCAGATGAGGAGTGGCAACGGAAGGAGGAGAGGGGATCGGGATGGGGATGAGTTGGGGGGGAAGGTCAGGGCCGGTGGATGCATGAGGCCGGCCGGGATCGGGGGTCGGGACGAACGAGTCTCGGGCCCGCCGACCCATAGTGGTTCATCGGATCATATCTAATTCATCTTTGTGCGTGGATTAGTTGATTCGGCTCTCATTCGTGCCGGGCTGACCATCCCGGAGCGACGTGTCGTTCCAGAGGAGGATGGCGGGCTCGTCGGGGCCGTGGTCGTGGCCGAGGATGCTGACGGACGCGGTGGACAGCACGAGCTGGGCCGCGACGGCGAGGTCCAGGCCCAGCCAGCGGACGGCCAGGGCGCGGAGGAAGTGGGCGTGCGAGAAGACCAGGACGTCGCACGGGGCCTCTCGGAGCCGTGACACG
Source organism: Aquisphaera insulae (assembly GCF_011064615.1). GTDB lineage: Bacteria > Planctomycetota > Planctomycetia > Isosphaerales > Isosphaeraceae > Aquisphaera > Aquisphaera insulae. The sequence goes on along the minus strand of NZ_JAALJH010000026.1, from coordinate 95,865 downwards.
ACGCGGTCGGCCCGCGTGGTGACGTCGCGGACGGACTCGCCGCCGGGGCAGCCGTCGCGGAAGACGTTCCAGTTGGGGTGCTGCTCGCGGATCTCGGCGGTGGTCCGCCCCTCGTAGACGCCGTAGCGGAACTCGACGAGGTCCGGGACGACCTCGGCGGCCTCGCCGAAGCCGGCGAGCTCGCAGGTCCGGCGGGCTCGGAGCAGCGGGCTGGTCAGGACCGTGGCGCAACGCCAGGTCCGCGCCAAGGCCCCGAGGGCCCGGGCCTCGTCCTCGCCGCGGGGGGTCAGCGGGATGTCGGAGTCGCTCGTGTGGCGGCCGGAGGCCGACCACTGGGTCTCGCCGTGGCGCAACAGGTAGATACGGGGCATCGTCGACATGGAGATCCTCTGGACCTTCTCCCCTCTCGCCGCGGCCGGCCGCGGCAGGAGGTGCGGGGCGGGAGTCTTACCGTTTGGCGCCGTGGCTGTTCATGAGGTTGCGGTACGCGGGGATGTGGTTCGAAAAGAGCGCGGCGAGGCCGTCGATGTCGTTCCGCCAGTCGCGGTGGAGCTCGCAGGCCATGCCGAACCAGGTCATGAGGTGGACGCCGGCGGCCTGCATCCGGAGCCATGCCGCGTCGCGGGTGGTCTGGTTGAACGTGCCGGAGGCGTCGGTGACGACGAAGACCTCGTAGCCCTCCTCGCGGGCCGAGAGCGCGGGGAAGGCCACGCAGACCTCGGTGACCACGCCGGCGATGATGAGCTGCTTCTTGCCCGTGGCCTTCACGGCCTTGACGAAGTCCTCGTTGTCCCAGGCGTTGATATTCCCGGGCCGGGCGATGTAGGGCGCATCCGGGAACAGTTCCTTGAGCTCCGGCACGAGCGGGCCGTTGGGGCCGTTCTCGAAGCTGGTGGTCAGGATCGTGGGGAGCTTGAAGTACTTCGCGGAGTCCGCCAGCGCCAGGACGATGTTCTTGAACTCGTCCGGCGAGAAATCCCGGACCAGGTTGCAGAGCCCGGTTTGGTGATCCACCAGCAGGACGGCGGCGTCGTTCTTGTCGAGGCGGCGATAGGGCACGGAATGGCTCACGGCGGATACTCCGTTGTGGACGCTTTGGCACGGATGACGTCGAGGAGAGGACGTTGTGGGCTGCGAACGGCGTGCCGCCGCGAGAGTGGCTCGACGTTACGAAGACGCGGGCGGAAACACAACCCTTGCGTCGGCGCCCGGCGAGGCGCGAAGATGTGGCCCTCGAGTCGATCGACCGACCACTCGCACGGAGCCAGTCATGAGAGCGGCCTTCCCCCTCGCCCTCGTCGCCCTGCTTTCTCCGCTCGCCGCGGCCTCGGACCTGCCCCGGAGCCGGCCGGAGCCGCAGGGCGTCTCCCCCGCGGCGGTGGTCGCGTTCGTGGAGGCGGCGGACCGCATCGAGACGATGAACAGCTTCATGCTCGTGCGCCACGGCCAGGTCGTCGCGGAGGGATGGTGGGCCCCCTACGCGGCCGGGACGCCCCATTCGCTCTACTCGCTGAGCAAGAGCTTCACCTCCACGGCCGTCGGGCTGGCGATCGCCGAAGGGAAGCTCCGGCTCGATGACCCGATCCTCAAGTTCTTCCCCGAGGACGCGCCCGCCGAGCCGAGCGCCAACCTCAAGGCGATGCGGGTCAGCGACCTGCTGCGGATGTCCACCGGGCATCAGACCGAGCCCGAGCGGAAGAAGGACGGGGTCTGGACGAAGGACTTCCTCGCCCACCCGGTCCCGTTCAAGCCGGGGACGCACTTCCTCTACAACACGTCGGCCACCTACATGCTCTCGGCGATCGTCCAGAAGGTGACCGGCCAGAGGCTCCTCGATTACCTCACCCCGCGGCTCTTCGAGCCGCTCGGGATCGAGCGCCCGACGTGGGAGCAGAGCCCGCAGGGGATCGACACCGGCGGCTACGGCCTGAGCGTCCGCACCGAGGACATCGCCAAGTTCGGCCAGCTCTACCTCCAGAAGGGGAAGTGGCAGGGCAAGCAAGTTGTCCCCGCGGAGTGGATCGAGGCGGCGACGGCCCGGCAGACCTCCAACGGCAGCAATCCGGCCAGCGACTGGGACCAGGGCTACGGCTACCAGTTCTGGCGGTGCCGGAACGGGGCGTTCCGGGGCGACGGCGCCTTCGGCCAGTACTGCATCGTCCTGCCGGAACAGGACGCCGTGATCGCGATCACGAGCGGGGTGAAGGACATGCAGGCCGTGCTCAACGTCGTCTGGGACAAGCTCCTCCCGGCCTTCCATTCTTCCCCCCTGCCCGCCGAGGACGGCGCGTGGGCCGGGCTCTCCGAGAGGCTGAAGGGGCTAGCCGTGGGCTACCCGCAGGGCGGCGGCAAGCCCGCGAACCCGGCCGGCAAGACGTACACATTCGGGACCAACCCGCTCAAGCTCGAATCGGTCGCCGTGGAGGCCGATGATCGGGGCGAGACCCTGGTCCTCAGGGGCGGCGGCAAGGAAGGGCGGATCCGGGCCGGGCATGGCGTCTGGGAGAAGGGGACCTCGACCATCGGGCCGCTGTCGGCCCTCTCCGGCGGGAAGTCCGAATGGCTGATCGGGGCGACCTCCGCGTGGACGGCCGACCAGACGCTCGCCGTCAAGGCCTGCTTCACGGAGACCCCCTTCATCGCCACATTCCGCTTCAAGTTCGACGGCGACGAGGTCCGCCTCGACGCCGAGAACAACGTCGGCTTCGGGTCGACGAAGACGTCGCCGCTCGTGGGGAAGGCCCGCTGATCGGCGAGGGCATGAGAGGTCGACGACCATGACGCTCGGACGATTCCTGTCGATGGTGGTCATCGTCCTGGTGCTCGCACCCGCATCCGCGGCTGCGGCGGAGGAACGGCCCAACGTCGTCCTGATCCTGGCGGACGACCTGGGGATCAACGACCTGGCCTGCTACGGGCGCAGGGACCACGCGACGCCGCACCTGGACCGGCTGGCATCGGGCGGCTCGCGGTTCACATCGGCCTATTGCGGATTGTCGATCTGCTCGGCCTCGCGGGCGGCGCTCATGACGGGCAAGTCGCCGGCGCGGCTGCACCTGACGACCTTCCTCCCGGGCCGGCCCGATGCGGAGACCCAGAAGCTGCTCCACCCGGCGATCGTCCAGGACCTGCCCTCGTCGGAGGTCACGCTGGCGGAGCGGTTCCGGCGGGCCGGCTACGCGACGGGGATCTTCGGCAAGTGGCACCTCGGCAACAAGGCGGGCTCAAAGCCCGAGGATCAGGGCTTCGACGAGGTCTTCCTGCCGGCCACCGACTCCATCCCCTCGGCCACCGAGGGGGGCAAGAACGAGTATGCCATCACGCGGCGGGCGATCGACTTCATCGACCGCCGCAAGGGGGGGCCGTTCTTCCTCTACGTGGCCCATCACAACCCGCACATCCGACTGGCGGCCAGGCCGGAGCTGGTGGCGAGGCATCCCGACGCCTTCAACCCGGTCTACGCCGGGATGATCGAGACCCTGGACGACACGATCGGCCTGATCGGCGAGTCGCTGGAACGAAGCGGGCTGACTCGTCGGACGATCGTCGTCTTCATGTCGGACAACGGCGGCCTCCACGTCCTGGAAGGGGGCGACGTCCCGACGCACAATACCCCTTTTCGCGCCGGCAAGGGATATCTCTACGAGGGGGGCCTGCGGGTCCCGTTGATCGTCTCGTGGCCCGGCCGGATCCCGGCCGCGGTGATCGACGAACCGATGGTCAACATGGACCTGACGCCGACCCTCATGGATCTCTGCGGCCTCCCCGCGGCGGCGGAGTCGAGCCTCGACGGCGTGAGCCTGGCGGCGCGGCTGAAGGGCGGTCCGGCCGGTCCGCCGCGATCGTTCGCGTTCCACTTCCCGCATTACACCAACCAGGGGAGCCGTCCCGCGGGCTCGCTCCGCGAGGGGAGCTGGAAGCTGATCGAGTCCTACGACGATGGCCGCCTCGAGCTCTACGACCTGGCCGCCGATCCCGGCGAGCGGACGGACCTGGCCGCGCGGGAACCGGGCCGGGCACGAGCCATGCAATCGCGGCTGGCCGCCTGGCGGGCGTCGGTCGGTGCCCAGTCGAACGAGCCGAACCCGAATTACCGCGCCGATCTCGCCCGCCCGCTCTACCTCGACTTCGACGCCTCCGCCGTCCGGCCCCTGGCCACGGCGGCCGAGACGGCCCGGGTCTTCGAGCGTTGGCGAAAGCTCATGAACGCGGCGGTCGCCGGCTCGCGGCCTCGGTAGCCGGGCGAACGGTGGGGCTCAGGGACCGCAGGTGGCTCAGCTCGCCGGCTTTCCCGCCCCGATCGGCCGCGCCGGGATGCCGACGACGGTCTCGCCCGGCGGCACGTCCTTGCCGCGGGTGACGACGGCCCCGGCGCCGACGACGGCGCCCTCGCCGATGGAGACCGGGGCGACCATGATCGAGCCCGAGCCGACGAAGGCGCGGGCGCCGATCGTGGTCTCGCTCTTCCTGACGCCGTCGTAATTGGCGGTGATCGTCCCGGCGCCGATGTTGACGTCGCGGCCGACGGCGGCGTTGCCGAGGTAGGCCAGGTGGCGGACGACCGTGCCGGCCTCCAGGCTCGAGCGGCTGATCTCGACGAAGGCCCCGACCTCGACGCCGTCGGCGAGGGCCGTGCCGTCGCGGAGGTGCGCGAGCGGGCCGACGCGGCAGCGGGCGCCGATCGTCACGGAGCCGGAGATCACGGTGAACGGATAGATCACCGTATCGGGGCCGATGGTCGCCCTGCCGTCGATGTAGGTATTCAGGGGGTCGACGATGGTCACCCCCTCGGTCATCCAGTGGTCCTGGATCCGCCCCTGCATGACCTTGTCGGCCTGGGCGAGGTGCTGGCGGGTGTTCACGCCCAGGATGTCGTCGCCGCGGAGGACGTTCAGGGCGATGACCTTCTCGCCCATCGCGGCGAGTCGTTCGGGGGCGTCGGTCAGGTAGTATTCGTTCTGGGCGTTGCTGGTGTCGATCCGGTCGAGGGCGTCCCAGAGGACGGGGAGCTCGAAGACGTAGCAGCTCGGGTTGACCTCGCGGATGGCCTTCTCCTCGGGCGTGCAGTCGCGCTCCTCGACGATCCGGAGGAAGCGGCCGGCGGAATCGCGAAGGATCCGGCCGAAGCCCATCGGGTCGTGGACCTTGGCCGTGCCGAGCAGGCAGGCGGCCTGCTCCTGGGCCTGGCGTTCGAGGAGGTCGGCCAGGGGTTCGGGGCGGAGCAGCGGCTCGTCGCCGACGAGGATCATGACGGGGCCCGAGTAGCCCTCCAGGAGCGGCCGGCAGACCTTGGCCGCGTGGCCGGTCCCGAGCTGCTCGGTCTGGAAGGCGAAGAGGATGTCGGGCTCGCCGGAGAGCGCCTGGAGGACCTGGTCGGATGCGTAGCCGACGACGACGATGACCGTCTTCGCCCCGGCGCCGCGGGCGGCCTCGACGACGTAGCGGATCATCGGCCGGCCGCAGACCTCGTGCAGCACCTTGGCCTTCTCGGACTTCATCCGCTTGCCGTGCCCCGCGGCCAGGATGATCGCGACCGGTCCGTTCACGCTCATGGGAAACCGTCTTCCGCTCCCGCGTCGGCCCGTTCGACGACGCCGCCCCACGCTGGGCCGGCCGTCGCGGACGGCGCGATCGCGTATCATAGGTGGATCGCCGGGCCCGCGTCAAACCGCCCTCGGGCCCGCTCGCCCGCTCGGTCGTGTCCGGTCGGCGAACCTTGAACGGGCGGGGTGAATCTGTCAGACTGGCGTCTTCCATGCACCGATCTCCGGGCGGGGGCTCCTCCTCCGTCGGGGACGGGTCGGGCGAAGGGCCGGACGGACCGCGGTAAGGGTTGGAATCTCCCATGTCGCTCTCGATCGAAGACGTTGCCAAGGTGGCGATCCTGGCCCGGCTGCGGGTCAGCCCGGATGAGCTTTCGATGTTCACCGGCCAGTTGAACTCGATCATGGACTACGTGAATCAGCTCCAGGGGCTGGACACGGCCGACGTGGAGCCGCTGGCCCACGGGGTCGAGGTCCGCAACGTCTTCCGCGAGGACGTCCGCGGCGAGGCCCTGCCGCGCGAGTCGGCCCTGGCGAACGCGCCGAAGCGGAACCAGGACAGCTTCCTCGTCCCGGCCGTCCTCGATTGACGCGACGCGACGCGGCGTGACCCGACCAGACCCGCCTCGACGGCCCGACCGATCCACCGCCCCCACGCCAGCCTCCCGCGGTCGACCCGCGCCGCACGACCCGCGAGCGACCGACCGGACCGGGCTTCTTTTCCGCGACAGGACGCCGACCGATGACCAGCGCCACCGCGACCTCGCTCCTGAAGTCCCTGGAGAAGGGAGAGACGACCTCGGAGGAGATCGTCAAGGGCCTCCTCGACCGCGTCGATCGGCTCAGGCGGCTGAACGTCTTCGTCCACCTCGACCCGGACCGGACGCTGGCCTCCGCCCGCGAGGCGGATCGGCGGCGGAAGCAGGGCGAGCCGCTCGGCACGCTCGCGGGGGTGCCGGTGGCGATCAAGGACGTCCTCTGCGTGGACGGCGAGCCCACGACCTGCGGCAGCCGGATGCTGAAGGACTTCCGCCCCCCCTACGACGCCACGGTGATCACCCGGCTGAAGGGCGCCGGAGCGATCCTCTTCGGCAAGACGAACATGGACGAGTTCGCGATGGGCTCGTCGACGGAGAACAGCGCGTACGGCCCGACCCTCAACCCGTGGGACGAGGCGCGGATCCCGGGGGGATCGTCGGGGGGCTCGGCGGCGGCCGTCGCGGCGGACCTGGCGCCGCTCTCGCTCGGCTCCGACACCGGCGGCTCGATCCGCCAGCCGGCGGCCGTCTGCGGGATCGTCGGCCTCAAGCCCACCTACGGCCGCGTCAGCCGGTATGGACTGATCGCGTTCGCCAGCTCGCTCGACCAGATCGGCCCGTTCGCCCACGACCTGGCCGACACGGCGCTGGTCCTCAAGGTCCTGGCCGGCCGCGACCCGAGGGACTCCACGAGCGTGGACACGCCGGTGCCCGATTACACGGCCACCCTGGACACGCCGCCCGAGTCGCTCCGGATCGGCGTCGCCCGCGAGTTCTTCGGCGAGGGGCTCGATCCGGAGGTGGAGGCCGCGGTCCGCGAGGCGATCCGCGTCTACGAGGAGGCCGGCGCGAGCATCAAGGAGGTCTCGCTCCCGACCTCGAAGGTGGGCGTCGCGGCCTACTACATCGTGGCCCCGGCGGAGTGTTCCAGCAACCTGGCCCGCTACGACGGCACGATCTACGGCCACCGCGCCGAGGACTTCTCGCCGAAGTATCCCGGCGAGGAGGAGATCGCCCCGCTGGTCCGGATGATGATGGTCAGCCGGGCCGAGGGCTTCGGCGCCGAGGTGAAGCGGCGGATCATGCTGGGGACGTTCGCCCTCTCCGCCGGCTATGCCGACCAGTTCTACAACCAGGCCCTGAAGGTCCGGCGGCTGATCCGGAATGACTTCGACCGGGCCTTCAAGGATGTGGACGTCATCCTCGGCCCGACCTCGCCGACGGCCGCGTTCAGGCTCGGCGAGCGGACCGATGACCCGCTGGCGATGTACCTGTCGGACATCTACACGATCACCGCCAACCTCGCCGGCATCCCCGGGGTGAGCATCCCCTGCGGCCTGACGAAGTCCGGCCTGCCGATCGGCCTCCAGCTCCTGGCCCCCGCCTTCGCCGAGGAGATGCTCCTCCGCACCGCCCGGGTCTTCGAGCGGGCCACGGACTGGCACCTGAAGCGGCCGGGGCTCGTATGATGGCCAAGCAGAGCAGGCATGCGGAACTCGGGGCTCAGGCGGCCGATTTGGAGCAGGCCTGGCAGGATCGGCTGGCCGATGCGAATGCCGCACTCGCCGTCAGCCGCCACGCCCTGACTATTTCCTCCGGCCTCTATGCCATGGAGATCCTCCTGAAGAGGCGAGTCTGCAGCCAACTCAACGTGGGTCAATTGCCCAGGTTGCTCGAGATCCACGACCTCTTCGGCCTGGCAACCTTCGCGGGTTTGAGGAACACTCTGGATGACCCGTCGTTCAAGACGACCAAGATCGGCTTGAACTGGAGGCTCCTCGTCGATCGTTCCGAGGAGCTGAACGATCTGCGCTATTACCCGGATTCTCGATGGTCGGATCAGGACGCCCTCGACCTGTTGACGTGCCTGCAAGATCCCGTAGACGGAGTGATCGCATGGCTACGCTTACAGCCCTGACACGCGTGGTTGTTGATGTGTCGCGTGCGTTCGCTCGTTATGCCGAGGAGCAGGGATGGGGCCGGGGGGACTATTCGATCTACTACAAGATCAACAGCGACTGGGGGGTCGTCCACTTTACCTTCGTCTCACGAAGGATCGGGCCAAGCGAGGAGGATCGATATTACAAGGACGTTTGGGACTACATGGTTCGATCATTCGAGCAGGATCCGGAGATCCTGCGGATCTTCGACCTGCTCGTGAAGAGCAAGGACAACGTCGATAAGGGGGGGATTTCCAGGATCCCCGGGGGATACGAATTGCTCGACGAATTCTCCGTGCTGGCTCCGCTGCTCGATGCCCACGAGAGGTAAATGGTCGAACCGTGACGGCCACCCATCGAGCCCGTCCTTGACTCGAAAGCACCGGTTCTCTTGCGGCTTCCTCCAGGCGGACAACTTCCCATGGACCACCCCTACGATATCGTCATCGGCCTCGAGATCCACGTCCAGCTCCAGACCGAGAGCAAGATGTTCTCCTGGTGCGGCACCGAGTTCGGCCTGCCGCCTAACACCCAGTGCGACCCCGTGTCGCTCGGGCTGCCGGGGACGCTGCCGGTCATGAACGGCAAGGCGTTCGAGCTGGCGCTCAAGACGGCCGTGGCCCTGCACGCGACGATCACGCCGTTCACGAAGTGGGACCGGAAGAACTACTACTATCCCGACCTGCCCAAGAACTATCAGATCAGCCAGTATGACCTCCCCTTCTCCACCGGCGGCTGGCTCGACATCCCGACGCGGAAGGACGGCGGCGGGGGCGGCCGGTGTGCCCTGACGCGGGTGCACCTGGAGGAGGACACCGGCAAGCTCACGCACGCGGCCGGAGGGTACTCCGAGGTGGACCTGAACCGCGCGGGGATCCCCCTGCTGGAGATCGTCTCCGAGCCGGAGATCCGCAGCCCGGCCGACGCCCGCGGCTGCCTCGAGGAGCTGCGGCTGACTCTCCGCTACCTGGGCGTCTCCGACTGCGAGATGCAGGAGGGCTCGCTCCGCTGCGACGCCAACGTCAACCTGCACATCCACAAGGACGGCACGACGATCGCCACGCCGATCGTCGAGATCAAGAACCTGAACAGCTTCCGCGCCGTCGAGAAGGCCCTCCACCACGAGGCCGAGCGTCAGTACAAGAAGTGGCTGGACGACGGCAAGACCATCAAGGACGCCCCCAAGACGACCCGCGGCTGGAACGACGTCGAGGAGGTGACCAAGCCCCAGCGCGAGAAGGAGACCGCCGCCGACTACCGCTACTTCCCCGAGCCGGATCTCGTCCCCGTGGTGGTGGACGAGCCCTGGCTGGAACGGGTGCGGGCCTCCATCGGCGAGCTCCCCGCCGCCCGCCGCCAGCGGTTCGAGGCGAGCTACGGGCTGTCCCCCTACGACGCCAACGTCCTCGTCGAGCAGGGGCAGGACGTGGCCGACTACTTCGACGAGGTCGCCGGCGCGACCGGCGAGTCGAAGCTGGCGAGCAACTGGATCCAGCAGGATGTCCTGCGGACGATCAAGGAGAAGAAGCAGGCCATCGCCGACTTCCCGGTCAAGCCGGACGGCCTGGCGGACCTGATCAACCGCGTCAAGCGGGGCGAGCTGAACACCAACCAGGGGCGCGAGGTCCTGGGCCGGATGATCCAGACGGGCGACCCCGCCGAGGTCATCATCGCCATGGGCGGCTACAAGATGGTCTCCGACCGCGATTCCATCGCCGCGGCCGTCGACGCGGCGATCGCCGCCAATCCCCAGGCGCTCGAGGACCTGAAGAAGGGGAAGAAGAAGCCGGATGCCGTCAAGGGCTTCCTCCGCGGCCAGGTGATGAAGCAGACCGGAGGCAAGGCCAATCCGGCGCTCGTGGGAGAGCTGCTGGAGGCGAAGCTTGCCGCGTTGGAAGCCTGAGTGAACCGGACCGATGAGCGAGCACCACGAGGCCAGCCGGCCCGACCCGGGAGCATGACCATGAATCGCGTCGATCGCAGGACGTTCGTGAAGGCAGCCGGCGGAATCCTCGCCGGGGCGGGACTCGCGGGGCAGGGCAACGCGGACGAGCCCGCCGCTCCGGGGCAGGCCCAGGCGGCCCAGCCCAAGCCGGCGGCCGCGCCCGGCAAATGGAAGCGGGCCTACATGCTCGGCCACGTCACCAAGGGGCCGGTGCTGCCGACGTTCCAGCTCCTGAAGGAGGCCGGGTTCGACGGCGTCGAGCTGATCAGCCCCAACCAGCTCGACATGAAGGAGGTCCTGGCGGCCCGCGACAAGACCGGGCTGATCATCCACGGCGTCAGCGGCGGCCGGCACTGGCAGGACCCCCTGTCGGATCCGGATCCGCTGGTCGTCGAGCGCAGCCTGCTGGCGATCAAGCAGGAGATCGCCGACTGCAAGGCCTATGGCGGCGACACCGTGCTCATCGTCCCGGCCGTGGTCAACAAGAAGGTCTCCTACCGCGACGCCTACGCGCGCTCCCAGGAGAACATCAAGAAGCTGATCCCGACCGCCGAGGCCGCCGGGATCAAGCTCGCCATCGAGGAGGTCTGGAACAAGTTCCTCCTGAGCGCCCCGGAATTCGCCCGCTACATCGACGAGTTCGGCAGCCCGGTCGTGGGCGCCTACTTCGACGTCGGGAACGTGGTCGAGTACGGCTTCCCGGAGGAGTGGATCCGCGAGCTCGGCAAGCGGATCCTCAAGATCCACGTGAAGGAGTACGGCAAGTCGAAGCGATTCGACTACAAGCTCGGCGAGGGCGAGATCGACTGGCCGGCCGTCCGCAAGGCGCTCGGGGACGTGGGCTACGAGGGCTGGATCACGGCCGAGGTCTCGTTCGGTGACCTCGCGGCGATGAAGGACGTCGTCCGGCGGATGAACGAGGTCCTCCAGATGGCCTGACTCGACTCCGCGGATTCTCCCAGGAAACTTGCATCCGCTTCCGCCTCTCGGCGACATTAAGGGGGTAGTGGAACGATCGATCTCCCGGGGGGCGAGGCCTTGATCACCGAGCCGGACAGCGACGCCCGCCTGCTCGAACGGTTCGCCCGCCGCCGCGAGGAGGCGGCGTTCCGCGAGCTGGTGGAGCGGCACGGGCCTCGCGTCCTTCGGGTCTGTCGGAGGATGCTCGCGTGCGACCATGACGTCCAGGACGTCTTCCAGGCGACGTTCCTGACGCTCGCCCGCAAGGCGGGCCGGGTCTCGTGGACCGGGTCGGCCGGCCCCTGGCTCGGCTCCGTGGCCCGGCGGCTGGCACTCCATGCCCGCGGCAGCCTGGTGCGGCAACGCGCCCGGGAGCGGACGGGCTCGACGCTCATCGAGGGCCCCGCCCCCCTGCCCGACTTTCCCGATCCGGCCGGCCCTCCGGACGAGGACCTGGAGCGTCGGGAGCTGCGTCAGATCCTCGACGGCGCGCTCGGGCGGCTCCCGGACAAGTACCGCGAGCCGATCGTCCTCTGCTACCTGGAGGGGATGACCAACGACGAGGCCGCCCGCCGGCTCGGCTGGCCGTCCGGCTCGATGTCCCGACGACTGGAGCGGGCCCGGGCGCTGCTCCGCCGGCAGCTCGTGCAGTCGGGCGTGACGGCCTCGCTGGCCCTCTTCCTGGCGGCGGCGATCGCGTGGCAGGCCGGCCCGGCCATGCCCGTGCCGGGTGACGGCCAGGGCCTCCGGCTGGCGATGCGGGCCTTCGCGACGACGCCGGGGTCCGATCCTCGCCGACCGGCCGTCGGCGAATGGGTCGCCGGGCTGGGGCGCGACGCCTCGTCCGTCGAACAGCTCGCGGACTTCGCACGTAAGGCGGAAAAGGCCGCCGTCGCGGCCTCCGAGCACGTCCCCGACTTCCGACCCGGACGCGCTCGCTGGCGGACCCTCGCCGCGGGGATGCTGTCCGAGTCGCGGGCCCTGGCGGAGGCCGGGCGGGCGGGGGATCGCGACGCGTCCGTGGCGGCGGCCCGCCGGCTGGATTCCACGTGCGTGTCGTGCCACCTGGCCTTCCGCCACTGACCCCCTTGAACCCCCTGCAATCCACGGCGTTCGGGCGGCCGTCGCTCGCCGCGACTGGCTGCCGGCGCCGGCCCCGGATAGAATGAACTCGTCAACCGGGCGAGCAACCGACGGTCCTCCTCACGCGGATCAGGCCCGCCGGACGCCCGGTCCCTCCTTGCAGTGCGACCCTCCTCGTCAGGTGAGAACATGGCGACCGCCGCGAAGAAGTCCCCGGTGATCGACTCGTCGACCGCCGCGGACGCGAAGTCGAAACATCCGTCGCGGCAGCCCGCGTCCGGTCGGGGCGTCGTCGGCCTGCTCATGGCCGTCTATCGCTTCCTCGCCTCGCTCAAGCTGGCGGTGATCGGGCTCGGCTCGCTGGCCGCGGCCCTCGCCTTCGCCACCTGGCTGGAATCCCGCTACGGCACGGCCACGGTCCAGGACTACGTCTATCGCAGCACCTGGTTCGCGCTCCTGCTGGGATTCCTCGCGGTCAACATCTTCTGCGCGGCGGCGATCCGATTCCCCTGGAAGAGGCGCCAGACCGGGTTCGTGGTGACCCACCTCGGGCTGCTCGTCCTGATCGCCGGCTCCTACGTCAGCTTCCGGACGGCCGACGAGGGCGAGGTCGTCATGCTGGAGGGGGAGACCAAGTCGCAGCTCCTGCGGCTCCAGGACTCCGTGATCCGCCTCCGGGAAGTCGATCCCAAGACCGGAGAGCCGGGCACGCCCCGGGAGTTCCACTTCGCCCCCGGCCCGTTCGCCTGGGGCAACGGCCAGGCCCGGCTGAACAACCTGATGGACTTCACGCTCAACGGCCTGACGGACGGCCGGCTCCCCGCCCCCTCGTCCGCGGGCGAGGTCCTGAGCGAGCCCGGCGATCCCGTCAAGGTGGTGATCAAGACGTTCCTCCCGGCCGCCGGCCCGGCCACGCTCCACGAGTCCGACCCGTCGGGCGTCCCGATGGCGCGGATGCAGCTCGAGTTCAAGGCCCCCGGCATGCCCCAGGCGCGGGAGGCCTTCATGTCCGAGGACGACCAGTGGTTCGCCCTCGATCGCCGATTCTACCGGGTCGCCCGGACCGAGATCGGCGGGCGTGAAGCCCCCGCGCTCGTCGCCTTCGCCTACGTGGACCGGCCGGAGCTCGTCGAGGACTTCCTCAAGCCGCCGATGGACGCCGGCCCGCGCGGGCTGGCCCGGTTCCGCTATGCGGACAAGGCCGGCAAGCCGCGGACTTTCGACCTGGCCCTGAGGGATCAGGAAGGGAAGACGATCACGCTCCCCGACAGCGACCTCTCGGTGCTGGTGGAGAAGGTCGCGGACTTCCCGACGAACGACGGCGGCCTCTTCCGCGTCCTGGGCGAGGCGGCCGTCCCGGTGGGCATCTTCGAGATCCGCAAGGGGAGCGGCCCCCCGGTGAAGCACTGGGCGCTCGGCTCGCTGCCCATGATCCCCAACGTGGCCCCGAATACCGAGGACCCGGCCGCGCCGATGCCGCAGCCGCTGGCCTCGATCCACCTGATGGTCGTGCCCGATCTCGACCCGAAGCTCTCGGGCCGGATGGGGCAGATCGAGGTCCTCGCCGGGCCCGACGGCAAGCTCTTCTACCGCGTCTTCGGCCGCGGCAAGGACGGCAAGACCGTGCTCCGCTCGGCCGGCCCGGTCGACCTCAAGAAGGCGACCCCCGCGCTCGGCGGCGGGGACATGCCGATGTTCATCAATTTCCGCGTCGACGACTACCTGCCGTCGGGCGTCGAGCGGAGGATCTACGAGCCGGTCTACCTGCCCAAGGCCCAGATGGACCAGGCCATCCCGGCGGCCCTGCTGGAGCTTTCCACGGGGGATGCCACCCGCGAGGTCTGGGTCCGCCGCGACGACTCGACGGAGGCCCCCGCGTTCCAGCCGATCCAGCTCGGCGACCGGGTCTTCCAGCTGGCTTACGACGTCGATCGCCAGCCGCTCGGGTTCCAGCTCAAGCTCGACAAGTTCGAGGTCGGCTTCAGCCCGGGGACCGAGAACGCGACCAAGTTCGAAAGCCAGGTCGAGCTGACCGACGAGAGCCGGGGGATCAAGGATCGCCCGCACCTGATCTCGATGAACGAGCCGATGACGCATCGGGGCTATACGTTCTACCAGATGCGTTACTCGGCCGTGGCGGATCGGGAGACCGGGCAGCGGAGCGGGATCTATCAGTCCGTGCTGCACGTGGGGGTGGACCCCGGCCGGCCGGTCAAGTATGCGGGCTGCCTGATCCTGGTCGTGGGCATCTTCCTCCAGTTCACCATGAAGGCCGGCGTCTTCAGCGACTCCGCCAAGCGGACGCTCCGGCAGGCCGCCCGCCGGCTGTCGAGCTCGGCCGCGGACCGGGCCGACGAGCCCGAGACGCTCTGAGTACAGAATGACGAGCGGAATCGAAGCGACCCGACGAATCCCAGCAATTCCCCAGCAATCCCCGGGCACTGCCCGTCAAGACGAGCCGCGGAGACCCGTTATGAAAGCGAGACGAGCCGTGCGGTATCTGATCTCCTGGCGGCATCTCGCCGCGGGCCTGGCGGTCGTCCTCTTCGCGACGGTGGCCGGCGCGAGGGCCGAGGAGTCGAAGGTCGAGGACCTGGGCCGGGGCCCGGCCTATGACCGCGTGGGCGAGCTCGCCGTGATGCACGCCGGCCGGGTCAAGCCGCTGGACACCGTCGCCCGCGAGGAGATCAAGGAGGTCTTCGGCCGCGAGTCGATCAACCTCCGCGACGACCGGGGCAAGGTCGTCGCCTCCTGGGGGCCGGTGGGGGCCTTCCTGGACTGGATGGTCCGCCCCGAGTTCTGGGACGACCAGGCATTCGTCCTGGTCGATTTCGGCCCGCTCCGCCAGAAGCTCCTGGACGGGACCCTCAAGCAGCAGGTCAAGGACCTGGCCGCGAAGGCCCCGGAGGCCGAGCGGCCCGCGCTCGAGGCGCTCGCCTCCGGCCCGGAGCTGACCACGAAGGCGTTCGAGGACTACCTCCGGGGCAGCCACCTGGACGACGCCGGCAAGAAGGCCGTCGCGGCGATCGGCCTCCGGCTGGGCGAGGAGCTGAAATGGCTCTCACCCCGCGAGATCGAGGACGCGAAGATCGCCGGCCACGGCGACCCCGAGCCGTTCATGCAGTGGGCCTCCGAGCTCAACGAGCAGAAGGAGAAGTACGAGGCCAATCCGAAGTCGGCGGCCCGGCTCACCGAGACCGAGCGGCGGGCCATCGAGGTCGCCCGCCGGCTGATGACCTACAAGGCCGTCAGCGGCGACGATGCCCGCTCCTCGACCATGATCCGGGTCATGCCCCGGACCTCGTCCGCGAAGGCGATGACCTACCTCGCCGGGGTGGTCAAGAAGGCCCGCGAGTCTCGCGACGTGCGGTCGCTGGCGCCGATCGAGTTCGACGTCCTCAAGGCGCTCGACACCTACTGGGACGCCATCCCCCGCGACCAACGCAAGGACCCGGGCGAGGACGCGAAGTTCGACGACAAGTTCGGGGCCTGGCTCCGCGAGAACTCGGCCTGGGTGCCGCTGAGGGTCTTCGTCAAGGCGGGGGCGAGCGACCTGGTCGCCGCCGGCTATCCCGAGGCCGAGACGAAGGCGTTCCTGGATGCCTACGCGGCGATGATCCAGGCCGAGGATCGCCAGCCGGGCAGGCTGCCGGAGCCGCTCGCCGCGGCGATGATCGCCAGCTCGCGGACGCTCGGCGACGCGGTCGCCGCCGGCCACTATGCCCCGGTCGCCGCCATCGAGCGCGAGACCCACTTTAATAGCATGAACCCGTTCTGGCTGGCCCCATTCGGCTATGGCGCGGCCACGATCCTGCTGGTGCTGACCCTGGTCCTGAAGGCCTTCCGGTCGAGCGGGGCGGCGAGCGTTGGCAGGGCGGTCTACGCGGCGGGGCTGGCGGCCCTGGTGGGCGGCATCGCGATCGAGGCCTACGGCTTCTATCTCCGGATCCGGATCTCCGGCTGGGCCCCGGTCACCAACATGTATGAGACCGTCATCTGGGTCGCGCTGGTCGCCGCGGTGCTCTCCGTCGTGCTGGAAGGGGTCTACCGCAAGGTCTTCGCCGCGCTCGGCGGCTCGGCCGTCGCGCTCCTTGGGACGATCACGGCGGTGAACGTGCCGCTCCTGGACCCGAGCATCGGCAGCCTGATGCCGGTGCTCCGGAGCAACTTCTGGCTGACCATCCACGTGCTCACGATCGTCTCCAGCTACGCGGCCTTCGGCCTGGCCTGGATGCTCGGCCTGATCGCCATGGGCTATTACCTGACCGCCGTATACAAGCGGTCGCCCGGCTATGCCGAGCTCGCGATGCCCATCGCCCCCGGCTTGGGGACGCTGGCGGCCGGTTCGCTCGGCCTCATGGCCACCTCGTCCGGGGCTGGCACGTCCTGGGTTTCCGGCGACGTCCTGTTCTCGTCCTTCCTCCTGATCGCCGAGGCGGGGGGCGCCCTCGTGCTCGCCGGCCTGCTGGCGATGGGGGGCGAGTTCGTGAACCGTCGCGTCTTCCGGAACGCCCTCCGCGACGCGGCGGCCGGTGAATTGGAGGCCGACGACCTGGCGGGCAGCCGGCGCGAGCCGGCCTACGCCGGTGCCCATGCCGCGTCGTCGTCCTCGGGCGGCGGCGTGGCGACGATCGCGCGGCCGACCGTGGCGCAGATCTTCGCCTCGGAGAAGACGGCCTGGGGCAACCTGGACGCCCGCGGCCTGGCCATGCAGGCGACGGCAGCGAACATCAAGCCGATCGCCAACCTGATCTACCGGGCGATGCAGGTCGGCGTCCTGCTGGTCGCGGCCGGGACGATGCTCGGCGGCTTCTGGGCCGACTACTCCTGGGGCCGGTTCTGGGGCTGGGATCCGAAGGAGGTCTGGGCCCTCATCACGCTCCTGGTCTACCTGGTCCCGCTCCACGGGCGGTTCGCCGGCTGGGTCAACACCTTCGGCCTGGTCTTCAGCTCGATCGTCTGCTTCCTCTCGGTGATCATGGCCTGGTACGGCGTGAACTTCGTCCTGGGCGTTGGCCTGCACAGCTACGGCTTCGTGGAGGGGGGCTCGCAGGGCGTGATGAGCGTCCTCATCTTCGCCGTGCTGGCGCTCCCCATCGCGGCGGCCTGGCGGCGGACGCTGGGGTATCGCCTGGCCTGATCGCCGACCATGATTGCCCGCCTCGCCCCCGCCTCCAGGTCGGGGGCGAGGCGGGGTTCCGCACCGCGATCAAGCCACGTCGAACCGATCGAGGTTCATCACCTTCGTCCAGGCCGCGACGAAGTCGCGGACGAACTTCTCCTGGGCGTCGGAGCTGCCGTAGACCTCGGCCACCGCGCGGAGCCGCGAGTCGGATCCGAACACGAGGTCGGCCCGCGTGCCGGTCCACTTCACCGCGCCCGTCTTCCGGCAATGGCCCTCGAAGACGTCCGCGGACTCCGAGGTCGGCGACCAGGCCGTCCCCATGTCGAGCAGGTTCACGAAGAAGTCGTTGCTCAGGGTCTCGGGTCGCTTCGTGAAAACACCGTGGGAGGACCCGTCCGCATTGGCGTTGAGCACCCGCAATCCGCCGACGAGGACCGTCATCTCCGGCGCGGTCAGCGTCAGGAGCTGTGCCCTGTCGATCAGGAGTGCCTCGGCCGGGACCGAGAACTTGCCCCCGAGGTAGTTCCGGAAGCCGTCGGCGATCGGCTCGAGCACCGCGAAGCTCTCCACGTCGGTCTGGTCCGCGAGGGCGTCCATCCGCCCAGGGGTGAACGGGACCGTGACGTCGATGCCGGCGGCCTTCGCGGCCTGCTCGACGCCCACCCCCCCGGCCAGGACGATCAGGTCCGCGAGCGAGACCTTCTTGCCGCCCGATGCGGAACCGTTGAAGTCCTGCTGGATGCCTTCCAGGGCCTGAAGCACGGCCGCGAGCTGCGCCGGCTGGTTGACCTCCCAGTCCTTCTGGGGTGCCAGGCGGATCCGGGCGCCGTTGGCCCCGCCGCGCTTGTCCGAGCCGCGGAAGGTCGACGCCGAGGCCCAGGCCGTCGAGACGAGCTGCGAGACCGTGAGCCCGGCCGCCGCGATCTTCGCCTTGAGTGCGGCGATGTCGTTCGAATCCACGAGCGGATGATCGACCGCGGGGATCGGATCCTGCCAGATCAGGTCCTCGGCGGGGACCTCGGGGCCCAGATAGCGTGCCTTCGGGCCCATGTCGCGGTGCGTCAGCTTGAACCAGGCGCGGGCGAAGGCGTCGGCGAACTGGTCCGGGTTCTCCATGAACCGCCGGGCGATCTTCTCATAGGTCGGGTCGAACCGGAGCGCCAGGTCCGTGGTCAGCATCGACGGCGCGATCCGCTTCGAGGGATCGTGCGCGGCCGGCACGGTCCCGGCGCCGGCCCCGTTCTTCGGCGTCCACTGGTGGGCCCCCGCCGGGCTCTTGGTCAGCTCCCAGTCGAAGCTGAACAGGTTCCAGAAGAAGTTGTTGCTCCAGTGTGTCGGGGTGCTGGTCCAGGTGACCTCCAGGCCGCTCGTGATCGCGTCGGCCCCCTTGCCGGTGCCGAAGCTGTTCTTCCAGCCCAGGCCCTGCATCTCGAGCCCGGCCGCCTCGGGATCGGGCCCGACGTTCGAGGCCGGCCCGGCGCCATGGGTCTTGCCGAAGGTGTGGCCGCCGGCGATGAGGGCCACGGTCTCCTCGTCGTTCATCGCCATACGGCCGAAGGTGTCGCGGATGTCCTTGGCGGCGGCGACCGGATCCGGGTTACCGTCCGGGCCTTCTGGGTTGACGTAGATCAGTCCCATCTGCACCGCGGCCAGCGGGTTCTCCAGGTCGCGGCTGTGGATCTTCCCATCGGCCGAATCGTCGGAGGAGACGACGCCGCCGTCCTTCTCCACGCCCTTCGACCCATGGGAGTAGCGCTCGTCGCCCCCCAGCCAGGTCGTCTCGCTGCCCCAGTAGACGTCATGGTCCGGTTCCCAGGTGTCGGCACGGCCGCCGCCATAGCCGAATGTCTTGAAGCCCATGGTCTCGAGGGCGACGTTGCCCGTGAGGATGATCAGGTCGGCCCACGAGAGCTTCCGGCCGTATTTCTGCTTGATCGGCCAGAGGAGGCGGCGGGCCTTGTCCAGGCTGACGTTGTCCGGCCAGCTATTGAGGGGCGCGAACCGCTGCTGACCCCGGCCGCCGCCGCCGCGGCCGTCGGCGATCCGGTAGGTCCCGGCGCTGTGCCAGGCCATCCGGATGAAGAGCGGACCGTAATGGCCGAAGTCCGCCGGCCACCAGTCCTGCGAGTCCGTCATCAGCGCCGCGAGGTCCTTCTTCACCGCCGCCAGGTCGAGCGACCTGAACTCCTCGGCATAGTCGAAGGACTCGCCCATCGGGTTGGACCGGGCCGAATGCTGATTGAGGAGATCCACTCGCAGCTCATGCGGCCACCAGTCGCGGTTCGTCGTCCCCCCGCCCGCGGTGTGAAAGACACCCTCGCCCGCGAACGGGCACTTCGTCGCCTGCTCTGACATCGGCGTTCTCCCCTGGCTGGTCGATTTGCAGGATCAGTCGGACGGGTTGGAGACGTTCGTTCTCAATCGTGATCCGGCGGCGGAGCCGCGGCGAGGCATTCGGGGCAGGTGCCCCAGAAGATCACCTCCGCCTCGTCGATCCGGTAGCCCGCCGCGTCGGACGGCGTCAGGCAAGGCATCGCGCCGACGGCACAATCCACGTCCACCGTCTTGCCGCACGACCGGCAGATGACGTGATGGTGGTTGTCGCCGACCCGGTCCTCGTACAGCGCCGGCGAGCCGGCCGGCTGGATGCGGCGGATCAGGCCCCTGTCGGCCAGGATCCCGAGGGCGTCATAGACGGCCTGCCGCGAGATCGTGCCGATCTCCGCGCGTACCCGCTCGGCCACCTCATCTGCCGTGCAGTGCGGCCGCGCCTGGACCGCCCGCATCACCGCCAGCCTCTGGGCGGTGACTTGCAGCCCTCGCGAGCGAAGCAGCTTGGCCTTGGCGGGATCTCTGGGCATGATTCGAGACTAAATCTAATTCTGGACTCTGTCAAGAATGTAGGTCCGCGAGTTTCGTTTGCCTCAGATGGTGGCCCGACCCGGATGGCCTGGCCTCGGACGGCCCGAGCGAAACAAGACGCAGGACTTGACCCCGGACGGCTATTGGGCTGCTTGGGGATGAACCTCGATCTCCGGGCGGCGGTCCTTGAGACCGCAGAGTCACTGAAGTGCGCCCCTGGGATTGGACCATCACCTTGGTCGGTACTGGCCTCCCAGGAGCGTCCTCGGGTGCCCAAACGCCGTCGCCGAGCTTTCACGCCCCAGTCCAGGGCCCGGGTCGTCCTGGAAGTGCTCTCCGGCCTGAAGGGCCAGGCCCAGGTCGTCCGACAGCGAACCGGGGCGGCGCGTCCTGCGCGAGGGCCGGGCCGGGCCGGAGAGGGCGATGAGCATCGCGGTCACCTGGTCGAGCTGGGGATCGTCATCTCGTCGCCGTTGCCCTTATCGGAAGACCGGGATTAGGGGGCGCGTGACCATCACCAGCTCCTCGGCAGTCACCAGCGTCCGGCGTGCGCCCCGCCGTCGACGTGCAGGGTCTCGCCCGTCACGAACCCGGCCGACTCCAGGTACAGGACCGCCTCGACGATCTCCGAGACTTCCCCCATCCGCCCCAGGGGGTGCATCGCGGCGAGGGCGGCGAGCGTCTCGGGGGGATGCATCGGCGTCCGGATGTTGCCCGGCGCCACGGCGTTGACCCGGATGCCCCTGTCCGCGTACTCGATCGCCAGCGACCGCGTGACGGCGTCGAGCCCTCCCTTGGTGAGGGATGTCAGGGCCGACGGCACCCCCTTCACGGGCTGGCCCACGAGCGTCGTCGTCAGGTTCACTACGTGCCCGCCGCCCCCGCGCGCCAGCATATGCTTGATCGCCCGCTGGGTGACATGGAAGAACCCGCCGAGGTTCAGCGAGACCACCCGCGCGTAGTCGTCCTCGGTGTACTCGGTGAACGGCGCGGGGACGAACACCCCGGCGTTGTTGACGAGCGTGTCCACGCGGCCGAACTTCTCGACCGCGACCCCGACGACCCGCTCGGCGACCGCCGGGTCGGTGATGTCACCGGCGACGGCGAGGGTATCACCCTCGTAGGCGTCGGGCCGGATTGACCGGGAGTTGGCGACCACGCGGTAGCCCCTCGCCAGGTATCCGCGCACCAGCCCTTCTCCGATGCCCTGGGAGGCGCCGGTGATGATGGCGACCTTCGAGTCCGTGCCCACGATAAGCCTCCTCCGAAGGTGGCGATCGCCCCGGGGCGGAACCGAATGGGCCGCCACGACGCCGGGAGCGACTTCGCCCGAGTATCCTACCCGCACCGCCCCCGGTCGGTGAGTAGACTCGACCTTCCGCCCCGTCGCGGCCTCGGCGACGCGAGCTCACGCGGCCGCCCAGGCTCGCTCCCCGCGGCTCGGAGATGGCTGAAGGGGCCAGGGATGGCTGAAGGGTCATTCTGGTTCACCATCGGTGCCCAGGAAGATCGGGCCATTGTCCGTCCGGGAGGGCCTGAGACTCACCTGCTTTCCGAAGGAGCTTCAGCTCTGCTCACGCCGGTCCTGGTCTCCGAAATCGCACGATCCGGGGCACGTGCGCCCCGGATCGGCGGAAGCGAAGCGTCGAGAGGGTCACGGATCAGGCATTAAGCCGCTTGTAGAGATCCACGTATTTCGCGAACAGCTCGTCGTAGGCGGACGCGTTGGCCGGGTTCGGGTCGACGGTCTTCTCGATGGCGACCATGGCCTGAGCGGCCTCGTCGAGGTTGGCGAAATCGCCGGCGGCGATCGCGGCGATCATGGCGGAGCCGAGGGCGCAGGACTCGCTCTCGCGGGTCAGATGCACGGGCTGCTTGAGGATGTCGGCGTGGATCTGGAGCCAGAGTGGGGACTTGGCGCCGCCGCCGCCCAGGAAGATCCGCTGGACCTTCAGGCCGTGCTTCGAGGCGTCCTCCAGGATGTGGCGGGTGCCGCAGGCGGTGGCCTCATACAGGGCGCGGAAGATGTGGCCGGGGCCGTGGGCCAGCGACAGGCCGGCGATCGCGCCGCGGGCCTGGGGGTTCTTGTACGGTGAGCGATTCCCCTGGAAATCGTCGCGGACGACCAGGCCGTCGGCGCCGGGCGGGACCTTGGCGGCCTCCTCGTCGAGCACGCTGTAGACGTTCACCCCGCGATTGTCCGCCTCGGCCTGCTCGCGGGCCGCGAAGTGGCGGCGATACCAGTCGAGGATCGAGCCGGTGGCCGTCTGGCCGGCCTCGATGGTGTAGAGCCCCTCCACCGTGGCGTCGGGATAGCAGCCCGCCGCGCCCGAGCCGAACACGCCGTCCTTGCACTGGGCGAGGTGGCAGGTGCTCGAGCCGACGATGGCCGCGACGTCGCCGTCGTTCGTCGCCCCCAGGCCGAGCATCCCGAGATAGGCGTCGATGCCCCCCTGGGCGACGGGCGTGCCGGGTTCCAGGCCGAGCTCCGCGGCCGCCCCGGCGCTCAGCTTGTCATCACCCTTGCCGAGGGGGACGATCTCCGCGGGCCACTTCGACGGCAGGTCGTCCAGGCCGACCTTCGCCATCATCGCCAGCGGCCAGCCGCCGTCGGGGCGGGCGTAGTTCCACTTCACGGCGACGTGGTTCAGCGACAGCGTCCAGCGTCCCGTCAGCCTGTACATCATCCAGTTGGTGCACTCGACGATCCGCTCCGCCTTGCGGTAATTCTCCGGCTCGTTGTTCTTGAGCCAGAGCGCCTTGGGGAGCATCCACTCGGGCGAGACGCGTCCGGAGACATACCTCAGGATCGGGTCATTCGTCGCGCTGATGGCGTCGGCCTCGCGATAGGAGCGCTGGTCCATCCAGAGGATGGCCGGGCGGAGCGGGTTGCCCTCCAGGTCGCAGGCGAGGACCGTGCAGGCGGTGCAGTCCAGGCCAATGGCGGCGATCTGCTTGGGCGAGGCACCGGACTTGTCCAGGGCCTTGGCGATGGCGGACTTCGTCGCGGCCCACCACTGTTGAGGAGACTGCTCTGCCCAGGCGGGGCGGGGATAGGTCGTCTCGATCGGCTCGACGCCGTAGGCCACCGTCCGGCCCTTCAGGTCCACGAGCGCCGCCCGCAGGCTTTGCGTCCCCATGTCCAGACCCAGGACCAGTCGATCCGTCGCCAGTGTGTTGCTCATCGGGAGAGGGCCTTTTCGCTTCAGCGTGCTTGGAATGGGAGAGAAGGCGGCGTCGCCGGGTTCAGAACGCCTTGCGGCTGTCGAGCAGCAGGGTGACCGGGCCGTCGTTGACGAGGGAGACCTGCATCATGGCCCGGAAGACGCCGGTGGCGACCTCCAGGCCGGACCCGCGGAGGATCGCCACGAACCGCTCGTAGAGCCGCTCCGCGTCCGCGGGGTCGGCCGCGGCGGTGAAGCTGGGCCGGCGGCCGGCCCGGCAGTCCGCCAGGAGCGTGAACTGGCTGACCACGAGGATCCCGCCGCGGACGTCCACGACGCTCCGGTTCATCTTCCCCTGCTCGTCCTCGAAGACCCGCAGGTTCAGGATCTTGTCGGCCAGCCAGGCGGCATCGGCCTCGCCGTCGTCGCGGGCGACCCCGAGCAGGACGACGAACCCGGCGCCGATCGCGCCGACGGTCGAGCCGTCGATTTCCACGGAGCCTCGCGACACGCGCTGGACCACTGCACGCATGACAGACGGACCTCGTCGGACCCTACCTCGGTGCCATTCGCGCCATCGTAACCGAGCGGAAGGCGTCTCGCTCGGGTCTTGTTCCGGGTAGCCGCGGGGGGGGCGTTGCTGATAACCTCTCTGGGGTCCGGCCCAAGCCCGGTGGCGGGCCGACGGCGAGGGCCGCGTGGGGTCGCGAGGAGGGGCGTTTGGGAGCGTCGCAACACACCCGGCTTCGGGTGGGGGTCATCGGCCTGGGTCGCCTCTGGGAGAGCCGTCACAAGCCGTCGCTCCTCCGGCTCAAGGACCGGTTCCGGGTGACGGCCGTTTACGACCAGGTCCACCGGCGGGCCCGGACCGAGGCGGAGCAGCTCGGATGCGTCGCCTGCGAGGGCCTCTCCGCCCTGGTGTCCCGGACCGATGTTGATGTGATCTATGTGCTCTCGCCCCAGTGGTTCGGCCTCCATCCGCTGGCCCTCGCCTGCGAGGCGAAGAAGTCGGTCTATTGCGGGCTCCCGCTGGCCGAGTCCGCCGACGAGCTGGAGGGCCTGGCACGCCAGGTCGGCGAGGCGGGCATCGCGTTCATGCCCGAGTTCGCCCGCCGCTGCTATCCGGCGACCCTCCGCCTCAAGGAGCTGCTGGCGACGTCGCTGGGGCCGCCGCGGCTGATCCTGGGCCAGTCGCGGCTCTTCGGGTTCGACCGCTATGCCGTCCCCGGCCCGAGCACCCAGCTCGCCCCCTCCCCCCTGCTCGTGGATCCGGGGAGCTACCTGCTGGACTGGTGCTGCTCGCTGATGAACGCCCTGCCGGAATCGGTCGGTGGCGCCAGGGCCCAGGTCGTCCCGGCCGCGGAGGGGAAGCCCCCGGAGCCGGACTTCGGCAGCTTCGTCGCCGAGTTCCCCGGCGGTGCGTCGGCCCAGGTCTCCTTCGGCCGGTACGACCGCGGCCGTTGGGGCGAGGCCAGCCGGTTCCTCCCCCCCGCGGGCTTCCAGGTCTTCGCCGAGCGGGGCGCGGCCTGGCTGGAGCTCCCCGAGCGGATCCAGTGGTCCGACGCCTCGGGGACGCACGAGGAACGCCTCCCCCTGGAGCCGACCGTGGGCGACGTGCTCAACAAGCAGTTCCACGAGCTGGTCCACGGAGAGCCCTCGGCCGCCCCGACGATCCGCGACGCGCTCCGGATCGCCAGGCTGGTCCGCGAGATCGAGCGGAGCCAGGCCGAGGGCCGGGTCATCCGGCCAGGCGAGCCGTCCGGCTGAGGAGCGGCCCATGGGTAGGAAGCCCGGATCGATCCTGTTCGTCGGACTCGTCGCGACGGCGGCGATGGTCGGCCTCGCGCTGATCGCGGACTCGGCCGGGCGGACCTCGGCGACCTACGACGAGACCACCTACCTCCGGGTCGCGGCCCGCTGGTGGCGGACCGGCGAGCAATCCGAGATCACCCGCATGGGCTCCCCCCTGACCTTCTGGAAGCTCCAGCAGACGCCCGTGTTCTGGGTCCTCGACCGGACGGGCCGGGGCGGCCTCATCGACGAGCCGATCCGCCGCCAGTCGGAGTTGCTGCCGATCGTCCGCATCGGCGGATCCTGGATCTGGCTGGCGGGGCTGCTGCTGACCGCCGGCTGGAGCCGCGCGGCCTACGGCGACCGCGCCATGGCCCTGGCCGCCTGGCTCTTCGCCCTCAGCCCCAACCTGCTGGCGCACGGCGGCCTCGCCACGATGGAGACGCCGATCCTCGCCTGCACCGCCGCCGTGCTCTTCCTCTTTTGGCGGTTCCGCGCCACCGGCCGCACGCGATGGCTCTGGGCCTCGGCCGCGGCGGCCGGCCTGGCCTTCTCGTGCAAGTCGACCGCGGTGCTCCTCCCGCCGCTGATCGCCGCGGCCTGGTGGATCGACGACCTGGCGCGGGCGGGACGAGCGGGGTTGATCGCGCGGACGCTCCGACTCGCCGCCGCCATGGCGGGCTTCGTCGCGCTCATGCTGGCCGCCGACGTCGCGGTCACGGGCTTCGCGCTCATGCCGCTCAGCGGCTCGACCGGCGATCACCCGAGCATCGCCGCCCGGTTCGGCCGGCTCGGTCCCCTCGCGCGGGCGATCTATGAGACGCGGTGGCCCCAGGATTGGGTTGGCTTCGCCACCCAGGTCCATCACCAGATGTCGGGCGGGCCGAGCTACCTCCTGGGCGAGCGGCGGATGACCGGCTGGAGGTCCTACTACCTGATCGCCATGGCCGTCAAGGTCCCGCTGACGTTCTGGCTGCTCGTGATCGGGAGCGCCGTCCTGGGACGCGATCCGCGCCGGGTGGCGGCCGCGGAGGGTCGCGATCCGCACGACGAACTCCTGCCGCTGCTGGTCGTGCTCTTCGTCCTGGCCGCCTCGCTCGGCTCCACGCGGAACTACGGGATCCGGTACATGCTGCCGATGGCACCGGTGGCGATCGTGTGGGTGTCTCGGCTGGCCGAGGGCAACGGGCGACGGGCGGGATGGGCGGCCGGCGTTGTCGGGCTCGGATTGGCCGGCCAGGCGGCGGCCGTCGCCACGTGGCATCCGTTCGAGCTGACCTATTTCAACGCGATCGCCGGCGGCCCGATCGGCGGCCGTCGGATCCTCGCGGATTCCAACCTCGACTGGGGGCAGGGCCTCAGGGGGCTGGCCCGGTTGCAACGCGAGCGGCCCGAGATGCGCGACGTGACCCTGTACTACTTCGGCGACACCGACCCTTCATACTATGGTGTCCAGGGCCTGGCCCACGTCGTGAACGCCGTGGACGACCATTCGGCCTTGCCGCCGCTGGGCGAGGTCCGCACCCGGTTCGTCGCGGTCTCGGCCTCGCTCCAGCACGGCCCGTGGGGGCCGGAGGGATTCTTCCGGGCACTCGACGGCATCGCGCCGATCTGCCTGACGGACGACACGACGATCGCGGTCTACCGGAACCCGGGGGCGGGTGCGATCGTCCCCTGACCGCGGATCAATAGACGTCCCGCCCGCGCGAGAGCCGGTCTTCCAGGCCGTCGGCGAGGTCGGCGATCCGGCGGAAGATGTTGCGGGCGTCGAGCGTCGAGACGACGTCGGCGGCGAGGTTCTCGACGACGACGAAGTATTCCTCGCCCCGGAGGACGCGGATGGCAAAGTGGCCGTCGGTCATCCGGGCGTTGTGGGTCAGCAGGGTCCGGCAATCGCGATCGTTGGCCGGCCCGCAGACCGAGACGAGCCCGAGCAGCGGGCGGCCCTCTACGTCGGTGCCGGAGGGCCCGATGTAGACGGCCTGCTTGCGGTCCAGGCGGAGCGGTACGGTGATCCGCCAGCCGTGGCTGGACGGGACGACGTCGAAGCCGGACCGGGCCACGAAGTCGCGGATCACATGCTCCACGTCGGGGTCCGCCGGCTCCGGCGCCTCGTAGGCACCGAGCGCCTCGACCGCGGCGCCGGCGTCCGCCTGCACCGCGCCGAGCGGCAATCCGCAGCTCGCGCAGAAGCGGTCCGAGCGGATGTTCGGCAGGGTGCAGCGGGCGCAGATGATGGTGATGGTCGCCATGCGGGATGACTCGGCTTGCGCGGGCGATCGGGGCGGGCCTCGACTTCGCTCGGCCCCCCCCGACTGGGCGTCCGGATGAGGCTACTTACCCTCGATTTCGATCGACTCGATCAGCTCGTTGAAGGCCGGCTTGAGCGCGGTCATGGTCTTGTCCGGGCCGACCATCTTGAAGAAGTAGCCGGCCTTCTCGGTCACGACGATCGCGCCGAAGAGCCGGGCGTTGTCCCGCTCGGGCTCGACCGGCCTGCCCGGGAAGTTGGTCGGCGTGTAATGGCCGGCGGTCTCCACGCGGGTGACCTCGACGTTCTTCCCCTTGAGGGCCTTGCTCTCGATCTTGGGGGGATTGCCGTCCGCGTCCTTGAACTGCTGCTGCCACCGCTTGACGTTCTGGTCCACCGTGCCGGCGCCGCCGGGGAAGATGAACAGGACGAGCTCCGCCGGGAACTCGTCGCCGTCGACGGGCGCGACCTTGAGCTGGGCCGCCCGCATGCCGGAGGCGGGGACCGACTTCCACGACTCCGGCGCCTTGAACGAGAGGCCGTTGGTGTCGATCGATCGCTTCGGATCGTCGGCCCCGAAGGCCAGCGTCGCCACGGCCAGCGCGGGCAGGATGAAGAATGTTCGTCGATTCATCGCGTGTCGTCTCCCTGGTGTTTCTCGGGCCCGAACTGCCGCTTGCGAGCATCCCGCCGTCCGAATAACCTACCTGCATCGGCGGCAATCACGTGCTCTCGGCGAGACAGGAGCCTTGTGGTGATACGAACCCGGATCGCTTTCGCCCTCGTTGTCATGTCCATGGTCGTGATGCCCGGGCCGCTGGCCCCAACCCCCGCCCGAGCCCAGAAATACGCGCCCGGCGGGGCGAAGGTCTACCTGCTGACCGGGGGCAAGCGCCAGCATCACGGATACCGCGACCAGGCATTTTACCTTGCCGAGTCGCTGGAGAACACCGGGCGTTACGAGGTCACGCTGGGAGAGGACGCGGCGATCCTGGAGACGCCGGCCCTCCGCAAGTACGACCTGATCATCGCCAACGCCGACCGCCGCGACCCGGAATTCCGCTACACGAAGGCCCAGCAGGAGGCCCTGCTGAACTTCGTGAGGTCGGGCGGGGGCTACGTCTCGATCCACGGCGCGGACAACGCCCCGGACGACTGGGTCCCCGAGTTCAAGGTGATGCTCGGCGGGGTGTTCTCCCACTTCGGCCTCCCGGATGGGAAGACGAAGAAGGGGGAGTACACGGTCAAGATCGCCGACAGGGCCAGCCCGATCACCGCGGGGCTCGCCGACTTCAAGATCAAGGATGAACTGTACTATCACATGCAGATGGCCCGCGAGATCCAGGCCCTGGCCACCGTCGAATACCAGGGCGCGACATGGCCGGTCGCCTGGACCAACGTCTACGGCTCCGGCCGCGTCTTCCACCTGGTCTTCGGCCATCGCGACTTCGGCCCCGGCAAGGACGACCCGGTCCGCGACGCGAACCTGGGCCGGCTCCTTTTGCAGGGGATCGACTGGGCGGCCGCCGGCAAGAAGAGCAAATGACCCCGGCGCGGCCCTCCTTCCGCCCTCGTCGGTCGATCCCTCCCGCTGATCGGGGAGATGGTTGAAGTGGCGGCGGGGCGCGCGACAATGCACGCAGTTGCGATGACCGCCGCGACCGCCGGGGGGAGGACCATCGATGGCCACGATGCCGATCACGAGGGTCGTGCTCTACAAGCACGGCGTGGGGTACTTCGAGCGCGAGGGGAAGGTCCACGGCGAGGAGTCGGTCGCGCTGGCCTTCCGGAAGGAGGAGGTCAGCGACGTGCTCAAGTCGCTGATCGTCCTGGACCTGGACGGCGGCCACGTCTCGTCCGTGTCGTACGACTCGACCCGGCCGCTCCACGAGCTGCTGGCCGACGTGGCGCTCGAGATCTCGGACGAGGACGGCGTCGCCGGGCTCCTGCCCCAGCTCACGGGGGCCACGGTGGCCCTCGGTACGGCCGGCGGCGGTGTCGCGGAGGGGATGGTGCTGGGGCTGGACACGATCAGGACGACGACGCCGGAGGGGCTCGTCGAGACGCCCGTGCTGTCGATCCTGAACGACGGCCGGATTCGCTCGTTCGAGCTCCCCGAAGTCTCGTCGATCGAGATCCGGGACGAGGCCGTCCGCCGCGACCTGGAGTACTACCTCAGGACCCGGCTATCCGCCAAGAAGAAGGACGCGCGCGGGTTCTCGATCTTCGCGAAGGGTGAGGGGGAACGGCGGCTCCGCCTGGCCTATACCGTGGCCGCGCCGGTCTGGAAGGCGACCTACCGGCTGATCCTCGGCGAGGAGGACAGGGCCCCGATGATCCAGGGCTGGGCCGTCGTCGACAACACCCAGGATGAGGACTGGGACGACGTCAGGCTCTCGCTGATTTCCGGCCTCCCGGTCTCGTTCGTCCACGACCTCTACACGCCGCGATCGATCCGCCGGCCGGTCGTCGAGGTGAAGGAGACGACCGGAGTGCTGCCGCCGGAGGTGGAGGCGGGGATGGACATGGACATGCTCACGCTGTCCTCGCTCGACGAAGTGGAACCTGCGGCCATTGCGGAGCGATCGGCGTACCGGCGGATGGCGAGCAGCGTCAAGGCCGCGGCCCCGGCGCCCCCACCACCCTCCGCGGTCAGCTCGACCCCCACGCAGGTCCGGGAGCGGAAGCTCGGGGACCTGTTCGAGTACGAGATCGAGCACCCGGTGACCATCAAGCGGAACCAGGCGGCGCTGGTGCCGATCGTCCTCCGCGAGTTCAAGGGCCGGCCGGTGCTCCTCTACAACAAGCGGACGCGGGCCGAGAACCCGATGCGGTGCGTCGAGCTCGAGAACACCACGGGCCTGACCCTCGAAGGGGGCCCGCTGACGGTGCTGGAGGGTGGGAGCTACGTCGGCGAAGCGATGCTCGACACGCTCAAGCCGGACGAGACCCGGCTGGTGCCGTTCGCGGTGGAGCTTGGCGTGAAGGTGCTGGACAACGTGGACAGCCACGACGAGCAGACCGCCCGGGTGGTCATCCGCCGCGGGACGCTCGAGAGCCGCCGCGGCCAGATCCGGAGCACGACCTACGCGTTCGACAACAAGGGGGACGCGCCGGCCGTGGTCTACCTGGATCATCCCCGCGAGGCGGACGACTGGACGCTCGACGAGCCTCCGACCGCCCACGAGATCACCGAATCCTACTGGCGGTTCCGTTTCGACCTGGCCCCGAAGGGGATCACGACGTTCACCGTCCGGACGCAGCGGCTGATCCGCCAGCGGATCGTGCTGGCCGACACGTCCGCGTGGCAGCTCGAGTTCTGGGCCGAGCAGAAGGAGCTGGATGCCCCGACGGTGAGGGTCCTCCGCGAGGCCCTCGCGCTGATCAACCGGGCGAGCGCGGCCCAGGAGCAGGCCCGCCGCCTGGCGGAGGAGAACAAGGCCCTGCACAAGGAGCAGGAGCGGCTGCGAGAGAACCTCAAGGCGCTCGGCGATCGGGCCTCGGAGAAGGAGCTCCGGGAACGGTTCGTCAAGACCTTCGGCGCGCAGGAAGACCGACTGGAAGCCATCGCCGCGGAATTGAAGCGGCTCGAGGCCGAGGCCGCAAAGCTCCGCAAGCAGGCGTCGGATTCGCTGGGGGCGCTGAGCTTCGAGGCTGACCTTGGCGGGGATTCGCCCCCGCCGGGCCCCGGCGGCGGGAGGCCCTCGCCGAGGCCGAAGGCGAAGCTGAAGTGACGGGGGGGAGGCGACGCGTCGCGTCCGCGAGGCGGGCCCGTGGGGCCGGCCTCGCGGGCTGCGAAGGAGGGCTACCGGCTCAGAGGCCCGGCTTGGGGGTCGCCGCGCCGGCCGCGGGTGCCGGTGCGGCCCCACCCGCCGGGGCGGCGGGTGGGTTCGGGAACAGGTCCTTCGGCATCGGCTTGACGTCGATCTTGGCCTGCTTTCGCTCCTCGTTGAGGAGGTTCTTCTGGAGGTCGCCGGCGTAGTAGCGGATGATGGCGGTCTTGACCTGGTCGAAGTCCGGCAGCTTGCCCTCCTTGCGGTCGGTCACCTGGATCAGGTGGAGGCCGTAAGGCGTCTCGACCGGGCCGGAGATCGACCCCTTCTTGAGCTTGAAGGCGACGTCCGTGAACTCGGTGATGAAGCCGCTGCTGAGGGTGATGTAATCGAGGTCGCCGCCGGCGGTGCCGGCGTTGGCCGGGTCCTCGGAGTACTTGTTGGCGGCCTCGGCGAACGTCAGCTTGTTGGCGTCGAGCTGGGCCTTGATGTCCAGGAGCTTCTTCTTGACCTTCTCCTTCTCGGCCGCCGGGGCGTCCGGCTCGACCCGGAGCAGGATGTGGCTGGCGCGGACCTGGGTGCCGCTGAAGAGGTCCTGGTTGTCGATGAGGTAGCGCCGGAGCTCGGCGTCGGTCGCCTTCGCCTGGACGTACTCCGACCAGCGGATCCGGTTCTCCATCTCGGACCGGAGGTCCTTGATGTCGAGGTTGTTCTCCTTGAGGGCGGTCTGCAGGTCCTGCTTGTCCTGCTTCAGGCTGCTCTCGACGCGGGCGATCTCGGCGTCCACCTTGGAGGGATCGACGGCGATCTTCTGGCGGTTCAGGAACATGGTCAGGAGCTTGGTGTTGACCAGGGAATCGACCGCATCGTGGTAGAGCTGATCGCGGTTCTCCGTGGCCGGGATCGGATACCGGCTGAGGAAGTTGACGAGCTCCCCCTTGGTCACCTTCTCGCTGACGCTCCCCTCGGTGACGGTCGCCAGGACGTCGTCGGCGCCCGGGACCTTGGGGGCGGCCTGGGTCCCGGCCGCCGGGGCGGCCGGCTGGGCCTGGGCGAGCGCAGGGGCCGCAACCCCCGTGCTCATCCCCACGATCATCATCGAAAGTAGCCCGGCCTGGACGCTCCTGCCCATCGAACCATTCTCCGTCGCGAGGGATCACCGAGGACGATCGCCGGTCGAAGGCGGCGATGGGGCGGGGAAAGGGCCGCCCCGCGTCCCCTCGCAGCGGGGACGCCGGTTTATCACTTTGTACCGGTTTTGCGGGCTCCGCTCAATCCCGGGGGCTGGCCCGCCGGCATCAGGACCACCTCCGCGCAGGGCTCGCGCGGTCGCCCGTCGGGGCCGGCTCCTACATTATTTCGCCCGCGGATGCTCTAATACGTGGCGTCCGCGACCATGGTTCGCCGCCGCGCCATCGAGGCTGAGGAGCCCTGTCATGAGCCCGCCCCCCCTCTATCCATTGCACTTCACCCCGATCCTCCGCCGGCTCCTCTGGGGGGGACGGCGACTTGGGACGGTGCTCGGGAGGCCGATCGGCGACGCCGCGGACTACGCCGAGAGCTGGGAGCTCTCCGATTACAAGGACCTGGTCAGCGTGGTCGATGAGGGGCCGCTTGCGGGGACCTCGCTGCGGGACCTGATCCGGGAGCGGCCCGCGGAGCTGCTGGGGGACGGGCTCGCGGGGCGGACGCAGTTCCCGCTGCTGGTGAAGTTCATCGACGCCCGCGAGGACCTC
The DNA here is from genome assembly GCF_011064615.1 of Aquisphaera insulae. Lineage (GTDB taxonomy): Bacteria > Planctomycetota > Planctomycetia > Isosphaerales > Isosphaeraceae > Aquisphaera > Aquisphaera insulae. The sequence goes on along the minus strand of NZ_JAALJH010000026.1, from coordinate 62,934 downwards.
TCGGTCCAGGTCCATCCCGACGACGAGAAGGGGAGGCGGCTGGCCGACGACAACGGCAAGACCGAGACCTGGGTCATCGTGGCGGCCGAGCCGGGGGCGAGGATCTACGCCGGCCTCAAGCCGGGGGTGGACCGCCGGGCGCTCGCCGCGGCGATCGAGGCCAGGAATTGCGCGCCGCTGCTCCACCATTTCCCGGCCCGGCCCGGCGATTGCGTCCTGATCGAGGCCGGGACGGTCCACGCCATCGGCGCGGGGGTCCTGCTGGCCGAGATCCAGCAGATGTCCGACGCCACCTTCCGGCTCGACGACTGGGGACGCGTCGGCGCCGACGGCAGGCCCCGCGAGCTGCACGTGAGCCAGTCGCTGGAGTCCACCGACTTCTCCCGCGGCCCGGTCCAGCCCGTGGTCCCAACGCCCACCAGGACGGCGGCGGGGAACCTCCGGGAGGGCCTCTCACGCACCGACTACTTCGCGCTCGAGCGCTGGCGGCTGACGGCCCCGGAACGCCTGGGGACCCCGGGCCGGTTCACGATCCTGGTCGGGATCTCGGGCGAGGCGACGGTCTGCGGGGGCGGGACGGCCGTCCCCCTGGGCCCGGGCCGGACGCTCCTGCTGCCGGCATCCGCCGGGGCCTGCGAGGTGGTCCCGGGCGCCGAGGCCGTGCTCCTTTCCTGCACGGTCCCCTGACCCGCCCGGCGCGCGGCGTTGGCATGGGAGCGACCATTCTATATACTGACCGGCTATTCCAGGTCGCGGCCAGGGGCCGCCCCACCAGGCTCGAGTGGCACGCATGAATCAACCCCAGACGATCGAATCGGGCACCGACGAACAGACACTCGACGACCTGCTGAGCTTGTCCAACCGCCTGGTGGAGAACGTCGGCCTGGTCGTCCTGGGCAAGGCCGAGGTGGTCCGGCTCGCCATCGTGGCCCTGATCGCCGAGGGGCACATCCTCATGGAGGACGTGCCCGGCGTGGGCAAGACCCTGCTGGCGCGGGCCATCGCGGCCAGCATCGACTGCACGTTCCGGCGGATCCAGTTCACCCCGGACCTGCTGCCATCGGACGTCATCGGCTCCAGCGTGTTCCACAACCCCACTGGTGAGTTCGTCTTCAAGCCGGGGCCGCTGTTCTCGAACGTGATCCTCGCGGACGAGATCAACCGGACGACCCCGCGGACCCAGAGCGCGCTGCTGGAGGCGATGAGCGACCGCCAGATCTCGGTCGAGGGGAAGACCTATCCCCTGGACCCGCCGTTCATCGTCCTTGCGACGCAGAACCCCTACGAATTCGAGGGAACCTACGTCCTGCCCGAGAGCCAGCTCGACCGGTTCATGATCCGGCTGCACATGGGCTACCCGATCCGCTCCGAGGAGCGCCGGCTGCTGGCCAGCCACCGCGACGGGACGCCGGTGGAGTCGCTCTCCCCGGTCCTCAGCATCGATGACGTGCTCCGGCTCCAGCGGGGTGTCCGGCAGGTCCGCGTGGACGACTCGATCGCGGATTACCTCCTGGACATCGTCCACCTGACCCGCCGGAGCGAGGACCTGCACGTCGGGGTCAGCACCCGGGGGGCGCTGACGCTCTACCGGGCGGCCCAGGCGCTGGCGCTCGCTTCCGGGCGGGATTACGTGATCCCCGACGACATCAAGGGGCTGGCGGTCCCCGTCCTGGCGCACCGCGTCCTGGGCAAGTCGTTCCTCCAGGCGGGGCAGTTCGGGGCCGCGGAGGCGATCATCCGCGACATCGTGGACCGGGTCCGGGTGCCGGGCTGATCCGGATCGGCCCGGCGGATTCCATCGATCGAAGGGCGGCGGCGGGCAAGAAGGGCGGGACGGGACGGTACGAGGCGGAGCGAGTCCGGGTACGACCGGAGGGGTCCCCAGCGATGAGCATCGAGGAGAGGATCCGCCCGGCCGGCTCGCGGGGGGTCGTGGGCCGCGTGGCGCGGGGTTTCGCCCAGGCGCTGGTGCCGACGGATCGGACGATCCCGACCCGCGAGGGCTTGCTCTATTGCCTGGTGGTCGCGCTCCTGCTGGCGGCCGGATGGACCCAGCAGGTGAACCTGATCCTGCTGGTCTCGACGCTGGCGGCGGGGCCCGGGCTGACGTCGCTGATCGGCGGCCGGGCGTTCCTGAAGAAGCTGAGCGTGGTCCGGCGGGTGCCTCCATACGTCTTCTCGGGCGACCCGCTGGTCATCGACTACACGCTCGAGAACGGCCGTCGATGGTCGGCCGCCCTGGCGATCTTCATGGAGGACCTGCTGGTGCCGGTCGACCGCCAGTCGACCGCGTCGGCGACCGCGCCGCGGGTCTTCTTCCCCCGGGTGCCGCCCGACGATCGCGTCCGCGTCCGGTGGGAAGGCGAGACGCCCCGCCGCGGGAGATACCGGTTCCGCGACCTGGACCTGGGGACGAGGGCGCCCTTCGGGCTGGTCGAGCGGCGCGTGACCATCCCGCTGGCGGAGGACATCGTCATCTATCCCAGGATCGGCCACCTCACGCGGCGATGGTTCCAGCTCCAGCGGCTCGCCAATGAGAACCGGATGGGGAAGCGGCGGGACAGCTCGTCCCAGCACGAGGAATATCACGGGCTCCGCGACTACCGTTCGGGCGACAGCCCCAGGTGGATCCACTGGCGGACCTCCGCCCGCCGCGGCGAGCTGATGGTCAAGGAGTTCGAGCAGCAGAACGAGCAGGAGTTGGCCCTCCTGCTGGATCCGTGGCTGCCGCGAACCAAGGTGCCGCCGGAGCTCCGCGACGCCATGGAGGAGGCCATCTCGCTGGCCGCCACCGTCTGCGTGGAGACGTGCCGCCGCCAGGGGCGGCGGATGGTGCTGGGCTGGACCGGGGCGACCCCGGGCGTCTGCCAGGGCCAGGGGTCGGTCAAGCTGCTCCACGAGCTCCTCGAGCAGCTCGCGGTGATGCGGCCGGCCACCGAGGGGACGCTGTCGGAGCTGATCAACGCCCTGCCGCCGACCACCCTGCGGGATTCGCTGCTGGTGATCATCTCCACCCGGCCGGTGCAGCTCGCCGAGGAGGCGGAGCGGTCGGCGCGGCTGGCCGGCGGGGCGGCCCGCAGCCTGCTCTCGCGGACGATCCTCCTGAACGCGGCCCAGGGTGAGCTCGCGGAGCTGATCGAGGGGGTCGGCAAGGGCTCTCGAAGCCTGATCGAGCATCGCCTCACGAGCGCGGAGCAGGACCGGCTGGAGGACCATGAGGAGCGAAGGCGGGCGATGCCGGCGACCGTCGCGGGCGGGACCCGCAAGGGAGGCACGGCGCCGTGAAGACCGGCATGATCTATCGGGTCAGCTTCTACCTGATGCTGACCGTGGCGACCAAGCTCCTCTGCGGCGACGCGGCGGATTCCCGGATCGACGGCCTGCTCCCCTTCGCGGTGGCGGGCGCGGGAGTCCTCGCCTTCCTCACCGTGGACCAGGTGCCGCGGTGGGGTCTGCCCCGGGAGGTCGCCAACCTCCTGGCGGTGGGGACGCTGGCGATCCTCTACGGCGAGTACAAGTCGGACGAGACCCAGTTGATCCGCGCCCTCGGGCACTGGGTGGCCTGCCTCCAGCTCCTCAAGTACTTCCTCCCCAAGACCTCGGAGGACGACTGGTTCCTCTTCCTCCTGGGGCTGACGCAGGTGCTGATCGGCTCGGTGACCAACCAGGGGGATTCGGTCGGGCTCTGGCTCTTCTTCTGGGCCGTGCTCGCGGTCTGGGTCCTCGGGCTCTTCTTCCTGGAACGAGAGGCGAGGAGGTACGGGGTCCGGGGCGACGAGGAGGCCGGCCCCGGCGAGGCGTCGGACCCCTATCGCGGCCTCTTCGACATGGCCTACGTCTTCATGAGCGTCCGCGTGCTGGCCCTGACCCTGGTCCTGGGTGGGCTCTTCTTCCTGCTCCTGCCCCGCCAGGTCGGGGCGAGTCGGGCACGCGGCTCCGGCGGCATGGCCCGGCACCTGACCGGGTTCGACGAGGAGGTCAAGCTCGGCCAGCTCGGCGAGATCCTCGAGAACGACAGCATCGTGATGACCGTCGAGCTGACGGACATGGATCACAAGCCGGTCCGGCCGGCGGCCGAGCCCCTCTGGCGCGGGGTCACGCTCACGAAGTACGAGAAGGGGCTGTGGCGACGCCAGAACAAGGGGGCGATCCACTCGATCCAGGTCCTCGCCTACAAGCCCTCGACGGATCTATCGACCACGCCGATCCGCCAGGTCATCAAGCTCGAGCCGAACGACTCGCCGACGCTCTTCGCCATGAGGCCGGTCCTGGACTGGCCGTCGACGGGCCGGCAGTCGCCCGCCATCTCCATGAATCCGATCGACGGCACGCTGGCCCGCAGCGAGACCCGCGGCACCTTCGACTACGAGGTGATCTCCGACGCCGATGGCGAAGGGCCGCAGGTCCAGGAGTCGCCGATCCCGGCGGATCGCCGGAAGGCACTCCTTACGGTCGAGGAATCGATCCTCGAGCGGCTCCGGGAGATCGCCGGGCCGATCGTCGAGGGCCTCCCCGCCGAGGGGCGGGAAGGCGTGACGGCGCGGGCCCGCGCCCTGGAGGCCTACCTCCGCGACAGCGGCGCCTTCGGGTACACGCTGGAGATGAGCGTGGCCGACCCGAAGGTGGACCCCGTGCTGGACTTCCTCACCAACCGGCACGAGGGCCATTGCGAGTACTTCGCCAGCGCCCTGACCCTGCTGCTCCGCTCCGTGGGCATCCCCGCACGGGTCGTCAACGGCTTCAAGGGGGGCGACTGGAACGAGATCACCAAGATGATGAGCGTTCGCCAGAAGCACGCCCATAGCTGGGTGGAGGCGCTCATCGAGGAGCACCCCATCGATGCGCCCCTCTGGCTGACGCTCGACCCCACGCCCGGGACCGAGCGCGAGCAGTCGCTGGCCCAGGTCGGCAGCATGCCGGGCCAGCTCAGGTCGGTCACCGACCTCGTCCGATACGTCTGGGTCTTCTACATCCTCGGCTACGATTCGGCGCGACAGAACCGGATCCTCTACGAGCCGATCGCGGCCACGGTGAAGGCCGTCCGCGACGGCTATGCCACCATCTGGGGGTGGGCCAAGCGCACGTTCGCGCGGCTCTTCGACTTCCAGACCTGGGGCTCCTTCATCAGCGTCCGGGGGTTCGTCGTCACGTTCCTCCTGGGCACGATCCTGGTGTTCGTGGGCAAGTTTGCCGGCTGGCTCCTCGCCAGGGCGATGAGCTGGTGGAGGGGCCCCCAGGACGACTCGCCGGGGCTCACCGCCGGGATCCTCTTCTATCGGCGGCTGACCCAGCTCCTGGCCGAGTACGAGCTCGAGCGGACGCCGGCCGAGACCCAGGGGGAGTTCGCCCTCCGCGCCTCTCGATTCCTCGCCGGCCTGGGCGCGGGGGCGCAGGCCATGGCGGCGGTCCCCGGGCGGATCGTCGAGGCCTTCTACCGGGTCCGATTCGGCAGCCGCGAGCTGACCCCCGAGACCCTCACGGAGCTCGAGGGCCAGCTCGACCTGCTCGAGGAGCGGATGCGGCAGTCCGACCGTTCCGCCGGGGCGTAGGCCACGTTGGAGGCCACGCCGCCGGGGCGAGCCCGGGAATCCTGATTCCGTTTCCGTCTTTCAGAAGGGTGTTCGTGGCATGCGAGTGGGACTGGTCGGATTCGCGGGCAGCGGCAAGAGCACGCTCTTTCAACTCCTCACCGGCGCGGTGCCCGACCCGGGCAAGGTGCATTCGGGGCAGGTTGGCGTCGCCGTGCTCAACGACCCGCGGCTGGAGTTCCTGGCCTCGCTCCACAGCCCGAAGAAGATCACCCCGGCCACGGTCGAGTTCCTGGACACGCCCGGCCTGATGCCGGGGAGCCACGGGGACAACCCCCAGCGGCTCGCCCTCATCCGCGAAGGAGACGCGCTGCTGATCGTGCTCAACGGGTTCTCCGGGACCGACCCCGCCGCCGAGCTCGCCGCCTTCCGCGAGGAGATGCTGTTCGCCGACATGAGCGTCGTGACCAACCGCGCGGAGCGGCTGGAGGCGAGCGTCAAGAAGCACCGGCCGGACTGGGAGGTCCAGGAGAAGGAGCTGGCCACCGTGCGGCGGATCCTGGCGGCCCTGGAATCGGGCGAGACGGTCGCCTCCCTGGGGCTCTCCGACGAGGAGAAGAAGCCGCTGCGGTCGTTCGGCCTGCTCACCGACAAGCCCCAGGTCCTGGTCCTGAACGCCCCCCAGGGCGAGGGCGTCCCGGATGCCCTGAAGGCCCAGGCCCCGGACGCCCTGGCGCTCGACGCCAAGCTCGAGCTCGAGCTCGTCCAGCTCGACCCCGCCGAGCGGGAGGTCTTCATGGCCGATCTCGGCGTGACCGAGCTCGGCCGGGCTCGGATCATCCGCGCCGCCTACGATGCGGTGGGGATCATCACGTTCTTCACCGCCGGCGAGCCGGAGGTCCGGGGCTGGAACCTCGAACGCGGCGGGACCGCCGTGGAGGCCGCCGGCAAGATCCACACCGACCTGGCGAAGGGCTTCGTCCGCGCCGAGGTCACCGCCTACGACGAGCTCGTGGCGGCCGGTTCCCTGAAGGAGGCCAAGGCCCGCAAGCTCCAGCGGCTCGAAGGCAAGGAGTACATCGTCAAGGACGGGGACGTCGTCTATTTCCGGAGCGCGCTCTGAGCCCGCGATCCGATCCGGCGAGCCCTTCCCGCCCCGATCAAAGGTCCGGGGTCCGCAGCACGGAACCCGCCTTGAGCGGGCTGCTCCGGTGCGGCAACAGGTCACGATTGGCCCGCCAGAGGACCTCGGCGTGGTCCGTCGAGCCGTAGATCCGCACCGCGACATCGTCGAGCGACTCCCCCTCGGCCGCCGTCGTGAACGCCTGCCGCGGGCCGGTCCCCGACGTCGTCGACCTCGGACCATCGGGCGCGGGCTTCGTCTCGGGCGCGGGCTTCGTCTCGGGCGCGGGCTTCGTCTCGGGCGCGGGCCTCGTCTCGGGCGCGGGCTTCGTCTCGGGGGCGGGCTTCGTCTCGGGCGCGGGCTTCGTTTCGGCCGAGCTGGATACGTCCGAGGCCGGACCTGGTGCCGGTGAAGGATCGGCGTGTTCCGGCGCGACGGACGGAGCCGGGGCGGGGGCAGGCTGGGCGCTCGGCGGCGGCGGCTCGGGGCGAGCCGGGGGCACGGGCTCCGGCTGGGGCTGTTGCGGCCCGTCGATCACGGCAGGGGCCTTCGAATCGGGCCCCGACGACGACGACTGAGTTGCCGGCATCTCACCGGCGGGCCCCGGTCCAGGAGCCTCCACCGGAGGAATGGCCGGGCCGATCGGCGCCGGCTCCCCGCTCGGAGCCGTCGGACGAATCTCGGGGGCGGGGGGCGGAGAGGCGATCGGAGAGACCGGCCTCGCCGCATGGGCCTGCCGCGGCACGGGTTGTTCCTCGGCCTTCTCGCGCTCGTAGAGGAGCACCGAGAAGAAGCCGACGATCAGGACGCTCAGGATCATGCTGGGGATGACCTGACGATTCATGGCGCTTGGCTCGTGGTGGATTCCGCGGTGCGGCTCGTGGAGGCAAGGCTGGGACGAAGGGCATCGGCCACGGGGCTTGCGCCCGGGCGTGCGGACTACCGGTCGTCCTCCACTAGCATCGGCGGGTTGGACGGCGAACTTGAGCGAAGCGCGCGAATTCGCGCCGGGAGCCTTCCACGTGGCTCCGCCCCCGGCCGGGCCGGCCGGCGCGAGGGGCGGAGCCCCGGGGCCTCGGTCAGCGAATCTTGCGAAGGGTCATCAACTGACCGACGTTATCGGACGCGACCATGGCATCCTCGCTGATCGACTGGATCCGCGAGACGACCCCGTGGCCGAGCATGTTGCGATCGTTGGTGGACTGGACCGACGCGGACACGACTCCGCGCCCGTAGCTCCAGATGCCGCTGGACGTCACGACGTCCGGCTCGAACAGCCTCCTCTTGGCGTAGGTGCGGGTGGCCGTGAACGATCCATCGGGGCGGAAGACCATGACGAGATTGCCCTTGCGGTCGGTCATGGACCAGGAGCCGATGAGCATCCCGCGGATCTCCTGCTCGATCCTCGCCTTCTCGTCGATGACCGGTTTGGGGGCGGGCTGGGGGGCGGGCTGAGGCGCCGGGGTGACGGTCGTCTGGCGGGCGCGGACCATCACTCGCGGCTCCGGCTTCGATTCCGGTTCGGAGGCCGCGGATGCGGAGTCCTCCCGCTCGCCGACCATCTTCAGCTTGTAGAGGATCTGGCCGGAACCGTCGGGGGCATCGAACGAGGTGGGCCGGGCATGCTCCTCGACCTTCGCGAGGCAGATGAGGAGGCGGTCCCCCTCGAACTTGTAGATCCCCTTGAGGAGGGTGTCGAACTGGGTGGTGATGTCGATCTGGCTGGGGGATGGGGCCGGGTTGATCCGGTAGGCCCAGAGCCGCTTGGTGTCGCTCTGCGGGGAGACCGACGAGATGCCCCGGACGCCGATCCGGATGACGCCGCCGTCGGCGATCTTCTCGCGGATGAGATCGGCCGAGAGGCTCTGGCCGTCGTCGACGATGGCCTGGACGCGCCACGTGCCGGCGAGGAGCTGGCGATCGCGATCGAGCTCGCTCTGGGTCGGCTTGCGCTCGTCGTTGAGCAGCCGGAAGGCCGCCGAGAACTTGGCCTGCCGGGCCTTCGAGGGGGCGGGAGTATCCGGCTGCAGATCCTCGTTCCTGGCGGGGGCCGCGGGCGATTTCTCCGCCGATGGCGTCGCGGGGGAGGGCCCGTCGGCCACTTGCAGCCGCATGAGCGTCACGAAGTTGCCGCCGGGAGAGACGAAGTCGACCGGCCTGGGCCGGCCTTCCCTCGTGTTATAGCAGACGACCAGGTCGTCTCCCTCGAATTTGTAGATGCCCGTCAGCATGCGATCGTCGGGGGTGATCAGGTCGATGGTGCGGGGGAAGCGGGTGGGATCCACGGTGAACGGGCTCGACTTGACCTCGCCGTTCTCCGGATTGACATGGCTGACCAGACGGTCGGAGACCTCGATCGTCGCGTTCCGGGCGATCTTGCGGCGGATAAGTTCCGGTCCGATCGGGTCGCCGTTGTCCGTCAGGGCGACGATCCGCCATGTCCCGATCAGCATCTGGTGGGCGGAGCGTACTTCGCTCTCCGTCGCCCGCCGGTCTCCGTCGCCGGCGAGCCCCATCCCAAGCACGACGATCCCTGTCAACCACATCGCTCCACCCTCCCGGAGGCAGCACAGATCGAACGTAAAGTCACCTCATCGGACGCTCCCGTTCCGATTCACAGAGCCTTATTCCAGATCGGCATGGAAATGGCAAGGCCAAGCCGCGCCGGATCCTCGCTGAAAGAGCAAGGTGGTCTCCCGCGGGCCTCATGCCGGGGTCTGGGCCTCCAAGAGAAGGGGAATTCCGGCGGCCTCGCCGAAGAAAGGGAGAACCTTGGAGTAGCGGGTTACGAAGATAAGGAGTATTGGGTGGAGGACCGTCCGAAGCCGGCCCCCCCCTGGTTACTTCAATCGGGCTCCCCGGCGGGCTTGTCCCAATCTCGGTCGACGACTAAGATTAGGATGAAGGATCGCCTCGTCCCTCGCGCCGCTCGTCACCTCAAATCAGGAAGCGAACCCTATGCCACGACTCGCATTGCGTCCTCTGGCCCTGATCGCCGCGCTGGCACTCATGGCGGTCGTCGTCGGCGCGCAGGCGCCGGTCCCGACGGACGACGACAAGGAGACCGCAAAAAAAGTCGTCGACCTGCTCGAGCAGGGTCACATGGCCCGGCCGGTCATCGATGATGACATCGCGGTGAAGTGGTGCAACAACTTCCTCAAGGATCTCGACCCCCAGAAGTTCTACTTCCTGAAGGCGGACATCGAGGAGTTCAAGAAGGACGCCAAGGACCTGGACGACCAGATCCGCGAGGGGAATTTCGACTTCGCCAAGCGCGTCTTCGAGCGCTTCCTCAAGCGGAACGACGAGCGCTACCAGACCGTGCTGGAGCTGATCGAGAAGAAGCCCGATTTCGGCGTCGAGGAGTTCCTCAACGACGACCCGGACAAGATCGACTACCCGGTGGACAAGGCCGAGGCCGACGAGCGCTGGCGGAAGAAGATCAAGCTGGACATGCTCCAGCTTCGCGCCGACAAGACCGACGACGCGGAGATCGCCCACAAGCTCAAGGTGCGCTATCACGACCGCAACCGGGTGTTCCACCAGTACGACTCCAATGAGCTGCTGGAGGTCTACCTCTCGAGCCTGACCCGGACCTTCGACCCGCACACCTCGTACCTCAGCGCCAAGAACCTGGAGGACATGCTCAACCAGCAGCTCCACCTCTCGCTGGAGGGGATCGGGGCCTCGCTCCGGTCCGAGGACGGGTACGCGGTCGTCTCCGAGATCGTGCCGGGCATGGCGGCGGACAAGGACGGGCGGCTCCAGCCCGAGGACAAGATCGTCGCCATCCAGAAGGACAACGGCGAGGAGATCGACCTGGTCGAGAAGAAGCTGAGCGACGTGGTCCGCTTCATCCGCGGGCCCCGCGGCACCAAGGTCAAGCTGGTCGTCGTCCCGAATGAAACCAAGGAGCGGAAGGTCTACGAGATCACCCGCGAGAAGGTCGACCTCAAGGAGCAGCACGCCAAGTCGAAGATCCTGCCGATCAAGGCCAACGGCAAGGAGCTGAAGCTCGGCATCATCAACCTGCCCGCCTTCTACGGCAATACGCTGGCGATCCTCCGCGGAGAGCCGAACGCCGTCAGCGCCACGGCCGACTGCCGCAAGATCCTCAATAGCTTCAAGGAACAGGGCGTCGACTGCGTCGTCATGGACCTCCGGGACAACGGCGGCGGCCTGCTGGAAGAGGCCAAGACCCTCTCCGGGCTGTTCATCGACACCGGCCCGGTCGTCCAAGTCAAGGAGATCTTCGGCGTCAAGCCGATCGGCGACGACGACGAGGGGACGGCCTGGGACGGGCCGTTCGTCCTGCTCATCAACAAGTTCTCGGCGAGCGCCTCGGAGATCTTCGCGGGCGTGATCAAGGACTACGACCGCGGCCTGATCATCGGCGACACCAGCACCTTCGGCAAGGGCACGGTCCAGAGCATCGTCCAGATCGGCGACGAGGGTCGCCGCAACCCGCGGGCCAACCACGGCGCGCTCAAGCTCACCATCCAGCAGTTCTACCGGGCCAACGGCGAGAGCACCCAGATCAACGGCGTCTCGCCCCACGTCCACATCCCGTCGGTCCGCGACGTCATGGACTTCGGCGAGGGCAAGATGGACAACGCCATCCGCTTCGACAAGGTCGCCGACCTGCCCCACGACAGCTTCAACAAGACCTCGCCGGAGCTCGTCAGCCTGCTCAACGAGCGGTCCGCCCAGCGCCGCAAGGACGACCCCAAGTTCCAGAAGCAGGACGAGCGGATCAAGCAGTACCTGGAGCGGAAGGCCCGCCACTCCATCGCCCTGAAAGAGGCCCAGTTCAAGGCCGAGTACGCCCCCGAGGACGACGATCCCCAGCACGCGGAGGAAGTGAAGGCGAAGAAGGAGATGAAGAAGAAGAAGTTCGTCGAGCGCGAGATCTGGAACTCGGACTTCTACAACGATGAGGTCGTCCGGGTCATCGGCGACTACCTGACCCTCGGCTCGAAGGTCCTCGCTTCGCTCCCCGTGAAGGCCGCCGCGGCCCACGAATGAGGCTCCGATCCCTCCCGACAATCCCACAGGTCGAACCCCCGAGAGGCCGGACAATCGTCCGGCCTCTTCTTTTTTTGCCTTGCAATCGGACCGGCGACACCCTACGTTGCATGGGTCTGCATGTCTCAAGCGCATCAAAGGTGCGTCGTTCGCGTATCCCGCGGGAGCCTGCTCCGTCCGCCGAGCGGGTGAGCCGCGTCCCGCGCGGCCTCCGGGCGGAGCGGGCTCCAACCGAATCTGCCCCGACGACGCCGAAGCCGAGAATCTGTCCGCCGCTCCGCCCTGAGGCGATATCCCTGATCGGGAACACCGACGAACGGCTTTCTGCTTCCGGGTGCCCGGCGTCACAAGACCGACAGCCCGCCGATCGCCCCGAGAGGATCACCATGGCATCCCCAGATGCTCGCAAGCGTGCCCGACGGGCTCGCCCGAGCCGGTCAGGTTGGCGCCGGTCTCGTCCGGGGGCGATCACGGTCCCGGACCTGGAACGCCTCGAATCGCGGTCGCTGCTCTCGAACCTCCCCCCCGGGACCACGACCGTCGATCCCCCCATCGACGGCGGGCGGCTTGCGGCCGAGACGTGGACCCCGCGGGCCCAGTGGGAATGGACCGGTCAGGCCGGCGGCCTGCCGTTCTGGAGGCTCGCCCCCGGAACCTACCTGGTCGTGCCCGAGTCGACCGCCCCGCACCAGTCGCCGGAGCAGGCGCAGTGGTTCCCGGACGTCCCGCTCGCGGGCGTGGTGGGCTGGCTGGGCAAGTCGGATGGCGAGGATTTCTATCGGCTGACGCTCCAGCACGGGGCCGATCGCCTGGACTTCGGCCTGGTCGGGACCACTCTGGATTCGGCGATTCCCATGCGTCTGAATCTCCTCGATGAGTCGGGGCAACTCCTTGGCTCGTGGTCGACGGGCCCACAAGGTTCGACGCTGCACGCAACCATGAAGGACATCCCCCCCGGTACGACTCTCTACCTTGGCGTGGCGTCGGACGGATCGGTCGGGAATGCCGCCGGGGGTTACAAGCTCTGGGTCAGCAACCCCCTCCGGGTTGCGTCGCCGCCGTCAAACAACCTCTCGATCGCGCTCGGGGCGGCCTCGAGCGTGGCCCCGCTCTTGCCGGGGCTGGCCGTCCCGCTGGCCGCATTGAGTGCGCTCGTTCCGCCACCGTCGGCGACCGGGCCTGTGGTGGCGAGGGCCCTCGAGGCCTCGGCGGGCTCGATGGACATCCGCCTGGCTCCCCTTTCCTCGGGTGTGGTCGCGACGGGCAATGAGGGCCTTGCCTCCTCGCCGGTCCCGATGACCGGTGAAGGTCCCTGGCCCGTGGCCTCGGCGGCCGCGGTATCGGTCTCCCCGCCCCGATCCGAGCCGGGCCCGGGCACGCAACTCGCCCTCGACGCGGAGGCGATTCCGGGCTGGACCGAGGCGGCCGGGACGCTCCCGGAACGCGTCGTCCCGGCCGGCGATTCCGGCGGCTTCCCGCTCCTGGGCGCCGTCAAGCTCGGCGTGAGAGGGATCACGGGCCGCGGTCTCGCTCCCGTCGATCTCGCGCTGGCGGACCCGGCGGACCCGATGGAACGATCGACTCTCTCCAATCCGGCCGAGAGCGAAGTTCGTCGGTCCCGGCCGGGCGGCCAGTCGGGGGCGCCGACGATCTCGGCCTTCTCCTCCTTCGGCCTTGCCACGGCCTGGTCCCTGAATGCCTTGCTGTCGCAGCCCGCCGCCGGATTCGATTGCTTCAAATCCTACTTCGATGCGCGGTCCCGCGAGCGGGGCGACGAGGCCGGCGTGACGTCCGCTCTCCAGGCCGCCACTACCCGCCTGGCGAGCACCATCAGGCGGCTCCGCCGTTCCGGCCTCCTCAGCACGCAGCGGGCATAGTCGCGGACGACCTCGGCCAGCAGCGTCGGATGATCGCCCGCCCAGTCGGCCGCGCGGTCGAGGTCCGCCGCGGCCTCGTCCACTCGCCCCAGCTCGAGCCGCGCCGCGGCCCGGCCCAGGTAGGTTCGCGGATCCTCCGGATCCTCGTCGACCGCCTCGGACCAGGCACGGTCCGATTCCTCGAGTCGAGCGAGTCGGCGCAGCGCCTCCGCCCGGGTCCGCCTCGCCCCGCCCCGCGCCCCGAGGGCAAGGGCGCGGTCCGCGTCGTGGAGAGCCGCCGACGCGCGGCCGCTGTCCAGCTCGAGGAGGGCTCGCATGGTCAGGAACCGCGAGTCGCCGGGAAGCTCGGCCAGGCCCTTCTCGACATCCTCCATCGCCGCGGCCCGCCGGCCCGCCCGGAGCCGGACCCGGCTGCGAACGAGGTGGGATTCGGGCGAGTCCGGCAGGAGACCGACGGCCAGGTCGGCCTCGGCGACCGCGGCGGGATCATCAAGGCGGCTCAGGATCACGGCCCGCGCCCGCCGAATCGGCGCCGGAGAGACGGTCGGCGACCCGCGTTCGGCCAGGGCCGCGAGCGATTCCAGGGCCGCCCTCAGGTCGGTCGCGAGCGGGCGTCCCGAGGTCGGCATGATCCCGAGTTCGTCCGGATCCTGGAGCCAGGTGAGCTCGCCTCCGCGTCCCGCGGCCAGCAGGCTGCGGATCCAGAGTCGCTCGCGCGCGGGGGTTGGGCTCCTGCGGAAGGCCGACGAGGCATCCTCCTCGGCCGCCACGACCTTGCCCAGCGCGATCCGGGCCACGGCCCGACGCGCCAGGAGCTCCGCGGTCCGATCCGGGTCGAGCGTCAGCAGCACCGTCAGGTCGGCCTCGGCCAGACCGGCCTCGCCGGTCCGGATCGCGAGCAGGGCGCGGCTGAGTCGAGCCGGGACGTCCCGAGGATCCTCGTTCAGGAGGGCCTCATACTCGGACCTCGCCAGCGGCAGGTTCCCCGCATCGGCGTCGATCTTGGCCCGGTTCAGGCGTGCCGCGCGGGCGAGGCTGCCCCCCGGATCGGCCGCGATGACCTCCGCATAGGCAGTCCGGGCGCCGGCCTCGTCTCCCAGCGATTGCAGGACCAGGCCGAGCTCCAGCCTCGCGTCCACCATCCGTGCTCCCCGGTGATCGGCGAGCACGATTCGCAAGTCCTCGAGGGCCGTCCGCGAATCGCCCCGGAGGTGGTTCATCAGGGCGAGGTCGTAGCGGGCCCAGGGCGAATCCGGCCGGAGTGCGACGGCGGCCTGATAATGCGCGAGGGCGCGATCGTTCTGGCCGAGCCGGCCCCGATAGTTGCCCAGGTAGAATTGCGACCAGTAGTCGCCGGGGTCCCGTCGGATGGACCGCTCCAGCCAGGCCGCCGCGCCCTCGAGGTCCCCCTCGAGGTCGCAGAGGAGGGCCCACTGGAATTCTCCCCCAGGCGGCCCGTCGCGAGGCCGAGCCGGCGGCTCTGCCGGCCCCCGGAGCTTCCGCTCGCAGGACTCCCGGAGGGCGATCCACGGCGCGGCGGGCTCGGCGAAGGGGGCGGCGCGATCGACGATCTCGATCGCACGCCTCAGGCCCTCCGGGTGGCCGCCGCCATCGCGGGCGAGCGACCAGGCCCAGATGTAGAGGAGGTCATTGGCCTCGCGTCGCAGCCGCGCTCGCCGGTCCGCGTCGAGCAGCCCGACCTCGGGACGGCTCGTCCAGTCGGAGTCGGACAGGACGGAGAACGCGTCGAGCGCGGACCGGACGGCGGCGAAGGACCCGGGGGCCTCGCCCGTGATCCCGAGGAGGGCCAGCCGCCACGCCTCTCCGGACTCGAACAGGCGATCGGCCTTCCTCCGGGCGTCGGCCGCCGCCGCCGCCAGCTCGCGTTCGGTCCGGATCTCCGCGACGCGTGCCGTCGTCGAGGGATCTTCCTCCGCGAGCCGGGCGGCCGAGTCGAACCGGCCGATCGCCAGGTCGAGGTCGCCGCGACGGGCCAGGTCACGCCCCTCCTGGCGGAGGCGGCCCACCTCGGCCTCCATCCGCCAGGATCGCCAACGCGCCCTGAGCGTCCGATCGCCGAGGAATCCGAGCG
Organism: Aquisphaera insulae; assembly: GCF_011064615.1. Classification (GTDB taxonomy): domain Bacteria; phylum Planctomycetota; class Planctomycetia; order Isosphaerales; family Isosphaeraceae; genus Aquisphaera; species Aquisphaera insulae. The sequence continues at coordinate 47,289 of NZ_JAALJH010000026.1, read as the reverse complement.
CGGCGGCCGCCACGAGGGCGACGGCGAGATGGTAGCGACGGCGCCGCAGGCTGCCGGCGAGTCGGCCCGGCAGGGGCTCGCGCGCGAAGCGGAGCGGGAGATCGTCGGCCACGGCCCGAAGGTCGACGGCAAGGTCCGCCGCGCTGGCATACCGCCGCGCAGGGTCGAGCATCAGGCACTTGCGCACGACCGCCTCGAGCGCCGCGGGTATCTCGGCATCTCGATCCCGCGGCACGGGGATGCCCTCGAGCCGGACCTGCGAGACGTGGCTCACCGCCTCGCGGAGCGTGGCCGTGGACGGCGGCAGCGAGAACGGGGTCGGCTGTCGGGCCAGGCAATCCAGGAGCACCATCCCCAGGGAGTAGATGTCCGAGCGGTGGTCCCCCTCGTGGCCCCCGGTGCCGTCGAGGATGGCCAGCCGCTCCGGCGACATGTAGGCGAGCGTCCCACCCAGGCCCTCCCCCTCCGCCGCGCCCGCCGGCAGCCGCTCCTGGGCCAGGTTGAAGTCCAGCAGCATGGGCAGGCCGTCCGCGGTGACGAGCACGTTCGAGGGCTTGATGTCGTGATGGAGGACGCCCCGGTCGTGGGCATGCTGGAGCGCCTCCGCGAGCCGGGCGACCCACGACGCGACCGTCCGGGCGTAGGTCCTGCGCTCGAGCGGGCGGCGGACCGCCGCGCGGGCCGCCTCGTCCGCCCCCGACGGCTCCAGCCGATCCAGGAGCCCGTGCAGGTCGCGGCCCGAACGCACGCCGCCGATCGCCGGATCGGCCAGGATCCGGAGCAGCGTCGTCCGGCCGAGGAACGGCATGCAGAGCAGATGCAGGCCGGTCTCCCGGTCGCTCCGATACGAGTAGACCGGGACGATGTGGGTGTGCTGGAGGCGGGCCAGCGTCTGCGGCTCTCGGGAACCGCATCGCGTCACCTTGAGCGCGACGGGCCGGTCCGCGAGGTGCTTCTCCTCGGCCAGGTAGACCCGGCCGAAGGCGCCGCGACCGAGCTCCTGCACGAGCCGGTAGCCGCCGATCGTCTCGCCGGCCTCGGGGAAGGAAGGGGCGGTCGGGCCGAGGCCATGGGCCGCGAAGATCGAGCTGTTGCCGACGAGCCGGTGGACCTCCATCACGTCCAGGAACGGGGCCGAGACCTCCGGGAACCGCGCCACGAACTCGTCGGCCGTCGGCGACTCGCCGGCATCCTCGCGGAGGCAGAACTCCTCGTACATCAGCGTGACCAGCGAGTCCTCGTCCAGGTCCGCGATCCGAGTTCGATACCATTCCGGCGGACGATGCTCGGGCGTCCTCCAGCGGAGGCTCATGTCCGTCCTCAGGAGCGCCAGGCGGACCTCACGCTGATCCGGCGGGACGCTCGCGAGGTAGGCGCAGAGATCCGGGCGCGCCGACCGCGACGCGCCCCACTCGTCGCGAAACCGGCGGACCACGCCGGGCATCCCCGCGGAGGAATCGCCGGACCCGTCGGGGCGGAAGTGGACGGTGCTCATGTCCATGGCGTCAGTCAGCCCTCGTCCCGCAGCCGATGCCGCAGCTCCTCGAGGATCCGCTGCACGGTCCGCTCACTCATGCCCAGCCGCTTGCCGATCTCCGCGCAGGTGTATCCGGCCGCCTTCAGCTCGATCACCTCGCGTCGCTGGACCGGCAGGTGATCCCGGAGCTTCTCGAGCGTCTCCTTCGCCCGCGCCGTCTGGCTCGGGGTCTCCGGGTCGACGAGGGCCGGGTCGTCGAGGCCGACCTGATCCACGTTCCGTTCGCGGCGAATGTCCTGCTTCAGGGTCGCGGCGTGACGGTACTCGTCGACGACCTTGTTCCGGGCCGCCCAGGCCAGGAAGGCGATCAGGTTCTGCTCCCCCACGATATCATTCTCGCCGGCACGGATCCGCCGGAAGAAGCTCTTCCACACGCTCTGGAGGAAGTCCATCGAATCGAAGCGGAGCCGCAGGAGGCGGGGCAGCTTCCGGCGGACCACCATGCGGACCTTCGACTCGTATCGAGCCAGCAGCTCGCGGGCGGCATCTTCGTCCCCGAGGCGGATGCGATTCAGGAGGCTCCGGATGTCCCTGGAACCTCCCCCGGCCTGAAAGTCCATCGGAGCGACGGTCATGAATTGGCTCTCCGGGTTCTCCCCCGAAACGAGATCACCGTCCGTGTCCGACCCGGACAGGATTTTTGGATCCGACCCCAGAAAAAAACGCCGATCTGCCGCCTCGACCGCTCCGGTCGCCAGCCAACCGGGGCACCACGAGGCGTTTCGATGGGCCCTCGATCTCCGGAGGGTGCGATCGTCGCGGCTTCTCAGCCCTGCTCGCCCTGACCGCGGACTCCCCGGACGAGGAAGCCGGTGTAAGAGCAGAAGAAACGGCCCTCGGCGCCGGCGGCACGAAGTCCGTCCGACCATCGCATCGCGTCCTCACGACGGATACGCCCGGACTCGGCCAGGCGTTCGACGGTCGCGAAGAAGCAGTAGAGCCTGTCGGCCACGGCCAGGTCGCGAAGCACCAGGGTCCTGGGAAAGGCCTCCACGTCGCCGAGGCCCGCCTGCAAGCAGTACGAGACGAGCTGGCGGCCGATCCAGCCCGAGGGGAAGCGGTCGCACCACGCGTTGAGGACCGTGCGGGTCAGGGGGCGGTCGGCCGAATCGACGGTCAGGGTTTCCCAGTCGTTGTCATACGCGACCAGCACGCCGCCGGGCCGAAGGACGCGGGCCATCTCGCGGATTGCGGGCGCCGGATCGGCGACATGCTGGAGCACGCGATCGACGCGGCAGGCGTCGAAGGACATGTCGTCGAAGGGCAGACTGGCCGCGTCGGCCACCTCGAACGAGAGTCCGTCGACCTCGCCATGCCGCCCCCGTGCCGCCTCCACCATCGCCCGGCTGCCGTCGACGCCGACCAGCGTCCCGCCCGGCGCCACCAGCCTTGCCATCGCCGCGGCGTCCTCGCCCAGGCCGCAGCCGACATCGAGGATCCGCCGTCCCGGCGCGGCACCGAGCAGGCCGTAGCTCTGCCGCTTGCACTCGGCGAAGAACGGGATCGAGTTCACCAGCTCCAGGCAGCCGGTGAACACCTCGAGATCCGCGGCCCGGTCCACGTCCCGAAAGCCCGAGGCAAGGTCGTCGCTCATCGTCGCGGCTCCATGATTCGCCCCGGTGCCCGCGGCCTGCGCCGCCATCTCGACCACTATCCGAGATTTCCGCGCGATCCGCTACCGCGGCGGGAACCGCGGCCCGTCGCCCATCGACGACCCAGAGATCTTGCCGGCGAGAAGCGTCCGGACCATCACGGCCGGCGTCGACGTCGGCCCGTTCGCAGCGATCCGAGCCGGGTCGATCCCGCACGACATCCTCGCATCACCCGGACGGAGGCGACATCCCGAGGCCGGCCGCCTTCTTCGTTCGGCGAATCGAGGGAATTCCGCGGTGCCATGAGCCGGGAATGGGTGACTTACCTGGAAGCCTGCGGGCCAGACGTCTCCCGATCGGACGACCCATACCCCGATCGTTGACGGCCCGAGAGGCCCGTCGCATACTTGCGGGGCTCGAACGAATCGCCTCCGCGTCGTCCCAGGTCCTGGAGGTTCGCATGACCAGCCGTCGAGAGTTCCTGAGAGGTTCCGCGGCCTGCGGCGCAGGCCTGCTCGCCGGCGGCGGGCACGGGTTCGCGGGGGCGCTCCCGGCCGATGGCGGCGCGAAGCTGGAGTTGCTGGTGCTCGGCGGCACGGGCTTCATCGGGCCTCATCTCGTGAGGCACGCGGTGGCACGCGGCCATCGCGTCACCATCTTCACCAGGGGCCGTCACGACGCCGAGCTCCCGGCCGGCGTGGTCCGGCTCAAAGGCGATCGGAAGGGGGACCTGAAGTCCCTGGAGGGCAAGTCGTGGGATGCGGTGGTCGATGACTCCGCGACCAATCCCGACTGGGTGCGACTCTCGACGGACCTGCTCAAGGGCAAGGTCGGCCGCTATCTGTTCACGTCCTCGACCGGAGTCCATTACCCCTACCTGGCACGCGGGCTGGACGAGACGGCGGAGGTTCGGCTGCGGGCCGACGATCCGAAGGATCTCTCCGCGACCTATGGGGCCGACAAGGCGAATTGCGAGCGCATCGTCCGGTCGGCGTTCGGTGCCGGCGGGGTGATCGTGCGGCCGACCTACATCGTCGGGCCGGGCGACACGTCCGACCGGTTTCCGTACTGGCCCCAGCGGCTCGTTCGGGGGGGCGAGACCCTCGCGCCCGGGCGGCGGGACGACCCCGTGCAGTTCATCGACGTTCGCGACCTCGCCGAGTTCATGGTGCACCTGCTGGAAGCGGGGGGCGAGGGCATCTACAACGTCGCGGGCCCTCAGGCCGTCCTGACCATGCCCGAGTTCCTGGAGCAGGCCCGGGCGGCCTTGCACTCCGATGCGCAGTTCATCCGGATCGATGACTACGACTTCCTGACGGCACACAAGATCGAGGAGGCCATCCCCTGGGCGATGCTCAGGGGCAACGACGACGGGATGATGTCGATCCGCCACGCGCGCGCCGAGTCCGCGGGCCTGACATATCGCCCTCTCGCCGACACCGTACGCGACACCCGGGCGTGGTGGGACACGGAACCCGAGGCCCGCCGGAAGGCCCCGAAGTTCGCGATCTCTCCGCAGCAGGAGGCCAAGGCCCTCGCCGCCTGGAAGGCGCGGAAGGGATAGCGAGCATCACGCCGGGGCGAACCAGGACTTCCTGTCGCGCCGAGAGTTTGGATCGCCTTCGAATCCTCGATCCGCCGCCCTATTTCGCCTTCTCCTCTCGGATCCGGATCGCAAGGTCCTCCGCGACGTTCGGCGATTCCAGCCGCGAGCCATGGCCTCCCGCCTTCACGTCAAGCTCGTCGGACCGGATCGTCGCGCCGTCGCGAGGATCAAGCCACTCCACGCGATAGCGGCCTGCGGGCAGGTCCAGCGTCAGCGTGAGCTTCCCGCCGCCGGCCGCGTAGATGAGGTACTCGCCGCGGTGGCGGTTGGAGATCGCGGAGACCTCGCCGCGCTGGCCCGCCGGCTCCACGGACCTGACGAGTGCCGAATCCGGGGCCAGGTCCGCGAGTCCCAGGCCCTCGACGGTCGATTTCAGGAAGCCGACCTGCTCGCGGAATCGGCGGCTGCCGCCGCCGGGCGTCGGGTCCTCGACCCGGGCGGAGCCGTCTTCGTGGTCGACCGTGAACGAGTAGTCGAGATGGCTGAAGGCACCGCCACCCGCCACCAGGAATTCCCAGGCCTGGCGGCGGTAGACGCGGTCCTCGGTCCCCTTGAAGCCGGTCTCGTCGAAGGCGATCGGCCTCCGCAGGCCCGCGTTCAGGGCCACGGCTTCCGGCGGCGACGCGTAATGGAAGTTGAAGATCGAGACCGCGGGATGGGGATTCTCGACCTTCGCCTTGCCGTTGGCGATGTTCTGGGCGATCAGGTGCTTGAACGGGAGGTCCTTCTCGACGGCCACGATCTCGTCCGCGACCCGGCGCTGCCATTCGAGCGTGACGCCGCCGAAGTAGGGCTCGTTGCAGATCTCGAAGTAGACGTTGTCGAACCCGTTCAGCTCGGCCACGGCCTTGCGGACGAAGGCGAGCTGACACTTCAGGAGATCGGGATGCTTGAGCGTGAAGACGTCCTCGCGCGGGCATTTGCCCACGCCGTTCACGTTGTTCCGCGCGTTCATCGGGCTGACCGCCCAGAGCTCGTCCTCGTAGAGCGGGCAGAACAGGACATACTCGACCACGATCCCGCGCCTGCCGGCCTCGGCGACGAAGTCCCTGAGCCGATCGAAGTACCGCCCCTCGAACCTGTCCAGGTCGAACTTCTCTCCGCGGAGCGGCCACGGGCAGGCGAACCGCCCGGGGGCGGGGGCCAGGGTGTTGGCCCGGATCCGGAACGAGCCGGGGACCTCGCGATAGGTGCCGGAGAACGTCCGCGTCAGGTTCAGGCCGCACCGCTTCAGCTCGTCGAGGTAGATGCGGTAGTCAAGGTCCAGGTTGAGGACCGCACCATAGTGCTCGCCCGAGGTGGCGAGCACCGCCGGCTGCCCGCGGAAGAGGAAGTAGCGGGGGTTCTCCGCGAGCACCGCGAGCGGGGCGTGCTCCGGGCCATTCGCGGGCGGCCGATTCGGGGCACAGGCCGCCGCGAACGTGATCACGACCAGGGAGAGGATCGACATCGGGCCGGCTCCTTGAGGCCGCCGGCGCTCACTTCCCGGCGGGTGCGGGTGCGGGTTGAATCGACCTGACGAAGGCGATGAGGTCGGCGAGGTCCTGGGCCGTGAGCCCCTTCTCCAGGCCCTCCGGCATGAGCGAGACCCCGGCGGACGAAATCGCGTCGATCTGATCGCGCGGGACGACCTCGGTGACCCCCTCGGCGCGCTTCAAGGTCAGGGCGGCGGCCGACTCGTTGGCGATGATGCCGGTGACGACCCGGCCGTCGGTCGTGGCCACATTGTAATTCATGTAGGCCGGCGAAACCTCCCGGTTGGGGTCGAGGATGTGCAGCAGCAGGTCGTCCGGTGCGCGGCCCGCCACGGTCGCCAGGTCGGGGCCGACCGCGATCCCCTGCCCGCCCACCTGGTGGCAGGTGGCGCAGACCTTCTTGTGGACGTCCTTGCCCCGATCGGCCCGGCCGGAGAGCGTGGCGGCCTCGCGGAAGGCCTCGATCGTCTTCTTGCGGTCGGCGTTGCCGGCCGACTTCTCGCCCAGGACCCTGACCGCTCGCGCCCGCAGGTCCGCATCCGCGTGCTTCCGCAACTGGTCGAGCCGGGCGGGATCGATCTCGGCCGACGGTAGGTGCTTCGTCTCGAAAGCAGAAAGCAGCGCCTCGAGCCGATCGCGGCGGGCGAACAGGATCTCCACGGCCTCGCGGCGGACCGCGGGGCTCATCGTCTTCCATTGGTCGAGGATCTTCGGGCCGACCGATTTCTCATCGAGGCCTCCGAGCGCCTGGAGGGCCGCGAGCTGGACGGCCGAGGGCTGGCGAGCATCGAGCAGGACCGGGAGCACGTCGAGGGCCGCGGAGGCTCCGAGAGTGCCCAGGCAAAGGGCGGCCGCCGCCCTCCGGTCTTCAGGTGCGTCCGACAGGACGACCTTCTTCGCCCATTCTCGGATCGGCCCGACCTGGGCCGGCCAGTCGCCGCCGAGCGCGGCCGAGAGGCTCGTCCCGGCACGCCGGGCCCCGCGACCGACCGCGGCGAGCACAGCGATCGACCGATCGACCTCGTGGGGATCCGAGGAGAGCGCCTGGACCAGTCGGCGAAGCTCATGGCCGTCGTGCCGGACGCCCATGAGGACGGCCAGTTCTTCCAGCCATCCGCGCCCCATGGGGCTGGCCAGGAACCCCTCCTCGGAGCCCAGTTGCTGGAGGAACGCGGGCGAGCGTTCGGCGATCGAGCTGATCACGGCCGATCGCACCCAGGGATCTGCCGCATCCCGGACAGCAATCACCGCCAGCGCCCGGATGGCCCAGTCGGAGTCGTTATCGGTGCCCAGGGATAGCGCCGCCTGGAGGCGTACACTGATCTCGGCGTCTCGACCGAACTTCTCGAGCAAATCCTGGCGATCTTTGAGCGGTGAAATGCCACGAGCGAGCCGCGCGGCTTGCTCGCGGATTCCCGGCTCGGGATCGCTCTCCGAGCTGAAAAGATCACCTCGAGACAGTTCACCCAGCGCGTGAAGGGTCCAGAGGGCGTGCAGCCGACCGAGCGCCGAGGGCCTCTCGGCCACGAGTTTCGCCAACGGCCTCATACTCGCCGGGTCCTTCCGCTCCACGAGCAGCCGCTGGGCGGTCTCTCGCCACCAGGCATCCGGGTCGGCGAGCAGGCCGACGAGCTCCTCGATGGTTGCCTTGCTCAGGCGGGGCCGACGGTGTGGGCGCTTGGCCTCGCCGTGGACGAGCTCATAGAGGCGGCCGCGGTCCTTGCCGCTGGTCAGGTCGAGGTGCTTCTTGATCGGCTCGGGGATCGACCTGGGGTGCTCGATCGTCTCGCGGTACATGTCGATGATCAGGAGCGTCCCGTCGGGCGTGTTGGCGAAGTTCACGGGCCGGAACCAGTTGTCGGTGGAGGCGAGGAACTCCACGCCCTGGTCGGCGCGGTCGGCCCGATAGATCGGACCGGCCGGCTTCAGCGTCTTGCGATGCACGAGGTTGCCGCCGACGTCGCCCACGAAGGCGTTGCCGCGGTATTCCTCCGGGTAGGCCGTGCCGCGATAGATGGTCACGCCCGACGCCGACGTGAAGAAGCCGGTGGCGAACAGCTCGGTCGGCGCCAGTTGCTTCCGCATCTCCGGATCGGCGGCCCGCTGGCGAGTGCGGACGATCCGCCAGGGCTCCGCCGGGCTGATCCGGAAGACCGGACCCGCGGCGCCGTCGGAGGCGATGTCGGTCGTCACCGCCGGCGGGACGAACGAGGGGTTGCGGGCCAAGTCGTCCGCCGGCAGGATCACCTGGCGGATGTGGTTGCTGTTGCTGCACGTGAAGCGATGGCCCCAGTCATCGAGCGTCAGGCCGAACTGGCCGCCGCCGGAGGTCGCCTGGAAGGCCGAGCCGTCGGGCCGGAACCGGAAGTCCTGCCCGCGGACCGAGACCGGCTTCGCGTCCGGCCGGCTGAGGTTCCGGATCTCGCCGCCGTTGATCGTGGACGCCCCGTAGATCCAGCCGTCCGGACCCCAGAGCAGGCCGTTGAGCAGGCCCTGGACGTTGTCGGTGCCGAAGCCCGTGAACATCACCTTCCTCACGTCGGCCACGCCGTCGCCGTCCGTGTCCTTCGCATAGACGATGTCGGGCGCGACCGTGACGAAGACGCCGCCGTCATAGGGCAAGATCCCGGTCGGCCAGTTGAGGCCGTCCAGGAAGACCTTGCTGGATTCGTACTTGCCGTCGCCGTCCCGATCCTCGAGCCGGACCACCCGGCCGGTGGGGGCCGGCTCCGGGTACGGATATCCGCGCATCTCGACGACGTAGAGCCGCCCGTCCTCGTCGTAGCAGACGCTCACCGGGCTGGAAACGAGCGGCTCCGCGGCGACCAGCTCGAGGTGGAAGCCGGCGTGGATGCGGAAGGTCTCGAGCGCCCGCGGCACCTCGTGCGGGGGGATCCGCGGCAGCTCGCGGCCGAGGTCCTCCTGCGCGTGGGCCGTCGCGGCCAGGACGAGACAGAGCAAGGTGACGAAAGTTCCCGCGGATCGCTTCATTGCGATAATCCCTAATCCCGGCCCATCGCGGCCCGATCGATGGCCGCCCGGTCAGCCCTGGATGGCATTCGTGCGGCCGAGGGCGATGTCGAAGTCGCCGACGGCCGGGACGAGCATGGCCGCCAGGGCGAACCCGTAAACGCCGACGCTGAACAGGAAGGCCGCGAGGAAGTCCCCGTTGAGCAGGCTGATGATGCAGTAGAACGACCAGAACGGCGTCAGCAGCGACACGAGGGCAATCGCCCGCGACGGGTTCCTCGCGCCCAGCGAGCCGAAGAGGGCCACGCTGCCGACCCCGATGAAGATCATGAAGCTGAGGATCTGGCGGCCGAAGACCTGGTCGCTGAGGATGATCAGGCCGGAGCAGATGAGGATGCCCGTCATCAGGAAGAACATCGTCCCCAGGCTGTTGGCGATGGCCACGCGGCTGCTCGTGAAGCTGATGGCCGAGTGCAGCCCGAGCATCGCCGCGAAGTGGCAGAGCAGCAGGTAGTCGATCGTGAAGAAGATCAGGTTCTCGCCCGAGACCTTGCCGGTCCACCAGAGATAGCCGCAGAAGAGCAAGGGGAGCGCGACCATCTCCTTGCTGTTGTAGAGGATGCCGAAGAGTTTGCCGTAGATGAAGTCGCCCGGCGAGAGCTCGGTGACCAGCAGCAGGTCGAGCGCCCCGGTGTCGCGCTCGCTCGTCAGCGCGGTCACCCCCTGGGCGTTGATCATGATCAGGCTGAGGATCGCCAGGCCGACCGGGATCAGGGCCAGCGAGGAGCCCATCGGGTTGGCCATCCCCCGGCCCAGGCTCAGGAAGAAGCCCACGCCGAGGGCGAAGAGGAGGGCGTAGCAGCCCTTGATGATCAATGGCTTGGTGCCGTAGGCGCGGGTCATCAGCTCGCGCCAGAGGATCGGATTGGCCCAGGGGCTCCGATAGGGTCTCTGGGCCGCGGCGACGCGGCGATGCGTCCGCCGCGGGACGTGCAGGCCGGTCGTCGGGCCGGCGGACGGGCCGAACGGGGCCTCCCCCGAGGTCCCCCGCGTTGATCCCTTCGCCGCCGGGCCGCGGTCCGTGCCCGAGCTTGCACCTCCCGAGAAGGCCGCCACGTCGGCCCCCACGCCGACGGCCACGGGCTCCCCCTCGGCGGGCGCCTCGAGGGCGACGATCTCCTCGATGAGGTCCTCGGCCTCGTCCCCCTGCTCTCGGGGCTCGTTGTGGCCGGGATTCCACTTCCGGAGCATGTAGGTGCCGAAGGCGACGATCAGGGCCGCGAAGGTCAGGCGGACGCCGATGTAGACCAGGCTGGACGCCCGGACCACGCCGGTCCCCGCGGTCGTCGCCGGATAGAGCACGGCGATCATCGCGCGATACGGGTTGAGGACCTCGCCGAGCGGCACGCCGAGCACCCGGAGCGTCGGGAAGGCGACCGACAGCAGCTCCACACCGGTCACGGAGAACACGACCATCAGGATCGTCAGCGAGATCGACTGGAAGGTCCGGTCGCGCCAGAGGGCGATCAGCAGCCCCATCGCGCCGCCGGCCACGCCGGAGGCCGCCGTCACCAGGAAGAGGTTGATCACCTGGCCGAACGAGATCCCGCCGAGCAGCGCGCAGAGCGAGAGCAGGCCGACGCTGGCGGCGAGGATGATGAGGATGTTCAGGAGCCCGGCGACGAGCTTGCCGACGACGATCTCGGTGTCGCTGAGGCTCGTCATGAGCAGCAGGTTGAAGGTCCGCCGGTCCTTCTCGTACGAGACGGCCGCCGCCGTGAAGAGGGGGGCGAAGAAGAGCATCAGCGTGAGCTGGAGCATCGCGAACATGAAGTAGAGGTAGCCGCCGAAGCGGGCGAGCACCCCCACCTCGCGGACGTCCTGCCAGCCGATGATGACCTGCCAGGCCGTCCAGAGGAGGACGAACAGGACGCACGAAAACGAGGCCCGCCAGAGGTAATATCGCAACGATCGGGGCGTGGCCACCACTTCCCGGGCGATGATCGGTCCGCCAAACAAGTTCGTTCTCCGTGCGTCGTCAATCGGGGGGCGGTGGGGGGACGGCTCTGAATTCAAGGTGATCGATCGAGGCCCGCAGCATGCCATGCCTGCTACGTTCGAGCCCCGTGACGGGTTCGCTTCGCCGCCCCGTCGTTGAGCCGCGGTCTGGGCGGATCCGTCGTGACGGGTGGGCCGGGAGGCCTCGCCCCGCCCGATAGGTCGGAGGGATCCAGCTTAGCAGAACAGGAAGACTCGGACCAAGGGGAGTTGGCGTCAGGACTTGTTACCGCGGACGTGACCCCGAAAATCTTCCAGGTCCGCGCAAGCTACGGCGAGCCGGTGAAGTTGGTCCAGGCGATTGCCATCGTCGATCTTCGTCAGTTCGGGACGGATTGACCGGGCTCGAGGCCCGAAACGTGCGACCAGTGCACTGAGGATCATTCGGACGGCAACATCGTGGCTGGCCTTTCGTGCGGCCTCCTCAGACCACTCGGCCTTCAATTTCCGCAGGATCGGCGAGTCGATCATGGCTTCTCGTCCCCCAAGCAGTTGGAAGAGCCCCTCATCATCATATCGCAGGCTCGCCAGAACCTGCGAGACGGCCAGCAGATTCTCCCTCAGGCCGCCCGAGGTCTCGCGATCGATTCGCTCCCGGCAGCGACGGAAGATCGGAGCCGGCGGACCGTCGAGCCGGCAGAGCGGTATCCACGGGATCAGGCCGACGTCGCCGGACTCCAGCAACGGCTCCGCCGGGATCGTCCAGAGTTCCACGGTCCGCCAGCGAACCTTCAGGCTCGTCGTGCCGCGGCGGCTCCTGAGCGTCGCCTCGCTGGCGGCACGCCGAGCACCCCGCGGGCTCAGCACCAGGACCAGGACTTCCGGCACCACGTCCCGGTCCAGGTAGACGAGGCAGGCATCCCGTACCGCCTGGTCCTGGATCCTCGGCTCCGGATAGGTCGCCAGTTCCAGGATGTACAGGTCCGGATGTTCGATCCCTGTGAGCCACGCCTCGACCAGGCCGTCGGGGTATCGACGAGGCTGAACCAACTCCGCCTGCAAGGCCCGCCAGCGGGCCACATCGCCCATGCCGAACAAGCGAAGGATCGATCCGGCGTAGTGCTGGATCAGCCACTTGCTGCTCTTGTCGTACTCATGCATCACTTCGCCTCGCCGCATCGCAAGGATCGAGGACCGAACCTGGTCCTCTCGATCGACAGGCCGGCCGAAGGCACTTCAGCCCAGGCCATCGAGTCGCCGCCGGCACCACCTAATAAACAGCCTCCACCAACGTTATAGTAACGGCTTACCCATCTCGTCACCGCGTGTCGGCGGGGCGGCCAGGACGGAGCGAGGCAGCGATGAAGACCTTGTTGCTCGTGGCTCTCTGCGTATCGGCGTCCCTGTCGGCCCTGCTCGGCAGCGTGATGGGGTTCTTCGAAGCCCCGAGGCCGCCGGACCGGAACGCGCTCCGGAAGCTCTTCCAGGAGGGCAATTACAAGGAGTGCTACGACGGCTTCCGCGCGCTGGCGCTGGACCCGAAGGACGATCCGGGGCTCGTCGACCAGGACCTCGGGATGGCGTTGCAGTGCCTCGCCCAGCTCAATCGAGCCGACGAGGTCGATGACTTCCGCGACGCCGTGATCGCGGCACACAACGGGAACTGGCGGCTGCTCCAGGCGGCGGGCCTCAGCTACCTCGGCGGCGGCGGGCAGCCGTTCGGCTTCATCGTCGGGGGCAAGTTCCACCGCGGGCCGCACCGGGGCGGCGGCCGGATGGTCAACGCCCTGGAACGCGATCGAGCCCGGGCGATCCAGCTCCTGGCCCGGTCCGCGGAGCTCGCCCGGACCGATCCCGACCGGCCCGCGGCCGGGCGCTGCTTCGCCGCCCTGGCCACGGCGCTGCTCCATTCGAGGTTCAACGGCGAGTCCTGGAAGCTCCAGAGCCTCACGCCGCTCGACTCCCTGCCGGACTACGAGGAGTTCCGCTACCGCGGCTGGGGACAACCCGGCACGTCCTCCGCTCCGGTCGATGCCGACGGCTCCCCCGTCTTCTACCGCGTCCCGGCCGGCTTCAAGGAGGCGAAGAACGACGGCGAGCGGTGGCGGTGGGCGCTTGCCCAGTCGGTCGAGCTGGACGCGAGCCAGCTCAATTCGGCCCGGATCACCCTCGCCGACTTCCTGCTCGGCCAGTTCGGCACCCAGACGCTCTCCGGGGGCGGCTTCCCCGCCCCCTTCGGGGCACGCCAGGACGACGAGGTCGACATCGCCGGGCTCGAGACGCTCAAGGATGAGGAGACGATGGCCCGGCTCGCGACCGGGATCAAGAGGTTCTCGCTCCCGGACGAGTTCAACCCGATCAAGGTCTACCAGGCCATCGCCGCCGACCCGCGTTCCGGCCAGGGCCAGGAGGCGCTCGGCCGGCTCGTCGGGATTTTCGAGAATCGCCGCCAGTTCGCCCGCGCGGCCGACTACCTCAAGCAGAGCATCGCCCAGTATGGCGACCCCGGAGGGGGCAAGGCCCAGCAACTCGATCAGATCCTGGGCGCCTGGGGCTCGTTCGAGCCCACCATGACCCAGCCGGCCGGCAAGGGGGCGACTCTCAGCTACGTCTTCCGGAACGGCCGACGCGTCCGCCTCGAGGCGTATGAGGTCAACATCGGCAAGCTCCTGGCGGACGTGAAGGAGTACATCGCCTCGCGACCGCCCCAGCTCGACTGGCAGCGGATGGACGTCAGCGACATCGGCAATCGCCTCATCGGCCGGAATCAGCAGCAATACCTGGGCCGCAACGTCGCCGGCTGGGACCTCGACCTGGAGCCCCGCGAGGGCCATCGCGACCGCCGCGTCGAGGTGACCACGCCGCTCCAGAAGGCCGGCGCCTACCTCGTCTCGGCGAAGATGGACGGGGGCAACACCTGCTTCATCATCGCCTGGCTGGACGACACGGCGATCGTCAAGAAGTCGCTCGAGCAGAAGGCGTACTACTTCATCGCCGACGCCCGCGGCGGCCATCCCGTCGCCGGCGCGGACGTGAAGTTCTTCGGCTGGCGATCGGTCCAGGAGCCGGGCAAGAACCGGTTCCGCACCGAGACGAAGTCCCTCGCGGTGAAGGCCGACGGGCAGGGCCAGGTGATCGTGCCGACATCCGAGTTCGGCGACCAGCAGGGGATGTACCAGTGGGTCACGACCGCGACGACGACGGAGGGCCGCCTCGCCTACCTGGGCTTCAGCAACATCTGGGGGGCCCAGGGGTACGACGCCGAGTACAACCAGGTCCGGACCTACGCCATCACCGACCGGCCGGTCTATCGCCCCGGCCAGCCCGTCCGATTCAAGTTCTGGATCGCCCACGCCCGCTATGATCAGCCCGAGGCCTCGGACTTCGCCGGCAAGACCTTCAGCGTCGTCGTCCAAAATCCGAAGGGAGAGAAGCTCTACGAGAAGAACCTCCCCACGGATGCCTACGGCGGCCTGGACGGCTCCCTCGAGCTCCCCTCCGATGCGCCCCTTGGCATCTACCAGGTGCTGATCCCGAACATGGGAGGGGGCACCTTCCGCGTCGAGGAATACAAGAAGCCCGAGTTCGAGGTGAACGTGGAGGCCCCCACCAAACCCGTGATGCTGGGCGAGAAGGTCACCGCCAGGATCGAGGCGAAATACTACTTCGGCGGGCCCGTCGCCGAGGGGAAGGTCAAGTACAAGGTCAGCCGCACGACGGCCTCGGCCCGGTGGTTCCCCGTCGCCCGCTGGGACTGGCTCTTCGGATCCGGCTACTGGTGGTTCGCCGCCGATTCGACCTGGTATCCCGGCTGGTCGCGGTGGGGCGTCTTCCGGCCCGCGCCGTGGTGGCTGAACCAACCGCCCGCCCCCCCGGAGGTCGTGGCCGAGGGCGAGGTCCCGATCAAGCCCGACGGCACGTACTCGATCGAGATCGACACCGGCCTGGCGAAGGCCGCCCACCCCGACCAGGACCACCGGTACGAGATCACCGCGTCGGTCACCGACCGGTCGCGGCGGACGATCGACGGCTCCGGCACCGTGCTGGTCGCGCGGGAGCCCTTCCGCGTGACGACCTGGGTCGACCGCGGCCACTACCGCGCCGGGGACTCGATCGAGGCGGACCTGAAGGCCCAGACGCTCGACAACAAGCCGGTCGCCGGCAAGGGGACGCTCAAGCTCCTGAAGGTTGCCTATGACGCCGAGAGCAAGCCGATCGAGACGCCCGTCGAGAGCTGGCCGATCGCGCTCGACGCCCGGGGCGAGTTCCACCAGGCCGTGAAGGCCGCCGCGCCGGGGCAGTACCGCTTCAGCGCGGTCGTGGACGACGGCCAGGGGCATGTCGTCGAGGGGGGCTATCTCTTCTCGATCCTGGGCCAGGGCTTCGACGGGGCCTCGTTCCGCTTCAACGACCTGGAGATCATCCCCGACCGCAAGGAATACCGGGCGGGCGAGTCCGTCAAGCTTCTGATCAACGCGAACCAGGTCGATTCGACGGTCCTCCTCTTCGTCCGGCCGACGAACAGCGTCTACCTGCCGCCGAAGGTGATCAAGGTCCGCGGCAAGAGCACGGTGGAGGACATCGGCGTCGTCCCCCGCGACATGCCCAACTTCTTCCTCGAGGCCCTCACGGTCGTCGGCGGCAAGGTCCACTCCGAGGCCCGCGAGATCGCCGTCCCGCCCGAGTCGCGGGTCGCCGACGTCACCGTCGAGCCCTCCCAGCCGACCTACAAGCCCGGCCAGAAAGCGAAGGTGAAGGTCAAGCTCGCCGGACCCGACGGCCGGCCATTCGTGGGCTCGACCGTGCTCACGGTCTACGACAAGGCCGTCGAGTACATCTCCGGCGGTTCGAACGTCCCGGAGATCAAGGAGACGTTCTGGAAGTGGCGGCGGGAGTTCTACCCGCAGACCGAGTCGTCGCTCGATCGCTCGTTCGGCAACCTGAACCGGCCGGGAGAGGTCGGCATGCAGCCGATCGGGCAATTCGGTGGGGCCACCGAATGGCAACTTGGATTCCGGTTTTCGATGCCTTCCGGCAGGGCGATGCGCGGTGCCGGCATGATGGGCGGCATGGGCGGCGCGATGGAGAAGGCGGAGATGCCGATGCCCATGGCGGCGCCGGCCGCGGCGGCTCCCATGGCGGAACTGGCGACGTCTAGCATCAAGGAGACACGCGATCGGTTGGCGGACACAGGCTCGCTCGTCGGTTCCGCCCCTGTCCCTGCGACGGCCGGCGCGGAGCCCGTCGTCCGGACCAACTTCGCCGACACCGCCTTCTGGGCCGCGGCCGTCACGCCCGACGCCAACGGCGTCGCCGAGGTCGAGTTCAACCTGCCCGAGAGCCTGACGACCTGGAAGGTGAAGTCCTGGACGATGGGACCCGGCACGAAGGTCGGCCAGGGCGAGGCCGAGGTCATCACGACCAAGGACCTCCTCGTCCGCCTCCAGGCCCCCCGGTTCTTCGTCCAGAAGGACGAGGTGGTCCTCTCCGCCAACGTCCACAACAAGCTCAAGTCCGGCAAGTCGGTCCAGGTGGTGCTCGAGACCGAGGGCTCGGTGCTCAAGCCCCTCGACGAATCCTCCCGAACCGTGGACATCCCCGCGGGGGGCGAGAAGCGGATCGACTGGCGGGTCCAGGTCGCCCACGAGGGCCAGGCCGTCATCCGCATGAAGGCGATCTCCGACGAGGAATCGGACGCCGCCCAGATGACCTTCCCGGCGTACGTCCACGGCATGCTCAAGATGGAAGCCCTCGCCGGCTCGATCCGACCCGACCAGGACGCCGCCGAGGTCACGCTCAACGTCCCGGCGGACCGCCGCCCGGATCAGACCCGCCTGGAGGTCCGCTACTCGCCGACGCTCGCCGGTGCGCTCGTGGACGCGCTGCCGTACCTGGCCGATTACCCCTACGGCTGCACCGAGCAGACCCTGAACCGGTTCCTGCCCACGGTGATCACCCAGCGGATCCTGATCGACATGGGCGTGGACCTGAAGGCCATCCGCGACAAGCGGACCAACCTGAACGCCCAGCAGCTCGGCGACGCGAAGGAGCGTGCGGCCCAGTGGAAGGGGTACGAGCACAACGCCGTCTACGACGTCGACGAGGTCCGCAAGATGGCCACCGACGGCCTCCAGCGGCTGACCGACATGCAGCTCTCCGACGGCGGCTGGGGCTGGTTCAGCGGGTTCGGCGAATACTCCTCGCCCCATACCACGGCGCTGGTCGTCCACGGCCTCCAGGTCGCTCGCGGCAACGACCTCGCGGTCCCGCCGGATGTCCTCAACCGGGGCGTCGCCTGGCTCCAGAAGCACCAGGCCGAGCAGGTCACGCTGCTCCAGAACGGCATCAGCGAGGTGCGGCCCTACAAGAAGGTGGCGGACGACACCGACGCCCTGGTCTTCGGCGTCCTGACCGACGCCGGCCACCGCGACGACGCCATGCTCGGGTTCCTCGACCGCGACCGCGTCCGGCTCTCGCTCTACGCCCGCGGCCTGTTCGGCCTGGCGCTCGAGAAGCTCGGCGAGAAGGACAAGCTGGCGGCCGTCCTCAAGAACTTCCGCCAGTACGTCGTCGAGGATGCCGAGAACCAGACCGCCTACCTGAAGCTCCCCAACGAGGGCTACTGGTGGTGGTGGTACGGCTCCGAGATCGAGACCCAGGCGTTCTTCCTCAAGCTCCTGGCGAGGACCGACCCGAAGGGGGAGCTCGCCCCCAGGCTGGTGAAGTACCTGCTCAACAACCGACAGCACGGCCACTACTGGAAGTCCACCCGCGATACGTCGTACTGCATCGAGGCCATGGCCGATTACCTGAAGGCCAGCGGCGAGGACAGGCCCGACATGACGGTGACGATCGCCGTCGACGGCCAGCCCCGCAAGGAGGTGAAGATCAACGCCTCCAACCTCTTCGCCTTCGACAACGCCCTGGTCCTGGAAGGCAAGCAGCTCGACTCCGGAGCCCACAAGCTCCGCCTCGCCCGCGCGGGGACCGGCCCCCTCTACTTCAACGCCTACCTGACGAACTTCACGCTCGAGGATCCGATCGCCCGCGCCGGCCTCGAGGTGAAGGTCGATCGCAGGGTCTACCGACTGATCCCCGAAGAAAAGTCCATCGACGTCGCCGGCGGGCGCGGCCAGGCAGTCTCGCAGAAGGTCGAGAAGTACCGCCGCGAGCCGGTCGCCGACGGCGCCACGCTGAAGAGCGGCGAGCTCGTGGAGGTCGAGCTCGAGATCGAGAGCAAGAACGACTACGAGTACCTGCTGTTCGAGGATTACAAGGCCGCGGGCTTCGAGCCGGTGGAGGTCCGCAGCGGCTACAACGGCAACGACCTGGGCGCGTACGTCGAGTTCCGCGACGACCGCGTCGCCTTCTTCACCCGGACGCTCGCCCGCGGCAAGCACAGCGTCGCCTATCGCCTCCGCGCCGAGATCCCGGGCCAATTCCACGCCCTGCCGGCCCGAGCCCAGGCGATGTACGCGCCGGAGCTGAAGGGCAACTCGGACGAGATTCGATTGCAGATCAAGGACCAGGAGAACTGACCGGAGAGCGATACGCGCGGATCGACCGACGTTCCTTCCGCGTACGGCCGCGTTGGGGTCAGTCCCCCTTCAGGCCCTCGCCCAGGTAGGCCAACTTCCCCTCGCGAAGGACCTGCTCCGGTGTGAGGCTTGCGAACATGCTCAGGCTGCGGGCGACGATGCCCGTCCAGCCCGTCTGGTGGCTGGCGCCAAGCCCGGCGCCGTTGTCGCCGTGGAAGAACTCGTAGAAGAGGATGTAATCCCGCCAGTGGGGATCTTCCTGGAAGGTCGCCGCGCCCCCGAAGACCGGCCGGCGGTCGTTCTCGTCCTTCAGGAAGATCCGGGCGAGCCTCGCGGAGATCTCCTCGGCCACCTGGTAGAGCGTCTTGAGGTTGCCGGATCCGGTCGGGCACTCGACCCGGAAGTCGTCGCCGTAATACAGGTAGTACTGGAGCAAGGCCCGGACGATCAGGGCATTCACCGGGAACCAGATGGGGCCTCGCCAGTTGGAGTTGCCCCCGAACATGCCGTTGTCGGACTCCGCCGGCAGGTAGGCGACGCGGTACTCGTCGTGCCCGGCTCGGTCCACGTACGGGTGATCGGCGTGGTATCGAGAGAGCGACCGGATGCCGAACTCGGAGAGGAACTCGCCCTCATCCAGGAGCCGGCCCAGCACGCGGCGGAGCTTCGGCTCGTCCAGCACGGAGCCCAGGCGGCGGCCGGCGACGCCGGGGATCGTCGGGTCGTGGATCGCCGAGTAGAGCGTGGGACGGGTGCGCTGGAACCACCGCAGCCGCTCGCCGAGCTCGGGCGTGCGGTCGATGTCCTCGGCCTCGAAGACGGTCGCGGCGCAGAGCGGGAGCAGGCCCACCATCGAGCGGACCTTGAGGCGGCGGGCCTGGCCGTCGGGGAGCCTTAGGACGTCGTAGAAGAAGCCGTCCTCCTCGTCCCACATCCCGGTATCATTGCCGAGGTGGGCCATCGCCGAGCCGATCCAGAGGAAATGCTCGCCGAACTTGAGCGCGAGCTCCCCATAGGCCGGGTCCTCGGCCGAGAGCTCGACGGCCATCTCGAGCATGTTCTGGCAGAAGAGCGCCATCCACGCCGTGCCGTCGGCCTGCTCGAGGTAGCCGCCCGTGGGCAGCGGCCGGCTGCGGTCGAAGACGCCGATGTTGTCGAGCCCGAGGAAACCCCCCTCGAAGACGTTCCGGCCGGAAAGGTCCTTGCGATTGACCCACCAGGTGAAGTTCAGCAGCAGCTTCTGGAAGCAGCTCTTGAGCCAGCCGATATCCCCCCTGCCCGTCCGCGCCTTCTCCAGGCGGTAGGTGAAGATCGTGGCCCAGGCGTGGACCGGCGGATTCACGTCGCCGAAGTTCCATTCGTAGGCCGGGATCTGGCCGTTGGGGTGCATGTAGCGCTCGCGGAGCATCAGCTTGAGCTGATCCTTGGCGAAGCCCTCGTCCACGATGGCCAGCGGCAGGACGTGGAAGGCGAGGTCCCAGGCCGCGTACCACGGGTACTCCCACTTGTCCGGCATCGAGATGATGTCGGCGTTGTGCATGTGGTGCCAGTGCTCGTTGCGAGGGGCCCGCTTCCCCCCCGGCGAGTACGGGTCGCATCCGCGCTCCTGGAGCCACGTATCCACGTCGAAGTGATAGAACTGCTTGGTCCAGAGCATCCCCGCGAGCGCCTGCCGCATCACGTTGGCGCCGTCCTCGCCGGTCGTCGGCGGGATGATCGCGGCGTAGTAGTCGTCGGCGTCCCGCTCGCGAGCGGCGAAAACCGCGTCGAAGTCCGGGCCGAAGTGGCCTCGCTCGTCCGCGAAGCGGGTCGTCGCGGCGGAGAACCGCAGGCGGATCACCCGCGAGCCACCGGCGGGGATCGCCGCCGCATACAGGGCCGCCGCCTTGGTCCCGGTCCGGGCGGGGTTCACGGCGTCCGCGTGGCCGTGGACGACGAGCTGATGGAAGGCGTCCTTGACGTAGGGGGTCCGATTCGGGGTCCCCGCCAGGCGTTCGGTGTTGGTCTCGTTCTCCGTGAACGCGAGCGAGTCGGCCGCCTCGGCGTGGAGCAGGTACTCGCCCAGGATCGGGTCGGTCGCGGCGATGGCGGCGGGCGAATCGCCGGTCCGTCGCAAGGCCGGGCGAACGGCATCGGGCGACCGGGTCCAGACGTCGTGGAACCAGAGGGTCGGCAGGACGTGGAGCGGGGCGGGATCCGGCCCGCGATTGTGGGCCGTGATCCGGATCAAGATGTCGTCCGGCGCGGCCTTGGCGTACTCGACGAAGAGGTCGAAGTAGCGATCCTCGGCGAAGATCCCGGTGTCGATCAGCTCGTATTCGTGGTCGTGGAAGCCCCGGGCGGCGTTGGTCGCGACCAGATCATCATAGGGGAAGGCGGCCTGCGGGTACTTGTACAGGAATTTCATGTACGAATGCGTCGGCGTGCTGTCCAGGTAGTAGTAGTACTCCTTGACGTCCTCGCCGTGGTTCCCCTCGCCGTTGGTCAACCCGAAGAGCCGCTCCTTGAGGATCGGGTCCTTGCCGTTCCAGAAGGCCAGGGCGAAGCAGAGCCGCTGCGAGTCGTCGCAGAGGCCCGCGATCCCGTCCTCGCCCCAGCGGTAGGCGCGGAACGTGGCGTGGTCGTGGGTGAAGTCCGCCCAGGCGTTGCCATGGTCGCTGTAGTCTTCGCGGACGGTCCCCCATTGCCGCTCGCTCAGGTAGGGCCCCCAGCGCTTCCATGGGACGGACTTCTCGCGTTCGTCGCGGAGCCTTTCCTGCTCGATCGTCATGGGCAAGGGCCGTGGTTTCGAGTGGTCTTGGTGGGGATCCGGGGGCAAGCCCCTCGGCCGATCTTCATGATACTCGACGCCGGAGGCGGGATCGATCGGGCGGCCGACTCGCGCACTCCGAGGTTCTCCCGGTTCCCGGATTGACCGGATCGGCCGCTCGCGCTATGATCCCGGCCCACGTCGGGCCTTTGCCCCATGTCTACCAATTTCGAACGTTCGTCGGGAGGTCCCATGAACGGAATCGCGATCACGATGCTTGCTGCGCTGATGGGGCTGGGCGACGGTCCGTCGAAGATCCCTCCGCCGAGGCCCGCCGCCGCTGCCGGCCAGGCGGCCGCGCCGAAGGCCATCGAGTTCGAGATCCGCGAGTTCACCCTGGCGAGCCCGGACTGGCGGGGCAAGCTGATGGCCCGCATGACTCCGGTAGGACGGCAGGAAGCAACCGCAGCCTGGACGTTGGACCCGGCCAGCTACAAGGCGTGGATGTCGGAGATGATCTCGGAAACGCGTACAAATGTCCTTCAGGGCCCCAAGATGCTGGGCCGGATTGGTGAGCCGGCCCGGATGACCAACGAGGAGGTCCGCAAGTACGTCGGCTCGCTCAAGCGGGTGGCCGACGGGGAGCCCGGCTCGGCCACGCAGCTCGCCTTTCAGCCGCAGGTGGAGGAAGCCCACGACGGGATCCGCGTGAACATCCTCTCCAGCCAGGTCCGGGATGGGAAGGTCGACGCCCAGGTGACCGTCGAGGAGAATCGCATCATCGGCTTCTTCTCGACGAAGTACAGGGAGTCGGTCGTGCCCAAGCCGGGCGAGGATCCGGGCGTCGTGCGCACCTCGTTCGTCGAGCGGATCATGCCGAAGAACGGCCCGCAGCCCACCCCGATCGCCGCGATGATCGAGATCCCGGACGTCGACAGCCGGCGGATCGAGGGCCACTGGACGATTCCCGCCGACGGGGCCCTGCTCGTCAGCATGGGCCCGCGGCCCTCCCACGACAAGGCGCTCCGGAAGGGCTATGCCGAACGTCTCGTCGCCATCACCGCCCGGCCCACGACCGAGGAGCCCGAGGCCCCGTCGTCGTTCCCGGAAGGTGCGAGGGATCGCGTCAAGACCGTCATCCCCCCCAGGGCTGCCGGAGCGGTCGCCAACCCCCGCTGACGGCGGCTCGTCGCGGATCCTCCAAGTCGAGTCATTGGATTGGCGATGCGGAGACGTCGCGAGCGCGTCGTTCAGTCCAGGAGCCGGAAGAGTGGGTCGAGCCAGTTCCGGAGGATGTCGCCGAAATCGAAGGAGATCGCGGCGAGCAGGCCGAGGAGCGGGACGATGTACGTCAACACGTTGGACGCGATCATCCCGTCGAACGAGAAACGATTGGGCCTCGTGTTCGAGAGCCGGCTGATGATCTCGTCGCGATTGAGCCCCACGAGGAGATAGAGTATCGCCAGCGCGATCGCCAGGAGCAGCCCTCCCACGACCAGGAGCAGCTTCTGCTGCGAGACGAACGGGTAGGACGTGACCGTGAGCAGCAGGCAGATCCCCCCCGTCACCAGGCAGCCGGCGAGGTTCCAGAGCTGGGCGAGCCCCGGGGTCGTCCACTGGACGATGCGAATCGCCGCCAGGTCCTCGGCCTTCCGGGCCCAGGCGCCGACCCTGGCCCGGTCGTCCTTGCTGAGGTCTCGAAGCCTGGGGGCGTCCTGCCAGTGGTCCGAGGCGGAGCCTTCCTCATCCGGCCTCGATGAGCTGCTCCCCTCCCGCCGGGCCTGAGAGGACGCGTAGATCGGTATGCCCTCCCAGAGCTCCAGGAGCGTGTGCCTCAGGCGCTTCGAGGAATCCGAAGGCAGCGGCCCCCCTTCCCCGGCCTCGTCCGTCCCACCCGCGCTGAAGCGGGCCAGTGAGGCTCGCAGGTCGGGATCATCCTCCTCCGACTTGAGGGCGATGATGGCCCTGTGTTCGAGGATCTTCCGCTCCTTGACCGACCATGGGCTGGCGTCATAGATCCAGCGGGCGACCCGCGGCGGCTGCCGATCGAACGACTGGTCCAGGGGCAGGCCCGCGAAGATCCTGAGGGTCTCCTTGACGTCGTGCCAGAGGCCGATCAGGTAGAGGAGGCCGAAGGTGAGGAGGAAATAGGCGATCAGCAGGCCGATCATGAAGACGGCGTTATACAGGGGAGATTCGAGCGTCTGACCGATCCCATTCATCGCCATGTTCCTGAAGATGACCGGGCAGATGCCGAGGAGATAGAAGAGGGCGACGAATCCCGACGCAACCCGATGGTTCAGCACGACTGCCTTCGGGTCCCTCAGGAGGGCCTCGACCCGGGCCTGCGATGCGTCCGCGTCGGACCAGATGGAACCGAAGGATATCCGATCGGTCGAGCCGCCCCGGCCCGTTGGACGGGGATTGTCATCCGCGCCCCGATCGATCGATTCCCAGAGATGGGAGGTGATGTATCGTCGGTATGACGAGGCGAATATCCACGTGAGGAGCGAAGCGGACAGGAAGAGCGAGGGGAAGACGGGCGTCAGGCCGCTCGGGAGGAGCATGGTCCTCTCGAATGCCAGATACCAGGTGGAGAGGGTGTCCGTCGCGGAGGGGCCGAGCGTCCAGGCGCCCAGGGACAGCAGGCCGACGGCGGCCACGACGCCGAGGACCGGGGCGGATCTCCATGGCGGGATCGCGGATTGGGGCGGCGCATGCAGCAACTTGATGTGCAAGGACCGACTCCCGAGGACTCCCAGGAGGTAGCCGAGCGACAGGACCGGCAGGATGAGCGAATAGGCGGCCAGCCAGGGCCAAGCCGCGTGCAGGATCGCGCGTCCCTCCGGCCCGGGGTAGGTCCGGCGGAAGAGGTAGACGGTCCTCAACAGGGCCGAGGAGTTCGTCCAGGCAAAGAGGAGCAAAATGACATGTCCCACCGCCAGCCACCGCAGCGAGGGATAGAGCAGCCTGCCGCTGCCCGCGTCGCGAGCCGTGCTCTTCGGGCGCCTGTCGAGGTCGCGTCTGCTCCCCAGCGAGTCCTCCTTGATCGCTTCGTTCGTCGCCCAGTTCAGCACGATCGACGCGAGAAACGTCGCCACGACCACGATCGACCAGCCGTTGTAATAGAGCGGCGTGAGCTTATCCGCCCGGATCGTCGACCCGGGTGACTGAACGGGAATCGCCGCGGACTCCGGCTTGAAGAGCGGATCGTCATCAGCGAGGGGATCGGACTCCGCCTGGGATTCCATCTGAATCGGCGTGAGGCCGCGCTGTCCGACGGCACAGATCCAGATCGGTGGTCGGGAGGGCCCGACACCGGCCGTCGGGAACGGCGCCCGATACTCGATGTACCGCGGCGGATGGTCTCCGGTGAGGCCGAGGTCGGAGAGGTGGGCGGTCATGGCGTTGTACATGCCATAGGCCGAATCGTTGACGAATGACTGTCGCGTCCGATTGTCGGTGACGGGGGCGGTCCACCACTGGTTGCGCATCGCCAGGGGATAGGTCGTCGCGACGAGCATCCCGCGGAGGAACGACGTGGACTGCGGTCGCGCATAGAGCAAATCGGCCTGATCCGCGAACAGCTTCGCCTCGGGGCAGAATTCCCGCGTGAGCCGGGCCAGGAAGACGACGTCGCGCGGGTCGGTCGCGATGATGCCCACCGCCAGGGGGTCACGGCGAGCCACGTCGGTCAGCGCCTCGATCAGGGACATCTCCTCGTTCCCGGCGGTCGTGCCGGGCGTCATGGGGGGCGGGACGTCGCGGATGCCGCCGCTCTCGTCCTCCGGGACCGACAGGCGTGCCGCCCCCCGGATCGTCCCGCTCGCCGCGTCGTGCATGAGCCCCAGCCTGTTGTAGGACCCGCGGATGCTCGCGACATGCATCGGGAAGCAATACTGGACGATCTCGGGTTCGCCGCCGTCGCCGGCGGTCCTGAAACCCTTGAAGGACTGGCCGTAGCCCGTGTTCGACTCGACGAGCAAGACGATCGGGCGCCTGGTCGCTCGGTCGAAAAATGAGGAGTGTTTCTGCAAGTATGTAATGATGGCATTGGTTTGAGATTTGGCCGAATGGAGCGTCGAGGAGAAGTCGCTGTTCGGGACACTCCGCCGGAATTGCCCCCGATCCACGCCCATGGTGTTCCCGCTGATCACGCGGAAGTGCGGCTTCTCCTTCCCCTCCGGCGAAGTATGTCTCGCGAGGACATCCTCCAGCGAGGTCTGGGATCCCGAGAAGACCGGGCCCAGGATCTGGATATTGCCGCGGGTGGGTCGCGCCCCCGCCTCGGGGGGGGCCGGGAATTTATCGCGGAGGAACTCGACCGCCTTCAGCGCCTGTTCAAGGGACTTGCGGTCGACTCCGGCCGTCGGGGTCTCCGTGCAGAGGAGGACGACGAGCAGGTCCACGTTCACGGGGCCGTCGCCGCTCACGGGGCCGTCGCCTGGCGGATCTGAGGAGGTCGTGGCCCCGGGGCGACGACGAAACAACAGGGTTCCGAATTCACCGACGCCCCGAGCGCTCATCGGATCGGCCGGATTTGTCGTGGACTGATGATCCTTGGATGGCTTCGGCGACCTGGGTTCGCCCCACGGGAAGTGGTATCGGTCGAGGACGAATCCCTCGGCCTCCGCGGCTCGCTGCATGGGGGCAAGCAATTCGTCGAACCGGAAGCTATTCGTCGAGTGCATGGGCGAGGCGATCGTGGCGATCATCGCCCGGAATCCGTAGTTTCGCCCCGGAGTCCCGGGTGTCGATATCGCCTCCAGGATTTCCATCGAGCGTTCCAGGCCGGTCGTGAGCCCTGATCCCTTCGGCTCGTCCGCCACGGAACCGTTGGAGAGATAGTCGATCAGTGGACCGAGCGGTCGGCCCCCGGTGTCGCGGGAGACGGCAACCTCGTCGTCGGGTTGGTCGGCGCCTTCCCCGGCCTGGCTCTTCTGGGCTGGTGGATTCGCGCCCCCGGTGTGTGACTTCTGCGATCCGGAACTCCCGGAGTAGACCCCGAGGACCGCGAGGATCACCAGCCACACGGGCGTCAAGGAGAGTGGTTTCGGGCCCGATCCGTCGCTCATGATTGCCACCGCGTTGTTGAGGTCACCATGCCGGGTCAGCGGCTTGTCGATCCCATTCGCAAATGACGGTCGGACGAAGGTCGATGGGTGTGCGGGGACCTGAAATGAAGGTCGTGACCCAGGAACGCGGGCTTCCTTGATCGGCCACTTGCCTCCATCGATCTCTCCACTGCCTCGATCGTGGTTGCCTGCATCTGGATTTGGAGGCGAGTTATTTAAAGCATGGAACGTTGGCCAGGTCCAGAAAGAAAGGGCATTTTGACAACATTGGGAGGCGAATTGCTTGATCTCGCACTTCCATGATCAAGTTCGATCGTTCTAGACCGCAGCCCAAAATCATCACGAGCGGTCGGATCTCCAGGATCGCACCTCCCTCGTTACAGGCGTTGAATTCGCGCGGGTCGTATTCCGATTTGCGGAATACTCTGGGGGCATGGCCACGTCGGACCCGATCCCAGGATCGAGCGGAAGGACTCCGGATTGAGAGAGGTTCGAGGGGGGGGGGCCGCATGGACTCGACGGACGCCGAGGTTCTCGATCCGCCTCGGAAACGGTGGGCGAGCATCCTCCCGGCCTTCGCCTTCGCGGCGATCTGCCTGTGGCCGCATGCCGAGCGGATGATCCACCCCAGCCTCTTCAGCGACGACGTCATCCGGATCGCGCAGCTCCGGACGAGCCGCTTCGGGGACGTCATCCTCCGCCCGTTCAACGAGCACTTCGCGCCGGTCTTCCAGCTCGTGACCTGGAGCACCTGGCAGCTCTGCGGGCAGCGACCGACGGTTGCGCGGTGGGGATTCACGGCGGCCTCGCTGCTGCCGTTTGTGATCGCGCTGGGAGTGCTCTTCTTGCTGGTCCGTCGCGAGGCTCGGTCCCTGGCGGCGGCCCTGGCGGCGACGGCCGCGTTCAGCCTGTCCGCCGTCCACGCGGAGGCGGCCTGGTGGTATTCGGCCAGCAGCTTCACCTGGGCGCTGGTCGGGACGATCGTGGCGTGGCTCGCGGCCGCGACGGCGATCGATCGCGAGCGGGCGGGATTGCCGTCGCGGGCGAGTTGGTGGCTCGCGGTCGCGGCGGCGGTGTCGGCCCCCGCCTTCTCGGCGATCGGCCTCCTGGCCGGGCCGACGGCGGCGATTCGCGTGGGGCTAGATACCCGGATCGCCGGCCGTCGGAAGTCCCATTCGATCCTGCCGGTCGCCGGCACGCTGGCCTATCTCGCGGGGGCAAGCCTGCTCCGCTATCACGCGGTCGTCACCGAGAGCGTCCACCAGAACGCGGATGTCGTCGGCGGTCTGCTCGCGGCGCTGCGAGCCCCGGGGGACGTCCTGCTGCCGGGGCTGTTCGGCCTGGGGAACATTGACGGCTTGATGAGGGGCGGCCTGGATCTGGCCGTTTCGGCCGGCCTCCTCGCGTCGCTCGTCGTTGTCATGGCCCGGAGCGAGGGCTCAATCCGGGCGGCGATCACGGCGGGGCTGGCCCTGATCGTCGGCGGGTACGCGCTGACGTACTGCGTCCGCAATCAGTACGGCGCGCACTGGCTGCTGGAGGTCCAGCGCTACCATCTCTTCCCGCAGCTCGGGCTGGTCGTGATCCTGGGCCTGATGGCCCGTCGACCGCTCTCCCGGATGGAGGAGCGACCCGTCGCGGCCCTGGCCTTCGGCACGGTCTTCGCCGGCTTGCTCCTGGCCCTGCACCTACCACGGATGCGCGAGATCGAGAGGAACCTGAGCTTCCCCGACCAGCCGCGCTCGCTCGCCGCGCTCGAGGACATGGAGCAGCTCAGCCGCCATCGTCGGATCGGCCGGGACGACCTCCTCGCGGCCTTGCCGCCGGTCCGTCCGCGGTGGTATCCCCACGAGGGGAGCATTCTGGAGATGCTGCCGCGGACCCGTCGATCCGGCATGCCGCCGGACCAGGTCGTTCGGATCCTCAGGGATTCCCTGGCGACCAGGGACCTGGAATCGCTCCTGGGCGGGATGGATGCGTCGGCACTCCTCCTCTCATCGGACGGGCCAACCGGCAAGCAGGCGATCGCGCGTGGCGATCTCGTCGACAGCGTCGGCGCCCGCCCCGACGGCCCCGGGCGGTGGCGCGGGTCGGCAAACCGCATGCTCCTGGAGTTCGATCTCGGCCGGTCAATCGACGGCAGGCCGCTCTTCCTGCACATGCCGGGGCTCGAACGGGCGGAGAAGGCGGAGCTCTGGTGGGCCGGCGATCGCGACGCGTGGACGGAAGCCCGCAGCGCCTCCTGGAAGGGAACCTCGCCCGGGGCCACCGTGCTCCCCCTGGATCGGCTGCCCCACTGGTCGGCGGAGCATTCGCGACGGGTCCGCCTCGTCGTCCGGTCGGACCGGCCGATCGCCGTGGAGGCGCCGCGGCTCTTGCGGTGAGCTTGCAGACCGAGCCTGAATCCCGCTAGAATGGCATTTAAGTTCATTCATAAGTCTAAGTTGAGTCCAGGGATGCGAGCCTATCTCGACCTCCTCCGCGATGTTCGCCGGCACGGCGTGCGAAAGCCGACCCGGGCGGTGCTCCGTTCGACGGGCGAGAAGATCGACGCGCTCAGCGTCTTCGGCCGGCAGATCCGCTTCGACCTGGCCGACGGCTTCCCGCTGGTCACGACCAAGAAGGTCGCCTTCGGCGCCATCGCGCATGAGCTGATCTGGTTCCTCCGCGGCTCCACCAACATCGCCTACCTGAAGGAGCACGGGGTCAAGATCTGGGACGAGTGGGCCGACGAGGACGGCGAGCTCGGCCCGGTTTATGGCAAGCAGTGGCGATCGTGGTGCGGGCCGGGGTGCGAGCCCATCGACCAGATCGCCAACGTCGTCGCGGGCATCCGGGCCGTGATCGCGGATCCGACCGCGTCGGTCGGCCGCCGCCTGGTCGTCTCGGCCTGGAACCCGGCCGAGATCGAGGACATGGCCCTGCCGCCGTGCCACACGATGTTCCAGTTCAGCGTGACCGAGGGCCGGCTCTCTTGCCAGCTCTATCAGCGGTCGGCCGACCTGTTCCTGGGCGTGCCGTTCAACATCGCCAGCTATGCGCTGCTCACCCATCTGGTCGCCAGGGTGACGGGGCTGGAGGCCGGCGACTTCATCCACACGTTCGGCGATGCCCATATATACACGAATCACCTGGACCAGGTCGACGAGCAGCTCGCTCGCGAGCCGCTGCCGTTGCCGCGGATCGAGATCGACCCGGGGCTCCGCGACCTCGAATCGGTGTCGCGGGAGCAGATCCGCCTGGTCGGCTATCGGTCGCATCCGGCGCTTCGGGGAGAGGTCGCCGTCTAGTCACTCGAACGGAATCGGGGCGGGGCATGACGCTGTCGATCGTGGTCGCGATGAGCCGGACCGGCCTGATCGGCCGCGCGGGGGCCCTGCCCTGGCACCTCTCGCGCGACCTGAGGAACTTCAGGAAGATCACCATGGGCAGGCCGATCATCATGGGCCGCCGGACTCATGCGTCGATCGGCCGCGCCCTGCCGGGGCGGGCCAACATCGTCCTGACTCGGCATCCGGACCAGGTGGCGGCGGGATGTGTCGCGGCCGGTAACGTCGACGAGGCCCTGGACCTGGCCCGCGTCGCGGCGGGCCAGGATGGTGAGGCCATGATCGTCGGCGGGGCCGAGGTCTATCGCGAGTTCCTGCCGCGGGTTGCGAAGGTCTACCTGACCGTGGTCGAGGGGGATTTCACGGGCGACGTCTCCTTCCCCGAGCCGCTGCTCGACGTCGATCGCTGGGAGGTCCTCTATCGGGAAGAGTGGCCGGCCGACGCCGCGAATCCGCACGCCGCGACCTACAGGATCCTTGCACGCGTGGCCCCTCGCTGATAAGAGGGCGAGATCGCCGTCGAAGCCGCCTCAGGACGATGAGGAAACCCCATGATCCGCCTCCAGGAATCCGCACCCTTCGCGCTGTTGACTGTCCTTGGCTTCCTGGCCGGAGTCGCCGCCGCCTCGGCCGGCGACGTCACGCCGATCGTCGAGGTTGAGGAGAACGTCTACACGTACACCGATGCCCGCAACGGGGCCGGGCCGATGTGGTGCGCCGGCTCGACGACGCTGGTCCGCTCCGGCGACAGGCTCTTCGCCAGCGGGCTCGAGACGATCCCCGGCGCGGAGCCGCTGAACAACTGCCGCTGGGTGCTCTTTACGCGCGACGCAGGCGGCTGGAGGCGCGTCCGGGCCGATGACGAGGGTCGCACCCGCGAGCCGTCGCCGATGGCCGCCTTCGCGGACGGTCGCGTCTTCCTCTCCGTGAATCCGACCCTGAACCAGGGTTCGAAATCCGGCGCCGGCCCGGCGCGGCCGGATGTGCTCCAGTTCCAGGCCGGAGAGCCCGACGGCCCGCCGAAATCGCTGGCGCCGGCCTGGAAGGGCTCGCCGGCCTTCACCGAGCACTCCTATCGGAGCTTCGTCGCGGACGGGCCGGGGGCGGAGCTCCTGCTGCTTCAGAACATCGACTACGCCCACGCCGAATGGACCTTCCGCGACCACGACGGCGCGTGGAGCGCCAGCGGACAACTCCGGTGGCCCACGATGGAGGGCGGAAAGAAACCGACACCCCTCCGCCTCTGCTACCCGAACGTGGCCCTGCGCAACCGCTCGGCCTTCTTCTTCGGCGTGGGGGACATCTTCGAGCCGAACGACGCCTGGCGAGCCTACAAACGCGAGCTGACCGGGAGGGAATGGGACTACGTCTTCTGCCGGCTCTTCTATTCGTGGACGCCCGACATCGCGTCCGCACCGTTCGCGGGCTGGGTCGAGATCGCCAACCGCGACGCGACCCGCGGCCACGTCTGGCCGTGCGACCTCTGGGTCGCGCCGGGGGGCGACGTCCACCTGCTCTGGACCGAGCGCGCGATCGACGAACGGCTGCGGGCGAAGTTCTTCCCCGAGGCGAAGCAGAGTGAATCGCTGAACCATGGCGTGGTTCGCGACGGCAAGCTCATCCTCCGCCAGGCCGTCGCCGAGGAGCCCGGCGAGGCCGCGGGCGTCTCCGGTTCCGGCCATCGGTTCCACGTCACCCCCGACGACCGCCTCTTCGTGGTCCACCGGATCAATGCAGCCGGGCCGGACGGTCGTCGGACGCTCGAGAATCGAATCGTCGAGATCCTGCCCGGCGGGAAGCTCGGAAGGCCCGCGAAGATCCCGCTGGGACGTCCCTTCACGAACTTCTTCACGGCCACGCCGCGGGCAGGCTCGCCGCCGTCGTGGACGCTCGACATGCTGGGCGAGCGGGCGGGCGTCCCGAACGCGATCGGCTACGCGCGAGTGAGGCTGGGCGCGCCGGATGGCAAGGCGGGCTGATAGACGCAGTCCGGCTCCGCCGCGTAGGGGTTGCCCGTGACGTTGAAGGCCCGGGCCCGGCTGCCGCCGCAGAGGTTGCGGTAATCGCAATAGCCGCACTTGCCGTCGAAGGTGTCCGGCTGCCGGAGCCGCTGGAAGATCGGGGCGTTCTGGTAGACGTCCACCACGTTGTTGAACGGGAACATCCCGCAGACGAGCGGCATGAAGCCGCTGGGATGGACGAGCCCGGTGTGGCTGACGAACATGACCCCCTTGCCGTCGTTCACCCCGGTCGTCAGGAACTGGGGCGACGAGCCGCCGTGACCGCCGCGACCGTGCGGATGCCCCCCCATCGCCGGCGCCTCGCCCGCTCCGTCCCGTCGGGCCTTCACCCGCTGCTGGGCGACGAACCGCCGGTAATGCATCCCCTCCGTCGTCTTGATCCCGTACGGCTGCTTCCGCGACTGGGCATAAAGCCGGGCGAACGCACGCTCGTACTGCTCGCCGGTCAGGCGGAGGTCCGCGGTGGCCCGGCCGACCGGGACGATCAGGAAGACCGACCAGAGGACGATCCCGTGCTGTGCGAGCATGTCGGCGATGGCTTCGATCTGATCGAGGTTCGCCGGGTTCAGAGTCGTGTTGACCTGGACCGGGATGCCGAGCGCTCTGGCATCCCGCATGATCCGCTGCGTCTGCTCGAAGCTTCCGGCCACCCCGCGCATCGCGTCGTGCGTCGCCGCATCCGCGCCGTCGATGCTCACGGCCATCCGGGCGATCCCGGCCTCCTTCAGCCGGGCGATCGCCTCGGCGGTCACCAGGGGCGTCGGCGACGGGGTGATTGCCGTCTCCATCCCCGTGTCCGCCGAGTAGCGGACCAGCTCGAAGATGTCGGCCCGCTTGAGCGGGTCGCCGCCGGTCAGCACCAGCATCGGCTGCACCGGGAAGCTCGCGAGCTGATCGATGAGCCGCTTCGAGAGGTCCGTCGTCAACTCGTTCGGATCCGACTGCGGCTGGGCGCACGCCCGGCAGTGGCGGCAGACGAGGTCGCACGCCCGTGTCAGCTCGTAGAAGACGATCATCGGACTGATCGCGAAATCCCGCTCCGCGAACTTCCCCATCCCTCGCCCATGCAAGATCGCCGCACTCGGGCCGCTCATCGTCTTCACCCCGCCTTTGAGGATGCCACGGCCGTCCTTGACGACAGTGGACATGAATGTCCAGAATAAGAGAGGCGCCCACGCGTGTCAACGGTCCGAAGGGCTGGAACGGCGAGTGGCGAGATCGGAGTGAGAATTGGAAGTGGCATTGGATCAAGGGGTTGCGTCGGAGGATCGGTCTCGATCCGGGGCCGTGGTGGCGGTCATCGGCGGGGGAATCACGGGCCTTGCCGCGGCGCATCGGCTGAGGGAGCTGGCACCCGACGTCGAGGTTCGCGTCCTGGAGTCGGCTGCGCGCCCGGGGGGCGTGCTCGGCACGATACGGGATCGCGGCTTCCTGATCGAGGAGAGCGCGGATAGCTTCCTGACCGCCCTGCCGGATGCGCTCAGCCTTTGCCGCCGGGTGGGCCTCGAGGATGCCCTGATCCCGACCGATCCGGCGCACCGGCGGGCGTTCGTGGTCAGCCGCGGGCGGCTGGTGCCGATCCCCGACGGCCTGATGGTGATGGCCCCGTCCCGGCTCTGGCCGATGGTCACGACCCCGATCCTGAGCCCCTGGGCCAAGCTGCGGATGGGGATGGATGTCCTGATTCGACGATCGGACGCGGCCGATGAGAGCCTGGCGTCCTTCGCCCGCCGACGGTTCGGCCAGGGCGCCTACGAGCGCCTGATCCAGCCTCTGGTCGGCGGCATGTACACGGGCGATCCGGAGCTCCTGAGCGTCGAGGCGACGATGCCGAGGTTCCGCGAGATGGAGCGGACTCACGGCAGCCTGATCCGGGCCGCGATCCGAGAACGGGCCGGCCGCACCAAGGGGGCCGCGGGGAGCGGCGCTCGCTACGGGATGTTCGCCGGGCTTCGCGACGGGATGGCGAGCCTGGTCGAGGCGGTTGTCCGCCGCCTGCCGCCAGGCTCGGTGCGCTGCGGGGCCGCGGTCGAGGGCATCCGGCGGATGTCCGACGGCTGGTGGATCGACATCGCGGGGGAGGATAGCCTTCGGGCGGCCGCCCTGATCGTGGCGACGCCGGCCCGCGAGGCCGCCCGGCTCCTGTCCGCGATCGACGCGTCCCTCGGCTCCGACCTCGGTCGGATCCGCTCGACGTCCTGCGCGGTCGTCTCGCTGGGATACCGGCGCGATCAGGTCGCCCACCGACTGGACGGCTTCGGTTTCGTCGTCCCCGAAGTTGAGAAGCTCCAGGTCCTCTCCGGCAGCTTCTCGAGCGTGAAGTTCGCGGGCCGCTCCCCGGACGGCATGGTCCTGCTGCGGGCCTTCCTGGGCGGTGCTTTCCGGGCGTCGATCCTCGAGCGGGACGATCCCGAGCTCCTCGCGGTCGCGGCGGAAGAGCTGGGCCGGCTGCTCGGCATTCGGGGCGAGCCGATCCTGGGCCAGGTCCGTCGCTGGCCGGAAGTCATGCCGCAATACGAGCTGGGCCACACCGACCTCGTCCGCTCGATCGAGGCGCGGCTCGAGGCCCTGCCGGGGATGGCCCTGGCCGGCAATGCCTACCACGGCGTGGGCGTCCCGCAATGCATCAAGTCGGGCGAGGCCGCCGCGGAGCGACTGGCTGCGACGCTGGGCGAAGTCGGATCGAACCGGAGGTGAAACTCGCCGCGGCGTGCGAGAAATGGGTCGTGCGAGGTCCGCACGCCGCGGCGTTTCGACGCGGAGACATGGGGCGAGGCCATCGGGTCACGCGGCCCTGACCAGCGGGATCAGGACCTGGCTCGCCCACGCGCCGAGGGTTGTGTTCGTCGTGGTTTCGGGAGTCCGCGGCTCGCCCAGTCGGGACCAGCCGAGGACGCCAATCGCCTCGCACATCTGCACGTAGCTGTCCGCGAAGTCCTGCGAGAGGCCCGCGGCCAGCGCCTGGCGGCGATATGCATCGGCGGAGATCTGGACGTTCTTCAGGCGGCGGCCGAGGATCGCCCCGAGCGCTCCGACGGCCGCGTCCAGTGAAAGGTCGGCCGGGCCATGCAGGGCCTGGACCGAGCGGCCCGACCAGCGGGGGTCGAGGAGCCGGCGGGCGGCCGCGTCCGCGATGTCGCACGCGGCGATCATCGGGAATCGCAGACTCCCGGGGTAGAGCCACGGGAGCTCTCCTTCACCCCGCAACGAGCCGATCTGGCCGAGGAAGTTCTCCATGAAGAAGCCGGGCCGGAAGTGGGTCACGTCCGCACCCGTTTCATCGAGCGCCCGCTCGACCTGGTTCAGCCCCGAGATCGGCCCGAGCCCATCGGCCCAGCCCGCCCCGACGCTGGACAGGTTGACGACCCGCGGGATGCGGTTGACCCGCACCGCCCGCAGCACCGACTCGGCGAGCCGTCCATACCAGGCCCGTACATTCGCCGCCGTCGGGTTGGAAGGCGATACCCAGAAAAGGACGTCCGTCCCCTCAGTCGCGCGGATCATCGCCCCCGCGTCCTCCGAACAGGCCCGGCGGACGATCTCCGATTCGTGCAGATACCGGGGTAGCCGCTCCGGCCGCCTCGCGAGGATCGTCAGCGCCCGGCCCGACGAGGCCAGCCGCTCGAGCAGATGTCGGCCGACATTGCCCGTCGGCGCGGTAACCGTGATCATGTCTTCAAAGGCTCCGGGGAAAGGTCTTCGGGGGTGAGCAAGGGCCGGCCGGACTCAACCGGCCGGACAACCCGCCCCGGCCGGCCACGGGGCCGATCCCCGAGACGGCTCCGATCCGCAGACGTGATCCCCCTCTCCGGCCCCGCGGCAATGGGACGACGCACAGCAACCCGGACGGCCCGCGTAGAGGAGCGTCAGGTTCCGCCTGGCTCGACTCCACAGCCTCGCTTCGTGAAAGTCGTCCTCTCGCGCGGTCATCCGCGCGGGACCGTTCGTCGAAGTGTCCGGATTGGCGTTCATTCAAGGACTTCCTGCTGGATTGACCTCTGTCTCGCGGCGATCTCGTGGACCACTCCCTGACACGCCACCGGCCGCTTGCGTTCGCGGCCCAGGACCCGCCACTCGCAGGTCCCTCGTGGCAATGTATATTATTCCTATCGGCAGAATATGGATTAGTCAAGAGCCTTCTCGGCAAGGACATCGAAAATCGGCGTCAGAGGACTACGGTCAAGAGAATGCCCTATAAATACGATAGGATTAGTATAAATTGTCTCGGGGAGAGTCGTTCCGTCTCTGAGCGGGGGGAAGAAATGGGGACTGAAGTGGCCCAGAAGGGGGAGGAGTCGCGACGGCCGAAACTGCCCGCCCTTTCCGGCGTGCGGATCTTTGCCGCCGTGCACATCTATCTCTTCCACGTCAAGCAGGCGCACGATGCGGGGCTGCTCACCTTCGGAGTGCTCGAGGCTCTGCCGGGGCCGCTGGCGCGCTTGATGGGGAGGGGGTACATCTCGACGGGCTTCTTCTTCGAGCTCTCCGGGTTCTTGATGGCGTATGCCTATCTCGACCCGGGGGGGCGACTTCGGTGCCCGGCGAAACAGTTCTGGAAGGGGCGATTCGCCAGGCTCTATCCGCTCTATTTCCTGTCCCTGATCCTGCTGGTGCCGGCGCCGGCCCTCCTGCCATTCACGGCGAAGCACCCGACGCCTCTGGAGCTTGCCGGAGGGGTCAGCGCGAGCCTTGCCCTGGTCCAGGCGTGGTTCCCGCCGTTCGCGCTCTGGTGGAATGCGCCGGCCTGGGCACTTTCCGCGTTTGCCGCGTTCTATGCGATCTTCCCCCTCGCGGGCCGACTGACGACCGGGATGGACCGATCCAGGCTCCTGGCCCTGGCTCTGGTGCTGGGGTTCCTCTCGTGGCTCCCTCCGGCGCTTTACCTGGTCCTGAACCCCTATGGAGATGGTTGGACGGTCCGATCGATCGACCTGGGCGGGACCTGGCTGACGGTCCTTCGATTCCACCCCCTGAGCTGGCTGCCGCAGTTCCTCGCCGGGGTGGCGCTCGGGCGCTGGTTCGGGCTGGGGGTCGATCGGGGCGAGATCACGGTTCGGACGCCGGCCGCCGGCGCGGCGACGTTTTCCGCCGGGGACCTCGTGGCGGTCGGGATCCTCGGCTTCCTGGCACTCACGCCGGCGATCCCTTACGTCCCGCTGCGGCACGGTTTGCTCGCCCCGGCCCTGCTGCTGGTCATCACGGACCTGGCGCGGGGCCGAGGGCTCCTGGCGCGCGGGCTTTCGGCCCCCATCTTCGCCCGGGCCTCCGAGGCGAGCTTCCCGCTCTTCGCCCTCCAGATGCCGGCCGGGCTCTGGTTCTGCGTCGGCTTCCTGTCCTCCTCGAAGGGGACGACGGGGCAGTTGCTTGGGATGATCGCCTGGACGCTCGGGGCATCCGCGCTATGGGCAGAGCTTGTCGGTCGCCGCGGCGGATCGCGCAGAGCGAAGGCGTCTGGAGCAGGCCGGATCGGGCCCAGGTCCGAGGGGGCGCAGGCGACCCCTCCACGCCCGATCGATGCGGCCGGGTCGTCCGTCGGTTCGCCAGGATGGCGTCGTGGCTTGAAAGTCCGTAATATCGATCAAGAATGATTTTGACGGCCTTGAGCGTTCGAGGGCCGTGGCGAGTGCGAGTCGCCCCGGGGCGCTTCCCGCGGGGCCGGCGGCGCAGGTCTGTCTCTTCCCATCCCACCGCAAGAGTCGCCCCATGACCGTCTCGGCAAAGTGTTATTACGCCCTCCGGGCGCTCTATGCGCTGGCGGAGCATGCGGATTCGACCCCCCTTAAGGCCAGCGAGATCGCCGAGCGGCAGCACATCCCGATCAAGTTCCTGGAGGCGATCCTGAGCCAGTTGAAGGGGGGCGGGTATGTGAACAGCCGGCGCGGCGTCGAGGGGGGCTATTTCCTGGCCAAGGCGCCCGACCGGCTGAAGATCGGCGAGGTGATCCGGTTCATCGACGGCCCGATCGCGCCGGTGGATTGCGTGAGCGTCTCTCGCCCGAAGGAGTGCGAGTACCCCGGCCACTGCCCCTTCTTTGGATTCTGGGGCCGCGTCCGCCAGGCCATCTCCGACGTGGTCGACCAGACCACCTTCTCCGACCTGATGAAGGAAAACGAGGGGCGCCGCAACGTCTACGTCCCGGACTGGATGATCTGACGAGCCCGGGATCGAGGCGGTAACGGCTTGACCTCGGCCGCCGGGACGGGGAGCATCGGTTATCCCGCCAAGCTCTCCTCCCTGATCCCGAGGCGTACCTGCCATGCCTGCCCGCCTTTCCACTCTCGTGATGTTCGCCTGCGCCTTCGGCTGGTCGATCGGCGTCGCGACCGCCGCCCCCCCGCGCGGGGAAGAGGCGCCCCTGGTCGCCTGCACGCTCTCGGCGAAGGCCGACGCGGCCTCGTACGATGAGGCCATGGCGACGGCCTCGATCCAGGGGATCGTGAACCGCAGGGGGCCGAAGCTCTACGTGCTGTCGGCCGCCAATCCGAGGCCGAAATACTGGCTCGACCTGTTCCGGAAGGACGGCGGGTGGCTGGCCGGGCGCCGCCTCGAAGAGGCAAGCGGCCTGGACGCGCTGGTGAAGTTGGCCGGGGATGACCTCCGCGGGGCCGTGATCTGGGATCCGAACGTGCCGGCGACCGTGAACGTCGCGACCACGATCGCGGGGGTCGAGGACGCCGTCGTCCTGAGCCCGGAGCTGGCGGCGGCGAACCTGTCGCGCTGGAAGCTGAAGGTCATCCGCGACCTCCGCGGGATGTTCGACGGCAAGGAGACGGGGAGCCGCAAGAACGACGCCTACCGCTGGGCGATCCGCGAGTACCTCGCACCCGGGAAGTGCTCGAATCATCGCCTCTTCCTGGACGAGGACGCGGCCGTGACGCGTGCCGCCGGGAAGATCGGCGACGTGGTCACGCGCGACTGGGCCGTGGCCAACCGGGCATTCGTCCTCGATCTTTCCCCGTGGGGCGACGAGCCCCCGGCCGACGACACGTCCCAGACACTCGGCACGGACCTGGAAACCTACCGGATGATCCTCGAGACCGTCTTCCGGAACGCCGGCGGCAAGGAGCTGACGGAGCTCTCGGGCTTCTTCGCGTTCCACAAGTACAGCAACGTCCCGGGCCATCCGAGCGCACACGACCCGGTGCCGACCGAGTGGGAGACCGTCTGGCTGATCTCGCCCTACAATGGCTACCAGAACACGGTCACCGGCGACTGCTTCAACCAGTCGTTGCACAGCCAGGCCCCGCGGAAGCCGCTCCGCCAGCAGCCGGCGGCGAGCGGGAAGCCGCTCTCGCTCTCGAACACGTCGTACCTCGCGTTCTTCATGGCCGATTACGACTCGACGATGCCCCTCTACGAGATCCTCCCCCCGCGCTGGGATGCGCCCGAACGCGGCAAGCTGCCGCTGGCCTGGGGGATCAATCCCAACCTCCTGGAGACCTACCCCGACATCATCGCCCACTACTACGCCACGGCCACGCCCAACGACACGTTCACGAGCGACGCGAGCGCCGCGGGCTACATGAACCCGAACCGCATCCGGCCCGACCAGTTGCCGTTGTTCGTCGAGCACAACCGCCGCCTCTTCCGCGAGGCCGGCATGACGATCGCGCCGATGGTCCTGGACTGGGATCAACCGTCGCCCGCCGTCAAGGACGCCTTCCGCGAGTTCTCCCCCGACGGCTTCGCGACGATCGTCATGGACCTCCACGGCAAGGGAGGCAAGCCGCCGGCGCCGCAACTGTGGAAGGGGATGCCGGTGACCGAGCTGATCAGCGAGCCCTGGGACTTCACCCAGTCCGCCGGCGCCGCCGACATGATCCACGCACGCCTCGCCAAACGCCCCGCCGGCGCCCCGGCCTTCTTCCTCAACCGCGTCGTCTGGGTCACCCCCGCCGACGTGATCCGCTGCGTCGAGGAATTGCGAAAGCGGCACCCCGAGGACCGGTTCGAGCTCGTCGACATCCGCACGTTCTTCCGGCTCTTCCGGGAGGATCAGCAGCGGCGGGGACATTGATTGGAGAAGAAGAGGCCCTACCACGGATGGCACGGAAGTCACGGATCAAGAGGACACCGGAACCGGACGGGAGACTCGCGATCGGGAGCGGATCGGTTAAAAGTGGTAGGGAGACTTGGGAGGAAGCGAGTTGGTCACGACGGTGGCCTTCTGGAAGAACTCCTGGCAGGCGGCGTTGGTCGCGCCGTAGTAGAATTGCGTCCCGAAGGCCACGGCGATCGTCTTCGCGTGTTTCATGGACTCGGTCAGATCGCCCTTGAGGTTGGCCTTGGCCGACGCGGTGTCCGGGTCGTCCTTGGCAAACCAGTTGTCGGACGGGAAGTCCTTGCTGACGAGACTGCGGGTCAGGTCGGCCTGGTTGTCGCGGACGACCTGGATGCCCTGAGTGGTCATCTTCAAGTAGACGTGGAAGTTGTAGGCGCTCTCCAACCCGAACCGAAACGTGACGTGAAACTCGTCGAGTTCATGGTTCCCGTTATCCCCCCAATCGATCGTCACGTGGGGATATCCGGGTTTTTTGATGTTCCCGTCGCGACACCAGTAGGCGTTCTGCGTCTTCAGGACGCGCTGATACTCTCCGCTGTAGGGCTCGCACGCGATGTACATCTTGGTGGCCAGGTCCTTGATCAGCATCTCGGGTTCTCCGTCGACGGACAGACCGGGGCGCCGCTCGGTTGAGGTGAGCTTCCGGGGTTGATGGGGACTGACACGAGGCGATGCGGAAGGGCCCCGGAGGCAGAACGTGCTCGTCGCCGGTCTCTGCCGGCGGATCAGTCATACCCCGCGCTGGCGAGCCTGTCCTGTCGATGCCTTGAAAAGCGTGAATTGACGTGCGGGTATTCTTGCTCTTTTCATGGCGAAAGGCAATCCCCTCAAGCAGGGGCTTTTCGCCTCGCGGGGCGGTCGAACTGCAACCCGCGTGACATCCTTGATCGCTCGCGATGAGAACAACGGTTCCCGAGCCGCCGACTTCCTATCTGGAGGGGCCTGCCCCTTCCCTCGTCTTCGAGCGTTGCGCAGGCTTCGGGTAACTTGATCGTGGAGAGAAAACGGCAGTTCGCCAGAAACACGGGTTTCGTACGAACCGTTCGTGATGGATTGGCGACTGGGTGGCGTTCAGGCAGTCTGCGGGGCGGCGGGATGGACGAGGCGGACGATGGAGTCGAGCAAGCCGGAGACGGGGGTAGGTCCGCGTCAGCGTGTTCACGACGCTCGTCCGGGCCTCAAGGCGCACTCGATTGAGTTGGACGACCTCAAGGGGAGTTTCTGCCGAATTGCAGCAGGAGAATGGCCGCCACGGCCAGTGCGACCCCGACCCACTGCGCAGGGGTCAGGACGGATTCAAGGACGATCGCATCCCAGAGAAGGTCGATGATCAGGTGGATCACCACGAACAGGACGATGGCAGGGCCGAATGACAAAGTACTGAGACGAAACATGATTGCCATCAGCACGAGGCAGGAGATCCATATCAGAAATCCGGCCGAAAGTGCCCACCCGTTCGGCCGCTTGGCCCACTGGAAGAGGAGTATGTCGCCGACGGCACCGAGGACGGCACTACCTACCAGCAGTGAGTACCAAACCAGGATCGAGAGGCCCCAGGCTGTGGATCTCATCACTGAGGAGAGCCCGCCGGACGACAGTATGTCTCAGGTCCACCCTTGCGGCGGACATCCAAGGTGACGCAATGGAATCCGCCGCCGAGCGTCCGTGCGTGCCTCAGCCGCAATGGGACGATCTCGATCCCGCGTCGTTCCAGCTCTTTCACGAGCGATTTCTGAACTGGGTCCACGATCGCCAGTTCGGGACGAACCATCAGGAAATTGATCCCAATCCATTTGGACGCATACGAGGTGCCCGTGAAGCCGATGTCCACGACATCCTTGAGGTACACGACGTCCCACCCATGGAACACGTCGGGGAGGTTGTGCGGCCCTACCCTCTCTCCGTTCACGACGACCAGCCCCGGCCGAACCGGGGTGATCGTGGTGTCGACGTGGGTGCCACCATAAATCCCGTCGTAGACGCGGACGCG
Source organism: Aquisphaera insulae (assembly GCF_011064615.1). GTDB lineage: Bacteria > Planctomycetota > Planctomycetia > Isosphaerales > Isosphaeraceae > Aquisphaera > Aquisphaera insulae. Next base: position 5,347 of record NZ_JAALJH010000026.1, on the reverse strand, counting down.
GAAGTCCGGGCCGAGGATGGATTGCAGCCAATGTGCCCCCAGCCGGTTGCCCGAGACCGAGACCAGATAGAGGATGTCGCGGCCCAGCCGGAGCAGATTGGCCGCGTCGAAGATCGGTTCGGCCTCCGTCAGGGCGTGCGGATGCGAGCCGTCGAGGCAGTAGGTGTCGTCGGCCAATCGCGGCCGGGGAGCGGATACCCACCGGGCCCCGCCGCGGAGGTAATCCATGAGCAGAGGCTTGAACGGAAGCGTCTCGTACTGTCGGCATCGCAGCGTCATCGGCGCCTCGATGAGCCAGTCGCCGGCGACGACGAACAGGTCTCGTGGGCAATAACTGTATTGCCCGTCCGTTTCAAAATCGGGCGAACGATATGTTCGCGCATGGTCCCAGACATCGGGACGTCGGACGACCACGCCGAGTTTCAGGAACGTCTCGATCAGGATCTCGAGATCTTCTTCCGTTTCCGCGATCACATGGTCCGGATACGGGCCTGACGGGATTCGATCGATGCTGCCGTAGCTCCGGTATTCGACCGCGAAGAGGCCCCGATCCGGCCTGGCGATCCGGGCGTGAACGGCCCTCCCGACGACCACTTCTTCGAGGGGATCCCATTCGGTATAGGAGCGAACCCGCCCAAACGCCTCGCTCATCTGCTCTGCCCTCTGGTCGCGTTGACAAGGATGATGTGGTCGAAACCATCCTCAACCCAATCGGGAGCGGGGACGGCCTGGGCCGCAATGGATGAGGCGTCGAAGTTGTGCCGGACGAGTACTTCTCGAAAATCCTGCTCCCTCACCGGCGTGCAAGGGAACCAACGACCCAGGACGGCATACCGGTGAGCATCCCCGACAGCCGCGAAGTACACAGCCCCTCCGGGGCGCACGAGTCCCAGGACCCTGCTCATGACCATCCCCCATTCGTCCCGGTCCTTTGCCACGCATTCCGGGCAGAAGAAGGAGGTGACCAGGTCGTATCTCGCCGGCCATCCGAGGGGGTTGGGGCATCGGAGGTCGCAAGGGAGTAGCGCGGAAACCCGCGAGCGATAGAGGGCTTTCCTTCGCTCCAGTTCCGCGGTTGAGGCCCCCTCGCAGGTCAGCACGTCTCGAAATAGCGCATCCCAGTCGTGCGCATCCGGAGCCTCGTTGAGCCACTTGCGTACTTCGCCGAGGTTCGCAGGCAGATAGTCCGCCAGATCGATCTGAAGGGCGTACGGGGCGATTGCGAAGGTGTTGTGGATGGTCGGACCGCACCCCAGGTCCAGCGCGGTCGGGAACACGCGGCCGGTTCGCCTCAACCAGTCACAGAGGGATCGGAACAGCCGGGCATCATCGGCGGCGAGCTGCGGCCGCGAGTAATATTGCCTCAGGTAATCCCGCGGCTCGAAGGCCCGGTATGAGTCCTCAGCGTCCGGATCAGCCATCCCGCGAATCTCCTCCCGTTCCGACGAGAACGACCCGTGGCGGATCGAAGCCATTGAACGTCGTCGAGACCGATGTCGAGTATGCTCCCGCGAATCGAAACGCCAGGCGATCGCCCGTCCGCAGCTCGGGGAGGTTGAACTCACCGGGCAGGACGTCCAGGCTGTCGCACGTGGGCCCGGCGAGCCGGCATCGCTGGAAGGGCCTTTCCCCGTGGTCCGCCACGATCGGCATGGCGAAACCGCCAGCGGCGGGGAGCCATTCGAAGAGCCCTTGGTAGATTCCGGCGTCAAGGTACACCCAGCGCTCGCCGCCGCGAGTGGCGGTTCCGATCACCGAAGTGACGAGTGTTCCAGCGGTTGCAGCGATGGACCGACCAGGCTCGAAGGTGACGCGACAGCCCGCGGTGCCGCAACGCTGGATTGCGGCATCCCGGACGAGGCCTCCGATCGCGGCCAGTGGCGGGACCGAGGTGGTGTAAGGAACGGGCAAACCGCCTCCGAGGCTGATGATCTCGGGTGGAGCGCCAACCTCGGCGAGCCGCTCACAGACGGCCCGGCAGAGATTCAATGCGCCCAACCAGGTGGCGATCGCCTCGCATTGAGAGCCGACGTGCATGGTCACCCCTGCCGACTCTAGCCCGCTTCGGCGAGCGAGACGGGCCAGCTCAACCACTTCATCCGGCGCGCAGCCGAACTTCCCGCCGAGGCGGACTCGACTCCCATGTCCGTCCGTTTCGAGTCTTACGACGACCCGGCTTCTCGGTGCGATCGTCGCGAGCTTCTGGACCTCTTCGCGGCAATCGACGGCCATAACTGAGATTCCGCTGTCATGCAACAGGCGGACAAAAGCCGGGGACTTGATGGTGTGCAGGCATACGATGCGGTCGGACGGGATTCCGAGACCGAGCACGGCTCGCAACTCACTGGCCGACGCGACCTCGAACCCGACGCCTAATGTCGCGAGGCATGAGACGACTCGCTCGTCGGGATTACTCTTGAGTGCATACCAGATATCCACGTCCGGGAATGCGTTGCGGAGGAGCTCGACGTTTCGGCCGACGACTCGCAGATCCATCAAAAGCAGGGGCGTCTCCATGCCTCGGATTTCGGGAAAGATGCAGCCGCTTTCACCGGCCACGGGGCTCTCCTTCATTTCATTCTCCATCCTTCGCCCCTGTTCTAGTCCCGCAACAAGCCATGCCTCGAGTGCCCTGGCAGAAGACCCGTGTACGCCAGAGCGATGCGCACCAATGGCATGCAGGTGACAATCTGACTGACGTGCAATTATAGTCCTGTCAGTTTGAATCTGGTGAGATCAGGAGCTGGGTTTGGGGGGGTGGGGTCGAAAAGACCAACCATGCCCCCAAAGTTACAAATGTAGAATGGTCCTAACCCCTTTGGCCTTGATGACCCCTCTGGCCTTGACGAGGCCCGGCAGAGGACCAAGCATGACGTTGAGGAAGGCCGTCAGCCCGCATGGTGGCAGCTCGCCGCTGGTCATCCAGGATGCCGACCTCTCAGCCCGTCAGTTTCCGCCCACGATGAAGGATACGCACGGTACATTCCACAAGCCCGCGTGCTGGTGAGCGCCGGTCGGCATCCCCCCCAAAGAGTAGTGAGTGGGCTTCTCAATCGAAGGTGGCCCTGAGTGATGATCCCTCGTCATCCTCGAATCTGACCCTGCCCATGTTGCCCAGAGATCTGCGAGCAATCGCGATGTCCTTGCGTCAAGTTAAGCCCGTGGAAAGGAGAAAGATCTCGAAATCAGAAACCTTTCGCTGGAATCCTGCGGGTAGCCAATCCCGCCTGGCAGAGCCGGGCCAGCAGCCAGAAGCGAGTCTTGCGTGGCGATGGGGTAACCCATCCTGCGAAGCGTAGACAGCCAGGCCGAAGGTCGTGTGATTGAGCCCCGAAAACGAGAGATGTGAGGAGCCCTCGTCGTGGACATTGGCGGGGGCCGCGTCGGATGTCGCCGCACCTGGTCCCATCAGGCGCATCCGGTCCCGCCGGGGTCGAAGAGCACGGGCAACGGTCATCAGGGTTCCCCGGGAACTTGAGAGACCCCGACGTCTCCATCGAAGACTCCGGATCGGGAGACCGGATGACCAAACTCCCAGGCCCCCGGCGGGACGCCCACGACCGAGGGGAGCGAAATACGGGCGAAGCGATGGTATCGGGCTCGCGAAGGTAACGAAGCGGGCCGAGACGGGCGGCGGGGATTCGGAGCGCCTCATAGTACCGACGAGGCGGGGGAACCACACCGAAGGGACCCCGCGGAGGGAAGGGGGCGTCGGATCACGACACCGTTGGAGGGAAACATGGCGGGTGCATTGAAACCCGTGGACGTGTCCACGAAACGACAACGGATCGCGGAACTCGCTCGAAAGAGCCCCGAGATGGGGTTCACGTCCCTGGCTCATCACATCGATGTCGCCTGGCTTCACCAGGCGTACCAGCGGACCCGTAAGGACGGCGCCCCCGGCGTGGACGGACAGACCGGCGAGGACTATGCGGCGAACCTGATGGGCAACCTCAGGTTGCTGCTGGACCGAGCCAAGTCCGGCACGTACGTGGCGCCCCCGGTGCGACGGACCTACATCCCCAAGGCCGGTTCGGCTACCGAGACCAGGCCGCTGGGGATTCCGACCTTCGAAGACAAGGTGCTTCAACGGGCGGTGGTCATGGTTTTGGAAGCCATTTACGAGCAGGACTTCTTGGATTGCTCGTACGGCTTCCGACCGGGCCGGTCGGCGCACCAGGCCCTGGACGCCATCTGGCGTCAGGCGATGGACATGAGAGGGGGCTGGATCCTGGACGTGGACATCCGAAAATTCTTCGACACGATCGACCACGGCCATCTCCGGGAGTTCCTCAAGCGACGGGTGCGAGACGGTGTATTACTGCGACTGATCGGCAAATGGCTCAACGCGGGGGTCGTCGAGGACGGATGCGTTACGCATCCGGAATCGGGGTCGCCGCAAGGGGGTGTGGTGTCACCCTTGCTCGCGAACCTGTTCCTGCACTACGTGCTGGACGAATGGTTCGAGCGTGAGGTCAAGCCCCGCCTTCGCGGGAGGGCCTTCCTGGTTCGCTACGCCGACGACTTCGTCATGGGGTTCACCCATGGGTCTGACGCCAGGCGAGTCCTGGAAGTGCTCCCCAAGCGATTCGCCAAGTACGGACTGACGGTCCACCCGGATAAGACGCGATTGGTGCCGTTCGAGCGGCCCGACCGCGCCGCGCGAGAGGTCGGGTCGGGAGAGCAGGCCCCTGGGACGTTTGACTTCCTCGGGTTCACGCACTTCTGGTCGCGATCTCTGCGCGGGAACCCAGTAGTGAAGAGGAGGACCGCACGAAGTCGCCTCAGCCGGGGGCTGGCCGCGATCGCGGAATGGTGCCGGCAAAACCGACATCTACCGCTCGAGGAACAGCACCATACGCTGAGCCAGAAACTGCGCGGCCATTTCGCCTACTACGGGATCACGGGCAATTCAACCGCCCTGAGCTTGTTCCGGCGATTGGCCACACACATCTGGAGACGATGGCTCTCCCGGCAGCGTCGGGACGGGGCCATGACCTGGACGGATTTCGCTCGGCTCCTGGAGCGCTACCCGCTCCCGCCGCCGATCCCGATCCACTCCACGTACCGTCGAGCAGCGAGTTCATGATCTGAGGAGCCGTATGCACGAAAGTGCACGTACGGATCTGTGGGAGCCTCGGGGGAGCAATCCCCCGGGGCGACCCGGCCCGTCGCCTTCCCCTGACCACATTGGTGAAAAACCGCCAGGCTGACGAAGCCGACGCTGGCGAGGAGAAGAGCACTCGGCTCAGGGACGGCGGTCGAGTAGCTGATCTGAAGTACTGGTCTCAGAGGCTATCCGGCAACGTCTCGAATGACGTAAACTCTTCATCTCTCAGGAGGTCCG
>NZ_JAALJH010000259.1 GCF_011064615.1 Aquisphaera insulae | reverse complement strand
CCGGGGTCGAGCGTCGTCCCCCAGGTCGTCCCGGACGTCGATGAGCCCGTGCCGGCGAACGCCTGGAAGGTGTAGGTCTTGGTGACCTGGACGTTGTTGGGATCGGTGACGGTCAGGGTGACGGAGTCGGTCCGGGTGGTGCTGAACGTGGTGTTCCAGGAGAACTTGAGGTTGGCGGTCGCGGTCCCGGTGATGGAGGTCGCGTCCGAGAGCCCCGACGTGTTCCACGAGTAGGTATAGGTCCCCGAGGCCGCGTCCGTCACCTGGGCGCGGAGGTCCACCGCCGCGCCGGGCTTCGCGAGCTGGTACGAGCCAGGGACGAGGACGACGCCGTTGTTGTAGTCGATCGTGTCCACGGTCAGGGCGGAGGCCAGCGCGGACATGGTCGTTACGGTGGACGAGGAGACCGCCGGGGCGACCCTCGCGGATGCCTGGACAGGGCTGACGCCGCCGCCGGACCGAGCCGACTCCCACGGCGTGGTTGCCAGCGCGACGGTTGAGGACGCCTGGCCGA
>NZ_JAALJH010000258.1 GCF_011064615.1 Aquisphaera insulae | reverse complement strand
CCCGTCGGCCGCGCGATCGTGAGCTGCACCTGCTGGCCCACGTCGACGGCACCCAGCGTATAGGCATCCGACTGACCCGCCCGCGTGACCGCCCCCGCGATGTTGGCCGTGAGCACCTTCGCCGCCGGATCCGCGGCGAGGTTAACCGTGGACGAAATCCCCTCAACGCCGATGGGCACATCGGCCCCCAGCAGTCGTAGGCGGTACTCGCCCGTGTAGTCGTAGTATGGCGAGACCTGGATCAGATAGGTCCCCGTCGCCGGCAGCACGAACGACCCCTCGTTGCGGCCGTCGTAAGACGAGTAGGAGCCGAGGTAAGATCCATCGGGGCCGGTGATCTGATACTCAAGGCCCGTGTAGGGCGTGTCCCCCGGGTTCTCGGTGGCGAAGGAGATCGCCCGGCCGGCTGGGCCCTCGAACGACCAGTAGTCTGCATCCGAATCGCTCGATAGCGAGCCACGTCCGGCGGCCAGGAAGAGTCCGGCGGGCCCCTCGACGAACCCGAGCGGCGTCGCGAGATCGGGAGAATCGTTGGACTCGAT
>NZ_JAALJH010000257.1 GCF_011064615.1 Aquisphaera insulae | reverse complement strand
TCGATCCGCGCCTACCTCGTCGCCGGCAAGGAGCTGCTGGTGGGCGACTTCTACCGGTTCATCCGGCTCCACGGCCGCAAGGTCACGGACCTCTCCTGGGACCTCGACCTGAACGCCGTGATGGCCGCCGCCGAGGTCGCCTTCGCCGGCGCCAGCCGGGAGATCTACGCCCATTACCTCCGCGGCCTCCGGGCCGAGGAGTTCGGCGTCTACGAGCAGGGCCGGCAGTGGCGGACCTTCGCCGCGCCCCCGGCCACGAAGGAGGAGGCGATGGCGCGGCTCCTGGCCGCCGCCGAGGCCCAGATGGACCGCCTCGCCGCGATGCTCGGCGACGACGAGGTCGATGACGACGACGCGGCCTTCGCCGCCGAGCGCGAGCTGGACCGCCACCGCCGCACGGTCGCCGCGCGGAGCCGCGAGCTGATGCAGACCCTGGAGATGCTCCGCAAGCTCCAGAAGGCTCGCGGCGCCTCCGGCATGGCCTGGCGCCATCCGGCCGAGCTCGAGCTCTTGCCCGAGCCCGAACGGGCGGACCTTCCATGCGG
>NZ_JAALJH010000256.1 GCF_011064615.1 Aquisphaera insulae | reverse complement strand
CCTGGGTTGTGGGTCTTGGCGTAGGTTCCGGCGGCGCGATCGATCTGCTTGAGGACCGAGTTCAACGTCGCGGGCGTGACGACGGGGATCGCGGACATCAGCGCCTTGCCTTCAAGGGACTCGACCGCAGCGTGGAGCGCCCGATGTGCCTTCCGCATGGTGACTCTCCTCGGAGAAGATGGAACATGGTGTCGGGATTTCTACAACTGTAAGACCTGGGTGTCGCGGGGTTGATGCCCCGCCGACCGGGGACCGATCGCCCCATGTCGACAGTGCCGCCCCGGCGAGGACGCGCGACAGCCATGAGGTTCGCCTGCGCGACGGGAGGCCGCCGCGGACCCTCGGACCATGGGACGGTGAGGGATGCATTTGCTGATCGGGACGGCATCGCCGGACGGGTATTCACCGGTCGGAATCCGTCGAATCCCGTCGGGCAGGATTGGCCCTTCAATCCACCAGATGCGCTTGGGAGAAGATCGCGGCGCGCGAGCCTTTTTTTTTGCGAAGGCGCACCAATGGGGGGACGAGTCTCCTCCCTCAGGAGCAG
>NZ_JAALJH010000255.1 GCF_011064615.1 Aquisphaera insulae | reverse complement strand
CCCCCTCCAGTCGGGGCGGAGGTCCGTGACGTTGCTATTCGGGTCGGTGTACGTGGCGCGGGCCTCGGCCAGGAGGGTCGCCGCCGCCGGACTGCCGGAGGTGCCGCTGCTGGTCCAGCCGCGCTCCTGGTGGGCGACGATGACCTCCGTGGTGCTGTCCGGCCGGGTGATCGTGGAGGCCCGCTGGGCCGAATCGTAGGCGACGGTCGTTGCCTTGCTGTTCGGGTCGGTGACCCTCGTGAGCCGGCCGGAGCCGTCGTAGACGTAGGCCCACGCCGAACCGTCGGGAAGCGTGGCCCCGGTCAGGTTCGCCCCCGTGTGCGCCAGCGTCGTGAGCCGGTTGGCCGGATCCTTGATGGTCCACAGGTATCCGCCGCTGTAGGTGAAGGTCGTCACCTTGTTGTAGGGGTCGGTGATCGTGGACAGTTTGCCGGAGCTGTAGGCATAGGTCGTCCGCAGGCCGTTGGTGTCCACGACGGACGTCTGGTTGCCGCTGGAGTCGAAGTTGATCACCGTCCCGTCGGTGAGCGTCCGCTTGTAGGTTCCA
>NZ_JAALJH010000254.1 GCF_011064615.1 Aquisphaera insulae | reverse complement strand
GCCCCTCCAGTCGGGGCGGAGGTCGGTGACGTTGCTATTCGGGTCGGTGTACGTGGCGCGGGCCTCGGCCAGGAGGGTCGCCGCCGCCGGACTGCCGGAGGTGCCGCTGCTGGTCCAGCCGCGCTCCTGGTGGGCGACGATGACCTCGGTGGTGCTGTCCGGCCGGGTGATCGTGGAGGCCCGCTGGGCCGAGTCGTAGGCGACGGTCGTCGCCTTGCTGTTCGGGTCGGTGACCCTCGTGAGCCGGCCGGAGCCGTCGTAGGCGTAGGCCCACGCCGAACCGTCGGGGAGCGTGGCCCCGGTCAGGTTCGCCCCCGTGTGCGCCAGCGTCGTGAGCCGGTTGGCCGGATCCTTGATGGTCCACAGGTATCCGCCGCTGTAGGTGAAGGTCGTCACCTTGTTGTACGGATCGGTGATCGTGGACAGGTTCCCCGAGCTGTAGGCATAGGTCGTCCGCAAGCCGTTGGTGTCCACGACGGACGTCTGGTTGCCGCTGGAGTCGAAGTTGATCACCGTCCCGTCGGTGAGCGTCCGCTTGTAGGTTCCC
>NZ_JAALJH010000253.1 GCF_011064615.1 Aquisphaera insulae | reverse complement strand
AGTAGACGATACCTACCGGCTGGCCCTCCTCCTCGTCGAGCAGGGCTCGATGACCGCTCTCGTTCGTCTCGTGGAAGTCGTCGAGGAGCTTCTGAAGGACGGTCATCTCGTCGGGCGGGAAGAGCCCCGTACTCTCGCAGACGGAGAGGATACCGGGCGTGTCTTCGGGCGCAATGGGTCGAATCATCGAAAAACCCTCCATCGGTGACCGGGGATACCCTCCAGAGAAAGCGCGACCGTCACCTCGGTTTCCACCCAACACGCGGGCATCGAGCGCGGGCACCGCGGGCCAGGCACCCAGGGCGAGGTTTCGAAGGCATTGGAGGCCTGTCACCCAAAGCGTGTGGTCTGTGGAATGCACTGAGGAAAGCGGTTATCGAAGGCCAGTCACATCGACGGGGCATCGAAGGCCCGTCGCATCGACGAGGCGGGAGCGCGGCGAGGCCCTCGGCGTGACCTCCCACGAATGGAGCCTGGCGCGATGGTCGTCTCCTGTCCACTATTACCTCGGCAAGGAAGAAGATCACCGTGATAGGGCTCTTACCGCC
>NZ_JAALJH010000252.1 GCF_011064615.1 Aquisphaera insulae | reverse complement strand
GGACGGGCTTCGCCTGGAGGCCACGGCGGTCCCGTGGTGTTCCACCACGGCCACCCAGAGACACTTCTTGCCTGCCAGGATGTTCACGTTCCGCCTTCGCGATGCGAGACGAGCCTTCGTTGAACGGTATTGAGCCTAGACCCGAGCGGGCAGACGCCGATCCTCAGGAGTTGGGACCGGCGCGACCGGATCTCGGCCATCGGCGCCGTGACGGTCAGCCCGAAATGGAGACGCCTCCGGCTGTATTTCCACCTGATGCTCGACGATGAGAATGTCCACGGCGAGGACATCGTGGCATTCCTGCGGCAGTTGCGGCGGCACATCCCCGGGTTGAGGACGATCCTGTGGGACCGTGGTAACGTCCACGACCGCTCGAAGGCGGTGCGGGCCTGCCTGGCGGGTCACACCGAGGTCGTCACCGAGAAGTTCCCCGACGATGCGCCCAAGACGAATCCCGACGAGATGAGTTGGCAGCAAGCCAAGCGTGGCCGCCTCTCCAACTTCACGCCGGATGATACCGACGTGCTGCGATCCGTGCGGGTCGAGGAGTTGGACC
>NZ_JAALJH010000251.1 GCF_011064615.1 Aquisphaera insulae | reverse complement strand
TCAAAGGACAGTTTCGAACAGCGTCTCTCAAGCCTGACTTCGTTCATAGCGCGAATGGAGAAGGCTAGCGCAGAGTTGAAGGAGAAGACAACGACCATCGGAGATAGATTGGAAGAACTTCAAGCTGAAAAGCTACGGAGGTCCATGGTTAAGGACAAGAGATCCGAAAGCAGGGCTGACGCACATTAACATAAGAATGCGTCAGGGAAAAGTGCCAGTACCAGGAAAACATGTCAGGAACCGTTCTATTAACACTAGGAAAAGTCGGGAAAAGGTGTCAAAGACAGGAAAAGATGTCAGGAGTCGCTTTATTGACGAGGAGTGATGATGTGGGTAGTCTGAGGGGAGCGGAAAGGGAAAGGGTCAGGAGCCGTGCATCAATGGCCAGGCACCCAAAGGGGGTGGTCTGGGGGATGCAGAGAAGAATGTTGGGCTATCCAGTCCGTATCGTGGGCAGCACGCAGTCCGTATCGTGGGCAGCACGGGGCGGTCGTTGGCCGGATTGATCTTCGACGAAGTCGAGCGGGGCTGACGACGCGAGGGGCCGGGCGGGTGTAGAGCGGTACGGAGCCGGCGCC
>NZ_JAALJH010000250.1 GCF_011064615.1 Aquisphaera insulae | reverse complement strand
TGTCAGCACGCGGCCGGCGGCGTCGTACGTGTAGCCCTGCTGGTCCACCTGCGCCAGGCCGCTGGCGCTGCTGAGCTTGTCCACGATCGAGGTCACGCGGTCGGCGTGGTCGTAGGAGAAGGCCGCCTGGGCCTGCTTCGTCCCGAGGGACCAGGTCTGGGTGGTGAGGCGATCGCCCGAATCGTAGGACCGCGCCACCTGCGTCTGGGCCGTGCCGCCGAAGGACTGGGTGATCGTGGTCAGCCGCAAGGCATTGTCGTAGACGTAGGTCGTCAGGCCCTGGCCCGCGCCGCCGGAGCCGGAGAGATTGTCGGTCAGGCTGGTGAGATCACCGGAGGAGTCATATCCGTAAGTCAGCGTCAGCGACGGCATCCCGCTGCCGGATTCCGCGGATGTCAGCAAGCGGCCGTCGTTGTCGTAGGTCAGGGTGACGGTGCTGTTCGAATCCGTGATGCTAGTGAGCTGGCCCGCGTTGTCGTAGTTGCGGGTGATCGTGTTCGAGCCGCCGACCCACGTCTCGGCCTTCAGGCGTCCGATCGGATCATACGTGAATGTGGTCTGGCGACCGTTGGGATCGGTCTTCGAGGTGACCTGGCCCTCGGCG
>NZ_JAALJH010000025.1 GCF_011064615.1 Aquisphaera insulae | reverse complement strand
AACCGCCGTCAATACAAACCGTGTCGTGCGCCCCACCCGCGGTCGAGGAGTCGGGTCAGGGCTGCTCCTCGTCCCCTTCCGTCCCGGCGGCCTCACGGTCGCGGCGATACCAGCTCCAGAGCAGGCGATGGGTCGCGTACTCCATCAGTGCCTGGGAGGTGGGGAACTCGTAGCCGGATGGGTCCTTGCCTTCGGTCCAGGCCCGGGTGGACGGCGTCAGGTAGGCCTCGCGGGCGCGGTCGCAGAGGTCGGCCAGGAAGAGGGGGAAATTCTCGGCCGCGGTCTTCCGCAGGCGGTCGCCCAGATAGGTGTAGTTCATCTGGCCCTCGACGAAACGGAACGTGACCCGAGGGTCGCGGCGGACGACGAGGACCTCTCCCGCGGGGTCGCGGGGGATCCGGCTGGCGCGGGCCGCCCTGATCACGGGGCGCGGCTTGCGGAGGGCGAGCGCGCGGATCCCGGTCACGAGATTGGACGGCCACCGCGGTGCCGAGGTCTCGCGGAATTCGTCCTCGGCCGCGATCCGCCCGGCGCAGATCAGCTCGATCCGATCCCAGGGGACCCAGTGCGTCGGCTCGCCGCGGAGCCCGTCGATGCGGAGCCCCTGTTCGAGGCAGGCGGCGCGGTGGATCGTCCGCGGCGAGCCGAGCTCCGGGAACTGGTCGACGCGCCAGGCCTCGGCGGCGATCCGGGCGTCGAAGAGGCGGTCGAGCATCTTCCGGACCGTCGGCTCGTCGAGCGGATGGGGCCAGACGCCGGGCGCCCGGGCCAGCCACTGCACGACGTCCGTCGGATGCAGCCCGGTCGTCTCGGCGATCGGGTCGCGGAGGGAGAGGGGATCCTCGATCGGGTCGAAGATCACCAGGCGGTAGCGGGCCGGCGAGTCGGGCATGGTCCGCGGCGGCTCCTGATCACGTCGTTCACGGCGGAACGGCACGGATGGGGTGGATGGGCCGCACGCCATCCTAGCAGGTCGGCGATGACCGTCCAATCGGCCGGCCCTCCGGCGGTGCGCGGATGAACCCCGGTGCCCGTTTGTGTTACCTTCAGAGGGTCTCTACGGCCGACATGCTTCAAGCCCGCGCGGGGAGACGGGCCGGCGCGGGATCGCCGGCCGCGGTTCATCGACGACAGGGGTAGGACCGTTGCGCCAGATCGGCACGCTCCCGAAACACCTCGATGCAAAGGTCATCGAGGATTATCTCCTGTCGCGGGGGATCAAGACCCGCTTCGACCGCACGGCCGACGGCTGGGCCGTCTGGGTGATCAATGAAGATCACGTCGCGCGTGGTCGCCAGGAGCTGGACGACTACATCGGCCGGCCCGATGACCCCCGGTTCACGGAGTCGTTGCAGGTCGCGTCCGCCATCCGCTCCCGGGAGGCGAAGCTCGACCGACAATACCGCAAGAACTACCGGGAGGTTGCCGACGGCTGGGGGGGGCTCCAGGCCTCGCGGAGGCCGGTGACGGTGGGACTGGTCGCGGTCTCGATCGTCGTCTTCCTCCTGCTCCAGTCCGCCCCGAGAAGGCGGGGCCCGGACGCGGTCCCGGGCATCAAGCCGGTCGAGAACCTGCTACTCTTCTCCCCGGTCCACGTGGACCCGAAGACCGGAGACCTTGCGGACTCCGGGCTGGATGCCATCCTCGGAGGCGAGGTCTGGCGGTTGGTGACCCCGATCTTCCTCCATTTCAGCTTCATGCACATCCTGTTCAATTGCTGGGCCACCATGGTCGAGGGGACACTCATCGAGACCCGGAAGGGGACGCTCCGGCTGCTGATCCTCGTCCTCGTTTCCGCCATCCTCTCCAACGCCGGCCAATACCTTTACGGAAAGCGGATGGATCCCGACGAGGTGCATCTCTTCGGCGGGCTCTCCGGGGTCGGCTACGCCCTCTTCGGCTATCTCTGGATGAAAGGCCAGTTCCAGCCGGAAGAGGGGATGATCCTCCACCCGAATACGATCTCGACCATGCTGATCTGGCTGGTCCTCTGCATGACCGGGATGCTCGGCCCGATCGCCAACGCCGCCCACGTGGTCGGCCTGCTGGTCGGCATCATCTTCGGCGTGCTGAGATACTGACCGGCCGGCCCGGCGGAACGGTTTTTCCCACTCGAGGCTCCCACCATGAAACTCGGATTCGTCACGGCGATCGTGCCGGAATACTCGCTCGACCAGGTCCTGGATTTCGCCCGCGACTCCGGCTTCTCGAGCGTGGAGCTGATGTGCTGGCCCGTCGGCAAGGCGGAGCGGCGGTATGCGGGCGTGACCCACCTGGACGTGGCCGACCTGTCCGCGGCCGCCCTCGACGGCATCCGCGACCGGCTCGCCGCCCGCGGGGTGTCGATCTCGGGCCTGGGATACTACCCCAATCCCCTCTCCCCGGACCGGTCCGAGGCCGAGGTGGCCGTCGCCCACATCCGCAAGGTCATCGACGCCGCGTCGGCCCTGGGGCTGAGGCAGGTCAATTCGTTCGTCGGCCGCGATCCCGGCCTCTCCGTCGATGACAACTGGCCCCGGTTCCTCGAGACGTGGAGGCCCCTGATCGCGCACGCCGAGTCGAAGGGGGTCCGCGTCGGCATCGAGAACTGCCCCATGTCCTTCGGCCGCGACGAATGGCCCGGCGGCAAGAACCTCGCCACGTCGCCGGCCATCTGGCGGCGGATGTTCGGCGACATCCCCAGCCCCTCCTTCGGGCTCAACTTCGACCCGTCCCACTTCGTCCTCCAGGGGATGGACTACATCAGCCCCCTCCGCGAGTTCCGCGACCGGATCTTCCACGTCCACGCCAAGGACCTCCGGATCGATCGCGCGGGGCTCAACGAGCACGGCCATTTCGCCTTCCCCAAGCTCTGGCACACGCCCAAGATCCCGGGCCAGGGCGACGTGAACTGGGGCGCCTTCTTCGGCACGCTCGGCGAGATCGGCTACGAGGGGGACGTCGCGATCGAGGTCGAGGACCGCGCCTTCGAGGGGACGCTCGAGGCGCGGCTCGACTCGCTCATCATCAGCCGCCGCTACCTGCTCCAGTACATCAAGGGCTGAGGCCGTCGGGAGCGGCCGGCGGCGCGGGGGACCAATTGCATGACGATCCCGGTGGGGACGACCGCAGTTCACAACACGCGGAGGGCCGACGACCGGCCCTCGCTCGACCTGTCCGTGCTGATCCCGGTCTACAACGAGGCGGACAACGTCGGGCCGCTGCACGAGGAGCTCCACGCCGCGCTCCGCCCGCTCGATATCGCCTACGAGCTGATATTCGTCGATGACGGCTCCACCGACGGCACGGCCGCCCGGCTGGGGGAGATCCAGGCCCGGGACCCGGAACACGTGCGCGTGGCCTTCCTCTGGAGGAACTGCGGCCAGACCGCCGCGATCTCCGCGGCGCTCGACCTCGCCCGGGGCGAGATCCTGGTGCCCATGGACGGGGACCGCCAGAACGACCCCGCGGACATCCCGAAGCTGCTGGCGACGCTGGATCGCGGGTACGACGTCGTCTCGGGCTGGCGAAAGGACCGGCAGGACACCTTGCTGACGCGAAAGGTCCCCTCGAGGGTCGCCAATACGATCGTCGCGCGACTGTCCGGCGTCCCGCTCCACGACTTCGGCTGCACCCTCAAGGCGTATCGCCGCCGGGTGCTCGCCGGCGTCCGGCTCTACGGCGAGATGCACCGGTTCATCCCGATCTTCGCGGCCTGGCAGGGCGCCCGGATCACCGAGCAGGTCGTGAACCATCGCCCCCGGCGGGCCGGCAAGACGAAGTACGGCTTGGGCCGCACCTTCAACGTCGTCCTGGACCTGATCCTGATCCGGTTCCTCCAGCGCTACGCCCAGCGGCCCATCCACTTCTTCGGCCGGCTGGGGATCTGGTCGTTCCTGGCGGGATTCGCCTGCTTCCTCACGATGCTCTACTACAAGTTCGTGCATTTCCCCCCCAAGGACTTCGTGGAGACCCCGATCCCCTCGCTCGTGGTGATGTTCTTCCTCGCCGGCGGCATGAGCATCCTGCTGGGTATCCAGTCCGAGCTGATCATGCGGACCTACTTCGAATCCCAGGACAAGCCGACGTACGTGCTCCGCGAGGTCCTCCAGGGGGATCCCGCGCGGGCAGGGCCGGCAGACTGATCGCCGAGCGGATCGGCACCGAGGACTCGACTTGCACGACGGAGGCCCAGCGTGGATGAAGAACTCGTCCGCTCGATCGCGTCGCTCGTGACGCGACTGTCGGCGCTCGCGGCGACCGACCAGGGCCTGCGCGACGACCTGCGGGTCCTCGCCGGGGCCCTGGCGAAGGCCGCGGAAGGGCCGGCCGAGGAGGCTCCCCCAACGTCCCCTGGCCAGGCTGATGCCACCGGGCCGGGAATCGCACCCGAGCCCGCCTCCGCCGAGCCGGCCCCCGCCGCGCCCGCGTCGCCGCCCTCGCCGCTCCCGGAGTTGACCTTCGGGCGAGCCGCGCCGTCGCATCAGCCGGTCCGGATCGAGCCCCTGCGGTGGGAGGCGAGCAAGCGGGCGGCGATGGACTCCGAGCTCCCCGCCGTCGAGGCCCGTTGCCGTTTGAAGGCGGAGGGGATTCGCTGGGCCGCGACGCGATCGCGACGGATCGAGGAGGGGGCCGACTTCCGGCTCGAGATCGCGCCCAGGGACCGCGAGATCCTGGATCGGGCCGGCGAGATCAGTTGCTTCCTCTGGATGAACTCGCCCGACTTCACCATCCCCAGGGACTTCTCCGCCCTGGAGGACCTGGCGGGCTGGTACGAGGCCCTCGCCGACGCGATCGCGCTGGTGCGGTCCATGCTCCCGGACGCCGAGGCGAATCGCGAGTTCTTCGAACCCGCCCTGGACCTGATGGCCGAGGCGCAGTCGGCCCTGCGAGTCGCGGTCGACCGGGCGGACGGCCCCCGCGACGGCGACCAGTACCGGGCGTACGACTGGCTCCGCGACGTGACCGCGCGCGAGCGGATCTACATCAGCCGGCACATGCGCATCGACGACCCCGCCGACCCGGCCCGGCTCCCGGAGCTCGAGAACCGGATCGAGGACCTGGACGCTCGGTTCCAGCAGTCCAGGGACCGGGGCAAGCGGAGGAAGTCCGTCCTCAGTCAGCTTCGCTACCACGTCAAGCGGATCGACTCCGGGAAGGGGGACGAGCACGACTGGCGGAAGATCGTCGAGTCGGTCGACGAGCTGGTCGCCGGCGGCACGCCGCCGAGCAGCGTGGAGATCCGCGAGGCGATCCTGCCGGTCCTGGAGGCGATGCCGGACCTGGACTCGATTCCCGCGGGCTTCCAGCTCGTCCTCAAGGAGATCGACCGCTACCTCGCCACCCGCGCACCCGCCCCCGAGTCCGCGCCCGCGGAGAGGCCCACCCCCGAGGTGGCCCTCGCCGCCAGGCTCCTGGCCGGCCGGTCGGCCGTCCTGATCGGCGGCAGTCGCCGCCCCGGGGCGCACGAGGCCCTCAAGGCGGCCCTCAACCTCGCCGAGCTGACCTGGCTCGAGACGAAGGAGCACGAGTCGATCGACCATTTCGAGCCCTACGTGGCCCGACCCGACGTCGCCGTCGTCCTGCTGGCGATCCGCTGGTCCAGCCATTCCTTCGGCGAGGTCAGGCGGTTCTGCGATCGCCACGGCAAGCCCATGGTCCGCCTGCCGGGGGGCTACGGGGTCAACCAGGTCGCCGCCCAGGTCGTCGCCCAGTGCAGCGAACAGCTACAGGAGGGCTGGCGCGGGGGGCTGGATTCAGGGCCTTGAGTCGCGGAGTCTCCGCACCGCCTCCGCCGCGACCCTGGTCGGCAGGGCGTCGGGGTGGCCGGTCGCCATGTCCTCGAGGATCTTCCGGGCTTCGGGCGTGCCGATGTGCTCGAGGAGGGCAATGGCCCGGACGGCGCGGGTCCACTTCCGCTTGTTGTCGCCCCAGCCCCGCGTGTTGAGGAGCGACAGGTCACGCTCGGCCCACCAGGAGCCGACGTTGGGTTGGAAGAAGTTGAAGTTCTTGCCGTTGTCGAACGACCTCAGCTCCACCGCGATCTCCTTGAGCGATCCCCGTTCGCGGCCGCTGAGGACCTCAACTAGACGCTGTCGCATCGGGGTCTCGGTGGTCTTCTCCATGAGCGCCGTCAGGTCCATCGCCAGCCGCGGATCGAAGTACTCGAGGTCCTCGAACGCCTTCTTCGCGAGGGCCTCGTTGGGGCTCACCAGCCGCAACAGGTACGCCTTGAGGCGGACCGCGTCCAGCCTGAGGGGCCTGAGCTGCTCCTTCAGGAAGGGCACGACCTCCGCGGGCCGCGTCGAGAGGATCAGGAGGGCGCGGCTCGCCTCGACCTCATCCTTCTCGAGGTCCTTCCAGAGGGCCCCGATCTCGTCGCCCGGCCACTCGACGTAGAGGTCGCTGATCTCGAGCGCATTGGACGCATGCTCGTTGTTCATCCCCAGGCTGATCCGCCGCACCGTGTGCCGGTCGAAGAACTCATCCGGATCGGGCTCATTGGCGGAGCTGAGGACCAGGCGATCGAGCTCGATCCTGGCGACGTGCCAGGCCGCGTCGGCCTGAATGATGGGCGACGGCGTCAAATAGCCGACCCCCGATTCGCCCTCCCAGAAGAAGGCTCGCACCTGGGCGGACTTCTCGCAACGCGCCCGCACGATCAGGGCCCTCGCGTTTCGCATCGAGACGCCGTCGGGGAGTCGGAATTCGGGATAGGCCCAGCGGTCCCCCTTCGGATGGTCGACGATGCGAAGCCGGCAGCCGGCCGGCGGCAGGGGCTCGACCTTGAGGATGCCTCCGGCGCTGATGCTCGGCTTCCAGCGAGTCAGGTCGTCGATCGGCAGCCGGGTGGGATGGCTCAGCCCGGCCAGGGCGGATTCGAGGCTGGGCTCGCCCCCGACGCGGAACTCGGCCCGGTCGAGCAGGCCGCCCGTGCCCTCCGCCTCCAGCGTGGCGCGGATCGGACGAAACCCCACCAGCGAGCCCTTGAGGTCGACGGACCAGGTCGCGACGACCTTCTGATGGGGCCCGGCCTGGATCTGCCTCCGCGGCCGGTCGGTGCGGGCCCCCTCCAGGTGCAGCGTCAGTTCGATCGACTCCGCCTCGTCGCCCAGATTCCAGACCTCGGCGGCCAGGTCGGTCCGGGTCTGGCCCGAATCCTTGATCCGGTAGCCGGACGTCGAGGTCAGGAACCGGGCCGGATCGAGATGCGGGCGGACCACGATCGAGGAGGGTTTGGCGCGGACCTCGGTCTTCGCCGGCCGCAACGACATGGCCGCTGTCTTCACGACCAGCCGGTCGCCCAGCGTACCCTGATCGACCCGAACGAACGCCAGGCCGTCGGCGATCTCGAAGGACTCGTCGTCCCTCGCCCTGACCTCGCGGCCGTCGGCTCCCTCGATGTGGAGAATCGTCAGGCCCGGGAGCTTCGCCATCGCGGTCGGCTTCGCCGCGAGCAGCACCACGACGGCGGCCTTGCCGTCGCCGAAGACGCGGGCCCGGCCGATCTCCGATCCCTCGACCTTCAGGTCGCCCAGGTACTCGAGCCCGGCCAGGGCGCGGATCGTCTGGGCATAGGCGGCGAACGACCGCAGCGGCGAGCCCCCGCGATCGGTCATGCCGAAGTTGTTGGCGTTCTCCTCGTAGTAGGGAAGGACGAACGGGAAGTAGCGGGCCACGCCGCAGGCCCTCGCCTCGACGGCCTTGGCCGCGATCGCCCCGGCGCTCTTCACGTCCTCCTCGGCGGTCGGCCGCTCGGCCCCGCGTTTCCAGGGCCAGCCGCACTCGGTCAGCCAGAGCGGCATGTCGGGTCGACCGGAGTTCCGGAGCCAGTTGCGAAACCTCGCCGTCTTCGATTCCAGGTCGATCGCCGAGCCGTAGTCGTGGAAGCTGAACGCATCGGCCCGCTCGAGCAGGCCGCTGCCGGCCAGCGTCTCCTGGAAGTCGGGGCTGAAGTTCGACACCACCCCCGCGACGATCGGCGCGTCGATCCCCGCGGCCCTCAGGCCGGTTGCCGCGGCCTTGCCGAAGGCCGCGTACTGGTCCGCGGGACGGTCGCCGCCGAACTGGATATCGGGCTCGTTCCAGAGCTCGACGCCGCCCCAGGTCTTCTGCCACCGCCGGCCGATCTCACGCCAGGAATCAGCCGTCGCGGCGAGGTCGCCCGGGTAGACGCCTTCGAGGCCGGTCCAGGCAGGGGCGTCGTGAGCCATCTCCAGGATCGGCAGGTCGGCGCGGCGGAAGGCCAGGCGGAGCCCGTCCGCCTTGCCGTCGGCGTCCCACGCCCAGCGATCCTTCGCGGGCTGGATGGATCCCCAGCGGACGCGTTCCCGCACCAGGGTAATGCCGGCGTCCCGGGCCTCCGCGATCAGGGCCTGGCGGACCCGGTCGTCGGCCGTCAGCCAGGTCAGGGCCCCGTCGATCGCGAAGAACGGATCCGGCCTTCCCGAGAAGGCCGTCGCGGCGATCAGGCCGAATCTCCGCTTCAGGCCCGGGAGCTCGATCTCGTGATACCCCTGCGAGAACGTCCGATCGAGCGTCGGGGAGCCGTCCCGTACCGCGAGCGTGCCGGCCGCCTCCTCGGTCCCGGCGTAGTCGCGGACGATGAACCGAAGAGGGCCGGCCTTGCCCGCCTCGGTCCCCTTCCATCGAAGCGTGGCCGGCTTGCCGGGCTCGACGCGGAACCAGCGTCCGTTCACGGGCTCCATCCGGAGGCCGTCCGGGCCCGGATCGTCGCCGAGGGTCGCGATTGCGGTCGCGAGCAGTAAGGTCGCGTATCCCATCCGGAAGTCGTCTCCGGCGATCAGAATGGCACCGAGGGCTGCGGGGCGGTTTTCCCTTGCTGGGGCTGGCCGGCTCCGGCCGCCGGAGTGGACGCGGGCGCGTTCGGCTGGGCCGCCGGCGGGGCCGGCATCGCGGCCGGGGCCGCCGCCGGGGGCGTCGGGACGGGGCTCGCGGCGACCGGGGCCGGGGGAGCCGTCACGGGCAGGACGCAGCGGAAGCCGACGTAGTTCATCCGCTTGTCGGCGTTGATACCCTGGCGGAACGAGGCGCGGTTGACCTTTCGGTCTCCCTTCACGACCGCGTCGAAGGTGCGGAGACGCCCGAAGGAGGCCGAGTCGCTGCCGTCGGCCGCGGGATCGCGATAGGACCTGGCGTCGTAGGGGTCTCGCGTCCATTCCAGGACATTGCCGCCGAGGTCGAGGACGCCATAGGCGGAGACGTCGGCCGGGAAGGCTCCCGCCGGGTCGAACTTGATCGCGCCGGGGGGCCGTGTGCCCTTCGCCGGGTCGTTGCCCCAGGGATAGGTCCGGCCGTCCGTGGATCGCGCGGCAAGCTCCCACTGGGCCTCGCTGGGGATCTTCTTCCCGGCCCATTCCGCGAAGGCCGTGGCGTCGCGGAGATTGACCATCGTCAGGGGCATCTGCTCATTCGGGTTGGTGCGGTACTCGTCGGACCAGCTCCGCGGGGGCTGGCCCTTGTAGCGGGTCTCGCCCAGGAAAACCTTGAACTGGCGGAGAGTGACCTCGTGCTGGTCCATGTAATAGGGGGTCAGCTCGACCTGCCGGGGGGCGATCCTCGAGCCGGCCCCCGCATCATCGCCGAGGGTGATCACTCCCCCGGGGACGAAGACCATGGGGGCGCCGTCGCGGTCGCCGACGATGACCAGCGGCCAGCCGGATTCGTCGTAGCCGGCCTCGGGCTTGGCCCGGAATCCCGCGGGGGGAGGGAGCTGTCGGGCGGCCGGCGTGGGGGCGTGGGCCGGCGTGGATACCGATTCCGGCGGGGAGATCGTGGCGTTCCCGGGTGCCGCGTTGTTCCCGGCCATGGCCAGCGGAGATGGCTTCGTCGGGGCGACCTCGGACGCATTCGCCGGCAGGGTCAGGGTGGCCGGGCCGCCCGTCCGGGGCGGGGCGGCCTGGACGATCGCCGGGGGCTCGGCGGGCTCGGCCGGGGGGGGCTGGGCCGGCGCATCGGCCTTGACGGCGGGCCGGTCCAGGAACAGGGGCATGCCTTCCGATGGCCGCGCCAATGCCTCCTTGGCCTCGGCGGCCACCTTCGTCTTCGAGTATGTCTTGGCGACGGTCTCGAGCACCCGGATCGCCTCGTCCGTGCGGCCGGCCTTGGCCGAGTCGCGGGCGCGATCGAGCATGCTGCGGGCCTCGATCTCCAGGTTGGCGGACGGTGATGCGGCGAGAGCCGGCGAGGCGGCGGCGGGGGACGGCGGCTCCTCGCCCGTGTAGTCGGTCATCGGCATCGGGTCGTAGAGGAAGAGCGCGTAGACGACGTAGCCGACCAGGCCGAAGACCAGCGCGAAGAGGCCGCCGATCAGGATCCGGCCCTTCTGGCGGGCGTCGTAGGTATCCAGGGCGGGCGTATCCTCGACCAGGACGCGCTTCGGCCCGTCGTCCGCCTCCTTCCGTCCCCGGGTCGCGGCGGGCTGGCCCGACCTGCGGCGGGGCTCCGCCGAGGATTCCGACCTCGTCCCGGCCGCGTCCTTGCCCCGACCGGCCGTCGTCCGGCCCGGGGGCTTGTCCGCGCCCTCGGGCTCGACCTCATCCTTCCAGAGCCTCGGGAGCGGCTTGCCTGCCGTGGAGGGCACCGGTTTCGGCTTCGGGGCGGGTTCCTCGGGGAGATCGGCCAGGCCGTATTCCCCTGACTCGTGATCGTTCATGGCCGGGATTCCCCTGGAAGAGACGGAGGCTTGCCCTCAAGTCAGAGTAACGACTGAAACGGGCCTCGCCCAGGGGCCGGTGAGCCTCGACCGCGGACCGTCGGGCGGCCTCGCGACGTCGGAGGGTGCCCGCTGAATTGATCGGGCGATCTCGAGACGAATAGAATGGGCCCATGAGACCTCCGTTCCCCGGCATGGACCCATGGCTCGAGCATCCGGCAATCTGGCCGGATGTTCACAATGCCCTGATCGCGGCGATGCGGGATGAACTGTCGCCGCAGCTTGCGCCCAAGTATTACGTGAGTCTCGAGGAGCGGATGACGGTGACGGAGCCGACCGACGCGCCGCCAGCCAGGCGGCCGGATCTGGCGGTCGTGCGCGGCGGGGAGGACGAGGCCGTTGCCCTGACCGCCTCGAAGGCGGCGCCGCAGTTGACCGAGGCGGTGATGCTGGAGTTCGACCCGCTCGAGGCGCTGGTCGACTGGTATCTGGTGATTCGGCAGTCGGCGGGCGATCGGATCGTGACGGTCGTGGAGCTGCTGTCGCGGGCGAACAAGACGGATCCGAAGGGGCGGCGGAAGTACTTGCGGAAGCGTTCCCAGGTGCTGTCGACTCGAACGAGCCTGGTCGAGATCGACCTGATGCGCGCGGGGAAGCGAGCCGACCACTTCGAGCTGGGCGTCACGAGCCACTACCGGACGGTCGTGCGGCGGGGGCAGACTCCTCGGCGGGCCGCCGTGTACCTGTTCAGCCTGCCCCAGCCCATTCCGGCCGTGCCGATTCCCCTGCTGCCGGAGGATCCGGAGCCGGTGCTGGACCTGAACGCGCTGCTCGACCAGGTCTACGGACGAGCCCGCTACGACCTGCGGATCGATTACAGCTTGCCGCCCGTACCGCCGCTGGATATCGCCGTCGATGCCTGGGCACGCGGGGTGATCGCGGCGGGCGCGGGGAATGGGACGTCCTGAGGGTTCGTGAACAGAAGTGTCCTTTGACCGGGTGACGCGGAGAGGCTGGGATGGGCAACACACGACGACCGGCGCTGATCGTGTTCCTGGGTTTGATGCTCCTGGGTGGCCGCGCGAGCGAGGCGCAGCCGGCGAAAATCCCCGTCATCCTCGATTCGGACATCGGCGGTGACATCGACGACACCTGGGCGCTGGCGCTGTTGCTCCGCTCGCCCGAGTTCGACGTGAAGCTGGTGGTGTCGGATACCGGCGACACGGTCTATCGGTCGAAGATCATCGCCAGGCTGCTGGAGGTGGCGGGCCGAGCGGACATCCCGGTGGGCGTGGGGATCAGGCAGAGCCGGGACGGCGGCCCGCAGTCCGCGTGGGTGGCCGGATACGAGCTGTCGCAGTATCCCGGTAAGGTGCACGAGGACGGGGTCCAGGCCATCATCGACGCCATCAAGGGTGCGAGGCCCGAGTCGCCGATCACGCTCATTTGCATCGGGGCCATGCCGAACATCCGCGAGGCCCTGAAGCGTGCGCCGGAGATCGCGAGTCGGGCGAAGTTCGTGGGGATGCACGGCAGCATTCGCCTCGGATATGGCGGCAAGCCGAAGCCGGATCCCGAGGCCAACGTGGTGAACGACGTCGAGTCGACCCGGGCCGCCTTCGCCGCCGGGTGGCCCAGGACGATCACGCCGCTGGATACGTGCGGACTGGTGCAACTGACGGGCGAGAATTACCGCAAGGTTGCGGAGAGCAAGGACCCCCTGGCCCGCGCGGTCATCGAGAATTACCGCATCTGGCATCGCTCGCAGGCTCCCGCTTCGAAGGAGGGAGACGCACCCGTCGCCAGCTCGATCCTGTTCGACACGGTGGCCATCCACCTGGCCCGGACTCACGAGTGGCTGACGATGGAGGAGTTGCCGATCGTGGTGGGCGACGACGGGATCACCCGCATCGACCCGGCCGGGCCGCGAATCAACTGTGCCATGTCGTGGAAGGACCGGCCGGCGTTCGACCGGATGCTCGTGGAACGGCTCACCGGCGGCCGTTAGCGGGCGCAGACGCGGAGCCCGGGGCCTTGCGAGGGTAAGTGAGCGATGAAGTATCGAACATTCGGTCGGACGGGTTGGTCGGTCAGCGAGATCGGCTACGGGATGTGGGGACTCGCGGGCTGGACCGGCTCGGACGAGTCGGCCTACGAGTCGGCCCTCGAGCGTTCCGTGGCTCTCGGCTGCACGTTCTACGACACGGCGTGGGGCTACGGGGCCGGCAAGAGCGAGCAGGTCCTGGGCCGACTGGTGGCGGCCCACCCGGGCGAGCGGCTGTACGTCGCCACCAAGATCCCGCCCAAGAACTTCCAGTGGCCGTCGCGTCGAGGCTCGACCCTCGACGACTGCTTTCCGCCCGAGCACATCCGAGAGTACACGGAGAAGTCCCTGGAGAACCTCGGCCTGCCCGCCATCGACCTGATGCAGTTCCACGTCTGGGAGGACGCCTGGGCGGCCGACGAGCGATGGCAGCGCGCGGCCGAGGAACTGACGCGACAGGGGCTGGTCCGGGCCTGGGGCGTCAGCGTCAATCGCTGGGAGCCCTGGAACGTCTTCGAGACGATCCGGACCGGCCGGATCGACGCCGTGCAGGTCATCTACAACCTCTTCGACCAGTCGCCCGAGGACGACCTCTTCCCGCTCTGCCGCGAGCACGGCATCGGCGTCATCGCCCGGGTCCCGTTCGACGAGGGGACGCTCACCGGCACCCTGACGAAGGAGACCCGCTGGCCCGAAGGAGACTGGCGGAACACCTACTTCGTCCCGGAGAACCTGGCGGCGAGCGTCGATCGCGCCGAGGGGCTGCGCCCACTGATCCCGGCCGGCATGACCATGCCCGAGCTGGCCCTGCGGTGGATCCTCGAGGAGCCCACGGTCTCCACCATCATCCCGGGGATGCGGAGCGTCCGGCACGTCGAGTCCAACCTCGCCGCGAGCGACGGCCGCCGGCTCGATCCGGCCCTCCTGAAGCAGCTCCGCGGGCATCGTTGGGACCGGACGCCGACGAAGTGGTCGCAGTGAGGCGAGGAGAAAGACATGGTGGCGAACTGTCGGAACGATCGCTTTTCCGGTCGACCGGCCGCACTCGTCGCGGCGGCCGTGCTCGCGTTCGGTTCCTGCCTCTTGCTGGTCACCCCCGCCCCCGCCGAGGAGCCCGACCTCGGCCCGAACGTGCTGATCCTTGACCCCTCCATGCCATCCGCGGAGATCCAGAAGACGCTCAACGCCGTCTTCCACGAGCAGGAGCACAGCCAATTCGGCGGGGGCAGGCACGCGTACCTCTTCAAGCCGGGCACCTACGACCTGGACGTGAACCTCGGCTTCTACACCCAGGCGTTGGGGCTGGGCACGTCGCCGGGCGACGTGGTCATCCGGGGCTCGGTCCATTCCGAGGCCGACTGGATGAGGGGGAA
Organism: Aquisphaera insulae; assembly: GCF_011064615.1. Lineage (GTDB taxonomy): Bacteria > Planctomycetota > Planctomycetia > Isosphaerales > Isosphaeraceae > Aquisphaera > Aquisphaera insulae. The sequence goes on along the minus strand of NZ_JAALJH010000025.1, from coordinate 87,106 downwards.
CGCGACCTGTACCTTCTGGCGGGGCGCGGAGAACCTGACCGTCCAGCCGACGTCGCCGACGCCGATCAACTTCGCCGTCTCCCAGGGGACGTCTTTCCGCCGCGTTCATGTGCACGGCCACCTGAACCTCTGGGACGGCGGCTGGTCGAGCGGCGGCTTCCTTGCCGACTCCCGCGTCGACGGCCGGGTGAATTCCGGCACGCAGCAGCAGTGGCTCTCCCGCAACACGGAGTGGAGGCAATGGCTGGGGGCGAACTGGAACATGGTCTTCGTCGGCGCGGACAATCCGCCCACGGAGCCGTGGCCCGGGAAGCCTTACACCGTGATCTCGGAGACCCCGCGGATCCGCGAGAAGCCCTATATGGTCCAGCATGGCCGCGGAGGGCTCGCGGTCCGGGTGCCGGCGTTGGTCGCCTCGGCCAGCCGGGGTGTGAGCTGGTCCGGCGGCGAGAAGGGCGGGGAGACCGTCTCGATCGAACGGTTCCTCGTGGCCCAGGCCGGCAAGGACACCGCGGCGACGATGAACTCGGCGCTCGCGAACGGCAAGCACCTGCTCCTGACCCCCGGGGTCTATCACCTGGACGAGCCCATCCAGGTGACGCGGCCGGGGACCGTGGTGCTCGGGCTGGGAATCGCCACGCTCGTTCCGGATCGTGGGACGCCGGCGATGGTCATCGACGACGTGGACGGCGCCTCGATCTGCGGCATCATGATCGACGCGGGCAGGCAGAAATCGCCCGTGCTCCTCCAGGTCGGCCGGGCCGGCAAGGCGGGTCACTCCACCAACCCGACCCTCCTGGCCGATGTCTTCTGCCGGGTCGGCGGGGCGAGCCCGGGGGCCGCGGACGCGTGCCTCGTCATCGATTCCGACGACGTCATCGGGGACAACCTCTGGATCTGGCGTGCGGACCACGGCGCGGGGGCGAAATGGGACGTGAACCGGGCCAAGAACGGCCTGATCGTCAACGGCGACGACGTCACGATCTACGGCCTCTTCGTCGAGCACTTCCAGGAGTACCAGACGCTCTGGAACGGCGAGAACGGCCGCGTCTTCTTCTACCAGTGCGAGCTCCCCTACGATGCCCCGACCCAGGAGGCGTGGCGGCACGACGGCGTCAATGGGTACGCCGCCTACAAGGTCGCCAGCGGCGTGACCCGCCACGAGGCCCGCGGCCTGGGGGTTTACGGGGTCTTCCTCCACTCGCCCACGAAGTCCGAAAACGCCATCGAGGCGCCGGAAGCACCGGGCGTGGCGATCCACCACGTGATCTCGGTCTGGATCACGGGGAGGCCCGGGACCGAGATCACCCATATTCGCAGCGGGAAAGGGCCGGCCGTCAACACGTCTCGACGCACCGCGCTCACGGATGACTGAGCCGGAGACGGAGGTCTGCCTTGGAGCCGAAGATGCTGGAATCGACCCTCTCCTCGTCCGCGACCAGGCTCGTACTGTCGGCGATCTTGGCATGGACGCTGTCGAGCTCGCGATCGTTGGCCGATCCCACGAATCCGCCGCGAGCCGTCCCCGCCAGGTCCGTCCTCTTCCCGCTCCGGCAGGTCCGGCTCCGGGGCGGGCCCTTCGGCGCCCAGCAGGAGAAGAACCGCCAGTACCTCCTGAAGCTCGATCCGGATCGATTGCTCAGCCTCTTCCGCAAGGAGGCCGGGCTGGAGCCGAAGGCGCCCCCTTATCGCGGCTGGGAGTCGGAGCCGCCCCTGCTCTACGGACACATCCTGGGCTTCTTCATGTCGGGCGCGGGGATGACCGTCCAGGCCACGGGCGACGCCACGCTGAAATCCCGGCTCGAGTACATCGCCGACCAGCTCGCGGAGGTCCAGGCCGCCAATCGCTCCGGCTATCTCCTCCCCGTGCCGGGGGGAAAGGCGTTGTTCGCCGAGGTGGCGGCCGGGAACTTCAAGGTCACGAATCCCGAGCCGAACTACGGCTACCAGATCAACGGCGTTTTCGAGCCGACCTACACCTGGAACAAGATCACGCTGGGCCTCTACGAGGCTTACCTCGCCACCGGCAGCGAGACGGCCAGGCGGGTGCTGATCCGGACCGCGGACTGGTTCGGCCACGACGTCCTCGATCATCTCGACGACCGGAAGGTCCAGGAGCTCCTCTTCTGCGAGCACGGGTCGATCCACGAGTCGATGGTCGACGTCTACCGGCTGACGGGTGACCCGAAGTATCTGAAATGGGCTCGACGGCTCTGCTTCGATCGCGTCCTGGGGCCGATGGCCGAGAATCGCGGCGACTTCCTCGACGGATATCACGCCAATTGCACGATCCCCGCCTTCACCGGGTTCGAGCGGGTTTACCGGCATCTCGGCGAGGCTCGCCTGCACCAGGCGGCGGGCCACTTCCTGGACGAGGTCATCGGCCGCCGCTCCTGGGTGATCGGCGGCAACAGCGCGGGGGAGCACTTCTTCCCGCCCGACGAGGCCGAGCGGGCGCTCCACGTCCCGGCCGGGCCGGAGACCTGCAACTCCGTGAACATGCTCCGGCTCATCGAGGCACTCCACGAGTCGAGGCCCACGCCGGCCGCCCTCGATCAGTACGAGCGGATCCTCTGGAATCACCTGCTGGCGGCCCACGAGCCCGAGCGAGGCATGGTCTGCTACTACACGCCGCTCTTGCCGGGGACGTACCGGGTGTACTCCGACGAGTTCGACTCGATGTGGTGCTGCACCGGCACCGGCCTGGAGAGCCCCGGCAAGTACGCCCAGATGATCTACACTCACGCGCCGGACAGCTCGGCGATCGACGTGAACCTGTTCATCGCCTCGGAGCTGGCCTGGGATGAGGCCGGGATCACCGTCCGGCAGGAGACGGGATTCCCCGAGGTCCCCTCGACGAGGCTCGCCGTGGTGAAGACCCCGGGCAAGCCGTGGACCCTGAGGGTCCGCCATCCGTCGTGGATACCCGCGGGGGCGCTGAAGCTCGAGCTCAACGGGCAGCCCGTCGACTCCTCGACTCGACCGGGCGATTTCGCGGCGATCACCAGGGAGTGGAAGCCCGGCGATTCGGTCGCGGTCTCCCTGCCGATGCACCTGACCATGGAACGCCTGCGGAACAGCGATCGCTACGCGGCGTTCCTGTACGGGCCGATCGTCCTGTCCGGGGCGTTCGGGGCGGGCGAGCTGTCGCGGCTTGACTTCTGGCAGATCGGGGACACCATCGGCCGCCGACCGGTCCCCGAGGCCACGGTCCCGACGATCGCGGCGGAGACGCCCGCGGCCCTGCTCGATCATCTCGAGCCGGTCCCGGGCAAGCCCCTGACGTTCCGGACGACCAGGGGATTTCTCCGGCCGGCGGAGCAGGAATTGATCCCGTTCTACCGGAACCACTACGCGCGGTACGCGGTCTACTGGCGGACGTTGAGCCCGGACGCGTACGACGCGGAGGTTGCCCGCCTCGAGGCCGAGGCGAAGCGGTTCCGTGAGCTCGACGCCCGGTCGATCGACTTCGTGCGGATCGGCGACCCGGTGTCGGAGTCCGCCCATCACCTCGAATCTGAGCGATCGAACACCGGCCCCGGCGCCTACGGCCGGCGGATGGAATCGCACTGGCGTGACGCCTCTCCGGGGGGCTGGTTCAGCTACGTGATGAAGGTCGAGCCGGCCGCCGGGGCGGTGCTCGCCTGCCGCTACTGGGGCCGGGAGACCGGCGCCCGGACCTTCGACGTCCTCGCCGACGGCAAGACGATTGCGACCACAACCCTCGGTGATCGGGGCACGGAGGACTTCTACACGGTGGAGGTTCCCATCCCGCGCGACCTGACCAGGGGCAAGCGGACGATCACGATCCGATTCCAGGGCCACCCCGGGAACATGTCGGGGGGCCTCTTCGACGTCCGCACGCTGCCGGCCGATCCGGGGAGCGAGGCCCGGAAATGAGTCCGGGCGCGATCCCCTAATGACTTCGCGCCGGATCTTGACACAAGTCCAATCCGAAATTACAGTCCTTGATTGCCTCGCGGCGACGGAATGGCCGGCTAATGTGGCCGGCGGATGTCGTTTCGGGAGCATTTCCGCCCCGGGTCGGGCGGCAGATCGCTCCCGTTCGCGGAGGAAATCCTGCTTCGTCCTTGAGGAGGACGTGTCATCGGACCGATCGAGCGTGGATTGAGGGTGAACGAGCAGATCCGCATCTCCCCCGTGCGGGTCATCAACGCCGAAGGTGCCATGCTCGGCGTCATGCCGACGAGCAAGGCCCTGGAGCACGCCCGCGAGGCGGGCATGGATCTGGTCGAGGTGGCCGCCAACGAGCGGCCGCCGGTGTGCAAGATCATCGACTACGGGAAGTTCAAGTACACCCAGAAGAAGAAGCTCTCCAAGCAGAAGCAGCACCAGATCCAGGTCAAGGAGATCCGCGTGCGGCCCAAGACGGGCGAGCACGATATCGAGGTCAAGGTCAAACGCGCGCGGGAATTCCTCGACCAGAAGGACAAGGTCCTGGTCAACGTCCTCTTCCGCGGCCGCGAGCTCGCCCACATCGACGAGGGGCGGAGGGTCATGGAAGAGGTGCTGAAGTCCCTGGAGGACGTCGGCAAGCTCGAGAAGAACCCATCCATGGAAGGACGCCGGATGACCGCCATCCTCGCCCCCAAGGCATGACCCGATCGGGCCGCGGCGAGGTTCGCGGTGCGCAGGCCGGTCGGCCGGCCTGCCGCTCGATCCGTCACCTGCTGACGCTGGTTGCCATCGCCGCGGTCGTCCTCACCACCGGTATACTCGCGCACAGGCGCCGTTCCCTCGAGGAACACGCCAGGGTCATAGGGCGATTCCGGTCTCGAGCAAGCCTCTACGAGGGAGGCCGGCTCCCGCCGGAGGCCCTCGTCGATGCCTCCGCGCAGGTCATGGAGGCCGAGATTCAGCTCGGTACCGGGGGCGAAAGCCACTCGAACTCGATCGCGGCCCATCTGGATCGCGTCTCCGCAATCCTGCACCGAGAGATCGAAGGCCACGACCCGCGGGCACTCCACGCACGACCATGGCTTGACGCGGAGCTCATCGAGGAGGCCCTGGAGCGATCCGGAGACCGCATCGGGGGCTGCTCAGGAGTGGAGTCCGTCCGCTCCGCCCGGGAGGAGTGCGGTCGTCTGATCACAACCCTGCGATGCCTGCGATGATCCGTCGAGGCGTCCGGACGGAGGCCGTGGTCGTTGCCACGCTCAGCCCTCCGCCGGCTCGATGTAGCAGCGGAGCGAGGCCTTCGAGCGAGCCAGCCGCGGGTCGGGCCCATAGGCGAGCACCTGGTCGCGCTTGAGCTCGGCGCGCTCCTTGTGGGTCGTCATGGCGATGGCGCGGCCTCGCGAGTGGACCTCCCAGGTCAGGTCCTTGGCACGCGGCAGGGAGTGGGCGAAGAGCTTGATCAGCAGCTCGATCACGTACTCGAAGGTGTGATCCTCGTCGTTGACCAGGATCACGTTGTACGGGGGCAGCCGCTTGGTGCGGACTTCCTGCTCCACCGCCGGCTCGACAACGGTGCTGGACTCGTAGTCTCCCGACATGTGTTCGACTCCTGGGAGGCGTTGTGCACGCGTGTCCGTCTCCACTACTCTAATATCGGCAGCCGGAGAAGAACGAGTGAAAATCCGGATTTCAGACCACACGACGCGGGGCGGATCATGGCGGAGATGAGCTCGGGAGCGGCCTTGAGGAACCTCAAGCAGGCTCAGGCCGGATTGAAGAAGGCCCGCCAGCTCATGGCCCAGGCCCGGCAAGATCCGGAGGCGGTCCCCAAGGTGATCGACATCGGCTGGGACAGCCTGGTTCAGGCCCACCGGATCATGGCCGGGATTCCGGTCTCGGCCGCCGACGAGGCGGTGCTGACGCAGCAGCTCGCGCTCCAGCGTTATGCCACGGCCCTCCTGGTCCGGCTCCGACGACTCATCCGTCGCGGCGAGATCGGCCCCGATGAGATCGACGACATCGACGGCGATGACGAGGTCTGAAGGCTCGTCGCCACCTCCCCTGCCCCAACCTACTTAGCCCAGTCTCATCCCGATGCCGCCACGAAGCCCCCGCTCCCGACCGAATCCCCGGCCCCGGCTCCGCCCCCAGGGAGCGGAGTCGGAATCGCCCCCCATGGCGATCCCCGACCGCAGCCTCGAGCCCGAAGGAGCGCTGCCGACGGTGGCCATCCGGGCGACCGGGGCCCATCCGTTCGTCTTCCGCAAGATGATCGACGGCCCCGTCGGGGCCGGGATCCCCAACCAGGGGGACCTCGTCCGCGTCGTCGACCGCGACGGGCGAGCGATCGGCTACGGCCTCTGGAATGCCCGGTCGCAGATCTCGCTCCGGATGCTCTGGCGTGAGGCCGGCCCTCCCGGCCCGGACTTCTGGGCGGGCCGGATCGACCGGGCGGTCGCCCTCCGCCGAGACCTGCTCAAGCTCGACGAGCAGTCGAACGCCTATCGGCTCCTCCACGCGGAGGGGGACGGCCTGTCCGGCCTGATCGTCGACCGCTACGATGACGTCCTCTCGGTCGAGATCTTCAGCATCGGCATGTACCAGCGAATCGGCCCGATCCTGGACCTCTGTGCGGCCCGGATGGGGACGAAGCACTTCCGCGTCCACGTCGACGACCGGGTCGCGATGCAGGAGGATTTCCCCGGCCGAGCCCTGGCCAGCCCCGGCCTGCCGCCGCGGGTGACGATCGTCGAGCACGGCGTGAAGTACCGGATCCACTTCGACGAGGGGCACAAGACGGGCTTCTTCTGCGACCAGCGCGACAACCGCAAGGACCTCGCCCGATTCTGCGGCGGCAAGGCCGTCCTGGACGCCTGCTGCTACACGGGTGGATTCGGCCTCAACGCCCTCCTCCGCGGCGGGGCGAGCGAGGTGACCTGCGTCGATCTCGACGAGAAGGCCGTCGCGCTGGCCCGCGAGAACGGCAACGCCAACAACGTGCGCCTCAACGCCGTGCACGCCGACGCCTTCGGCTACATGCGGCAGATGGGCGTCAACGGCAAGACCTATGGCGTCGTCGTCCTGGATCCCCCCAAGCTGATCCTGGACCGCGAGGAGGTCTCCGCGGGCAAGCGGAAGTACTTCGACCTGAACGTCCTGGGGATCGGCCTGGTGGAGCCCGGCGGGCTCCTGCTGACCTGCTCGTGCTCGGGGCTGCTGGCCGCCGCGGACTTCCAGTACCTGCTCCGCGCGGCGGCCCGGAAGGCCGGTCGATCGGTCCAGCTCCTGGCCATGACCGGGGCCTCCGCGGACCATCCCGTGGCCCTGGACGCCCCCGAGGGGGCCTACCTGAAAGCCGCGTGGCTCCGCGTCGGCGACCCCGTGCCTCCCGTCGTGGAGGAGCGCGAATGATCGCGATCCTCGCCCCGGTCCTGCTCTGCCTGGGCCTGGAGCCTCCGCTCGAGTCGCTCGGCCGTTTCGATCGACGGATCCTGCCGGAGGCCTCGGGGATCGTCCGCAGCCGGCGTCATCCGGGGATCTTCTGGGTCCACAACGACTCCGGCAACGCCCCGCTCCTCTTCGCCATTCGCCGCGACGGCTCGATCGTCGCGAGCTTCCGGATCGCGGTGCCGAACGTGGACTGGGAGGACATCGCCGCGGACGACGAGGGGCATCTCTACCTCGGGGACACGGGCAACAACGGCGGCCGGCTCCCCCTCCGCGTCATCTACCAGATCGACGAGCCCGACCCGGCGAGGCCGGCGGTCGAAGCCTTGAAGCCCACGTCGGCGAGCTTCTACGGCTTCCCCCCGGGCGGTCGCTTCGACGCCGAGGGGATCTTCCACGACGCGGGCTCGCATTCGGTGATCGTCGCGACCAAGCGGTTCGACGGCAAGGAGGCGGTGCTCAACGCCATCCCCTTCCGGCCGGCGGCCCCCCTGCTCCGGCCGGCGATGCCCAGGCGACTGGGGACCTTGCCGGGATTCGTCGAGCCGGTCACGGGGACCAGCCTGAACGCCGATGGCACGCTCCTTGCCGCCTGCTCGGAGTCGGTCACGCGGATTTACCGCCGCGACCGCGACGGCGGATGGGAACTCCTGTCGACGGTCCGCTATCCGGAGCGGCCCGTCGAGGGGATCACCTGGGACGGCGATGACCTGATCCTCGTCAGCGAAGGACAGGGAGTCGATCGCCTCGCCGCGGCCACCTGGCGGGCCTCTCCAGGATCCGGGAAGCCGTGACGGTCGGGATCAAGAGCGGGCGGGGTGCGTGATGTCCGTCGCCGGTCGAGACGTGGTCGTGGTGGGTGGAGGCGTGATCGGACTCTCGATCGCCTACGCCCTCTCGCGCGAGGGGATTCGCTGTCTCGTCCTCGATCGGCGGGAGCTCGGGCGCGAAGCATCCTGGGCCGGGGCCGGGCTCCTGCCCCCGCCCAGCGAGCCCCCGGATCGCGGTGCCGGCGCGACCGATTCCGTCACGGGCTTGCCGCCGCTGGCCGCGCTCCGTTCCTGGAGCGCATCGCTCTATCCGAGCTGGTCGCAGCGGCTCCAGGACGAGACGGGCATCGACAACGGCTACCGGCGATGCGGCGGCGTGGACGTGGCCTGCGACGAGGCGGAGGAGCGGTCGCTGCGAGCCACGGCCGGCCGATGGCGGGCCGAGCGGATCGTCCACGAGCGGCTGGCGGCGGTCGATTGCGCGCGGATCGAGCCGGCCCTCGGCCCGTCGGTCCGACAGGCGTACTTCCTCCCGGATCGCGCCCAGGTCAGGAACCCCCGGCACCTGGCCGCCCTGGCCATCGCGGCAAGTCGCCGCGGCGCCGAACTGCGGCCGTGGCAGCCCGTCCTTGGGCTGGATGTCAAGGACGGCCGGGTCGCGGGTGTCCGGGTCGGATCCGAGACCATCGCCTGCTCTTGGGTCGTGATGGCGGCGGGAGCATGGTCGGGAGGTCTGCTCGAAGGCGTGGGGGTCTCGGCACCCACCCCGCCGGTCAAGGGACAGATCGTGCTGCTCCGCCACGATCGGCCCCTGCTTCGGCGGATCGTGGAGCATGGGCGGTGCTACCTGGTCCCGCGCGACGACGGCCGGATCCTGGTCGGTGCCACGGAGGAGGACGCGGGATTCGACACGCGGCCCACCGCGGCCGGCGTTCGGGCCCTGATCGACGAGGCGATCCGGCTTTGCCCGTCTCTCGGCCGGGCGGAGGTGGAGCGGACCTGGGCGGGCCTGCGGCCGGGGAGCATCGACTCGAAGCCATACATCGGGCTGGCTCCCGGCCTGGACAACCTGATCGTCGCCACCGGCCACAAGCGCGCCGGCCTCCAGCTCTCGCCCGCGACCGCGGAGCTGGTGGCGGCCCTGATCCTGGGCCGGACGCCGGCGATGGATCTCGGTCCGTTCCGGCTCGATCGAGAGGTCGACCACGCCGAGGACACATTCCGATCCTGACCGGGACGGCCGGGCCGAGGATCGAGGTTCATTCCACCCGGACCAGCACCTTGGCCGCGGCGGCCAGCCCCAGGGCGACCGTCCGATCGCCGTCCCCGATCCGGCAGACGAGCGCCCCGGCCTCCGGACGATTCTCTTCCAGGACCCCGCGGGCATGGAGCTCGAGGCCGCACTCGGAGAGGTAGCGGAGGAAGGCCGGATCCTGATCCATCACGCGGACGACGCGGAACACCTTCTGGGGCGGGCAGAGGGCGAGCGGCGTCCCCTCGGGCTCGGTGAGCGAGCCGTCGGCGCGGGGGATCGGATCGCCGTGGGGGTCCACCGCGGGGAAGCCGAGGAACGCGTCGATCCGATCGATGAGCCGTTCGGACGCGGCGTGCTCCATGTGCTCGGCCTCCTCGTGCACCTCATCCCAGGACATCTCGAGCGTCCGGGCCAGGAAAAGCTCCAGGAGCCGATGACGTCGGATGACCTTGAGCGCGAGCCGCTCGCCGGCCGCGGTGAGGCGGGCCCCCTCGTACGGGGTGTAGGTCGCCAGGCTCGCCTCGGAGAGGGTCTTGAGCATCCCGGTGACGGTGCCGGGGGAGACGCGCATCGCCTGCGCGAGCTCGCCCGTCGAAACAGCCTGGTCTGCGGATCTTCGCGCGGCGATCAGCGCGATCGTCTTGACGTAATTCTCGACGGTCAGGCTCGCCACGTCTCGCCCTCGATGGTTACGCTCCCGCGCCTTGCTTGCCGGGGTCGCGGGCCATCCATCCTACAGACCCCGCCCGCGGCGAAACAGGTGGGCCGAGAGAGCCCGCGAAACCGGCCTTCCGCCGAGGGGCCTCGGGCCCTGCCGCTCACCGCCTCACGGATCCGTCGGCGGCTGCGGAGGCCACGAAGGCCTCGCGGTGGGACGGATCGGGGAACCAGTAGCGCTTCCCCTCGCTCTTGAGCTCGACCCGGGGGTCGCCGCGGACGAGGAGGCCCTCATGCGAGAGGCAATGAGGACAGTAGCCGCGCTCGGCCACGTCGACCACCTGGTATCGATCGGGCTGGGCGAGGAACGTCCTGCGAGCGGACTCCGAGGCGCACAGGAAGAGTCGGCCCTGGTAGAGGACGCCGTGCCTGGGACTGCCCGGCTCGGTGCTCTGGCGGTCGATCTCCGCGACCGGACAGTTCCCGCCGTTGACCGGGACATAACGCGCCGGGTCGCGGCGGAAGAGATTGAACGTGAGCAGGCTGGCGAACCGGTAGAGGCGGCCGTCGTGCACCACGGTGTACTCGGTCTGTCCCGGTACGAGCTTCTTGTCCGAGATCAGGCTGACGGGGCAATAGCCGGAGAGGGCGAGCCGCTCCTCGACCTTCGGCCGCGGCTGCTCGCGGGCCACCTTCGCGGCCTCGCCGCCGGGGCCGGATTTCTGCCGCTCGGGCTCGGCGACGAGGCGACGCGCGGCGTCGATCCGCGCCCGCTGTCGGGCGACGGCCTCGTCGAGGAGCTCGTCGAGCTCCCGAGGGCTGAGGTAACCCTGGCGGACGGCCATGACCTCGCGCGAGGGCGCGACGATCACCGTGGCGGGGAGGCCGGTCAGGTTGAACCCGAGCGCGAGCTGCTCCTCGACATCCGCGCGGAGCCGGACCGGGACGAACGAGCGTCGGGCCCGCTCCCGGACGTCGGGATCGGGGAAGGTGTCGTGCTCCATCCTGGTGCAGTTGGGGCACCACGGTCCGGTGAACTGGATCCAGAGGAGCTGGTCGCGGTTGCGGGCCTCCTCGAAGGCCCGGGAATAATCGCCCCGCCAGGCGATCTCGGCCGCCTCCCCCTTCTCGCCGCCGTCGGCGGCCTCGGGACCGCAGAAAATGGCGAGGATTGCGGCCAGACAGGCCCCGGCGCGATGCGCGCGGAATCGGTATGCCATGTGTGCATCTCCATCAGTCGAGAGCATACGCTTGGTGTGACGATCGAGCGTGCATCCGGGGATCGGATGCGCTCCTTCCTTGGAGATGCCAACCAACCAGGTCGAGCGTTGCCAAGCCATCGGCGATGGGTCGGACCGCTTGGTCCAGGCCTGTTATCGGCGCCCCGGACGAGCAACTTCAGCCGCCGGGGACGGAGATTCCCGCGCCGGCCGCGGGCCCGGCGATGCAATGCGTACAATCTCCGCCGTCGCGGGATCCGTCAGGATGCACCCGACCTGGACGACTTCCGTCGCTCCTTGATGTTGGCCCAGGCGTGGCGGCCGTGGTCCCCGAGCTGGCTCATCACGCGTCCCAGGGCCGACCGTCCGGAGAGGGAATGGAGCTGGCGGACCAGGCTGGTCCGCTCCGCCCGGTGAAGCTGCGCGGCCAGGGCCGGCAGGACCGACTCCAGCACGCCGAAGGCCTTGTCGTCGCCCAGGCCGGCCGCCGCGAAGGCCCCGAAGGCCGGCGGCAGCGTCGACCTCACGGCATCGAAGACGGATCGAACCGCCGCCTCTCGGACCCCCTTCCCATTCTCCCAGTCATAGGGGGGAGCCCACGGAGCACCGATCTCGGCCCGATCCACGCCCGTGACCACCACCAGCGTCGGCGGGGCCTCTTGCTGCGGATGCTCCATGAAGTGGTGGTCCCATGCCTGCGCCACGGCGACGTCGGCCGGCTGAAGGCCGCGGGACTGGTCCAGCACCAGGATCACCAGGTCGGCGTGGATGGCCGCCTCGGTCGCTTCCTTCCGGGATCGACGGTCGCGGCGGCCCTCTCGATCGACCGTGCCGGAGTATCCGGGCGCCTCCACCCAGCGCAATTGGCGGAGCCGATCGATGAGCGAGGGGTCCAGCCCCTGCCCTTCGAACCAGGCCCGAATCAGGCCCGCGTCACCCGCCGTCGCCTGCTTGAGCGCCTCGATCAGCCTGGACTTGCCAACCCCCTGCACCCCCACGACCGCGACGACGAGCGGCGCATCCGCGGCCGGCTCCTCCCGACGCCGTCCGCCGGACCGACGGGTCAGGCGACGATATCGGTCGGCGCCGATCGCCAGCCGGCCGCTCATCAGCTCGACGAGGTGGACGCCGATCCGGTTGACGTACGCCTGGTAGAACCATCGCAGCACGTTCAACTGCATGTCCCGCCAGGCGGGCTTCACCAGCATCTCTCGCGTGCCCAGCCGCGCCAGGCCGCTCAGGGGGTTGAGGAGCGGGGAGAACATCGAGTAGATGTCATTCGCCTTGGATATGTAGTTCGATATCTGCACGGCACGCTGCCAGTGGGCGAGCGTGATCACGTCCGCGCCGGGCACCTGACGCGAGAGGTGGGCCAGGTCCTCCGACGCCAGCTCGATCGCCGTCAGGAGCTCGATCAGCGGCACCTGGGAGAGGGGATTGTCCGAGCTCGGATGGTAGAAGCCGGCCAGGCGAGTGAGGAGCCGTCGGCCGGTCTCCATGTAGAGGTCGGCGTTCGTGAGCTCCTCCATCGACAGCTCGTCGCCGGCCCTCGCCTCCTCCTCGACGAGGCCCCAGGCGTCGCGATCGCGGGGGGAGAACGTCTCGGGCGAATCCCAATCGAGCGGAGGCATGATCGCGTGTACATTCTTGGTCCATCTGGCGGCGAGGACCGAAAACGCCACGCCCGCGGCGATCCAGACGAGGGCCGCCAGCCAGAGCCAGCCCGCCTGCCAGAGCCAGATCGTACCGAACCCGACATACACGACGACCGGGCCGACCAGCAGGAACGCGAGGACCCAGAGTCGCCACTGCTTCAGCAAGCCGAGCATGTCGTGCCCCTACTCAACGCACCCGGACCGCGCTCCCGCGGCCATCGATCGGGGTACGCACCATGGAAGCCGTCCACTACGCCCAAGCAACTGCCGCACCGATTCTCGCCCACCGTTCGTCGACCTCGGCCCGCCCAGGATCGGGGTGCCCTCACGGATTCGCACGACCGCCAACAAAATGGGACGCCGATCACCGCCTCACTCGTCGGGAAGGTTCCCCTCGCCCATCAGATACGATGACGGCATGCCATTCGCTCAATCCATCGGATGATGCGGCTGAAGTCCCTGCACCACAACGCGCGTCGCTCCCAAGCAATCATCATTGCCTGTGGTATAAGTTGATTCTAGAATGCTAGTTATGGCAACAATCGGCGAGTCGATTAGGGGCGGAGCAGGGTCTGCCGTGGATTGCTCTGGAAGCGGGTGCGGAGCCTGCACATGATGAACTGGCGAACCATGTGAAGGTGGCATTCGCGGAGTCTTAGGACGCCGGGCGCCCGTGAGGATGGGCGCCGGCCTGGAGCGGGATGCGGTGGTAGAAGATCAGCTCGAGGGTCTGCCGATACGAAGGACGGTGGGCGACTTCCTGGCGACTCTGGAGCTGTCCGGAGTCCTGTCCGATTCCGAGATCCGCGCCATCCGCAAGGGGGTCGGACGCAACGACGATCCGCAGGCGGTCGCCAGCCGGCTCGTCGAGGGGGGCAACCTGACGGAGTTCCAGGCCGGGCGACTCCTCCTGGGCAAGTCGTCGGGACTGGTCTTCAATCGCTACGTGCTGCTGGATCGCATCGGGCTCGGGGCGATGGGGCGAGTCTTCAAGGCCCGCCATCGGCTGATGGACCGGGTCGTGGCGCTGAAGGTGGTGCTCCCCGCCCACGCCACCTCGTCGAACGCCGTGAATCGGTTCTTCCGCGAGATGAAGATCGTCGGGTTGCTCGACCATCCCAACGTGGTGCGTGCATTCGACGCCGACCAGTTCGAGGGCTCCCCCTTCATCGTCATGGAATACCTCGAAGGCGAGGACCTGGAGAAGGCCCTCCGCCGCCGGGGGATCCTGCCGCCGGACGAGGTCGTCGGCTACATGGCCCAGGCGGCCTGGGGCCTCGCCCACGCCCACGAGAAGGGGGTCATCCATCGGGACATCAAGCCGACGAACCTGTTCCTGACCAACACCGGCTTCGTCCGCGTGCTCGACCTCGGGCTGGGGGCCTTCGTGGGCGTCTCGAGCGCCAAGACGGAGCCCCACGACACGGACGAGGGCTTCGTGGTGGGGACGACCGACTACATGTCCCCGGAGCAGCTCTCCGGCGAGTCGATGGACGCCCGCACCGACCTCTTCAGCCTCGGTTGCGCGATGTACCGCCTGCTCACCGGCAAGTACGCCTTCCCGGGCGCAACGAAGATGGACCGGATGCTGCGGCGGGTCAGCCAGCCTCATGTCCCGATCACGGAGATCCGTCCGGATCTCTCGCTCCCACTCGTCCGGGCCATCGACCGACTCCTCGCGCTCCGGGCCGAGGACCGGTTCGAGTCGGCCGGCGAGGTCGCCGAGGCGCTCGAATCGCTCCTCCCCAAGGCCGATCGACCGAGCAGCCGGCGGGCTCTCTCCTCGACCATCGAGAGACGGGTCAAGGCGCCGGTCGCGATCCACGCGACGCCGGACGACCCGCTCGACTGGTCCCGGATCGAATCCGCCCTCCGTCCCGATCGGAAGCCGGCATCGGACCCCTCGCCGACTCCTCCCCCTTCCTCCTCCCCAAGGATCGAGGAGCGGCCCGCCTTCCGACCGGACGCCCCTCGTCATGAACTGGATGATGACGAGGAGGAGGCCGATCTCCGTCGCGAACTCGCCGGCGCGGCCCACAAGGACTACCGCAAGGAAGTCATCGAGCTCAAGAAAGCGATCGCCAGCGGGAGCGAGCAGGTGGCCCGGAGTGCGACTGTCCACTCCGAGTCCACGTGGCTGGAACGCGTCGGAGAGCAGATCGGCGATTTCCTCGCGGAGCCGAGCGCGAGCCACATCATCTACATCGTGATCGCCATCACGCTCATCGTCGCGGTCGGGCTGGCACTGGTCGCCGTCTGAGCCGATCTCGGTCAGTTCCGCAAGAAGGCGCCCAGGCGGGTGGCACACGCGTCAACGATGGACTTGATGGCCCGATCGATCTCCTCGCCGGTCAGGGTCCGCGAGGGTTCCCGGAACATCAGGCCGAAGTGGACGCTCTGGCGATCCTCGGGCAGATTCCCGCCCCGGAACGTATCGAGGTACTCCACGCCCACGAGCGACGGACCGCCGGCGGCCCGCACCGTCTGTTCCAGGTCCTCCCACCCGAGCGCCCGGTCCACCACCAGGGACAGGTCCCGAGAGACCGCCGGGAAGGCCGGGAGGGCGTGATGCTGCGGGATCAGGATGGCCCGATCGAGCAGGACCCCCAGGTCGAGCTCGGCCGCGGAGCAGCCTTCCCGGAGCTCGAACCGGTCGAGCTGGG
This sequence comes from Aquisphaera insulae, assembly GCF_011064615.1. Classification (GTDB taxonomy): domain Bacteria; phylum Planctomycetota; class Planctomycetia; order Isosphaerales; family Isosphaeraceae; genus Aquisphaera; species Aquisphaera insulae. The sequence goes on along the minus strand of NZ_JAALJH010000025.1, from coordinate 71,521 downwards.
ATTTCTCGACCTCGCCCAGATAGCCGAGGTGGACGCCCCCGACCAGCAGCTCCGCGGCCCGCCCGGGCGCGAAGAGCGGCAGGTCGACCGCGCGGGCCGTCAACGGGCCGGCGACGTGGAGGCGGCCCAGGAGGCCCTCGACGACCCCCTTCGCGCCCCGGAAATCTCGGCTGGTGACGATCGCCAGTCGGGTCGGCTCGTCGGGCAGCTCGCCGGCCCCGCGCGGGAGATAGACGTTGGCGATCTCGAAGAGCTCCGCCGCCGGATTGCCGCGGGACTCGTTGTAAGCCCGGGCCGACAGCAGGCTGGGGAGCAGGCTCTGACGCAGCGCGACTTCAACCTTCCGGCTCGAGTGATCGATCCGCAGGGGGGCGGCGGCCGTCCCCGGCTGCACCGGCCCGCCGAGGGACTCCTCGACCAGGCTGAAGGTCACGGATTCGTCCATCCCCAGGCCGGTCAGGGTCTCGCGGACCGCGGACTCGACCCGTTCTCGGACCGCCCGCGGCGCGCTCGTCATCGGCACGGCGCGGTCCTCGGGGATGTGCTCATAGCCGTGGATCCGCGCCACCTCCTCGATCAGGTCGATCTCCCGCTCCAGGTCGGGACGCCACGTCGGCGGCCTGGCCGTGATCGCCGAGCCGTCCTGGCGGACGATCTCGAGACCGAGCGCCGCGAGGATCCGCCGGACCTCCTCGCTGCCGACCGGGATCCCGAGCACCCGCTCGATCTGGGCGTAGCGGAGGGTGATCGGCTCGCGCGGCCGGGAGGGAGCCCCGACGTCGATGAGGCCCTCGTGGAGGGTGCCGCCGGCCGTCTCCAGGATCAGCTCGGCGCACCGGCGGCTCGCCCATTCGGTGATCTCGGGATCGATGGGCCGCTCGAAGCGGAAGCTGGACGGGCTGAACAGGCCGAGCTCCCGGGACGTCTTCCGGACCGACATGGCGTCGAACCGCGCCGCCTCGATGAGGATGTTCCGGGTCTTGTCGCCGATCTCGGTCTCGAGCCCCCCCATCACCCCGGCGAGCCCGACGGGACGACCCGCGTCGGCGATGACCAGCATCTCCGGCTTCAGCTCGTAAGTCTTGCCGTTGATCGCCTTCAGGGTCTCTCCGGGCCGGGCCCGGCGGACGACCAGCCGATGCTCCTGGAGCAGGTCCAGGTCATAGGCGTGGAGCGGCTGACCGCACTCGAACATGACGTAGTTGGTCACGTCCACGACGTTGCTGATGGGGGTCACCCCGATCGTCTCGAGCCGCTTCCGCAGCCACCACGGGCTCTCCCCCACGCGGGCGCCCGTGACGACCCGGGCGGTGAATCGCGGGCAGAGGTCCGGGCACTCGACGGCCACCGCGGCCCGGGACAGGACCGCCGGGCCGCTCGCCCGTGGCCGCGGGTCCGGCACCCGGAGCGGCCGGTCGAACACCACGCCGATCTCGCGGGCGACGCCGACGTGACCCAGGCAGTCCGAGCGATTGCTCGTGACCTCCAGGTCGATCGCGAGGTCCCCCCCGACGTCCTCGGTGGACTCGTGGTTCAGGCCGGTCAGCGCGAGCCGTTCCGCCAGGGCTTCCACCGGCATGTCGAGCCGGACGTAGTCGGTCAGCCAGTTCCAGCTTACGATCATCGTTGTTCAGGTCGCGTCCGCATCCGGACGGGGCTCGGCGTCCGCCCTGGGCCTCGGCGCCGCCTGCCGGCGGCTCTCGACGAGCCGCCAGGTCGCGTATACCGGTATGCCCGCGAGCACGATCAGGAAGCCGATCCCCGAGGTCCAGAACTTGAGGTAGATGAAATCGATCACGAGGAGCAACGCCAGGACGATGTAGATCACCGGAGTGACCGGATACCCGATCGCCCGGTAGGGCCGAGCCAGGAACGGGGCCTTGATCCGCATCAGGATCACGGCGCCGACCATCAGCATGTAGAAGGTGACATCGACCGGGATGATGTATTCGAGCAGGTCGCTGTACACGTTGCCGAAGCTGGCCCGGTTCGTCGTCGGATCCACGGTGACGGTCACGAGCATCGCCAGCACCGACGACCAGATCGCCTGGGCGACGAGCGCGGCGGCGGGAACGTGGTGGGCGTTCGTCGTGCCGGCCGCCCGGAAGAAGAGATGGTCGCGAGCCATCGCGTAGTAGATCCGCGCCCCGGCCAGCACCAGCCCGTTCACGCAGCCGAATGTCGAGATCAGGATGGCCCCCGCCATGACGTATCGGCCCTTCTCCCCGAGCGCCGCCTCCATGGCCGCCGTCCCCACCCGGTCCTGCTTCGCCCCCGCGATCTGGTCGAACGGGAGCGAGACCAGGTAGGCCAGGTTCGCCAGCAGGTAGAGGCCGACGACGCTGATCGTCCCGAGGAAGAGGGCCCGCGGCAGGGTCTTGCCGGGATCCCGGGTCTCGCCGCCGATGAAGGTGACGTTGTTCCAGGACGACTGGGAGAATAGCGGCCCGATCATCGCCAGGCCCAGCAGGAAGAGGATGGCCGCGCCCCCCTCGACCGGCAGCGCCTCCTTGTAGCCGACCGAAGGGGTCCAGCCGTTCGCCGCCGGGTTCCACCACGAAGAGGTCCACGCCGCGGCCTTCGGGCTGTAGCCGAGCGTCAGTCCGATCGCGATCAGGCCGATGAGCGCGGCCGTCTTGGCGAACGTGAACGTGTTCTGGATGAGCGCCCCGAGCCGGAGCCCGCGGGTGTTCGTGAACGTCAGCGCGACGATCAGGACGAGGGCGACGATCTGCTGGCTGGAGAGGCTGAGCGCGTACCGCCCGACGATGAGCGGCGGGAAGAGCGGATGGACGTCCGACGCGATTGCCGGCCAGAAGACCCCCAGGAACCGGGAGAACGCGACCGAGACCGCCGCGATGGTCCCGGTCTGCACGACCATGAACATCGACCAGCCGAAGAGGAATCCGAAGAGGGGGCCATAGGCGGTGCGGAGGAAGACGTATTGCCCCCCCGCGCGGGGCATCATGGCGGCGAGCTCCGCGGAGGTCACGGCCCCGGTGATGGTCATCACGCCGGCCAGCAACCAGGCCAGGAGCAGCCAGCCCGGGGCCCCGACGAGCCGCGAGGACTCCGCCGAGGTGATGAAGATCCCGGAGCCGATCATCCCCCCCATGACGATCGTGGTGGCGTCGATCACGCCGAGGTCGCGGTGCAGCCCCGCCCTGGCGGCCTTCGGGGGCGGTTCGGTCTCGGCGGTCGTCATGAGGTCGAGGTCCTCCGGGGCGAGATGCGGCCGGTCGGGCGGGATGTCAGCCCTGGGCCTTCACGAACGACTCGACGTCGGCGATGGCCTGGGTGATGGTCTGCCGGCGCCATTCGGTGAGGGCGGTATCCATCGCGAGCTTGAGCTTGTTGACCAGGAGCTCGGCGGCATCCTTGGCGCCCTTGCCGTCCGCCCGGATCTCCTGGAAGTCGTGATGATAGGCCTGGGTCGTGTGGCCGGTCGCACCCTCTGTGACGATGACCTTCGTCGAATCGTTGGCCATGGCGAGGACTCCGTGTGCGAAGCGCCGGGGGGCCGGCTCGCTTCGGGTTGTGGGCTGCTCGTATGGGGGGGTTGTGGGGCGCGGATCGGGCGAGGATCGTCGATTTCGGGGAGTGCCGACCTGGAACGCCGCGGCGATCAGAACTGCTCGAGGAACCGGACGTCCCCCTGGTAGAGGAGGCGAATGTCGTCGATCCCGTGCCGTCGCATGCAGAGCCGCTCGATGCCGAGGCCGAAGGCGAAACCCGTGACCTCTTCGGGATCGTAGCCCACGGCGCGGAGGACGTTGGGATCCACCATCCCAGCCCCTCCCATTTCAACCCAACGATCGCCCCCATGCCAGAGCATATCGACCTCGACGCTCGGTTCCGTGAACGGGAAGAACGACGGGCGGAAGCGGATCTTCACGTCCTGGCCGAGATAGCTGCGGGCGAAAAGGCGGAGCACGGTCTTCAGGTCGCCCATGGTGACCCCCCGGTCGACCATCAGGCCCTCGACCTGGTGGAACATGAAGGAGTGGGTCGCGTCCACGGTGTCGGGCCGGTAGACGCGGCCGATCGCGATGACCCGGACCGGCGGGGCCTGGGCTTCCATCACGCGGATCTGCACGGTGCTCGTCTGGCTGCGGAGCATCGTGCCTTCGGAGAGGTAGAAATTGTCCAGGGGATCGCGGGCGGGATGGACCGGGGGGATGTTGAGGGCGTCGAAGTTGTGCCGGGTGTCCTCGACCTCCGGCCCTCGTGCCACCGAGAATCCGAACCGGCCGAAGAGGTCGATCAGCTCGTCGGCGGTCTGGGAGAGCGGGTGGCGATGGCCGAGCCGCGGCTTCGTGCCGGGGAGGGTCACGTCCAGGGCATCGGCGGCGACGGCCTGGCGCTGGAGCCGGGCGCGGGCGGCCTCCAGGGCGGCCTCGAGGGCCTGCTTGACGCCGTTGAAGCGCTGGCCGTAGGCCCGCTTGTCGGCGGGCGCGAGCGCCTTGAGCCGCTCCTGGGCGGCCTTGACGCGGCCGGCCTTCTGGCCGAGATACTCGATCCGGGCCGCCTCGACGGCCTCGGGCCCGGCGGCGGCGTTCAGCGCCGCGAGGCCCGCGGATTCGAGGCGTTCGAGATCACCGAGGGCGGTTTCGAGCGTGTCCTGGGAGCTCATCGTGGCCGGGGCGATGATGCCCCGGAAGTTCCTGTGGACCTGGAGGCCGGGGCGATCAGGCCCCGGAAGTTCGTCCCGCGGCGAACGGCCGGGCTCGTCAGCGGGCGGCGGCGACGGGCTGCCGGGCCTTGACGGCCTTGTCGTGGGCATCCAGCTCGTGGCGGGCCTTGGCGACGATGGCGTCGAAGGTCTCCGAGTCATGGATCGCCAGCTCGGAGAGGCTCTTGCGGTCGAGGCCGACCTTCGCGAGCTTCAGGCCGTGGATCAGCCGGCTGTAGCGGAGCCCGCGCATCTCGGCGGCGGCGCTGACGCGGGTGATGAAGAGCCTGCGGAACTCGCGCTTCTTGGCCCGGCGGTCGCGGAAGGCGAACATGCCGGCCCGCAGCAGGGTCTCCTTGGCCGACTTCAGGAGCCGGCGACGTCCGCCGACGAAGCCCTTGACCGCCTTGAAGAGCCGCTTCTTGGACTGATTGCGGGCGGCACCACTCTTGGAACGCATCGTTCAGTTCTCGTCTCGTCGTCGTCTTGTTCCGGTGGGGACGCCTCCCGTGACGCCCCCGAATGTCGTGTCGTCTCTCTGATCGCCAGCTAGATGGCGTCGCCCGGCGACCGGATCGGGCTCGTCCGCGATCAGTCCGCCTCGGTGGAGGCCTCGGTGAGCGCCGCGGCCAGGGCGGCCTCGGCGGCCAGCCGCTCGGCCTCGACGGCCAGCGGGTTGACCGACGGCTTGTTGCGAAGCGCCGTGCGAACGCGGCGGTTCTCGGCCGAGACGCGGAGGGTGGACTTCTTCCGGAGCCGGCGAATCTGCTTGCCGCTCTTGTGGCTGTTCAGGTGCGAGGAGCCGCACCGCTTGTGCGACACCTTGCCGGTGGCCGACACCTTGAACCGCTTCTTCATCCCCTTATGGGTCTTCATCTTGGGCATGATCGTCAGATCCTGTTCATTCAAGCTCGCGATCGGGGGCCGTCGTGCCGTGGGGGCAACAGCCTCGGCTTGCTGCTCGTCCCTTCCCCAATCTCAACCCCGCCCTGCTCCGGGACGCCATGCCTCCCGGCAGGTCCGTCGACCGCGTCCAGGCCAGGGCCGTGGACATCTCGGCCTTCGCAGACCATCCCGTCTCAACCCCGAGAATGCAGCGCAGGCCGCGGGATGGAGTGGTTCGATCTCGGATTGTACCGCCAGCCGCAATCGGGCAAGTCAAGCAATCTAACACACGGCCGGCCCTGGCGTCCAGTCCATGGAGACGCCGGTTCTGGTCGCCGCGGGAACGGGGCGCAAGGCGCACGGGGTGGAGGCTCGTCGCGAACCGGCGCGGCGACCCCTCGTTCCATATCCTCGGATTGCTAGCGAGGATTGCGAGGAGGATCGGAGACCAGGGGGAGCGGCCAGGCGGGAGGAGCGATTTCACGAATCGGTTGAGGACGCATGAGCCATCCCTTCTCGATAAGCACGGTCCCGAAAACAGGGAGGTGGTTGACCGGATTCGGCCTGCTCGATCTTTCCGGCCCACCCAGTGTATTAACCACAAAGCAATCCTTGTGCCATCCGGCCAAATCAATGCAAGTTGTTGATATTTGGTGGTTTGTATCCAGGAATAGGGCGTCAAGGTTTCGGCGACGGGTGACGCATCGCCGGAAGTTCGTGCGTTCGTGCCCAGCTTCTGTCGCATCCTCGAGGCGATGCGAATCCGTCGTCGCATCCGTCTGGACTGGCCCGGATTTCGGGTCTCTGGTAGTGTTCGCGTCGATCCGCGCGGGGCGCGGTCGGTTCGCGGGCGAGCAGGGATTGGCGCCCGACGGCTCGGGCGGGAAGCACGGAGGTCGATTGCCCATGCGATGGCGAAGCACGTTCCATCTGGCCCTTGTCCTGACGTCCTGGGTGACGATCGCCGGAGCATCTCATGCCGTGGGCCAGGAGGCCGAACAGGCTCCGGCCCCGGCCGGCGGCGCGCAACAGCCGGCCGCCGCCGCGGATCGTGCGGGAGACCCCGCGAAAATGGACGACATCCTCAAGAAGTGGGCGAAGCAGAGCACGCTCCTCAAGACCCTGGAAGTGATCATCCTTCGCACCGATGACACGCCGGCCTGGGGCACGGTCGAGTACTACGAGGGCCGCGCCCTCTTCAAGAGCCCGAACCTCGCCTTCATCGACTTCAAGAAGATCAAGACCGACGACCAGAAGCGTCCTGTCAAGAACGCCCAGGGCGCCTACGACTCGGAGCCCAACGAGCGGATCGTCTGCACCGGCACCGAGGTCTGGCAGTACAAGTGCGACACCAAGCAGATCTTCATCTTCCCGCTGGAGAAGAACGACCAGAAGAAGGCCATCGAGGAGGGCCCCCTCCCCTTCCTCTTCAACATGCGTGCCGACGACGCCAAGAGGCGGTACGACATGACATTCATCAAGGAAGACCCCAAGGCGGACGCCTACATCGTGCGGATCGTTCCCAAGCTCAAGGAGGACATGGAGAGCTTCAGCACGGCGTTCATCAGCCTCGATCGGAAATTCATGCTGCCGGTCCGGATCCTGATGCTCTCCCCCGACGGCAAGAGCAAGAAGGACTTCAAGCTGGGGCCGTTGTATCCGAACAAGAAGCTCAACGAGAACAACTTCGTCGGCAAGACGGTCCCCGCCTGGAAGCTGATCCGCAACCCCATGGGTGATCAACGCCAGCCCGCCCCGGGTGCGGCCCCGCGGCGTCCCGCCCCCGCCGCCGCCCGCCGCGGCAACGAGGCCGTCCCGCGGTAGTGCTCGGCCCACCGGGGGGGACGGGGCCGACCGGAGTCTCCGGCCCGGCCCGCTCGCAATCGGCACTGGTGCGGCGGTTTGACGGTCCCTCCGGGCCTGCCTATAATCACCGGGTTAGCGACCTCGCTCAACCCGTCCGCCGCCCCAGGGCTCGACTCCAGATCGAAGCGACGGCCCCGATCTCGTCGAGGAAAGTCGAGACGGTCGCCGGCCTCGGGGGGGCGGAATCCGCGCCGCGGACGACTCTCGGAGGGGTCCGACTTCTATGATCCGCCTCAGCAACGCGCGTCACGGACTGGCCTTCGAGGTGATCGCCGCTCTCGCCCTCGCGACGGCCTTCTGTCCCGCCGCCGCCCGTGCCCAGGCCACCAACGCCGCGGATTCCACCCCGGGCCAGTTCTTCACCGTCACGGAACCGATCAACAACGACACGATCCAGCACATCCGCGCCGCGACCCGCCAGCTCGTCGACCGCAACGCCGGGGCGGCGAAGGGGAAGAGCCCGATCCTGGTCTTCGAGTTCCTCCCCGGGGAGTCCGCCCCCGGGACCAGCGAGTTCGGGACCTCGTTCGACCTGGCCAACCTGATCTCCAAGGAGCTGGGCGGCGCCAGGATGACCGTGGCGTACGTGCCCCAGCCGCTCAAGGGTTATGCGGTCCTTCCTGCGGTTGCCTGCACCGAGGTCGTGATGGGCCCCGCGGCGTCGCTCGGCCCGATCACGCCCGACGGAGGCGCGTTCGATCCGGCCTTCCGCGAGCCGGTCCGCTTCCTCGCCCTCCGCAAGACGAGAGATCCCGACCTGCTGCTGGGGATGCTCGACCGCGACGCGGACCTCCGGATCGTCCGCACGACGGATAACACCCTCCATTACCTGCTGCCCGAACATCTCGACGAGTTCCGCCGGGCCAACCAGGTGAAGTCCGAGGAGCCCGCGTGGGAAGGGGGCCAGCGCGGCGTCCTGTCCGCCGCCAGGGCCCGCGCGGAGGGCTTCTCCAAGGCGATCGTCGCAAACCCGGCCGACGTCGCCCGGCTCTATCGGATCGGGGGCCAGTCGGCCGTCGAGGACCCGACCCTGGGACAGGCGATCCGGCCCGTCTGGATCAAGATCAACGGGCCGCTCGACTCGGTCAAGGTGGGGTATCTCTCCCGGCGGATCGAGCAGGCCCGGCAGGAGAAGGTGAATCTCGTCTTCTTCCAGATCGACAGCCCCGGCGGCCTGGACATGGCCGCGGACGGGATCGCCGACCAGATCGCGGCGATCACCGACATGAAGACCGTCGCCTACGTGGACGACCGAGCGGTGGGCGTCGCCGCGCTCCTGCCGCTGGCCTGCCGCGACATCGTGTTCAAGAAGACCGGTCGCATGGGCGACGTCCGCCAGATCCTCTCGGCGCGGAGCAACCGGCTGGAGAACCTGAGCGAGGCCCAGATCCAGATGCTCGCCCGCAAGGCGGCCTTCCTCGCCGGCAAGAAGGGTCATCCCGAGGCCATCGCCCGGGCCATGGTGGACCCGGCCGCGGACGTCGTGGAGGCCACGGATCGCGAGACCGGCGGCGTCCGCCTGCTGCTTCGGGAGGAGGCCGAGGCCAATCGCGCCCGGTTCCAGGGGATCCAGCCCCGCAAGGATCCCGGCCGCGTCCTCACCCTGGGCGCGGACGACGCGGCCTCGCTCGGCCTCGGGCAGGTCGTCGCCGGCGAGGAGGAGCTGAAGGGCCTCTACGGGCTCCGCGGCAAGCCGATCCGCGTCGACGGCCCGAGCTGGGTGGACACGCTCGTCAGCGTCCTCACCGACCCGTACGTGAGCTGGCTCCTCCTGTTCGTGGGGATCTTCATGCTGGTGGTCGAGCTCAAGCTCCCCGGCATCGGCCTGCCGGCCATCACCTCGGCGCTCGCCTTCCTCCTCTTCTTCTGGAGCCACTACCTCAGCGGCACCGCGGACCAGCTCGAGATCATCCTCTTCCTGGTCGGCATGGTCTGCCTGGGGATCGAGCTCTTCGTCTTCCCCGGCTTCGGCATCTTCGGCATGCCCGGGATCTTGCTGATGCTGGCGAGCATCGTCATGGCGAGCCATACGTTCGTCTGGCCGACCCAGGAATACGAGTTCCGCGAGATGGGCTTCACCCTGGTGCAGATCATCCTCGCCCTCGTCGCCGTCGGGGGCGGCGCGGTGGTCCTGGCCCGATACCTCCCCTCCATCCCGTTCCTCAATCGACTGGTCCTCAAGCCCGAGCCGTGGACCGGGATCGACGGCGACGATCCCTCCGCCAAGCCCTCGCTCGACGGCTACGAATCGCTCACCTTCCTGATCGGGGAGACCGGCCGGACCACGTCTCCGCTGCGTCCGACCGGCAAGGCACGCTTCGGCAACCTCCTGGTGGACGTCACGGCCGACGGCTTCTACGTCGACGCGGACTCCCTGGTCGAGGTCATCGACGTCCAGGGCCCGAAGGTCATCGTCAAGCCGATGGCGTAGACGTCTCTTGGTCATGCTCCGCCCGATGCCGCGTGCCGTTGAGTAGCCATCCGAGCCAGGTGTGGCGGACCAGCAGTTGGTACGACGCCAGGAGCAGGGCCGACGTCCCCAGGAAGACGATCGAGAACTTCCAGAACGACCCGAGCGTCCAGTCGCGGACGATCGCCTGGGCCGCCAGGACGATCGGCAGGTGCGCCAGGTAGAGCCAGTAGGACGAGTCGGAGACGTAGCGGATCGCCCGGTTCTCGTCGGGATGCAGCCTCCGGAAGAGCCCGATCATCCCGAAGCACATCGCCCAGGCGTAGGCCGGCTGCAGGACCGAGCTGAGCGGTCGGTTGGGGATCGCCATCAGCCCACCGAAGAACAGGATGCTCAGGGCCAGCGGCAGCAACCACGGCCAGCCCTTGCCGAGCTCGTTCCGCTCGTCGCCGTCGAAGTAGTACAGCGCCCCGAAACCGAAGAAGATCCCGTAGTAGAGCAGCAGGTGCGGGGGCAAAATCACCCCCTCCGCCGTGTCCGGGCCGAAGTTCGGGTAGGCAATCCCCATGAAATACTGGGGCAGGAACGTCAAGGGGATGAGCCAGAGGAAGCTCGCGGGGGAGACCACGATCCAGCCGGGCGGACGCTTCCACCCCAGCCGGGACGCGACCTCCATGAATAGGACGAAGAGGGGCACGAGCCAGCAGAGGAACCAGAGGAACCACAGGTGCGCGAAGACGCTGCTCTTCACGAGCTGATAGCGGTGGCCGCCGATCCACACGGCCAGTCGCTCCGAGCCGAGCGCGGCGTCGTACGCCTTGAGCAGGCCGCTGAACGGCCCGAGGTCCCTGCCGCCCCCCGTCCGCTCCGCGGTGTTGTCCGTGATCGGCTCCAGCAGCCGGACGACTTCGGCGCGGCGGCGGGCGACGTCCTCTCGGTCCCCGATCTTCACCTGGAGGTAATCGGCGAGGCCGCTGGTGAACTCCCAGTCGGCCCGGGCGGACTCGAGCGGGCGCGAGCCTTCGTCGCCCTTGGCGTTCGGGTCGGCCCCCTTCTCCAGGAGGAAACGGACCATCTCGGGCCGCCCGAGGAAGGCCGCTCCGTGCAGGGGCGTCGTCCCGTCGCCCGCCTTCGCCTTCACGTCCGCCCCGCGCTCGACGAGGAGGCGGGCGATGTCGAGGTTCCCCTCGAGCGCCGCCCAGTAGAGCGGACCGAGCTGGAGGGTGGGGTCCTTCTCCTCGATCTTCGCGCCGCGGTCGAGCCGATCGCGGGCCGCGGGCTCGTCCTCGAGGCGGACCGCCGCGACGAGGGAGCCGTCGTCGACGAGGGCCTTGTTCAGCGAACCTCCGGAGACCCAGGTCGGCAGCGCCGAGATCAACGGGTTGATCGTCACCATCGCCAGCAGGCACGGGATCAGGATCCGCAAGGTCCGGTTCCGGAGCAGTCCGGCGGGCCCCCGGCGCCTCCACAGGAGGGCCGCGAAGTAGCCGCTGACGAGGAAGAAGAGGGGCATCCGGAACCCGTGAACCGCGAGGAAGAAGAGGACGAATCCCCCGGACCGTTGGGTATCCTGCACGGGCCACGGTATCCCGAGCGCGAAGGACAGGCAGGCGTGCAGGGCGATCCCGAGGAGCATGGCGAACGCCCTCAGGGCGTCCAGATCGTGACGCCGCTCGGACGTCGACGGGCGGATCTGGTCTATCGTGTGGCTCGTGGGCATGATCGCTTCCGGGTGATGGCGGTCGATGGCCGGGGCCCGATCCCTGGGGCCGGGCGGCACGCTCCTGAAATCCGGTGAGCATTCGTCGATCCGGCCGCGAGATTGGATCGGGACCGGCGGGCCTCGTCGGTCGAGACTCGATGGAGGGGATTGGCGGGAGGTAAGCGGGATGGATTACACTGGATGAGGCAGCCAGGGAGGCCGGCCGGCCTCAGGGTTCTTGGGGCTTGCCAAGCCGGCGGTTCCCGCGACCCTGATCACGAGGGCCGGAATGCGTGGAGAGTCAACACGATGGGCGTGGTCTTCTGGCCCCTGGTCTTCCTGGTCTGCGGGCTCCTGCTGATCCTGCTCGAATTCCTGATCCCCTCCGGCGGGGTGATCGGGATCTGTTCGCTCGCGTGCCTGGCGCTCTGCCTCTGGTATGCATTCTCCTCGTCGCTCGGCCTGGGGGCGGCCTTCATCCTGGTGGACCTGGTGGCCATCCCCGTGACGGTCTCGCTGGCATTCTCGCTCTGGTCGCGGACCCCGCTGGGCCGCCGGTTCTTCCTCAGGCCCCCCACGCGTGAGGAGATCGAGGACACCACCGCGGAAGCGAGGCTGGACGGCCTGATCGACCGCCAGGGCCGGGTGCTGACCCCGCTGCGGCCCTGCGGGCACGTCGAGGTGGACGGCCGGCGGCTGGACGCGCTCGCGGAAGAGGGGTTCTTGCCCGCAGGGACGTCCGTCCGGATCGTCCGCGTCCGCTCCGGCCAGGTGGTCGTCCGCGGGGTGGTTGAACCCGAGGCCATCGCGTGGAAAGAATGGCGGCGGCCGGGCGATGAAGGCGCCGGGCCGGAAGTCCGAGATGTCTCCGGGCCGATCCCGACGTCCCCCACGACCGCCGATGCGGTCTCCATCCTCGAGGAGTCTCCATGAGCGCCCCGCTCTTCGCGCAAGTGAACGCGCCGTCCGCGGCTTCGACCTACTTCTACCTGCTGGTCATCCTCATCGGCGTCATCGCGCTGATGTTCTGCATCTTCCTGGCCAAGTACTTCAACCTCTGGATCCAGGCCAAGATGACGCAGGCGAACGTGAGCATCTGGGACCTGGTGGGCATGACCTTCCGCAAGGTGAATCCGAATATCATCGTCCGCTCCAAGATCATGGCCCATCAATCCGGGCTGTCGGAGAAGGACGGCGTCACCACCCGGGCCCTGGAGGCCCACTTCCTGGCCGGCGGCAACGTGCCGAACGTGGTTCGTGCCCTGATCGCGGCCAACCGCGCCGACATCCCGCTCTCGTACAAGCGGGCCACCGCCATCGACCTGGCGGGCCGCAACGTGCTGGAGGCCGTCCAGACGAGCGTCAACCCGAAGGTCATCCCGTGCCCGGACCCGAGCCAGGGGCGGCAGACGATCGACGGCGTGGCCAAGAACGGCATCCAGCTCAAGGTGAAGGCGAAGGTCACGGTCCGGACCAACCTCGACCGGCTCGTCGGCGGGGCGACGGACGAGACCATCATCGCCCGCGTCGGCGAGGGCATCGTCAACGCGATCGGCTCCGCGGACACCCACGACCAGGTGCTCGAGAGGCCGGACTCGATCTCCAAGCGAGTGCTCGAGAAGGGCCTGGACGCCGGCACCGCCTACGAGATCCTCTCGATCGACATCGCCGACATCGACGTCGGCGACAACATCGGCGCCAACCTCCAGGCCCTGAGGGCCGAGGCCGACACCCGGGTGGCTCGGGCCAAGGCCGAGGAGCGGCGGGCCTTCGGCGCTGCCAAGGAGCAGGAGATGCTCGCCCACGTCCAGGAGAACCGCGCCAAGGTCCTCTCCGCGGAGGCCGAGGTCCCGATGGCCATCGCCGAGGCCTTCCGGAAGGGGAACCTGGGCATCGCCGAGTACTACCAGCTCCGGAACGTCCAGGCCGACACCGAGATGAGGAGCTCGATCGCCGGCACCGGCAATGCCGTCCGCCGCGAGGTGGCCCCGTTGCCCCAGTGAGCCGGCCGACAGGTTTGAGGAGAGCTCAGTGATGCGACTCGAAAACCTGATCCCGTACATCGTCCCGCTCACGTTCGTGGCGATCTGGGCGCTGACGAGCCTGCTCAACCGCGACCCCCAGCCCCTGCCCCCCCGCCCGGGGCGACCGGCGGGGCCTCGGATGGGCCCGGGGCCGGGCCTCGGCTCCGGGCCGGGGGGGATGGCCGCGCCGCCGGGCCGCCCCGCCGTCGGCCCCGCGCCGGCCCGGCCGGCGAGCGGACCGGGACGGCTCGTCGAGCCGTCGTCCGGATGGCGGACCATCGACCCGGATCTCCGAGGACAGACGCCCCGGCGCCTCCCCACGAGGCCGACCCCGGGCTCGCCGGATGATGCCATCGTCTACCTCGAGAACGACCCCACCGGGCGGAAGCCCGCCTCGCGGCCCCTCACCCCCGGGCCCGCCGGCTCGCCGTCGATCACCCCCGCGCGGTCGCCTCGACCCGGCCAGGGCCGCCGCGGCGCTCGGCCCAGGTCGACGGGCGGCGACTCGGGACGCCCGCGCGAGCCGGAGACCCATCGCGCCCTCTCCGATCAGCTCCAGGAGTCGCTCTCCCGGAAGAAGAATCGCCCCCTCGAGATCGCCCCCCTCACGCCCCTCTCGCAGCCCCTCACGGAGCCGTCGGGCGCGGCCGCGACCTCGCCCTCGCCCCTCCCCGCGTCGGGAGTCGGCCGCCCTGCCCAGCCGATCCTCAGCGGCGAGCAGATCCGCGCCATGCTGGCGTCGCCCATGCGCCTCCGCGAGGTCACCGTCCTCGCCGAAATCCTCCAGCCTCCCGTTTCGCTCCGCCCCCGACGGCCGCCCCTCTGATCCGCACGACCGGCCGCTCCACCGCGGCGACGGCGGCATCACAACCGCCGCCCGCCGTGGCATCTCGTTTGCTTATCGGAGTTTCATTGAAAATTCCGAAGAGCCCGCGAGGGCGGTGGTCACACTCAACCCGTGCAGGATCGGAAAGGACACTCAGATGCTCAGGTGGGCACTTGCTTTCTTCATTTTGGCGCTGATCGCGGGAGTCCTGGGCTTCGGCGGCTTCGCCGGAGACATGGCCTACATCGCGAAGATCTTCGTGCTGATCTTCGTGGTGCTCCTCGTCATCAGCCTGATCTTCGGCCGCGGCAACGTGCCCGCGGTATAGCGGGGATCGAGGGTTCCTCGATCCCCCAGGTCCAGGATTCGGCGCAACGCGGCCGGGTCATTCCTCGGAAGAGGGGTGATCCGGCCGCGTTCCGCGTTGGCAATGGTGATCGCAGGGCCTCATGCGGGGGTCCCGAAGACTTCGAGGCGATAGAGCGAGTAGTTCTTGAAGGCATTCATCTGCGTGCAGTAGATTCGCACGTACCTCCCGGTTCCGGACAGTCCGGAGAAGTCCACGAGCCCGCGCTGGGCGTTTCCCGTCACCGTCTTGATCGTGGTCCAGCTCGATCCGTCGGTGCTGAGCTGGATCTGGTAGTCCACCGCGAAGGCCGCTTCCCAGTCGAGCGTCACGCCGCTCACCTGATACGTGGCCCCGAGGTCCACGGCGATCCAGCCGACGGAATTGCCCTGCATCCACTGCCCGCTCGACCAGCGCGTCCCGGCGTCGCCGTCGACGGCCCGGCCGGCGTCATAGCCCGCCCCCTCGATCGTTGACGAGGTGGCCTTTTTCCCGAGCGCCAGGTCCGTGGGCGTGGACCCAGGCCCGAGGAGGGTGAACTCGGAAAGCTGGATGATCGGGTCGCCGTTGCTCCGGATGTCATCGAGGCGGTACATCGCATACGGCGTCGAGTTGGCGAACACGTAGATCCGCGTGTGATAATCCGCCGTGTCCGCCTGGTTCGTCCGGACGTCCAGGGTCGTCCAGGTGGTGCCGTCGTTGGAGCCCTTGAGGGTCCAGCTCGTCGGCGCCCGGCCCGGATACAGCGACGTATCGTTGGCGCTCGTGATCTTGTACTCGTTGATCACATAGGACGTGCCCCCGGGGAACTGGTACTGGATCCAGCTCGTCGGGGAGAAATCCAGCCACTTGGTGTAGACCTCGTCGTCGAAGGCCCTGGCCATCCCCTCGGCCGTGCCGTTCTGCCCGCGGGCGGTGATCGTCCCGCCGGTCCCGGCCGATCGTTCGACGAGCCCCGAGATCACCGGCAGTTGGGCGCTGGCGTACATGTGGGGGATGTACAGGGTGGCGGAGGTGGAGTCCGTGTAGTGGACGGTCACCGCGAACTCTCGGCCCGTCTCGTCCTGGTAGGGCTGGATGAAGAGATCGCCCGTCGAGGAGCCCGCATCGCGGACGAAGGCGGCCTTGTCGGAATACGTGGGACCGTTGTATTCCCACCTCCCCGCCCCGTAGCCCGTCACGTCGATCCAGTCGATCGTCTTCCACGTCGGCAGCCCGGAGAGCGCGATGTGGATGTCCTGGAACCCGTCCGGACCGTTGGCACTTCGTCCCGTCCCCTCGTAATCGTGGCCGTCCTGCCCGAGCGACGTCGCGGTCGGCGGCGACGCCAGCGCGTTGATGGCCCCGGCAATCTTCGACGGGCTCACGTTCCCCCCGGTGCTCGACCAGGCGCCGACGGACTGCGTGTGGAGCTGCACGTTCGCCTTGATCAGGTCCACCCGCTGCGACGCGGACAACGTCGGCGTCATCGCCGCCACCACCCCCGCGATGCCCGAGACGTAGCCGGTCGAATACGACGTGGCCCCGCTGGTCGTCGGCGCCCCGAGGTCGACGTGGATCGGCCCCCAGTTCGAGATCGAGCTCAGGTTCCCGGACGAATCCACGGCCGCGGTCACGAGCACGTTCCCCAGGGCGGCCCCGAGGCCATTGAACGCGGGGTCATCCGCGTCGGCCGGGAACATCACGTAAGGCGCGGCGTCGATGTTCCAGCTCTCGTTCCCCGAGGCCGTGACGACCACGGCCCCGCGCGCCTGGGCATACTGGATGGCCTGCGAGAGGGTCGAGCCGTTGTGGGGGTCCGAGGGGTCGGTGAGCACGAAGTCCGCGTTATAGGTCCGAAGGCTCAGGTTGATCACCGCCGCGCCATGGTCCGCGGCCCAGTAGACGCCCCGGACCAGCGCGCTCGAGTCGATGTTCAGCCCGCTCGATGTGTCGCGGACGGGCATGATCTTCACGTCCGCGCCGGCCATCCCCGGCTGGGCCTTCAGGTCGATGATCCCCTGCACGATCGAGTCGGCCACCGTGGCGCCATGGCCGTGCTGCAGGCTCGTATCCTGGACGAGGCTGTGATTGCTGGCCGCGGGCTGCCGGTTGTAGGCGTCGTAGGCATTCGTGAAGTCGTAATAGGGCGCATCGGTCGTGCTGGAGAGGTCGACTCCGGAGTCGATCAGGGCGATCAGCGTGGTGGGGACCGCTCGGAGTTCGAGCGAATCCCAGTCAAGGCGGGCGCGGCGGCGGGCTCGGGGTCTCACGGAAAGGCCTCATTGGTGCATTCGATAACGCGCTCCTGCGGGCATCCACCGTGGAGATCCTGGTCGTCCGCCGGAAATATGGCACCCGGACGGACGGCGGACGTCGAAATTCGTCGAACGTCCTCGCGGATCGAGGCTCGTCAAGCGGATCATGACGACGAGGCGAAGAATCGGGCGCGTGGGACGGCCCGTGGAATCGGGGATTCCGGAACAGGTCCCGGGCCGCCGTCGAGGTCACGCCCTCAGCGGGGTCGAATTCGATAGGCGGTGGCCGCGAGGAGTGTCAGGAAGAGGGCGAGCGAACCGGGCTCCGGGACGGGCACCATCTCGATCCGGGCGCTGATCGGGGTCAGGCTGCCGGTGGCGGACAGGGCGAGGAATTCCTTGGTGTCGTTCACGCTGATCGTGTTGATCCATCCGTCGGTCCGGAATGGGGGAGCGGGGTGGGCGAAGTAGTAGTTCGGGTCCGTCATCTGGCCCCCTTGATCGAAGAGGGCCTGGAGGTGCGGCGTCCCGTTCGCGTCGATGGTGCCGTAGATCCAACCATGAAGTTCCACGTGCGATTCATTGATGGTCGGGGCCACGCCGTCCACCGCCGTGGTCTGATAGACGATCGTGAAGGGGGATCGCACGTTGCTCGCCCCGTCTCCGGGCGCGACGCGCACGACCTCGAACTGGCCCAGCGAGAATGGGCTGGAGGCCGAGTAGGAGCCCCCCTCGATCCCGCGGAAGACCACCGGGGCGGGTGCGAACCTGTCGTTCTGGGCATAGGTGACGGGGTCGATCGTCCCGGTCGTGCTGTAGGTCACGTCCAGCTTCAACGGGCTGCCGGAGGCGTTCCCGCAGGCGCCGAGGATCGCCACGGAAGCAACCCAGATTGCCGCCACTCCCCTGCGCGTCCCGTTCCTCATCCTTCACCCCGGCATCCATGCCCGATAGGCAACAAACGGCAACTTCGTTGTTAAGCTGGATCGGTCGCTCCAGGTCATACCCCGTCCCGCTCGATCGGTAAAGTTCAAGCCGCAATCTCTTGATGTCGGAATCCGTGGCCGTCACACGTCAGGTGGCCTGTTCGCCCGCGTCGTGGAGCGGGCCCGGCGCCCGCTCTTCCTCCGGGCAGCCGGCGTCGAGGTAGGCCTGGAGGAGGATCCGGGCCGCGAGCTTGTCCCGGAGGGCCTTACGCTTCTGACGTTTCAGGCCCGAGTCGAGCATCACCCGATCCGCCTCCACCGAGGTATAGCGTTCGTCGGCGAAGCGGACCGGGAGGGACGTGGCGGACGCCAGCCAGGCGCCCCAGCGGCGAGCATGGCCGGCGAGCTCGCCTTCGCGGCCCGTGGTGTGGACGGGGAGGCCGACGACCAGCAGGTCGACGTCGTGCTCCCGGACCAACTGGCGGTAATGACGGGAGTCGCGAGCCTCGTCGCCGCGCTCGTAGACCTCCAACGGCGAGGCGATCGATCGGCCGGGGTCGCTGATCGCCGCGCCGACCCGGCGAAGTCCGAAGTCCAGCCCGAGGATTCGCCCCATCGCCCCTCCCCTCTCCGCGTCAGAGATATCGCTCGTGGCCGTCCTTCGTCAGCCCCTCGACCAGGCCCTTGAGCTGGTCGAGCTGGCTCCTCCGCGCCACCAGCGTGGCCCCGCCGGACTGGACGACGACGATGTCATCCAGGCCGATCGTGGCCACGAGGCCGCCGTCGTCGGAGATCACGATCGAGTTTCGGGTGTCCTGGGTGATGACGTCCCCCTGGGTGGCGTTCCCCTGGGCGTCCGCGTCCAGGAGCGTCGCCAGGGATCGCCAGTCGCCGACGTCGTTCCAGTCGTAGCGGACCTCCAGGACGCGGACGTTCGCCGCCTTCTCCATCACGGCCTTGTCGATCGGCGCCCTCGGCAGGTTCGGATACTCGCGGGCGATTACGGCGGCCTCGTCGGGCGTCCCGAGCGATTCGGCCACCCGGGCGAGGGCCTCCGCCAGGTCGGGCCGGTGCCGTCCCAGCTCGTCCAGGATGGTTCGCGCTCGCCAGAGGAAGAGGCCGGAATTCCAGGCGAATCGGCCGGCCGCCAGGAATTGTTCGGCCGTCTGGCGGTCCGGCTTCTCACGGAACTGCACGACCCGATTCACGGGGATCCCGTCGATCGACTCGAGGAGCTCTCCCCGCTCGATGTAGCCGTAGCCGGTCTCCGGTCGAGTCGGCCGGACCCCGAAGGTGACCAGGGCCGACGGATCGGCATCGACGACCGAGAGCCCGGCGTGAAGCGTCTCCAGGAAGACGGACTCGGGCGCGATCACGTGATCGGCCGGCATGACGATCATCGTCCCGTTCGGGTCCCGCTTGCGGACGATCCAGGCCGCCAGGCCCACGCACGCGGCCGTGTCGCGCGGGCAGGGCTCCGCCACGACGTTCGCCGCGGGGACCTCGGGGAGCTGCGCCCGCGTGGCCTCGGCCTGATCCGCGCCCGTCACCACGATGATCCGCTCCGCGGCGACCTCCGGCAGGATCCGCGCGACGGTCTGCTGGAGCATCGTCGCCTCGCCGTGGAGCCGCAGGAGCTGCTTGGGGCGGTCGCGGCGACTCTTGGGCCAGAACCGGGTGCCGCTGCCACCGGCCATGATGATCGCGTACAGCACGGGAGTCCCTCCCCTGATGTCAGGAACCTGGGTCACTTGAGGTAGGTCGGTCCGTCAACCACGAAGCCGGGCTCGAGCCGGGAGCGAAGCTCCTGGGCGTCCAGGGCATACAGGGGGCTGATCTCGACGTCGAACGGGACCGAGCCGTCGGCCCTGCGCGGGACCGTCGCGCCGGCCTGCTCCAGCCACGCGCCGAAGAGGTCGCTCATCCGCCGGTGGACGGTCTCCGGCGAGTCCGGCCCGACGGCGTTCTTGAGCGGCTCGAACTCGGTCGGCCGGTCGGTCTCCACGATCGCCCATCGCTTCGCCAATGGCAGGGCGTCGAAGATGAACTGCTCGAACTTGACGGCGTTGGGCCCGTCCGGCTTCACCGTCGCGCCCGAAGCGTCGACGAACGGCACCTTCTTGACCGCCCGGTGGAAGGGGAGCTTCGCGTCGCCGACCAGCCGCTCGATGAACGTCCGCTCCAGGACGTGGATGGCGATGCTGCCGGCCCAGAGCTCGAGGCTCCCCTCCGGCACCCGCCGGTTGGCGAGCACGGGCGGGAGGTCGGAATACTCGATCACCTGGGGCACCCCGTCGACCATCACCACCACGCCGACCTTCTCATCGGGCGTCAGCCGCTCGATCACCTTGAACGACATCTCCGCGTCGGCTTGCCGGTGCATCCCCAGGTAGGCCGGATCGGCGATCTGGACCAGCGGGTTGTCGACCTGGAAGTAGAAGAGGGTGCGGACGCCCCGCTCCCGCAGCTCCTCCAGGCAGCTCGGCGAGCCGTCCGGTCCCGCCGCGGCCAGGGCCGCGAGGGTGCCGCCGTGGCCGTCGGGGCTGAGGGCGACGTGATCGGGCGCGGCCAGGAGGACCTTGCCGGTGACCCGATCGACGGCGGGCATCTGCCCCTGGACGAAGAATCGCACGCGATCGAGCCCGAAGTTCCCGTGGCTCTCGAAGAACGACCGGGTCGCCTCGTCGTTGTCCGGGCTGGTCATCACGTAGAGGGGCACGGGACGGCCGTGGCGGCGCCCGAGCGCGACGATCTTCTCGGCATGGATCTGGAAGAGGCTGGCCCGCGAGACAGGCCCGATGGGATAGGTCCCCTTGGGTCCGTCGAAGCCGAGCCGGGTCCCCGAGCCGCCGGCGACGAGGATCACCCCCACCTCGCCCGCGGCCAGGGCGTCCGCGCCGAGCTCGGCCGCCCGTCGCCGCGCGATCCGCTCGCCGTCGGTCTGGGGGAGCCGGACCACGTCGATCGGCTGGACCCGCTCCGGGTCCACCGCCAGGGAGCCGGCCGCGTCCGCCTCCTCGCCCACGAGCTCCGCGACGAGTCGATCAAGCTGGTCGAGATCGATGGCGGACAGCTCGGAGGCCAGTTGGGCGCGACCGGTCGCATCCAGCCGGTCCCACCAGGCCAGGAGGTGCTCCTGGCCGTGCCTCTTCAGTCGATCCGCAAGTTCGGGGTCGGGTCGCATCTCGTGGTGTCTCTCCTCGGTTGGCCGGCTCGCCCCCGTGGCCTTGGCTAGATCTCGTCAGCCGGCGTCAAGCCGCATTCTATCGCGTGATCCGGCCTCCGCGAAGGGCCGCGCCTTCCCTCGGGGCGTCAGAATGGGATCCGCAGCCCATCGTGGGCCAGGCGGACCCCCTCGGGCAACAACGCGTCGGTGGCCTCGTGGTCGAGGCCGTGAGAGATGTGCGTGAACCAGGTCCGCCGCGGGCGAAGTCTGCGGACCGCGGCCAGCGCCTCCTCGACCGAGAAGTGCGTCGGATGCGGCTCGAACCGGAGCGCGTCCAGGACCAGCGTATCGAGGCCCTCGAGGAGCCCCCAGCTCGACTCCGGGATCCGGTTGACGTCCGTGCAATACGCCAGGTTTCCCACCCGAAAGCCCAGCACGGAGAACCGGCCATGGTCCAGCCGGATGGGGAGGATCTCCTGCCCCAGGGCGTGAAACGGCTCCCCGGGCCGGACCCGCACGAACTCGATCTTGGGGACGAATCCCGCCGGCCAGTCCCGCGACTCGTCCCGGAAGGCGTACGAGAAGACCCGGCGGATACAGTCCTCGGTCTCCTGCTCGCAGAAGACCGGCACCGGCCCCCCCGTCCATTTGGGGAAGAGCCGGGCGTCGTCCAGCCCGAAGAGGTGATCCGCGTGATGATGCGTGAAGGCGATGGCGTGGATGCGGCTGATTTTCTCCCTGAGGAGCTGGATCCGCATCTCGGGCGAGGTATCCACCAGCAGCCGCCCCGCCGGGAACTCCAGGACCACGCTCGGGCGCGTCCGCTGATTGCGGGGATCCGGCGAGGTGCAGACCTCGCAGTCGCAGCCGAGGACCGGCACCCCCGTGGACGTTCCCGTGCCGAGGAAGATGAGCTGCCGCCCCGCGGGGCTCTCTGAGACGGATGCATCCTGGATCAATCGAGCCGTGCTCCCACTGTTCACCATGAGGGCGAGTCCCCCTCCGGAGGATCTCCGCGAGCATTCTACGAAATCGCAGCCTGGCTGTCGTCTTCCCTGCTCGACGCGCCGGGGCTCGAGCGCCAGCGGGTTCGGGCCGCCGCCCCGGCCGGGGGCCTCGCCACCGGGCCGGAATCAAATCGCTCGCGCCGGGTCCTCGAGCCGAGCACGGTCGACTCCGGGCACGCCGTCCCATGCCGTGGACCTTTCGAAGGTCCGACCTCGAGGGGAGGATGAATGGGCTCGGCTGGCCGGGGCGGAACGGCCCGGCCATCGACCGCTCGCCGCAACATGGCGGGTTCGAACACGTCGTCTCGACCCCCGCCTCGTTATCCCCCGCGAATTGGGTCCGTTCGTCGCTCGGCGCTTCCCGGAGGATCGCCGCATGGCCTTTACCAGAAACCGTTTGGGGCGACGAGGACGGCGTGCTCGCCGGTGCGATTTCCGCATCCCCGGGAGCGACGGACGACGGCTCCGGCCGGGGCTCCCGCGATCGTTCGACGTAGCCGGTGGTTGAGGATGGAGCGTCCTTCCTTCCCTTGCGGAGACGGCAAAGCTCGTCGAGGACCTCCATCAGCTCCCGGCTCATGGCCGCGACCTCTCGCCGCGAGCCCTCGAGGTCGGCCTCCGCGAGGAACGCCGCGCATTCGTCCTGACCGGCATCCGCCTGTTCGCCTTCCAGGGCCTCGATCCGCCCGAGCTCGTCGTCGATGACCCGCAGCAGGAACGTCCAGGCCGCATCGGCTGATCTCGGCGGCGGCCCCAGCTCGCGCCAGGAGAGCGACTCGATGAGGAACGCCTCGGTTCCCCGGGCATGCTCGCGAGCGGCGGCGAAATACGCCTCGCAGCCGGCCATGCCTTTGGGATCGAGCGCATTGCAGGCCCGGAAGACGGCGTTGATCAGCGGGTCGATCGTCGTGTCCCAGGAATCGCCGCCGAGGAATCGCACGAACTGATGCCGTTCGGGGAGGCCGATCTCGCCCCCCAGCCGGATCCAGTCGCGGAGCGTCCGCCAGTGGCCCCGGAGCGTCAGCCGGCCCGCCTCGGACTTCTCCAGCTCGGCGATGATCGCCGTGGCCTGCTCGCTCGGAGCGTCGACCCAGCCGGTCCACGCCAGGAGCTTCTTCGTGAGGACTTCGACCCGGTCGCGATTGGGTTCGTTCGTCGCGAGCGACCGCTTCCGCGGCCCCTTCGGTTTCGACGCAACCTTTGCCAGGAAGGCCGACTCCGCCTTCTCGACCTGCTCGATCTTCCAGGAGAGCTCGGCGGCTTTTGCCAGCAATTCACGTTCGTGGTCGCTGGCGCCGAGGCCGGCGTCCTTGAGGTAGTCCGCCGTCTTCCGCTCCTTGCCCCGGGGATCCTGGCCCCGGGCCCTCGGCAGCGCCACGACCTTCCGACTCCTCGCCGAAACCCGCGCCCTGTTCTTCATCGCCGGCCGCCTTCGCCTCGGGTGCACTGGGTAGAGCGCGCAGCATCGCGCGCTCGCCTATTCAGTACAGTCCTGAAAAGACGCCGGCCAGTTTCACCAAAATCGGAGATCATTCCGGAAATATCGAGACTTCTCGCTCAACCCGACAGGAGGAGAGGACGCTCATCCCCTCCCGTTGCAACTCGACCATCCCTGTCGGGTTCGGCGAGAAGTCTCGAGATATCCCGGAACTTGAACCCCAGGGGCGGAGCTTGTCTCGAGTCGTGATGGCGGAGCGTGAGATAGGCTCCCGGTCCTTGAGGACGGACGGCAGATTCCTGAATCAACCCGATCGCTCGACAGGGAAGAGGACGTGCGACGACCTCCTACCGTACCTCCGTTGTCATCTTCGTGCCTCGGTGTCTCGGTTGTTTCTCTCCCTCCGGCAGGCGGCCAGGTAGCCCACCAGTCGCTCGCGGGGTGATTAGAGTGCCCCCGTCGAGCTGCGCTCAAGCGGGGGCAGTCCCAGCTTGCGAATGATCTGCATGGAGAGGAACAGGTGATTCGGGTCATCAAGGAGGGGGACGAACCCGAATTGAAGGTAGAACTGGCGAGCCGAATCGTCGATCGCATCGACCTCCACGGCCCGGATGCCCACGTGCTCGGCGAGGTACTGGGCACGCCGCAGGGCGTCGATCAACAGGTGAGAGCCGAGTCCCTGGCCCTGGGTGGTGCGATCCACGGCCAGTCGTCCAAGCAGCAAGACGGGCACATCCAGCCTGGGCAGCCCCCTCGCCTCCGCGGCTGGGAGGTCTTCGTGCCTGACACGGTGGTTCGAGATGGCGTAATAGCCCAGCACGACTCCTGAGGCCGGCTTCGTGGCGACGAAGGTACGAGCCAGGTCTCGCTTCTCGAACTGGCCCGCCCTCTGCTTCAGCCAGTCGTTGAGGAAGGGATTCCCGCAGTCGAAGCCCGTGCGGTCATGGCCGGGTCCGAGCCGGACGATGGACCAGACATCGCCGCAAGACTCAGCCAAGGTTCCTCTTGTACCTCCTGGCTGCCCTCACGAGCGCGGCGTTCGGCCGGGCCGTCGAGTCATCGAGGATGGCGATGAAACGCTCTCGGTCCCGGGCGCTCAGGGTGGTCGCAGTCCGCTGCTCGATGACCGACCGGGCCTGCTGGACGAGGGTGCTGACGGCGAAGTCGCTGACCGATTGCCCGACGGAAGCGGCGGCTTCCTCGATGACCTGCTTGAGGTCGGCAGGGAGCCGGACGTTGAGCCGGGCGTTCCTGGCTCCGGTGGACATGGATCACCCTGGATTCGAGCGATTGTACGGCGAACGGCCACACGATGATTCTAACGGCTTGTGTGGCAGATCGCCACATCGGGGAGCCTCCAATTTCTGGCGACCGCCCGATCGACCGCCCCCTGAACCGGTGGGGCGGGGTTGTCCGTTGAGGGGCGAACCGGAGTGATCGGCAACGCATTTGCTCCCGCTCGCACCCGAGAACGGCAAGCGATGCGTGATCACTCATCGCTTCCTGATCACCCAGCCACTCCGTGTTAAATGCGTGGGCTCTCGTCGCTCGTCGCTCCATTCGCCGGGCCGAAAGCACGAAGCACGATCGACTCCGCTGTGAATGGCTACCTGGCGTCGACCATTGATCATTCAAGGCTTCACGTCGGGCCGGGCCTTCTCGATTCGCCCGCGCTCCTGGTCCCTGCGACGCCGCTCTACCTCGTTCAGGATCCTCGAACGGATCATGTGCTCGCGAACTCGATGGGCGTAAGACTGATTCCTCCCTGTTGGAATGGAAAGGTCGATCCACCAGACATCAAAATGGAATCCTCGGTATCCATCCCAGCCACTGGTCCAGGTCAGGCTGGCCCCCGGGGGAAGCTCCCCCGACTTGGCTATCTCCTGGAAGATCTCGTAGCCTTCATCCGAGATCGGCGGCCGCGACGTACGAATCCACCCGCGGATCGAGGCGATGACCTCCTCGTCCGTGAGAAGTGGTTCGTCCTTACCTCTCGGGGCAGAAGCGTTAAACCGCTCCACGGCGTCTCGAAGTCGGCGCGGCGTCTGCGTCGGCGGTGCCTCGGTCGGGCGATTCCCTTCCTCCGATGGTTCCTCCTGAGCTTTCACCGGAAGCCGCTCCACCTCCCTGGCGGTTTTCTGCTGAGCCACCACGGCCGAGCCGATTGCCAGAACGACCAGGGGAGTCACGAGCGTCCTGAGCAGGGTTTGTCTCATGTATCGCAACACTCCTTCCCGAAGGGTCATCACGGTTACCGGTACAGTCTCGACGGGCATACCACCTCTTGAGTAACCCACGGCCGCCCGAGTCGTGGAATCCATGAGTACGAACGGAGCCGCGCGTCCTGTCTCCCCCACGAGCAAACTCACGAGCCCGGAAACCGGCCCGAGACCACGGCGAATCAATCGACCGCGAAGCCTCTCGCGTCCCCGCGTCAGTCGGCTCTTGACCGTTCCGACGGGGCAGCCTAGGTGTCGTGAGGCCTGCTCATAGGTCCGGCCTTCAAGGTCGCAGAGGATCAGCGGCTCCCGATAATGCGCCGGAAGCCGGTCGATCTCATCATGGAGTATCTCATGAAGGTCCTGGGTCGAATCCACGGGAGTGACGGGGGTTGAATCCAGGCGAGCCCTGCTACGCTCGTGAACCCGCCGTCGGGTGCGTGCCGATCGGCTGCAGCAGGCGGCGCGGTACGCAACGGCATGGAGCCAGGGTCCCAGAGAGTCGCGCACCCACAATGAGCGGGCCTTGTGGACCAGAACGAGGAAGGTTGCCTGGAAGGCATCCTGGGCGTCATCTTCGTCCCGGAGAATGGATCGACATACGCGAATCACGATCGGACCGTGCCGCTCGACAAGGGCAGCGAAAGCTAGTTGTGCCACTTCCCCGCCTTCGGCCGCGAACCGCTCCAACAACTGCCCATCCGTCAACTCCCCGATCGCTCCCACGCTGAACAGGGTGTGTAATGACCTCCGGTCGAGTCCGCGCTGACGGATCGCCATGATATCGAGCCCTCGCAGGGGGGCCTGGCCTTCTCCACTCGTAAACGTAATCCCGAGGATGGATTGTTCCAACTTTCTTCAGGACAAGTCGGAATACGGAGTGCCCCGCCGCTGGAAGGTGGAGGACCCCGAGGTCGCGGACTACATCATCGGCGTCTGCAAGCGCTGGAAGGAGCGATCCGGGTGCGACGGCATGCGGCTCGACTCGGCCCACCTCCAGCCGGCCTCGTTCTGAAAGCGGCTCGTGGCCGAGCTCAAGGCTGCACCGCCGCAGAAGGGACTTCGTCATCCTGCCGGAGCTGACCGTCTTCCTCGCCCAGATCGGGGCCTTCGTCCTCGACTGACTGCGGCTTCGACGGTGCCTACGACTTCAGTGCCCTGCGCATCCGCGAGGGCTTCGGCCGCGACGAGGACGTGGCGCAGCTTTCCTTCACCACCCGCGAGACCCGGCCCAGGCCGAGGGAGGATCGCGAGACGATAGTTCACTCAAGGCAGGCCGGTCCAGCCGCGAGGCTCATCGGGCCGGGAACGAATGGCGCTAGGCGAGTCGTCGCGTAGGCCACTGGCGTGGCGATCGAGCGGGTTGCTCCTGGCCCAGCCAGGCCGGCGGCCGGAGGCGGCCGAGAGCCTCCGAGCCGCCCGATGGTTCGATCGCGAGGGCTCGAGGATGGTCCATGGCTGTCTCAACGGCCACGGCTCACCCGGTCGTCGGACCGAGCCGGCACACACGGGGTTGGCTCGTGTTCGGGGCCAGGTCGCGGGGGTCGGATTTCAGGATCCGCCGGACGACCCGACCCCCGCAGGAGGCGTCCTCCGTCGGCGACCCCGGCATCTGGCGTTTCAGTTGCTCTTTGGTTCGTTCATCCCTCGGCAGGCGGCCAGGTAGCCCCACCAGTAGCTCGTCGGGCCGAGGTTCTGGGCGATCGTGAATTCGTTCATCATCGGCCAGAGGAAGAAGTCGACGTAGCCCTCGGCCGGGGGCCAGGTCTTGCTCTTGGGGATCATCGTGGAGCCGACGTAGTAGGTGTGGACCCAGTCGTTCGCCCGGGCGAAGCTCGGGAGCGACTCGGCGTCATAGGCGCCGTACATGGTCAGGCCGGCCGGGGCCTCCTGGCCGCTGAACCGGCTGTCGAAATGGAGCGGGGCCCTCGGCGCGCGGCGGCCGACGCCCGTGGTCATGGTCTGGTTGTCCGGATTCGCCCCCAGCGGGAAATTGGTGGCCCGAACGGCCGCGGCCAGGTACTTGCGGTCGCCGGAGAGGAAATGGGCCCGCGGGAGGACCCGAGAGATCATCCCGGGGGTCGTGAAGGCTCCGACGGGGCCGATCAGGGGGAGGCCGGGGATCTCCGTGGTCAGGCCGAAGACGTTGCCGTCGCCGTAGGCGATCGCCGCATCGGCCTGCCTCAGGAGCTTATGCTTGATCCGGGCCTTGAGCGCGGGATCGCCCACGCCGTTCGGCAGCCTCGCATAGGTGAAGGCGCCGTTCTGCTGCTCGATGAGCCAGCCGTCGCGATCCACCCTGGTCGTCGCGCGGAAGGCCGACTCATAGAGCTCCTGGCCGGTCAGCCAGAGGAGCTCGGCCGCCGCGGTGTTCTTCGCGTCGTCCTCGGCCGAACGCTCGCCCTCGATCCGGCTGCGGTGCGACTCGGCCCAGGCCCAGGCCCGCGCGGCGGCCTCGGCGTAGGTGGCGGAGAGCCGGGTCTCGAAGGGCTTGAGCAGCCGGGCGGCCTTGGCGGCGACGGCGGCGAACGTGAACGAGCTGTTGGCATCGGGCGCATAGGTCATCAAGACCAGGCTCTCGAGGAAGCTCGCCTCGCCGGCCCGGGGATGGGATGAGGCCTCGATGCCGCCGCTCACGCCGCCGTCGGGGTCCTGAAGCCGCCGGAAGCAGTCGAGGTTCCAGAGCGCCTCGTTGATCACGTCCGGGATCCGGTCGGTCGCCTCGGCGGGCGGGAGGGCGAGCCCGAGGTTCCGGAAGTACTCGGGGAAGAGGTCGAGCAGCTCCAGGTGGAGATACGACGCCCAGAGGTGGCCGCTCGCCCGGTCGAAGTCGCCGGCGTCGTGATAGCCGCCCCAGGCTTCCGGCCGGAGCTCCTCGGTCCGCCCTTTCAGGAGACCGGCGAACCAGTCGCCGCCGCCGCGGTAGGCCTCCTCATAGCTGGTCCGGCTGCGGAAGACCTTCCAGCCGTCGGCCGGGTGCATGTCCCGCGGCCGGACGAAGGTCGTGAACGGCGGCCCGAGCGCGATCCCGCTCCGCTGGGCGAGGAAGCCGTGCATCGACTTCTTGAACGCGCCTTCCCAGACGTCGGGGGCGATCGGGAACGGCTCGCTCGTGCCGATCCCCGGGACCCGGACGCGATACGTCCCCGGCGCGGCGAAGCGGGAGAAGTCGAGCGCCCACACGGCGGTCCCGCTGTGATTCCGCACGCCGGGCATCGATTCCTTGCCGTCGGCGGCGAGCGTCCGCTCCGCCTTGCCGGTGAAGGCGACCCGGCCCGATCCATCGATCAGCTCGAAGTCCGAGACTCCGCGGTGCGTGTAGGCCCCGCCGCTTCCCAGCCAGATCGAGAGGAAGGCCCGCTTGAACGGGTCGTCAGGGCGATAGCCCGCCTGCTGGGCGTGGATCGCCTCGCTGGTCGCGGTGCGGGTGTCGTGGACGTATCGGACGGCCGGCTCACTCGCATTCAGTCCCGGGAACTCGATGGTGTACGTCCTCCCCTCGACGAGCGGCGCGGGCAGGACAAGATAGATCGTGTGCCGGAGGATCTGGCCTCCCGACGGGAAGACGCGGTCGAGCGGCTTCGTCTTGCGATGGACGGCCCGCGGGATCTTGCCGGCGGCATAGGCCGGGTCGTCGGGGGAGACGATTCGGTAGGACTCGGGATCGCCGGCCGTGAGCTTCTGGAGGTCCGCCCCGGTGCGTTCCTCGAACGGCCAGAGGGATCGCGGGGCGTCCGGTCCGCGACCGCCGACGAGGTATCCGATCTCACGCTCCTGGCCGTCCACGATCCTGCGGAGCGTGCGCTTCTCCGGCGCGTCGAGGACGACCCGGCCGTCGACCCAGGCCGCCACCTTCCCCTCGCCGACGATCCGATCGCCGGGTTGCTCGACGTAGGGGACATAGCCGTTGCGCCGCGAGGTGCCCTCGATGAGGGTCACGCCCAGGATCTCCGCCGCGACGGCTCCGACGTGGACGACCCTCGGCCCGTCGGCCGCGTGGCGAATGGCCCGGCGGGCCTCCTGCTTCGCGAGCCGGGCGGCCGCGTCGGCCTCCTGCCGCTTCCTCCGAGCGGCCGCCTGCTCGGATCTGGCACCGGCCGACGGCGGGGCCAGCTCGAGCCGACGCAGGGTGACGTCGATCGGATCGGCGCCCCAGTCTCCCTGGACCTGGAGCTGGCCGACCCTGGCGAGGTCGAAAATCCCCTCACGCTCCTGGGGCGAATCGAGCGTGGCCCCATCGACCGGCTCGACCCGAAGCTCGCGGCCGGGCTGCCGGCCCTCGAGGCGGTAGGTCCACGCCGCGTTCGTGTCCCCCGAGGCGAGCCGGACGCGAATCGTCCTCGCCCGACTGGCCGGATGGATCGTGAGCACCAGGACGGGGCAGCGATCGGTGCTCGCGGAGAGATCCCGGGTCGACGGGAAGTTGATTCCGAATCCCCCCTTGTTGGTCGGGGCCGACAGCCGAAGCAGGCCCTCCTCGACACGGATCGATTTCTCGAAGTCGGTGAACGCGAAAAGGGGAGGCCGATCGAAGTTCGCCAGGACGAGGCCGTCGGCGTGACCCCCGGCAGCAACCTGTGCGTCCGCGGCGATCCCCGCCAGCAAGCCCCACGCCGAAACGCCGATCGCCGCCAGCATCCGTCTCATCGCTCGCTCCCGGCCCTTGGGGGGGCACCACGTCCGCTCGGGTCTTTCCGTTTCATCCTAATCGGGATTTCGTGGTATCGGCACGGGGTCTGCGTCTGACTCGATCGGGTAAGATGGCCGGACACCGCCATCTGGATCCTCGAATCGGGAAATGCGATGACCCTCGCCTGGATGACGCTGATGCTTGCCGCCGCGACGATCGACGCCAGCCCGGACGAGCCCCGGCCCTGGTCCGAGGAGATCGTCTACGGGATCATCGTCGAGAAGTTCCTGGACGGCGACCCGTCGAACGACTTCATGAAGGAGCGTTACGGCAAGGACCGGACGAGGTTCGAGGGGGGATTCTGGGGAGGCGACCTCCGGGGGATTCGGGCCAAGCTCGACGACATCGCCGACCTGGGCGTCACCGCCATCCTCATCTATCCCGTGATGCAGAACGACGAGGCACCCGTCGACAGGTACCTGCCCACGGGATACCGGCCGAGGGATTACGAGGCCGTGGACCGCAATTTCGGCGACGTCGCGGCCCTTCGCGACCTGGTGGACGCGGCCCACGCCCGACGCCTGAAGGTGATCCTGGACATGCCGATCACGCTCCCCGGGTTCGAGCATCCGTTCCTCAAGGATCCGGCGAAGCAGGACTGGTTCGGCCCGAAGTCGGAGTACGGAGTGCCCCGCTGGAAGGTAGAAAAGCCCGAAGTCGGAGACTACATCATCGGCGTCTGCAAGCGCTGGAAGGAGCGATCCGGGTGCGACGGCATGCGGCTCGACTCGGCCCACCTCCAGCCCGCCTCGTTCTGGAAGCGGTTCGTGGCCGAGCTCAAGGCCGCACCGCCGCAGAAGGACTTCGTCATCCTGCCGGAGCTGACCGTCGTCCCCGCCCAGATCGGGGCCTTCGTCCGCGACTGCGGCTTCGACGGGGCCTACGACTTCAGCGCCCTGCGCATCCGCGAGGTTTTCGGCCGCGACGAGGACGTGGCGCAGCTTTCCTTTGCCAACCGCGAGGCCCATCAGTATTACCCCCAGCCGCGGGCGATGATGGCGCCGATCGACAACTACGAGAAGTCCTTCTCGGAGTACGCGAAGGAGCCGAAGGCCGCGCGGACGAAGCTGGCCCTGACCTATGCCCTGACGCTCGATCGCGTGCCGCTGCTCTACGCGGGCAACGAGCTGGGCATTGCCTTCGACGAGGTCGGCGGGGCCTTCCCGCCGAACCGTCGCGACTCCGCGTTCCTCAAGAACGTGAAGGGGCTCATCGCCCTGCGTCGCCGCGAGCCGGCCCTGATCCGCGGCGATTTCGAGGAGCTGGTCGCGCGCGACGGCGTGTTCGCGTTCCTCCGATCGGCGGGGGACGACCGGGTCCTGGTCTTCCTCAATGGATCCGACCGACCTCGCGACCTCTCCCGGCCGATTGCCGGCCGGCCGTGGAAGGACCTGGTCCTTGAAGACCTCCAGGCCGGCAGCATCGCCAAGCCGGCCGGCCTGGAAACTCCCGTTCGCGCCGAGGCGTATGGCGCGCGGATCATGAAGGTGCGGTGGTCACGATGAGGAACCGGTAGGAAGACCGACTTGCCGCTTGCGACGGGACGTGGACTTTCCGGCCGCCCATCCCTCTCATCTCGCCACGATGGCTCCGCCGGGGTCGTCGACACCGGCACCCCAGGAGTATTCCGTCGCCCTGGCCGCATCGATCCGACGGCTCGAGGCCAGGAAGGCCGCCGCGGCGAGGATGGCGAGGCTGATCGACGAGAGGGCCCGGGTGAGGATGCAGCCGACATAGAGGCCGTACGAAGCCAGGTCCATGATCGGCAGCCACCGCGGCGGTGCCTGCTGGGCGTCGACGTGGGTGGCCTCGAAGAAGAGCCACATCAGGAATGCCGTGACCGCGATCCGGATCGTCTGGCCGCGGAGCGGCGAGAACGACGTGCTACCCGGCTCGGCCGCGACCAGGGCGGCCAGCTCGGCCAGGGTGACGACGCGAACGAGGGCAAGGCACCTGATCCAGAGGATCCAGACCGGATCCTGGAGCCGGCCGTGGTCCGCCTGGTCCCACCCGAAGAAATGGGCGTGATCCACGCACCAGAACGCCCCATTCACCAGCGCGACGATCAGCAGGGTCCAGGCTCGCGTCGTCCACTCCTTGCCCGGTCGGCAGCCGAGGATCAGGATCGAGGCGAGCACGTTCGCGGCCATCAGAGGCCCGCCGAGGTAGTGATCCCATCCCGGATCATTCACGAGCCCGCGGAAGGCCTGGTTTCGGCTATTGAACGAGAGGAAGACCAGGAGTAAATAAGCTCCGGCCAGGCCGGCCGACAGGCTGACGAGGAAGAACGCAAGCCGCTCCCGGTCGGGCTTCGGCCCGCGGTCGTCGGTCGAACCCCATCCGGCCGGCTCGGTTTCCACTTCGGACCTCCTCTTGCGGATCGATGGCACGAGCCGATCCCGGTATGGACCGCCGGTGGCGAGTCCCCAGCCCCGTCAGTTGTGTCTGGGTGATTCTCTCGCCCGCCGCGGCGAGGCGTCAAGCGCGTGCCATGCGAAGGAACGGTTGTGGTTATCAGAAATCTGCGAGAGATGACGAAACCACGGGGTATGGGACAGGCTGGGCAAGTGGCTCTTCGGCCTCCGGCATGCGACTTGCCAGGCTCGTATCCCGTGCCCTGCGGTCCGGTCGACCCGACCGAGAACGCGATGGATCTTGGACGCTCGCCACCTGTACCGGCTCCTGCCGGATGGAGATTCCGATGAAGCGAATGCTGCCCGCAGCCATGGTCGCGATGGCTTTCGTTGGCACCCTGGCCCTGGCCCAGGATGGCCCGCTCAATCGCGTCGGCCGGGCCCTCGACAACGCCGGCAAGAACATTCGAGGACGGGTCGAGTCGGAGGTGGCCAGGGGACAGGCCTACGCCGAGGAGCGGGACCTGCTCTACCGGGTCTCGCGGCGGATCGAATGGGACAAGCGCATGGCCGGGTCGACGATCCGGTTCGAGGTCCGGGCCGACGGCACCGTCGTCCTCCGCGGGTCGGTCCTCACCGACGACGCGAAGAAGCAGGCCGCGGACCTGGTGGCGAACACCGTGGGGGTCGCCAGCGTGGTGGACGAGCTCGCCGTGGTCAAGGGAGTGAAGGTTATCGAGTCGAAGCCGGCCGACGTCCCTGCCCAGGAGGAGATCAAGGTCGTGGTCCCCAAGTCGAAGACCACCGTCGTGACGCCTCCTGTCGAGGTCAAGGTCGAGGAGAAGCCTTGACCGTCGCGCATCGCCCGGGGCCGCCGGTTCACCGGTCGGCCCGACGCGCCGGCGAGAGGCGGATGAGGAGCCCGCCCGCCGGCGCAAGTCGTGCTTCGATCGTCGATGCGGCCGTGACGTCCTCACGGTCGCTCGACATTCCCCCCTTCCGCTCGATGGCGTCGCGGTAAGTCTCTGCTCGATAGTCGCCGGGATCGAGGAATCCGAGCGGTATCTTCACGTCGCGGCCCTCGCTTCCTCCCATCGCTCCGACCCACCATTCGTCGCCGTGGCGTCGCGCCACGATCGCGAGCTGTCCGACCTTTGCGGCGAGGCATTTCGTATCGTCCCAAGTCGTCGGAATTGAGGCCAGGATCGGCAGTCCGGGATGGTCGCGATAGGAGGAAGGGTAGTCCGCGACCATGGGGAGATGGTTCTCGAAGACGACGTAAGTGGCCAGCATCCGGCAGGGAGTGCCGATCACGAGCGGCGCGACGTTCTGAGCCCGGAACTTCTCCGCGGGGACGCCCCGCAGCGAGCCCTGATGGAAGTCGAGCGGCCCGGCCAGCATCCGGGTGAATGGGACGATCAGCTCGTGCTCGGGAGAGATCCCCTGGCGATCCCACTTGTCATACTCGAGGTTCATCACGGCCTCGTGCGTGAGCAGGTTGGGATAGGTCCGCTCGAGCCCTGTGGGGGCGGAAACCCCGTGGAGCGTGATGGTCAGCCGATTCTCCGCCGCCTTCTCGATCGCCCGGCGGAGGAAGCGGACCATCTCCTGGTCGTCGCGGTCCATGAAGTCGAGCATGATCCCCTCAACGCCCCATTCTCGGTAGAGGGGGAACGCCCGATCCATGTGGGCCATTGCCGCCTGCCAGTGCATCCAGAGGCGGATCTTCACCCCCTTCGAGCTCGCGTATCGGAGCACCTCGCGGAGGTCCAGCCCGTCGATGCCCCGCGTGATGTCGGCCCCCTCGTAGGGGACGATGGTGCCGCCGTACCAGGCGATGTTGTCCATCCCGTCGAGCGAGTGATAGGGGATTCCCGACGCCGCGCAGAAGTCGATGTAGTACTTCGCGGTCGCGGTGTTCAATCCCGGCTTGAATGGGACGTTCTCCTCGTAGAAGCCGTTCCACCACGGGAACGTCGTCTTCCCGGGGTGGATCCATGAGGTATCGGCGAGTGCACAGGGGGCGTTCAGGTTGAGGACCAGGTTGGATTCGACGAGCCGCTCGAGCGACTCGCCAAGCAGGAAGACCCGCCAGGGGGACTCGTGCGGGAGTCTCGATCGAACGGCGATCCCGGGCTCGCCGGGGCGCGGGGCCAACCGGCAACCGAACACGGCCTCCTTCCCCGCGCCCGGCTCGCGAGCCAGGTACAACCCCGCGAAGTCCGTGAGATTCGCCTCGAGCACGGCGAGCCAGCCGGTGCCCGGGATCTCGTTCAGCATGGGGAGCCCGATCCGCCAGTCTCCGACCGTCTCGATCTCCGCGGCGGGCCTCCTCAGGTAGCGATTCTCGTGGGTGGAGGTGTATCCCTTGAGCGGTAGCGCGACGGCCTGCGCCCCGGAGGGCAGATGGACGGTCGTGCGTTCGTCGACGATCTCCAGCCCATCCCAACCGTCCTGCCGGGGGAATCGATACCGGACCGCGGCGCCGTCATCGTAAGCCCGCAGGACGATCTCCCAGCGACGCGCCGGGACGGTCTCCTCGCGGAGCGAGACCACCACCTCCTTGCAACGATTCTCGACCCGGCTCCGCTTGCCCGGGCGATGGATGTAGGCCTCGTCGATCCGCCGCGATTCGACCTTCTCGACGGCCGTCCTCTCTCCCAGGCTGGCGCCCCCCGCCAGCGCCATGCCGAGGCGCGACGGCAGGACAACCTGGCGGCCCCGAAAGGTCACGGCATAGCTCGGAGTGCCCCCCGTGCCGCTCTCCTTGGGGGAAAAGACGATCCGGACGTCTCCATTCGGAGAGGTCGCCGCGATGACGCCTTCGGGGGCGCTGCCTCGGGCCACGCCGGCCGCAACGATCAGGCTCAGGCTGAAAACCAATCGGTGCACGATACGGTCCATGTTGGCGGCCTCCTGGGTTCGCGATGGCTGAGAATCTGTCCCGAAAAAGGCGAGCGGCGGGCGTCAGCCCCCTGTCCGGAACCGAGAAGCCAGGGGGCTGACGCCCCCCGCTCGCCTCGGAACCAGGCTTCCGGGACAGCCGCTCAGAGGATGCTGCGGACGAGCCCCCCGTCCACTCGCAGGGTCGCGCCATTGACGGCCGAGGCCAGAGGGCTGGCGAGGAAGGCCACGGCCGCGGCGATCTCCTCGGGCCGAATCAGCCGCTGGAGGAGCGACGTCGGTCGATTCTCCGCCATGAATCTCGTCTCGGCTTCCGCCGGAGAAATGCCGGGGAAGAGCTCGGCGAGGAACTTCTGGACCCCTTCGGTCAGGGTCGAGCCGGGGAGGACCGTGTTGACGGTGACCGCCGTCCCTTTCGTCAGCTCGGCCAGGCTTCGCGCGATGGAAAGCTGCATCGTCTTGGTCGCGCTGTAGTGGGCCATCTCCGGCGCGGGGCTGATGCCCGACTCGCTCGAGATGAAGAGGATTCGCCCGCGCGACCGCTCGAGCATCCCCGCCAGGTAGTGACGACTGAGGCGGACGCCGCTGAGGATGTTGACCTCGAAGAGACGCTTCCAGGCCTCGTCGGTCTCGTCGAAGAAGCCGACCGCCTCGTAGATTCCCAGGTTGTTGACGAGGATATCCACCGCCGGATGGGCGGCGATCGTGGCGTCGCAACCCTCCGCGGTGCCATGGTCCGCCGCCAGCGGGATGAGATCGGCCCCCGGCGATCGCTCCCGGATCGACTGGATCGCCAGGCCGACCCCGGATTCGGTCCGGCCGCTGACGATGACCCTGGCTCCCTCGGCCGCGAGATGGGCCGCGATCGCCAGGCCGATTCCCCCCGTCGATCCCGTCACCAATGCTGTCTGACCGGTCAGTTGCAGGTCCATCGTCCCCCCTCGCTGTTCCGAGTCGCTTCGACGCCGCCGGACCCTCGGTGAGGAAGCGATTGCGGCGTTCGCCAGGCGGGATTATAGGATATTCGGCCGGGCCGAGATCACCCGGGATCGGGGTTCGCGCGGGCGGGCGATCAGACCGGCCGTTGACCGTGCTCGACCTGACCGAGGCCGCACGTGACCCGGTGCCCGGCTCATTTCGACGGGAAGAGCAACGGCGCGAACTCGCTCAGGTAGAGCCGCCAGTTGATCCAGGTGTGGCCGCCGTCGCTGTCCCGGGTGACCACGGGGATGCCGTGGCGCTTCAGCATCTCGACGGTCGCCTCCGAGGTCTTGATCAGGAAGTCCTCCTTGCCGCAGCCGAACCAGACGAGCTTCAGCCCCTTCTTCAGTTCCGTGTCGTCCAGGATGGACCGGTGCGACTCCTCCCATTTCGTGTCGGGCGGAGCCCCGCCGAAGCCGCCGGCGATCCCGAAGACCCCCGAGCTGAAGACGCCCACGTAGCCGAATTCGTCGAGATGCCCCCCGGCGATGTTCAGGGTCTGGGCCCCGCCCATGGAGAGGCCGGCGATCGCCCGGTTGGCGCGATCGCCGAGGACCCGGTAGCGGGACTCCACCAGCGGCTTGATGTCCTTGACGAAGTCGTCCTCGAACTCCTGCATCTGCTTCTGGAACGAATCATCGCCGGGCGGGCCGAAGCGGAATGGGCCGGTGTGGCCGGCGGGCATGATCACGACCATCGGCCTGGCCTTGCCGGCGGCGATCAGGTTGTCCAGGATCAGGCCCGCGCGGCCGATCGTGCCCCACGAGTCGTCGCAGTCGAAGGCGCCGTGGAGCAGGTAGAAGACCGGGTATTTCGCGTCCCCGGCCTCGTAGCCGGGCGGCGTGTAGACGTGCATCCGGCGGTGCCGGCCCAGGGACTTCGAGAAGTAGTTCACCGCCGCGACGGCGCCGTGCGGGACGTCCTTGAGGTCGGAGACGTCCGAGCCCGGCACGACGACCAGGCTCCAGGACTCGCTGTTGGTCTCGCTGGTGGCCGTATTCCGCGGGTCGACCACCGGGACGCCGTCCATGTCGAACCGATAGCGGTAGGCGCCCGGCGGGACCGGCCCGACCGTGGCCTCCCAGACGCCGTCATCCCGCTTGCTCATGGCGCCGCCGTTGCCCGGGGCGATGCCGGGCATGTCGCCGCCGGAGAGCCTCACCGCCGCGGCCTTCGGGGCGAAGAGCCGGAGCGTGACCTTCTTCTCCGCCGAGATCTCCGGGGAGGCGAACTCCGGGGGCCGCGGCCCCGCGGGCGGCTGGGCCCGCGCGGGGAGGGGGATCGCCAGGGTCGTCAGGATCGCAAGGCGGGCGACCAGCGTTCGGGGTCTCATTTCTCACCTTCCAGGCCGGGACGAATGGGAGCTTCCGCGCGGGAGCGACTTGACTGGCTTACCGGGACGGTGGCGCGTCGGGAAGGGGGTAGAGGGGAAATCGGGGGATCGGAGGTGGCGTCCATGGGGGCGGTCGGCCATGACGAGCCGGCCGGGACCTCTCGCCCCACCCCTTGCCGGGTTCACCGCGAGCACTTAAGGTGATACGGCGGTCGCGGGATGGCACGCAGGCCGGCATTCCACTCGGATGCCCGGCTTCCCGCGACCCGGCGCCGGGGTGCCCGGGGCCCCGACCAATTCAGGGGAGACATCCGCGATGCAAGAACACGATCCCAGGCAGGGCGGGCCGGCGGGCCCGAGCCGGCGCGACTTCCTCCGCGGTTCCGGAGTCGCCGCCGCGACGGCGGTCCTCACCGGCCAGGCCGCCACGGCCGAGGAGGCCAGGGCCGCCCAGGAATCGGCACCGCAGGTCCTCTCGGGCACGCTCGAGATCACGCTCAAGGTCAACGGGCAGGACCGCAAGGTCGCCGTCGAGCCGCGGACGACGCTGCTGGACGCGTTGCGGAACCGCCTCGACGTCACCGGGCCGAAGCGGGTCTGCGACCGCGCGAGCTGCGGCGCCTGCACCGCGATCGTCGACGGGGTGAGCGTCTATAGCTGCACGACGCTCGCGATCACCTGCCAGGGGAAGCCCATCGAGACCCTGGAGAGCTTCGACGTCGGCGACCACGGCGTCCCTCACGCCTTCCACCAGAACGACGCGCAGATGTGCGGCTACTGCACGCCCGGATTCGTCACCGCCTGCAAGGCCTTCCTCGATAAGAACCCGAACCCGACCCTCGAGGAGGTTCGGAAGGGACTGGACGGGAATATCTGCCGTTGCGGGACGTACGTCGGCGTCCTGCAGGCGGCCCTCGACGCGGCCAAAGCGCTGAAAGGAGCGTGAGCCATGGCCCTGAGCTGGCCCGAAAGTCCCCGCCTCATCGGCAAGAAGATCACCCGGTTGGACGGCCTGGCCAAGTCCTCCGGACGCGCCAAGTATCCCAGCGACATCCGCCCCGAGGGGATGCTCTTCGCCGT
Source organism: Aquisphaera insulae (assembly GCF_011064615.1). Taxonomy (GTDB): domain Bacteria; phylum Planctomycetota; class Planctomycetia; order Isosphaerales; family Isosphaeraceae; genus Aquisphaera; species Aquisphaera insulae. The sequence continues at coordinate 32,455 of NZ_JAALJH010000025.1, read as the reverse complement.
CCTGCTGCACAGCCCGCACGCCCACGCGAAGATCACGTCGATCGACACCTCGGCCGCGGAGAAGCTCCCCGGCGTGAAGGCCGTCTCGATCATCAACGACAAGGGCAAGACGGTGCGGTTCCACGGCGATGACATCGCCGCGGTCGCCGCCGAGACCGAGGAGCAGGCGCGGGACGCCGTCCGCGCGATCAAGGTCGTCTACGAGGTCCTCCCCCACGTCGTCACCGAGTCGCAGTCGACGGCCCCAGGCGCCCCGGAGGTCTTCAAGGGGGGCAACGCCCGCAAGGGCCGCGCCCAGGTCAAGGGGAAGCCGGAGGACGCGCTGAAGAAGGCGGATGTGGTCATTGAGGGGACGTACTCGCTCCCCGTGATCACCCACGTCTGCCTGGAGTCCCACGGTTTGACGGCGAAGTGGGATGCCCCCGACAAGTTGACCGTCTGGGCGAGCACCCAGGCCGTGCAGGTCACCGCCAACGAGCTGGCCGAGGCGTTCAGCATCCCGCCCGCCAACGTCACCGTCCTCACCGACTACATGGGGGGCGGTTTCGGCTCCAAGTTCGGCGCCGAGGTCTGGGGACGGGTCGCGGCCGAGCTCGCTCGCAAGGCCGGCCGGCCGGTCCGGCTCTTCCTCGACCGCGAGCAGGAGCACCTCGCCGGCGGCAACCGGCCGAGCGCCTCCGGCAAGGTCCGGATCGGCGCGACCAAGGACGGCAAGCTCGTCGGCCTGATCGCCGAGACGGCCGGCACCGGCGGCGCCCGCGGCGGGTCGAACTTCCCCTTCCCCTACGTCTACGCGATCCCCAACGTCTCGCGGGCCCACACCGAGGTCTTCGTCAACGGCGGCGGGGCGCGGGCGATGCGGGCCCCGGGCCATCCCCAGGGCTGCGCGATCATGGAAGCGGCGATGGACGACCTCGCCGACAAGCTCGGGGTCGATCCGCTCGAGTTCCGCCTCCGGAACCTCGACCCCAACGAGTTCCGCACGCCGATGTACCAGGCCGAGGTGAAGATCGGGGCCGAGCTGATCGGCTGGAAGGACAGGCGCAAGCCGCGCGGCCAGAACGGCGGAGGCGGCCCCATCAAGCACGGGATCGGGATGGGCCTGCACCAGTGGGGCGGCGGCGGCGACCTGGACAAGAAGGTCACCTGCACGATCAACCCGGACGGCTCGGTCGAGATGAAGTCGGCCACCCAGGACCTGGGCACCGGCATCCGCACCGTCCTGGCCATCATCGCGGCCGAGGTCCTGGGACTCCAGCCGACCGACGTGATCGCCAGCATCGGCAACTCCTCCTACCCGCCCGGCCAGGCCTCGGGCGGCTCCACGACCACGCCGTCGATGGCCCCGCCGGCCCTCGACGCCGTGACCAGGGCCCGCGACGCCCTGTTCAAGAAGATCGCCCCGGCGCTCCAGGCCGCGCCCGAGGAGCTGACCCTTCGCGAGGGGCAGCTCATGGTCCGCGGCGAGCTCAGCATGAGCTGGAAGGACGCCTGCCGGAAGCTCGGCATGGCCTCGGTCTCCGAGACCGGCGCCGCGGCCGAGGGCCTGGCCAGCTCCGGCGTCGCCGGCTGCCAGTTCGCCGAGGTCGCCGTGGACGTGGAGACCGGCGTGGTCCGCGTCAAGAAGATCGTCGCCGTCCAGGACTCCGGCCTGATCATCGACCGCCTCACCTGGGAGAGCCAGGTCTACGGCGGCGTCATCATGGGGCTCAACTACGGGCTCTTCGAGGAGCGGATCATGGATCCCGAGACGGGCGTCATGCTCAACCCGGACCTCGAGATGTACAAGCTCGCCGGCGCCTCGGACATCCCCGAGATCGTGATCCATGCCTACCAGCCGGACGACCAGAAGGCCCGCGGGGTGATCGGCATCGGCGAGCCGCCGACGATCGCCACCGCCGCGGCGATCGCCAACGCGGTGACCAACGCCATCGGCGTCCGGGTCCCCGAGTGGCCGATGACCCCCCGGAACGTCCTCAACGCCCTGGCCACCGCATCCAAAGAAGGGAAGGCGTGACCCCATGAATGCCTTTGAATTCGCCGCTCCCACCTCCGTCGAGGACGCGGTCAAGCTCCTGGGCGCGCCGGACACCGCGGCGCTCTCCGGAGGGACGGACCTCCTCGGCCGGCTGAAGGACTACGTCGCCTCGCCGAAGCGGGTCGTCTACCTCAAGGACATCAAGCCGCTGGGGGGCATCTCCGGCGACGCCGCCTCGGGCCTGACCATCGGCGCGGGGACGAACCTCGTCCAGCTCGTCGAGAGCAAGGCCGTGAAGGAGGGCTATCCCGCCCTCTGGCAGTCCACGCTCGAGGTCGGGACGCCCCAGATCCGCAACATGGCCACCCTGGGGGGCAACCTGCTCCAGCGGCCCCGCTGCTGGTACTATCACGCCGGCAACGGCCTGCTCGCGATGAAGGACGGCAAGAGCCTGGTCCGCGAGGGGGACAACCGCTACCACGCCATCTTCATGACCTCCGGCGACGCCCTGTTCGTCTCCCCGTCCAGCCTGGCCGTCCCGCTGATCGCCCTGGAGGCGAAGGCGGTCGTCGCCGGCCCGAAGGGGGAGCGGACGGTCCCGGTGGAAGAACTCTACCAGGTGCCCAAGTCCGAGGCCGACCGCGAGCTGACCGTCGCCCCGGGCGAGCTCCTGACCAAGATCATGATCCCGCCGGCCCGGGGCAAGAACGCCTCGTACGAGGTCCGTCAGAAGCAGGCCCACGACTGGCCGCTGGTGATGGCCTCCGTCAATCTCCGGATGGACGGCGAGAACGTCGCCAGCTCCCGGGTCGTCGTCTACGGCGTCGCGCCGGTCCCCTATCGGTGCGAGGCGGCCGAGAAGGCCGTCGCCGGCAAGGGCATCACGGTCGAGGTCGCGACCGCCGCCGGCGCCGCGGCCGTCGCGGGTGCCGCCCCGCTCTCGATGAACGCCTACAAGGTGGCCCTGACCCGGACGGCCGTGAAGCGGGCGCTGCTCGCGGCGGCCGACAAGCGCTACTGGGAATTCTGACCATGATCGGCCCGGACCGCGACGACGAACCGGCGGCCCCGCCGGCCCCTCGCTGCCGCCACCTGCGGAGCCAGGGCATGTACGTCTTCACCGACGGCCGCCCCCGCGACCGCCGGGACGACTGCGACACCACCATCTACTGGTGCGTCAAGACGCTCAAGGGCTACGGGCCCGACGACGAGATGGTCGCCCGGGACGATTGCTGCCAGCCCGCCCGATCCTGCTACGAGCCGTTCTGATCGCCTCGATGCCGGTCGGTTCGCCCCTCACGAGTGCCCCGACGGAGGCCCTTCCTCCGCCGGGGCCTCTTCGTTTCCCCGCCCGCCGACGCGGCAGAATCCCGAGACCCTGCCGGACCTGAGTTCAGCGAATAATGATGAGAGGGAGGCTCAAATTTCTTCACGATTCCGTCTTGATCGACTTCCCACAAAACGTCATTCTCAGATACGTCGTTTCTCTGGTTGGAGATGACGACTCATTTCCATCTGGACATTTCCTGAACCGATCCCGGAAGGAGAGAGACCATGGGCGACGCGCGAGACACCGCCAAGAAGAAGAAGGCCGACGAGAAGAAGTCCGCCAAGCCGGCCGCCAAGGCCGCCGCCAAGCCGGCCGCCGAGGCCAAGGCTGCCCCCGCCAAGCCGGCCGCCAAGGCCGGCAAGAAGTGATCCGATTCCCGCGATCGATCGGGGGATGGGCCGCGGCTAGACGCCGCTGACGCCGGGTTCGCCCCGGTCCATCCCCTCCCCCTCCACGGCCCTCGGCCCGGCCCCGACCGCCGGCCCCTCCCGGCCCCATTTCCGCCCGATCGCCGCATCCAGGCTGCGGCTCGAGATCGCCACCACGAACGGGTGGGACGGGACGGCATTCTGCTCATCGGCGAGCTCGCGCGCCAGGATCGCCGCCGATTCTGCGAGCCCCGGCTCCTCGCCGTGCCGCCAGTACAGGCTCATCCACGAGAGCATACCCCGGTACGTCTCCATCCGGTGGATGAGGACGTGCTCAAAGAGGAACCGGTACGCGCCGGAGTCCCTCATCGGGTCCGCGGCGCGACCTTCCCGGAGCACGATCTCCTCGCCGAGCTCCTGCGTCAGCGCGGACCGGTCGAGCCAGCCGGGGCAGGCCTCGAGGACCTCACCGGCCCTCCGGAGCAGGTCCGAGGGATCGGGCCCGCCGGGATCCTCCGGATCGGCCGGGCTCGGACGCTCCGGATCGGCCGGGAGGGGATTCCATTCGCCGAGCAGGGTCGCGGGGAACAACGGGCCGAGGATCGTCCTGAGCCAGGAGCCGACCGAGGCGGGGAGTCCGGACCGGGACCGCCGCAGGCCGGTGGCGAGGAGTCGCAAAGCCAGCTCGGGGACGTCGCCGAGGGCCTCGCCTCCGGCCCCGTCGATCGCCTCGCGAAGCAGGGCGCCGGCCTCCGGAGACTCGGATTCTTCGCGACCGACGGCGTCGATGAGACCGGTCGAGACGTCGCAGAGGAAGAGGGCCGTCCTCCGGCGACCGTCGAGGGTGGTCGAGAGCCCGATGGTCCCTCGGCCCTCGCCGTTCACCGTCGTCACCACGGAATGCAGCAGTTGGGGCCGGGCCGCGTCGCCCGCGGGGATGATCTCCCGGCCCGGACCGATGGCCACGATCCCGACCCTCGGCGGGTCCTCGGCGGGGCGCCGAACCTGGTTCGCGAGATCGCGGGTCGACGGGTCGTGCGACGAACCGAGCATCCGCAGCAGACGGCCCACGCCGGCCGTCCTCGGCAAGCCGCCCAGACCCTCGACGATGGCGTGGCGGGTCTCCGGGTCGAGCACCTCCAGGCCCTCGAAGGCCCGGCGGCATTCCTCCGGGTCCGCCTCGAGCCGCTCCACCAGCTCATCGAGGTGGAGCCCGCCGGGGTCGGGGTCCTCGCCGTCCTGGACCATCGTCGGGCGCTCCCTTGCCTCGTCAATCCTGGCGGGGACGGCCGGGATTCACCCAGACGCGACCGAGAGGCCGGGCCTCCCGTCGATGGCCCTCCCGCGGAGCCTCAACCGTGGAATAATACCGGCCGGGGCCAGACTCCCGCCGGAATTCATGCAGGGGCGTCGTGCCGGCCGGGGGGTTCGAATCGTCGGCCGGGATCAGGAAGAAGAGCGGCCTCGCCCCCTCCTTCCGCTCCACGGTCAGGATCTGCTCCCCGCGCCCGTCCGTCTGCTCGAACACCGGGACCGAAGCCGCCCCCGGCCGGTCCGGCGCGAAGAAGGCGATCTCCCGATACGCCCGGGCGGGATCATGGTCCATCCCCGCCCGGGGAGCAAGGCGGATCGATCCCGACGACGAGGCGGGATCGCGAACCTCGTGGATCGCCACCGGCAGCGCGAGCCGGGGATCGGCCAGGTCGAGCTGGTACATGACCTGGTTGTAGTCGTATCTTGGCGTCGGATCGTCGTTGCCGGAGAAGGTGAATGTGTAGGTCCCCTCGAAGTAGACGAGCCGGCCGCCGTCCTGGTCGAAGACCGGATGCTGCTTCGGGTTGTAGAAGCTGTATTTCTCGTGGGTCACGATCTTGCGGGCGAACACGAACGGCCCCTGGGGCGCATCCGCCTCGGCGAACCAGACCTCGCCGAGCATCGACGTCCCGAAGGTCTCCACCGCGATCAGGATCCAGCGCTTGCGGAAATCGTTCCAGTAGACCGTCCCGCCATGCGCCAGGACCCGCTTGCCGGTCGCGACGTCGCGGAGGTGGAAGAGCCCTTCCCCGGGCTTGAGGGTCCCGGCCGCCGCGAGCTGGTCCTGATCCGCGTGGGAGAGGACCGGCGCCCGCTTCTTCCAGGCGTAGTTCAAGGTGCCGTCGGCGTTTCGTTCCACCCTCTTCTCCGAGGCCCGGCTCGAGGGGGCGAGGCAGGTGTACGATTCCCAGGTCTCCGGATCGGCCATCGCCGCCGGCGTGGCCGGGACGCGGACGATCGGATACGGGCTGCTGAAATAGACATATTCCACATTCCCGTCCTTGCGGAGGAACGTGTGCCCGCTCGGCTGGGTGCCGGCGGATTCGGCCGGGTCGCCGGAGATCCGCGCCCGCTTCTCGAACCGGCGTGACCCGAGGTCCCACTCGACCAGCCCGGCCTCGTAGGTCGAGAGCGGGGGCTTGATCTTGGCGTAATAGGCGAGCATTCGCTCCTTGCCCGCCGGGTCGCGGAGGACCGTCAGCCCGGTGACCCAGGTCGGGCCGGACCCGGGCAGCTCGCAGGTTGGCCGGGCGAAGCCGTCCGGGCCGGTGAAGTAGGTCAGGTTGATCCCCCTCGCCGGGTCGAGCCCCCCCTGCCCCGGCAGGTCGGACACGGCTCCCGGCGTGTGGAAGTTCCCCAGGGGATAGCCGGGCTTGCCGGTATCGCCCCAGAACCAGTGGATCTTCCCGGCGTAGACCGCTTCCAGGACGCTGTCCTGACCCATGACCTGGCCATTGAGGACCGGCTCGGCCGTGGGGACGGGCGTCCCGGTCAGGACGCTGTCGCGGTAGATCCCCGCGCCCGTGATCCGGTAGATCCGCCGGGCGACGTTGAGGCGGCGGACCTTCACCCGGGCCGTGCCGCCGGATGTCGTGTCCAGGGCCAGGCCGCGAATGCCGAAGCCGTCCTTGGGATACTCGTAGCCATGGCCCTTGATCTCGAAGTGGACCTTCCGCCCCAGCAGCCCCGGCTCGTCGAACGCGACCACGCCGTTGCTGTCGGTCACGTAGCGAATCTGGTTGGTCGTCTTGAGCTCGATCAGGGGCACGCCGCGGCCGGTCTCGTCGTCCACGACCTCGATCCTGAACGGGGCCGCCGCCGCCGGGCCGGGCGCGGGCCCATCCGCCGGGGCGGCCGCCGAGGCTCGGATGCAGAGGGCCATCAGGACCAGGGGCGCGATCGATCCGAGACGAAGCCTGCGGTCAGTGCCCGCGCGATCGGAGTGTGTCGTTCCAGTCGTCGTCGAGGGGCAGAAACTCGCGCTCGAGCTCGGCACGTTCATAGCGGGAGGGCTCCAGTTCCGTGACAAACCGGCTGGCGGTCGCGAAAGTCAGGGGGCCGTAGCCGCCCCGGGTGACCGTGGACGGATACGTGAGCATCAGCTCGTTCTTGGCCCGACTGACCGCGACGTAGAAGATGCGCCTCTCCTCCTCCACGCCGCCGGGCTCGTTCAGGACACGATGGTTGGGGAAGGTGTCCTCGATGAGACGGATGACGAAGACGTGCGACCACTCCAGCCCCTTGGCCTGGTGGACCGTGCTCAGGACCAGCACGTCCCGGGTGTCGGAGGGAGACGCGGTGTCCATCCCATAGATGTCCCCCGCGAGCAGGAGCTCGGCGAGGAGGCGCTCGAGGCTATCGTAGCGAGCGGCCAGGACCGAGAACTGCTCGAGGTCGGCCAGCCGGTTTTCCGGCCGCTCGTACTTCTGGCGGACGACGGCCGGGTAGCCTCCCTTGAGGAGCGCGTCGATCGCCGCCGAGGGGTGGCGTTCCGGGTCGGTCGCGAGGACCTTGCGGAGGTCGTTCACGAAGGCCGCGTAGAATCCCCGACTCTTGGTCGGCACGGCCGCCATGGCCTCCTGAGTAGCCATCGCGGCCAGGGGGTCGGCGGATTCGCCGAGCCTGGCGAAGATCGCCCCGGCCTTCGCCGGGCCGATCCCGGGGAGGAGCAGCAGGATCCGCCTCCACGAGGCCTCGTCGAGCGGGTTGACGACCACCCGGAGGTGGGCCAGCACATCCTTGATGTGGGCCTGTTCGAAGAACCGCAACCCGCTCCTGACGGTGTACGGGATCCCCCGCGCCACGAGCTCACCCTGGAGGACGACGCTGTCCTGGTGGTTCCGGTAGAGGACCGCGATCTCTCCGAGCGGCACGTCGTTGTCGCGGGCGTCGAGGACCTGCTGGCAGACGAGGTCGGCCTCCTCGTAGACGTCGGCCGCCGCGACGACGGCGGGCAGCAGTCCGTCGCCTCGCGCCGAGGTGAGCGCCTTGGGGAAGCCCGACTGATTGTGGCGGATCGAGTCCGCCGTCAGGGCCACGATCTGCGGCGTGGACCGGTAGTTCACGTCGAGCGTGAAGGTCCGTGCTACGGGATGGCGCCTGGGGAACTCGAGGATGTTGTCGTAGTTCGCGCCCCGGAACTTGTAGATCGACTGGGCGTCGTCGCCGACGGCCGTGAGGTTACCGGCCCCCGCGGCGGCGATCATCTCCACGGTCTCCACCTGGAGCGCGTTCGTGTCCTGCATCTCGTCGATCAGGATGTGGCCGAAGAGCCTGGCCTGCTCCTCGAGCTGGCCGGGGAAGTCCACCAGGAGCCGGAGCCAGAGGACCAAAAGGTCGTCGTAGTCCATGCAATTGGCCGAGCGCTTGCGCGCCGAGTAGGCGTCGGCGACCTTCTCGATCTGGGGCCGCCATTCCGACAGGTGGGGATGCTGGCTGTCGATCAGGTCGGCGAGCGTTCGCCTGGTGTTGAGCGCGAAGCTGATCAGGTGCATCAGCTCGGCCGGCTTGGGGGCCAGTTTCTCCTGGCCCGAGAGGCCGCCGTCCTGCCAGGCCAGTTTCATCAGGTCGAGCTGGTCCTCGCTGTCCAGGATCGTGAAGTTGGGCCGGTAACCCAACAGTTCGGCGGGTCGGCGGAGGAGCCGGTTGCCGATCGCGTGGAACGTGCCGGCCCAGACCTTCTGGGCCTCGGGGCCGATGAGGGCCTCGAGCCGATGGACCATCTCGCGGGCCGCGCGGCGGGTGAAGGTCACCAGCAGGATCGATTGCGCCGGGACGCCGCGGGCGATGAGGTAGGCCACCCGGTAGGTGACCACGCGGGTCTTGCCCGATCCCGGACCGGCCAGGATCAGGTTGTACCCGTCCGGCGCCACCACCGCGGCCCGCTGCGAGTCGTTCAGGTCCTCCTCGAGGTGCCTGGCGAGCTTCGTTGGCAGGGTCTGCTTGAGCTTGATCTTCCGCATGGTGCATCCGCAGAAGGTCATGGGATCGGTGGCCGACCGGAGTGCCCCCCGATTATACCCGGACCTTCCGCGTGCCCGACAGCCGGAGAGGGGGCATCGACGGGATCATGCCGGCAGTCGCCGAGCGATACCCGACGCCCCGTGTTCGCGGACGATCACCCGCTGGCCACGAGTGAGTCTCACCCCCCGGCGATGGCCCCGACGATGAGGAACGGCTCGAGGCCCGCCGCGACGGCCTCGGGTAGGGGCGTCTCCGGTGGGTCGAGCGAGTAATCGCGGGCGCAGGCGAAGAACCGGAGGAAGGGCCGGCGGCGTAACGTGCCGTGGTCGCGGATCGTGCCCCGGAGGACCGGGTAGCGGGCCTCGAGGGCGTCGAGGACCGCGCCCAGGGTCGCGGGGTCGGGCACGCTGAGCGCCACGTCCCCCTCGACCCGGGCCATGTTCCGGAGATGGTAGGGGAGCACGACGTGGATCATGCGAGCGACTGCACCTCGACGGAGAGGACCGGCGGGAGGTCCCGAACGATCGGCGTCCAGTGGTCGCCGCCGTCGGGGGAGCCGTAGACCTGGCCGCCCGTGGTGCCGAAGTAGATGCCGCACGGATCCAGGGCGTCCACGCACATGGCGTCACGGAGGACGTTGACGTAGCAGTCGCGCTGGGGGAGGCCGTTCGTCAGCGGCTCCCACTCGCCGCCGCCGGTCCGGCTCCGGTAGACGCGGAGCTTGCCCTCGGGCGGATAGTGCTCGGAGTCGCTCTTGATCGGGACGACGTACACGGTCTCGGGCTCGTGCGCGTGGACGTCGATCGGGAAGCCGAAGTCCGAGGGGAGGTTCCCGCTGACCTCACGCCAGGTGCCCCCTGCGTCGTCGGTCCGCATGACGTCCCAGTGCTTCTGCATGTAGAGCGTGTCCGGCCGGGCGGGATGGAGCGCGATCCGGTGGACGCAATGGCCCACCTCGGCGTTCGGATCGGGCATGAACTGCGAGCTCAGGCCGCGATTGGCGGGCGTCCAGGTCAGGCCCCCGTCGTCGGTCCGGAAGACGCCGGCCGCGGAGATGGCGATGAAGATCCGCTTCGGTCGGGTCGGATCCAGGAGGATCGTGTGCAGGCCCATCCCGCCGGCCCCGGGCTGCCAGCTCGGGCCGGACTCGTGGCCGCGGAGGCCGGAGAGCTCGTGCCAGGTCAGGCCGCCGTCGGTCGATCGGAAGAGCGCGGCGTCCTCGACCCCGGCGTAGACCGTGTCCGGGTCGTGGAGCGAGGGCTCGAGGTGCCAGACCCGCTTGAACTCCCACGGGTGCTGGGTCCCGTCGTACCAGAGGTGAGTCGTCAGCGGCCTGCCCGTCTCCGGCGAGGTGTCGTAGACGAAGCGATTGCTCTCCCCCATGGGCATCCCCTCGGGCGCGGTCGTCGGCCCGCCCCCGGGCGGGCTCCACGTCTTGCCCCCGTCATCCGACCGCTGGAGGACCTGGCCGAACCAGCCGCTGGACTGGGACGCGTAGATCCGGTCGGGATCGGCGGCCGACGCCTTGAGGTGGTAGATTTCCCAGCCGGCGAAGTGGGGGCCGCTCACCTCCCAGCGGTCCCGCTTGCCGTCGGCCGTCAGCGTGAAGGCACCCTTGCGGGTGCCGACCAGGACGCGTACCCCGCTCATCATCACCTCCGAGACGTCGGAAGGAATCGGGCCGAGCGGACGGTCCGCCCGGGTCGTGCAAATCCGTCGGAGAGGCCGAAGCAAGCCTCAGGACGACGAGCCTCGGAGCCGGGCCTTGGCCTCGGCGCGGAGCCGCCGCTCCTGCTCGCGGTCCTCGTCGGTCAAATCGCTCGGATCGAATTCGCCGGGCTCGAACATCGGTCGGATCTCGATCTCGGAGTCGGCGTCGAACGGACACGGGCAGCGCCTGACCCAGTCGATGGCCTCCTGGAGCGACCCCACTTCCCAGAGCCAGAATCCGGCGATCAGCTCCTTGGCCTCCGCGAAGGGGCCGTCGGTCACGATCCGATCCTTCCCGGAGAAGCGGACGCGGGCCCCTTGCGAGCTGGGCTTGAGCCCCCCGGCCTCGAGCCAGACCCCGGCCTTCGCGAGCTCCTGGTTGAACTGATCCATGTCCCTGATGAGCTGCTCGCTCGGGAAGCCTCCCGCCTCGGATTCCGCCGTCGCCTTGACGATCACCATCACTCTCATCGCGTCATCTCCGGAGGTTCCTGTCAGGATCTCGACGCGAAGAGCGGCTCGGGCCCCAGGGGCAGCCCCGGGAGCTCCACGATCGGACGGACCTCGATCGTCCCATCCCGGGCGGCGGGGATCCGTGCGGCGATCGCGATGGCCTCCTCACGGTCACTCGCCTCGACCAGGAAATAGCCGCCGAGCTGCTCGCGAGTCTCCGCGAAAGGGCCGTCGGTCACGAGCGGCTTCCCCTCGCGGACCCGGACGCTCGCGGCGGTGGAGATCGGCTGAAGCGGCGAGGCGCCAAAGAACCGGCCCTGCCCGTGGAGCTCCCGGCAGAGCTCGGTGGACTCCTCGTAGCAGTCCTGCCGCTGCCGCTCCGTGAGGGCGTTTTCTTCCAGGTAGACCAGCAGCAAGAACTTCATCGACTCTCCATTCTGCCCGGCCGCCTGGGACCGCGGCACACGGGGATCAGGTCACGCAGCCGGGGCTCGCGGAGGCAGAGCCCCAACCAGAGGATCGCGCCAAGGAGGATAGGGAAGGCCACCGGGAATGCCGGACCGCCCACGCGCAGGTGGGTCCATACGGCCCCGCCGAGGTAACCCGTCAGCAGGAGCGCACCGAGCACGGCCGTCGGGGGTGCGGCGTGGAGGAGAGTGGCCGCGATCAGGACGCCGCCGAGCCACGGGATCGTCCACTCGGGCACGTCGAGCCTGGCGCATGCCTCCAAAACCGGTCCGAACTTGAGAACCTTCGCGATTCCGTCGACCAGCAGGAAGAGCACGACCACGCTCGAAATCACGCGTCCCACCCACTTCGCCACCGGCGACGGAGGGATTACCCGAGTTCCCGATTCGACGCAAGTGCTCATCGGAATCATTCCTTTTCGCGGTCGCACGCCCGTGCTCCCTCAACTCGGGGGCCTTTCACCAGGCTTGCTCCTGGTCGAATGGCGGACGCGAACAACGACATCGCTCCTCCTTTTTTTCTATTTCCCATCGATCCGCGACTCCATGATGAGCGTAGTGAATCCTGGCCGGGCCATTTTCTGACGAATCCTTTCCTGTTTCCTCAGGACTTGAGGCCGGTTTCGGGCTGCGCGGACCGGCCTGCCGGGAGGTCGTCCATGATCCGGACTTGTCGGAATCTGGTCGTGATCGCGTCTTGCGCCATGCTCGCATGGGGGTGTAATGAGCAGTCGGCCCGGGAGTCTGGTCCTCGCGTAGCGTCGACCCGGTTCGAGAAGGTCCCGGCCGTTCCCGCAGCCACCGACATCCCCGAGGGCAACCCGGGCGAACCTGTCCAGGGCCAGGAGACCTACGCGAAGGTCACGGACAACCCCTTCGTGCCGGTCTCCCGAGAACCCCTCTCGACGTTCTCGATCGACGTCGACACCGCCAGTTATGCCAACGTCAGGCGCTTCCTCGCGCAGAGCAGTCGTCCCCCCAGAGACGCTGTCCGGATCGAGGAACTCCTCAATTACTTCCACTACGACGATCCTCCTCCCGCCGGAGACGAGCCGTTCGCCGTCCATGCCGAGATCGCCGGCTGCCCCTGGCAGCCCGACCATCGGCTCGCCCGGATCGGGATCACCGGCCGGAAGGTCGAGGCAGGCGGGCGTCCGCTCAGCAACCTGGTCTTCCTGATCGACGTCTCCGGCTCGATGCTGGCCCCCAACAAGCTGCCCTTGCTGGTGGGGTCGCTCAAGACGCTGGTCAATCAGCTCGGCGAGAACGACCGGGTGGCGATCGTTGTCTACGCCGGCGCATCAGGGCTGATCCTCCCGTCCACCACCTGCGACCGCAAGGCGACCATCCTCGAGGCGCTCGACAACCTCCAGGCCGGCGGCTCGACCAACGGCGGGGCGGGGATCCAGCTTGCCTACGACACGGCGGTCCAGAACTTCATCAAGAACGGCACCAACCGCGTCATCCTGGCGACAGACGGCGATTTCAACGTCGGAATGACCGGCCACGACGAGCTGGTCCGTCTCATCGAGAGCAAGGCAAGGAGCGGCGTCTTCCTGAGCGTCTTCGGCTTCGGCATGGGGAACCTCAAGGAGTCGGTCCTTGAACAGCTCGCCGACAAGGGCAACGGCCAGTATGGCTACATCGACACCCCGCGCGAGGCCCGCAAGGTCTTCGTCGAGGAACTCGGCGGGACCCTCGTGACGATCGCCAAGGACGTGAAGATCCAGGTCGAATTCAATCCGGCGCGGGTTGGGGCGTACCGGCTGATCGGCTACGAGAACCGACTCCTGAGCACTCGAGACTTCAACGACGACACGAAGGATGCGGGCGAGATCGGAGCGGGGCACCATGTCACGGCTCTTTACGAGTTGATACCGCCCGGCAAGGAGACGGCCCTGACCGGGGACGCAACCGAGACGCTCGAGTTCCAGACGCCCACCTCGACCGGCGGACGGCATCTCGAATCGCTCCTGGTCAAGATCCGCTTCAAAGCGCCCGACGCGGACGTCAGCCGGCTGGTCAAGGGGGGCGTGGTGGATGGGGACACGCCCGCGGAATCGGCCTCGCGTGACCTGCGATTCGCGGCGGCCGTCGCCGGTTTCGGGATGCTCCTCCGCGATTCGCCTCACAAGGGGAACCTGACGTGGTCACGCGTCGTGGACCTCGCGACCCCGGCCGTCGGCGAGGACCCCGGCGGCTATCGCCGCGAGTTCCTCGAACTGGTGACGAAAGCTGCAGCCCTGGGCCGGTGACCCACGAAGCTTGCGACCGGTCGCCATTCATCTCATCCCAGCTCGCGGAGTCGCCGCTGGAGGAACCGGCGCTCCGGCTCCTGCCTGGCGAGCTCGAGGGCCCGGGTGTAGGACGCGCGGGCCTCGTCCGCGCGGCCCAGCCGCCGGCAGAGATCGGCCCGGGCGGCGTGGGCGAGGTGGTAGCCCTCGAGGGCCCCGCCTCCGAGCAGGGAGTCCACCTGCGGCAGTCCCACCGCCGGGCCATCCCTCATGGCGACCGCGACGGCTCGATTCAGCTCGACCACGGGCGAAGGGGCGGCCCGCCGCAGCAGGTCATACAGCGCCACGATCCGGGGCCAATCGGTGGCCTCGGCCGTCGCCGCGGCGGAGTGCACGGCCGCGATCGCCGCCTGGATGGTGTAGGCGCCCAGCTCCCCCGTCTGGAAGGCCCGCTCGATGAGCGCCTTCCCCTCGGCAATCAGCGTCCCGTCCCAGCGCGTGCGGTCCTGGTCCTCCAGCAGCACGATATCCCCTTCCGTCGACGACCGCGCGGAATGGCGGGACTCCTGCAGGAGCATCAGGGCGAGCAGCCCCATGACCTCGGGATCGGGGAGGAGCTGGACAAGCAGCCGCCCCAGTCGGATCGCCTCGGCGGACAGGTCGGGACGGGTGAGCGATTCGCCGGAGCTGGCGGCGTAGCCCTCGTTGAAGACCAGGTAGATGACCGAGAGGACGGCCTCGAGCCGCGCGGGGAGGTCGGCGATCGACGGGACCTCGTAGGGGATCTTGGCGTCCCGGATCCGGGCCTTGCCCCGGACGATCCGCTGGGCGATGGTCGCCGGCGTGGCGAGGAAGGCCGCCGCGATCTCCTCCGTGGTCAGCCCGCAGACCTCTCGGAGCGTGAGCGCCACCTGCGTGCTCGCCGCCAGCGCGGGGTGGCAGCAGGTGAAGACCAGGCGCAACCGGTCGTCCTCGACCTCATCGCCGGGCCCGGCGAGGGCCAGCGACTCGGCCCGCTCCAGCCGCTCTCCCAGCTCCGGCAGGGCCGCCTCGAACCGCGCCCGCCGGCGGATCGCGTCGATCGCCTTGAACCGACCCGTCGAGACCAGCCAGGCCCGGGGATTCGCGGGCATGCCGTCACGCGGCCATCGCTCCAGGGCCGCGGCGAAGGCCTCGTGAAGCGCCTCCTCCGCCACGTCGAAGTCCCCGAGCAACCGCACCAGGCTGGCAAATACCCGACGAGACTCCGCCCGATAGACGGCGTCCACCTCCTCCCGGACGCCGGTCGTTACGCAACCATCCATGACGATCGCCCCTTGACACCTGGACAGGTCATTCGGATCGACGGATGGATAGTAGCCAGATGTGCGCTGGTGGTCCAGCCAATTTCCAGGTCATTTCGGCGGACAGGACGGGAGGTCCGGATAGGCCCGGGTCGGGCATCCATCTGATCGAGGAAACACCAGAGGGCTCGGGCCATGGACTTTTCCATTTTGTGCGCGCGCCCGACACGCAATATTCCGATAAGCTCGAGGGCATGTCTTCTCGTCGATTCCCGGACTCGAACAAACGCCGTTCAATCGAGCGTCCAGGCACGCGGAGCCGGTCAGATGGCGGGCAAGTCGGCCTTGCCTGGCTGGACGATCCGCGTTACGAGTGATTCCGGTCCCCGGAGGGGAGTGGTAAACAACATGGATGTTGTCGTGAGACAGGACGTGGACGAGCGGAAGGGCGAACGGTCCATCTCATCGCTTTCCGTGGCGCGCCTGGCACTCGGGTTCGGGCTGCTGACCGGGGTGCTGGAGGTCGCGCAGTGGATCGTGCGGAACGCGATCACCGGCGGGGTCTCGCTCGGTGCGTCGCAGATGAGCCGGCACTTCGTCTGGATGATCCCGGCCTCCAACCTCCTGATCTTCGGCATCTCCGGCGCGTTCCTGGCAGGCTTCGCGTGGATCTCGCCGAGGTGGGCCGGGCGGATGACGCTGGGTCTGCTGGGCTTCCTTTGCGGCCTGGCACTCCTGCTGACCGTCCCCGGCCTGTACGCATTCGCGTGCCTCGCCGTGGCGATCGCCGCGGGGGTCCTGCTCGCCAGGCACGGCTCGCTGAACTCTCGGAGGCTCCGCCGCGGACTCGCCCTCGCCGCGATCGTCCCGGCCACCCTGGCGATCGGGCTTCACGACTGGGATCGCGTGCTCGCGGGGTTGCGAGATCGCCAGGCAAGGCCCTCGCCGGCGCACCACCGGGGGCGGCCCAACGTCCTGCTCCTGGTCCTGGATACGGTCCGGGCCGAGAGCCTGGGGCTCTATGGGTATGAGAGGGATACCACCCCCAACCTGAACCGCCTGGCGGCCCGCGCGATCCGGTTCGACCAGGCCCGGTCGACCGCCCCGTGGACCCTCCCCTCGCACGCGAGCATGTTCACGGGACGATGGCACCATGACCTGGATGTCGGGGAGAAGAAGCCCCTGGGCAAGTCGTACCCGACGATCGCGGAGGTCCTCGGCGCGCACGGATACGCCACGGCCGGCTTCATCGCCAACACCTTCTTCTGCAACCACTGGTTCGGCCTGGCGAGGGGCTTCAACCACTATGACGATTACTACGAGGAGCAGTCCGCCATCTCGGTCGAGGAGGCTCTCCGTTGCTCGTCGCTGGGCCGGCTGGCGGTCCAGGCCATGGCCGGCAGGTTCGGGGGCGTCGAGCGTCGGCGCAAGGACGCGGGGCGGATCAACGCGGCGTTCCTCTCCTGGCTGGACCGGCGATCGGACGACCAGCAGCCGTTCTTCGCCTTCCTCAATTACTTCGACGCCCACGGCCCGTTCATCCCGCCCGATGGGGCGAAGCGACCCTTCGGCAGGCCGCCGGCCGATGCCCAGGAGGCCGCCGCGATCCGAGACTGGGACGGTCGATCTCGGTCGAGCCTGACCGATCCGCAGGTCGCGCTGGCCCGGGATTCCTACGACGATTGCCTCGCCTATCTCGACGAGCAGATCGGCCGCCTCTTCGACGAGCTGGCCTGGCGGGGCGAGCTCGACGACACGGTGATCATCCTCACGGCCGACCACGGCGAGGCGATCGGGGAACACGGCCTGACCGGGCACGGTCGAAGTCTCTACGACTCCGAGGTTCGCGTCCCCCTCCTGCTCTTCCTGCCGCACCGGGCCCACGGCGGCGAGGTCGTCTCCCGGCCCGTCAGCCTGCGCGACATCCCGGCCACGATCCTGGACGTCATCGGCCTGGAAGGGACGTCCTTCCCCGGCTCGTCGTTCGCCGGGCACCACGAGGGCGAGCCCCCCGCGCTGACCGAGGTCCGGATCAAGGAAGGTGCATCCCGAAATCCCGCGAGGCCCCCCGCCTGGCGCGGGCCGATGTCGGCGATCGTCGCGGATCGGTTCTCGCTCATCCGCAACGCCGACGGCCGCGAGGAGCTCTACGACGTCCAGGCCGATCCCGGCCAGCTCCACGACCTGGCCGCCGCGACCGACTCGGCGTCCCTCCTCGAACGCCTCCGCGAGCGGCTGGACGAGATGACGGCGTCGGAGGATGAGGACGATTGAGTCAGAGGCACCAATCCTCCATCCGGATGCCGGGAATTCGAACAAAATCGCGACGATTTCGAGTCACAACAACGGCGTCATTCTCAAGTGCGATTGCGGCGATTCGGAGATCCATGATCCCCACATTCAATTTGAGCGTCTTGAGATAGGCAACTCTCGCGATCGCAGGCTCAGAATAGGGCAAGATTCGCCATCTGGCCAATCGAAACACGGCTTGGCCAAGTCGATCATAGGCATGGGCGATTTCGCGAGGATGGCGAGCTTGTTTGAGCAAGGTGTACCAGCCGGTCAACTGTTCCTCGACGGTGACGATGGATATCGCAAGCTCCGTCGCCGAACGCGAATCGAGCCTGCTGACGACGCCCTTATCTTCGTGGTAGTAAAGGGATAGGGTGTCGGTGTCGAGGAGGTAGATACTCATAGAGCATCGGGGTCCTCATCAAGCCTGCGTCGATTCTGCGCCATAGCCTCACGCCACGCTTCGTACATGGGATCGTCTCTCAGATATCCCGCGTCCTGCTTCCACGGGGCCTCGATGTCCGAGAGGCTCAACTCTGTCATCGTCGCCCCGGCTTCCACGCGCGATCGAACGCGTTCCGCGAGACGAGAGATCGCTTCCTCGGCAGTCTGCCCATCGGCCACCAGGCCGACCGAGAGTCCGCCGGCTCCAATGGCTCGAAATCCGACGTCGATCGGCTCGATGATGACGGGGAGTTCCACTCTTGCCTCCTTCCCTTCTGCTTGGCTCCTCTTGACACGCTGATTATACGGGTGATCGCCCGATCGATGAAGCCGTCCACCGAATCCGGGCCCCGCCCGGGCCCCCTCAGTGCGGCAACCCCAGCACGCACGGTAACTGGTCGTTCTTCTTCGGGTCGAGCGAGAGATTCGTCTCCAGCCCATCGGCAATCCGGTAGGCGTAGACCTGCATGACACCCTTTCCGGGGGCGGCCTTGTCCGAGTCGTGGATCACAGAGGATTCGTCGGGGTTCCACTTGAGGTACTCGTCGATGGTCGCGCGGTCGTCGGGCGTGATCTTCGTCTCGATCTCTTCCGGCCGGGTGACCCCGACGACGGCGAGCGTGACCCGACGATCCGCCAGGGCCCATCGCAGGGCCGCCGTGCGGAGCCTCGCCCGCCGCTCCGGCGAGAAGCTCGGGGCGATCGCGGCGGCCGATCGCGACGCGGTCCCGGAACGGGAGCTGCGGCCCGTACCCGGCCTGCCACTTCTCGACCATCGCCGACCCGCCCATGCCCAGGATGGGAAGGTCCGTAACCGTCTTGCCGAATCGACGACGCGGGATTCCCGCGGCTTATTACCTCGGCAAGGAAGAAGATCACCGTGATAGGGCTCTTACCGCTGACAGGGAAGCCGGCCCGCATTCACTTCCCCCCTTACGAAGGGGGGATTCAGGGGGGTGAATTCGATCGCCCTGGCCGGCACCAAGCACCCCCTCCAACTCCCCCTTCGTAAGGGGGAGAGCCGGATTTCGCGTCCCCGAGCGTGGGGGGATTCAGGAGGCCGTTCGATATCCGTGAGCTTGATCAACTTCCTTGCCGGGGTAATAACGGCCCTCGACACCCGGGCCCGAGGCCGAGCCGTCACGGGAGGACACACCGGCCGCCCCCCTCTTCGCCCGGCCAGCCCGGCGGTCAGGAAGCCTCGGCGATCGATCGAGACCCGTCTCGAATCGTCTGCCAGCCCCATCCCCATGACATCACCCCGACCCGACGGCGGAACGTAGGTCGTCATGGGATGTCGGCTTTACACTCCCGAACGGCCGCGTCCATCCCTCCGCTCGGATTGAGATGGCTCCTGAGGCGAGGTTGGAAATCACCCGAAGGAGTGCAGGCAGGGTGACGCCCGCTTCGGGAAGGTGGCTCGGAACGGATTGAAGAGTCTAGGAATCGAGCTGGAGACCGTTCCAAAGCTGAATGCTGTATTCCTGGCCGCGTTGCGGCCAAAAATCGGGGCGAGAGGATTTGAACCTCCGACCTCACGGACCCGAACCGTGCGCTCTAGCCAAGCTGAGCTACGCCCCGTCATCGCGTAGGTTGAATCTTAGCGATTACGCGTGACCTGTCAACCGCAGGGCACGGAAGTCGCGCGAGTTTGCAGGTTCAGCGGCGGGGACCCTGGCGCCTCTCCTCCCGAGGAAGAGCGGCCGCGGGGGCGTGGCGCTCGAGGGGTGTCTGGGTGCGGGCGAGGAACGAATGCCAGTCGCGCTCGGTCGCGGCGAGATCCTCGCCGAAGGCTCGCCGGAAGGCGGCGACCGTGCGGTCATCGCGGGACAGGTCTCCCAGCGAGGCGTCGCGGCTGCGGAGCGTATCGACGAACCGCAGGTACTGGCTCGATCGCTCCAATCGCAGGAAATAGACGAGCGCCCAGGTCTGGGCGTAGGCGTCACGCTGGTAGCCGTGGCCGAAGCCCCGGTCGCGCAGGAGGGGCTCGAGGGCGGGGGCGGGCTCGATACTTCGCCAGTCTCGGAGCCGAAGGTCATGGGCCCGGGAGATCCCGGCCCAGCGGCCTCCGCGGACGACCTCGAACTGCGCGGCGAGTCCCTCCTGGAACCAGATCGGGAAATCGTCGTGGCGCGATTGCAGGCCGCTGCCCGCCGCGAGCAGGTGGACCATCTCGTGCGCGGCCGTCCCGTCGTCGATCGCCAGCCGCTCGGCCTCGAGCAGCAGCTCCCCCCGCTGGACCTCGCGATCGAGCCGATCCGCGAGGGCCCGGCCCTCGGCGCGGGCGAGCGTCCGCGGGGGCTCGCCCGTCAGCACGACCCGGAGCTTCGCCCCCGCCGGCAGACGATCCAGGGCCTGGCGGAACCGCCGGAGCTCTTCACGGCGGGCCTCGGCGGCTTCCCTCCCCTGCTCCTGGCGAGGGGATCGGCGGGAGTCGTAGGCCACAACGGCAGTCCACGTCGGATGGTAATACCCGTTGGTGGTGGAGAACGCACCGGCGTTCTGTGCGCGGAGGAAGGCGAGGTAATCCGACTGCTCGGAGTACCAGGCGAAGATCAGGCGATCCGTCGGCACTCGCAGCTCGATCCCTCGACCCGAGAAGTCCAGGTAGAAGCTCGTGATGACGCGCTCCAGGAGCGCGACGCGCCGGGCCGCCTCGACATCGGCCTGCCGATGCAGGAGGACCACATGCGGTCCCCGGGCGACCTCCATGGAGACGCCCAGGGCCTTGCGGAATCCCGTCAGGTCCGGATCGCGGCACGGCTCGGCCAGGCGCTGGAGCACGGCGGCCATGCGGGCCGCCGGAGCATGAGAGGGCTCGGCCTCGTGGAGGGCGCGGATCTCCGGCGCGATCTCGAGGGATAGTCCATTCTCGAGCCCCCACCAGATCGCCTCGTACCGGCCCGCGGCCCCCTCGGATTGCGCCCGGGCCCGCCGATCCGGCCACTCGGCCTCGGGGGAGAATCCGGCGACGAGCTTGCGGAAATCGGCTCGGTGGAAGTCGCGGACCGCATCGAGGAACGTGATTTCGACCCGGTCGCCGTCCACCTTCGCCGGGGCCTGGATCTCTCCGCCCTTCTCGAAGTAGAGGAGATCCGCACGCCCCAGGCCCTGGATCCACCAGGCCGTAAGCACGATCGCCAGGACGTGTCGCGGCACGATTCGAGTCCTGGACATGGGGCGCCGATCCTCCTGGCCCGGGGACTCGACGGCATCCGCGGCCCCGGCCGGCAAGAGATGGGGGTCGGCCGACGGAAAAATCGCGGCCGGGGAACGGGAAATGCTAAAGAAACCGGTCAGATTCGACGGCCCCGGCGCACGGTCGTGTCGGCGGACCGCGTTAGAATCCGACAGGAAGTACATACAGGATCGGTTTGTCAATCGGTGATCCGCCACGACACCGGGATGCCAGGGAGGTCAGCATGCTCGTTCTCAGTCGTAAGCCCTTGCAGTCGATCATGATCGGGACGGATATCAAGATCACGATCGTCAAGGTGGAGCGGAACCAGATCCGGATCGGGATCGAGGCACCCCGGGATGTCGCGATCCTCCGCAGCGAGCTCGCGCAGGACTCGACCGACGAGATGAGTGCGGCTGTCGGCCAGGCCGAGCCCGCCGAGATCCTCGCCTGAATTGTCGGCGATCGGACGGTCGCGGGCGGGTCCGCCGGCGATGGGACATGGAGCCCGATTCCGGACTCGTGAGGCCCCAACGATCTGACCATCGGCGGCTGCGACGCGGCCGCCGATGGTCGGGTGCGTTGGAATAGTCTCGTACTCAGAACGCGCCCGGCGCCGCGCTTTCCTCGGAGGACTCCCCGGCGTCCTCATCGGTCTCGCTGCCGGCGAAGAGCCGCTTGGCCTTGTCGCCGACGGCGAAGGACTCCAGGCAGTAGGCGATCTTCGGCTTGACCACGGTCGGGCCATCGGCCTTCAGGTACTCGAAGACGAGTGCGACCTCATACGGATTCGCCTTGCCGTCGCCGTAGAAGTCGACCTGGATTTCCTTGCCGTTGTTGGGGTCGAGCGTCACGGCCCGGAACGCGTTTCCCTTCCGCACGTCTTCCTTGAGCTTGCCGGCCTCGACCTCGACGCCGTAGGCGGCCTTCACGAGGTCCAGGACCTCGGCCCGGAAATCGCCCCGGGGCGCGTTCTCCGGCTGCGGAGCGGCTCCCTTCTTGGCCGCCGCCTTGGGTCGCTTGACGCGACCCAGGATGTGGAGGCTCTGCTTCTGGTCCTCAATGAAGCTGGCCTCGACGTCGAATCGGCCGGGCTCGATCGGGGTCATCATGAACGCCTGGGTCGGCCCGGTCATCTCCTTGGGCGGCCGGACGTAGATCTGGAGCTCCTCCAGCTTCCCCTTGGTGGAAGGGGGGGTGAGGTTGTTGTCCAGGTCCCGCTGATACTTCATCTGCGCGATCGTGAGCCGGAGTCGATCCTCGTAGTTCTTCGTGCCGCAACCGGCCGCCAGTACGAGAGTCATGCCAAGAGTGATTGCGACCGCCCGCCTCATGTCTCTCTCCTTGTCTGCGAGACGTGTTCCGATCGTGCGATCGTCGCCCCGCTTCGAGGGCCTTTTCGGCCCCGCACGACTCGTCCCGTCGCGTCTCGAGTCTTCCGGATCTCGACCCGAACCTGGTAGCCTTGAGATTCTAGTCTCCCGCCGCCAGCGAAACCAGTTGGGAGAGGTCTTCGAGGGACCGCGTGCCATGGCAGGAGAAGCGAACCCAGCTTCGGACGAGTCCACCGCGGCGGCCCCGCACACGGGCCCCCGGGCGCGGACGCTCAAGGTCACCGCCACGGTCAAGCCGTTTCGGGCGCAGGCCGTCCTTTCGGCGCTCGGATCGGTCGAGATCCTGGCGGCGACGGTCCGCGAGGCGATGGGGTACGGCCGGCAGAAGAATCGCCTGAATCGCTACCTGGGGAGCGAGTACAACGCCTCGTTCCTGCCCAAGGTGGAGCTGACGGTCTTCGTCGAGCGGGAGCACCTCGAGGCCGCGATCTCGGCCATCGAGAGCCAGGCGCGAACCGGCCGCATCGGGGACGGCAAGATCCTGGTCCAGGCGTGCGCCTTCGAGACGATCGGATGGTAGCGTAGGCCCCCGGCGGCCTGGCGGTCGAGTTCGTCGATGGCCCCGGTCAATGCGGCGTGTCGATCCAGAGGACCCGCCGGATCCGGGGGATGTCCGCGCCGGGGCGGAGGTCCACGAGCTGCTGCCTGGGGACCGCATCCGGGTTCTCTGCCCGCAAGAGCCCGTACTGGCCGCAATCCTGGAACCACCGGACGATGGGACGGTCGTCGATCCAGGCCACCACCATCTTGCCGTCGAGGTGGGCGGACTCTTCCGGGTCCCGCGAATACGAGATCAGGGCGCCGTCGGCCACGACCGGGGCCATCGCGTCGCCTTCCACCCGGATGCCGCGGTTCTCCTGCTGGGCCTCGAGCAGCTCCTTACGGGCCGGGGAGGTGTGCGGAATCTCGAACTGCGTCAGCGACCGGGAGCCGGCCCGCTCGGAGACGAAGCCCGATTGGTCGGCCTCGCCGTTCTCGAGGAGTTGCAGCGCCGTGCGCAGGAGGTGGCCCACCTTGCCGACGGAGGACCTGTCCCCGGAGTCATGTTCAAGGAGGGACCCCTGGCGGAACTTGGGCCCCTTCCCGGAGAGCAGCCAGGTCGGCTCGACGGAGGTCAGCTCGATGATCCGGAGCACGACCTCGGCGGGGACCGTGACCCCACCTTCGTAGTTGTACCAGGTCCTCACGGGGATACCGAGGCGGCGGGCCATTTCCGGCCCGCCGCGATCGCCGAAGAGTTCGAGGCGTAAGGCCGCCAACCGCTCGGCGAGGGCATGCTTGGCCCTGAGGGATTCCGGGAGGGTTTTGCGACGAGCCATGCGAGGTGCTCCGCAAGCCGTGAGGCCGTGATGGCAGGACTCAATCCTGGCGGCACGAGGTTCTGTAGAGACGAAGTATCAACGCCCGACAAAGCTATTTAAGGCCATGCGGCGGAGAAATCAATCAATATTTTCGGGAAGTGTCCAACTTCTCCGGCCGGAGGCGCCGAACGAGCCCCGTATGCAACAGGATCGGGCCGAGGGGCGGAAGCGGGCATCATTCGTCGTCGAGCTTCAGGTCCATGAGGAACTGCGCGACGGCATCCTCTTCCTCCTTGCTGGAGGCGGCGCCCGAGCTCCCCGCGGGCTCGCCCGCGTCCTCGCCCGCACCGTCGGCCGCAGCCTTCTTCGAGGGCGAGGCCCCCGCTGCCGCGGGGGCGGACTTCTTGGAGGGCTTGGGTGGTGGCGGCGGCTCGTCGTCGAGGGGGATGATGTCGATGTGGTCGGCCGCCTCCTCGTCGTCGTCATCGACGGCGACCACGAATTCCTCGTCGTCGTCGATGGCGAACTCGACGTCATCCTCGGCGGGCAGCGCCTCGAGCTCCGAAGTGTCCGATGGCTTGGGCTTGGCGGCTCCGGACGCGGGCCTCGACGGCGCGGGGGTCGCGCCCGACTGGCCGACGCGAAGGGTCACGCCGCCCACCATCAGCTCGTCGCCGGCCTTCAACGCCTGCTGTCCCAGGACGCGCTTGCCGTTGACGTACGTCCCGTTGGCGCTGCCGAGATCGCGGACCAGCAGCTTGTCCTCGTTGACGATCACCTCGCAGTGCTTCCGGCTCACCTGGGACGATCGGATCCGGATGAGGCAATCGTCGTGTCGGCCGACGCTGTTCACCCCCGGCGCCAGCTTCAGGTTGGTCGCCTCGCTGCGGCCACGGACGATCTGGAGGAGGTAATTCATCTCTAGGCAACCCCGGGTAGCTGGGCCACTGGAATGGACGGCTTTTCGCGATGAGTGATGGATATTCCGAGAGAAATGCGGCGTGAGCGACGCGCAATAACAGGCTACACGCTCCAGAAGGAGGACGCAAATGGAAAGCCGTGCATGCGTTGCATGATCTCGGGGCGGCCGGACGGGTCTTCGGGCGGCGGATCGCGGAGGTTTGGTCGGAAGCGTCTTGCATTCCGGCGCGAGGCTCCTATACTGAGATCGTCGTCGATGCGAGCGGCCATCCCGGGCACAAGCCCGCGGGGGATGGGGGTCCATCGAGCATCGCGGGAGTAGCTCAGGGGTAGAGCACCACGTTGCCAACGTGGTTGTCGTGGGTTCAAATCCCATCTCCCGCTCTGACGTATAGCCTCCGGGGTGGCCTTCTCGCTCGAGCACGCGGGTCGCGTGATGGCGGATCAAGCCGTCCCGGCCTGTCGTGAATCGTGATCGAGGATGCCGAGATGAGCAGCGGGGAAGAGCACGAAACGTCCGTGTCGGTGACAGACCAGCCCTCCGATGAGGCGGCCGCCCAGGATCAGAGCGAAAAGCCGAAGCGGAAGCTGGAGATCGACGTTCATATCGCGGACGTCGGGCCGTGCAAGAAGCACCTCAAGGTCACCATCCCTCGCACGGAAATCGAGCATCAGTTCAACGAATCGCTGGGCACGTTCCAAAAGGACGCCCATGTGCCGGGGTTCCGGCCCGGTCACGCCCCGAAGCAGCTCGTCATCAAGCGATTCAAGAAGGAAGTCTCGGGGCAGGTCAAGTCGTCGATCCTGATGGCGAGCCTCGAACAGATTGACGCCGACTACAAGCTCAATCCGATCACTCAACCTCAGCTCGACGTCGATGCCATCACCCTCCCCGACGAAGGGCCGATGTCTTTCGAGATGGACGTGGAGGTCCGGCCCGAGTTTGCCCTGCCGGCCTACGAGGGCCTGAAGGTCAAGCGGCCTGTCAAGGAGATCAGCAATTCGGACGTCGAGGCCCAGCTCAAGAGCTTCCTCGAGCGGTACGCCCAGGTCGTGCCCAAGCTCGAAGGGACGGCGGAAATCGGCGATTATCTGACCGCCGACCTGAAGTTCCATCGACCCGACGGGGCTCCGCTCAGCGAGGTCAAGGAGACCCAGTTCCGCCTCCAGCCCGAGCTCCGATTCCAGGACGGCCACATCCCCTCCATGGGCAAGGTGCTGGCCGGAGTCAAGCCCGGCGAGACCCGCGAGGTGGAAGCCCAGCTCGGCACCTCGATCCCCGATCCGGAGCTTCGCGGCAAGACGGTCAAGGTGGACGTCGTGGTCCACGACCTGAAGCAGCTCCGCCTGCCGGAAGCCAACGCGTCCTTCCTCGAGCGAATCGGCTTCGACAGCCTGGATGAGCTTCGCGACGCCGTGCGATCGTCGCTCCAGCGCCGCTACGCGTCCCAGCAGAGGCAGGCGGTCCGGCGCCAGATCATGGACGCCCTGATCGCCGAGACCCCCTTCGACCTCCCGCCCGACCTCGTCTCCCGCCAGGAGCGGTCGACGACCGCGCGGCTGGTCTCCGAGCTTCGTCAGGGGGGCTACTCCGACAACGACATCCGGGCACGCGAGGCGGAAGTCCGGGCGAACGCACACGAGATCACCCTCCGTTCGCTCAAGGAGTTCTTCCTCCTCGCCAAGATCGCCGAGGCCGAGGGGATCGAGGTCGAGCAGGACGACATCGACATGGAAATCGAGGCCCTCGCCGCCCGGACCGACGAGAGCGCCCGCCGGATCCGCGCCCGCCTCGAGAAGGAAGGCCTGGGCGAGTCCCTCGCCACCCAGATCCTCGAGCGCAAGGTGCTCGACCACATCCTCACGCGGGTCGAGATCACGGACGAGGCCGCCGTGGAGACCGAGTCTGCCGTCGAGACCCTGGACCAGACCGCGACGCCGGCGGCCGAGGATGTGGCCCCGGCGGCCGAGGATGCGGCCCCGGCGGATGCCGCGACCGAGTCTTGAGGATCGGCCGACTCGCGGCGAAGGGCCGACGCCGGCCAACTCGCCGGCGGCGGTCCCTTGTCCGGACGGCTCCCCGTACCTATCGTTTAGACGGATTGTCATGCGCCCCTGCCCTTGACCCCGGCCTCCACCGCCCTGCCCCGACGGCGCGGCGAGAGTCCGGGGCGGTGATCCACAGGACCGATCCATGCCGTTCGATCATCCGCTCGCGGACCCCAAGCTCCAGCGCTATCGCGACTACGCCCGCCAGCGGCAGATGACGCTCGGCGACCTGCTGCTGGAGAACCGCATCGTCTTCCTCGAAGGGGTCATCAATGACGCCGTGGCCAACATGGCCGTCATGAAGTTCCTCTACCTGCAGTACGAGAACCGCACCCAGGGGATCAGCTTCTACATCAACAGCCCCGGGGGGAGCGT
Organism: Aquisphaera insulae; assembly: GCF_011064615.1. Classification (GTDB taxonomy): domain Bacteria; phylum Planctomycetota; class Planctomycetia; order Isosphaerales; family Isosphaeraceae; genus Aquisphaera; species Aquisphaera insulae. The sequence goes on along the minus strand of NZ_JAALJH010000025.1, from coordinate 5,401 downwards.
CAGCAGCACCCTGGCCATCTACGACACCATGCAGTTCATCGAGTGCCCCATCGCCACCTATTGCATCGGCCTGGCGGCCTCCGGCGCCGCGGTCCTGCTGGCGGGGGGCTCGAAGGGCCGGCGATACTCGCTGCCGCACTCCAAGATCATGATCCATCAGCCCTACGGCCAGGTCGGCGGCCAGGTCTCCGACATCGAGATCCAGGCCGAGGAGATCGTCAAGAGCCGCCAGGTCATCAACGAGATCCTCGCCCGCCACACCGGCCAGCCGATCGAGCGGATCGCCCGCGACACCGAGCGCGACCGCTATCTGAGCGCGATGCAGGCCAAGGAATACGGCCTCGTCGACGAGGTCGTCGGGCGGATCCCCGGCGGGGCCCTCGGCGAGAAGGGGCCCGGATCCAGCGTCGTCTCCGCGTCCCCGTCCTCGCCGTCGCCGGAAGTCCGCTAGCCGGAACCCGTCCCGCCGCCAATTTACTCGATTCCGAAGGGCTTTCCATCCATGCCACTGGTCCCGATCGTCATCGAACGAAGCGGCCGCGAAGAGCGGGCGATGGACATCTATTCCCGCCTGCTCCAGGACCGCATCATCATCCTGGGGACCGCGATCGACGACAACGTCGCCAACCTGATCGTCGCCCAGATGCTGGTCCTGGCCCACCAGGACGCCAAGGCCGATATCCACCTTTACATCAACAGCCCCGGGGGCAGCGTCACCGCCGGCATGGCGATCTACGACACCATGCAGTGGGTGCCGTGCGACGTCGCCACGTACTGCATCGGCCAGTGCGCCAGCATGGGCTCGCTGCTCCTGACCGCCGGCGCCAAGGGCAAGCGGAACGCCCTCCCCCACAGCCGGATCATGATCCACCAGCCGCTCGCCGGCATGGAAGGCACGGCCACCGAGATCCTCATCCATGCGGAGGAGTTCATCCGCATGAAGAAGCAGCTCAACGGGATCTACAACAAGCACACCGGCCAGACCCTGGAACGGCTCCAGGAAGATACCGACCGCGACCGCTTCATGGGGCCCGATGAGGCCAAGGAATACGGCCTGATCGACAACGTCGTCGACCGTGCCCCGATGTTCCCCGCGAATCCCGAGCGGGTCTGATCGCCGACGCGAAGCCCGGTCCTCACTCGGACGACCGGGCTTCTTCGCGCGCGGACGCCACCAGCTCGCGGAGGACCGGCTCGTTGGCCTCCGGGAAGCGGAGCGTCTCGAGCTCCCTGGGGTGGACCCAGCGGAACTCGTGCGTCTGGGCCGGCTCGGCCCGGGGGTCGACCGGCTCGCAGTCGAAGACGTGGAGCCGGACGAGCCCGTGGGGGTAGCGGTGCTCGATGACGTGCCGGAGGCGGCTGACGGCGACCGCCAGGCCCGTCTCCTCCAGGCACTCTCGGGCGACGGCCTGCTCGGGAGTCTCCCCCGGCTCACACTTGCCGCCGGGGAATTCCCAGTAGCCGGCGTAGACCGTCCCCTCGGGCCGGCGCTGGACGTAGTAGCGGCCCGCGCGTTGGATCAGGCCGATGCCGACGCCCGTCGGCTCGCCGGCGGGCTCGGCCGGCCTCGCGTCCCCCTCGCTCACAGCTTGCCGGCCTTGATGGCCTCGACGGCCCGGCCCGGGGAGCCCATCACGTTGTAGCCGCAATCGACGTGGAGGACCTCGCCCGTGATGCCGCTGGCCAGGTCGGAGAGCATGAACATGCCGGATGAACCGACCTCCTCCCGTTCGATGTTCCGCTGCAAGGGAGAGACGGCCTCGTAGAGGCCGCCGAGGGCGTCCGCGTCGCCGACCGCGGAGGCGGCCAGCGTCTTGATCGGACCGGCGGAGACGGCGTTGACCCGGATCTTCTTGGGGCCGAGGTCATAGGCCAGGTACTTCACCGAGGCGTCGAGCGCGGCCTTGCAGACCCCCATCATGTTGTAGCCCTGGACGACCCGCTCGCCCCCGAAGTAGGTGAGCGTGAGGATGGAGCCGCCATTGGGCATGTACCGGGCGGCGTTCCGCGCGACGATGACCAGCGAATAGACGCTGATGTCCATCGCGGTCTTGAAGCCCTCGCGGCTGCATTCCGCGTAAGGACACTTGATGTCGTTGATCGGGGCGAAGGCGATCGAGTGGAGGACGAAGTCGAGCGAGCCGAACGCCTCTCCCGCCCTGTCGAACGCCGCCGCCACGTCCTCATCCTTCTGGACGTCGCAGGGGACCAGGAGCTTGGCGCCGATCGGGTCGGTGAGCTTGCGGACGCGGCGTTCCATCTTGTCGCCGGGGAGGTGGGTGAAGCCGACTTCCGCCCCTTGCTCGATGAGCTTCTGCGCGATGGCCCAGGCGATGCTGTAGTCGTTGGCAACCCCCAGCACGAGCCCCTTTTTCCCCGAGAAAATCCCCATCCCCGACCCCTTTCCCTCGCGGGCCCAATCCGCCCGCCGGCTCGTCGCATCGATCCTGGATCACGAAGATGTAAAATACCCGGACGCATGGGACCGCTCAACATGGAGTTTCGTCGCCGGAGGATTGCCGCCTTGTCCGAATCGACGCATGGATTGCCGGCCTGGCTGACGAAACCACGCGGCCCGTTGCTCACCCTCGGGAACCTTGAGCGGCTCGCGATCGCGGTCGGTGTCGCCCTGCGGATCGCCGAGTTCCTCGGGTTCCGCAACCTCTACCTGGACGAGCGGCTCCTGCTCGAGAACATCGTCGGCCGGGCTCCCTTCGACTTCCATCACGTCCTGGTGAACGACCAGATGGCCCCGCCGGGCTTCCTGGTCGTCGAGCGCCTGCTGGTCCACCTGCCCTTCCACGTGCTGGCCACGGCGCGGCTCTTCCCCTTGCTCTGCGGCATCGCCTGCGTCTTCCTGATGCGGACCGCGGCCCGCCGCTACCTGGACCCGCGGGCCGTGCCGATCGCCATCGCGACGCTGGCGCTCGGCGATCACCTGCTCTACTACTCGGCCGAGGTCAAGCAGTACTCGTGCGACCTGCTGATGGCCCTGGCGGCCCTGGCCCTCGCCTCGCCTTCCCCGGCCGACGACGGCGAGGCGAGTGGCGCCCGGCCGCTCGGCCGCCTGGCCGTGTTCGGCCTGATCGCCCCCTGGTTCTCATTCACGGTCCTCTTCGTGCTGGCGGGAATCGGGATGAAACTCCTGTGGGACGCGGTCCGAGGCCATGATCGAAGCAAGATCCTGGCCGTCGCCGGGATCGGGCTGGGTTGGGTCGTCAACATCGGCCTCTGCGTCCTGCTCTCCCGATCCATCCTCAGCAGCCGGGATTTCATCTGGGTCTGGTGGGATTTCGCGTTCCTGCCGATCCCGCCGCATACGGTCGCGGACGCGAGGCTGGTGGCCGAGTCGATGGCGAACGTCTTCATCAATCCGGGCAGCATTCTTTCGCCGCTCGACTTCACGGGGACCGCGGCGGTGGCCTCGGCGGTCGCCCTGATCGGCGGGCTCTCGCTGGGGAGGCGCCGGCCGGGCGCTCTCTGGCTCCTGGTCTCCCCCCTGCTCTTCGGCCTGGCGGCGTCCGCGGTCCGCCAGTACCCGTTCCACGGGCGGCTGGTCTTCTATCTGGTGCCGACGTACCACATGCTCCTCGCCGAGGGCATGGTGGCCCTCGGGCGTCGATCGCGGTGGATCTTGACCCTCTTGCTGGCGGCCTTCTTCCTCTATGGCGAGGCCGAGGAGGTCAGCCGGCACTACCTGATGCAGCCCCGGTTCCGCACGTTCGACTCGCACGGGGACCTCAAGAACGACCTCCTGGACGAGCTGGAGGCCCGCCGCCGGCCGAGGCGCAATCCGTGGCTGCCGCCCGGGACCCCGGCGGCCGTGAGTCCCGACTCACGATGACAGCCTCGGAATCCAATCCGCCGTCGCGACGACCTCGCTCAGGAATTGTCCCTGGGCGGTCAGGATGGCGCGATGCATCTCCTCGGCCGTCGTCGTCCCGCCGGCGTTGGAGAGGCTCAGCGTCCCGGTGGCGTCGCGAAGAAACTCCACCTTGAACCCGCGATGAACAGCCTGGCGGGCGGTCGTGTCGCAGCACATGTGGGTCATGTACCCGGCGATCGTCACCGCATCCACGCCCTGCCCGCGGAGCCATTCTTCCAGGTTCGTCCCGGTGAAGGAGCCGGGGAGGGTCTTCTCGATCACGATGTCGCGAGGCCGACGCGCGATCTCGGGGTGGAGCTGCCAGGTCGCGCTCCCCTTCCGGAAGATCGGTCCATCTTCCGTTTGGTGCTGGATCACCGCGACCGGGATCTTGCCCGTTGCGGCATCGATCACCTGGAGGATCCTGTCCAGGTGGCCGGCCGGATGGGTGATCGGCAGGGCTCCCGTGAAATACTCGTTCTGCACGTCGATCACGAGGAGGGCACGACGCATGATCGCTCCCGGGGTGAGGGCCGGCCTGAATGGTCCCTGGACGAATATCGGCACGATTCGGCGAATACACAGTGCACGTAGTATATCGTGGTCGGTTCGACCGTCCCCTCCCTCCGTCGGGAAGCTTCCATGGAAGTGACGTATCGGGTCTCTCGAATCCATCGCTTCATCGGGCTCGTGGGATTCGTCTTCGGGACCACGCTGGCCATCCTCGGCCCTTTCGCGGCCTTTGCCGACAAGCAGGAGCGCCTGCCGATCCGGGCCGCATGGTTCTCCGGAGGAGTCGGTCTCTTCTTCGCCGCCCTTGGAGGGATGCTGATTCTCATGTCCTATCGCAGGAAGCTGGCCATCCGCGGCTCGGGACTTGAGATCATCGGTGTTTTCCGCAACCGCGAGCTCGACTTGGGCGATGTGATCCGGGCGAAATGGCTTCCCCGTGGGCTCGTTCTCCGGGATGACTCGACGCGGCTCTCGATCGAGTTCGGCGAATGGGAGTGGACGGTTGGAGATTGCGATGCCTTCATCGGTCTCGTGCGATCCATGGTCGATCCCGAGGTTCAGTCCGGCTGGGACCTTTTCGCTTACAAGCGGGGGTACGGTCTACCGAGACGCCCTCCGGGCCAGGTCGATAAGGACGAGGTCCTGATCACCCGCCGCCGCTGGGCGTTCTACTGCTTACCGCTGGTGATCCTGGCCAGCCTCGGCGGAGTCGTCGCGTGGCGCATCGCCGGGCATCCTCGATTCCTGGTTGCCCCGGTCCTTCCACTCTTTCTCTGGGGAGGCCTGCACTTCTTTACGCCGGCCGAAGGCAAGGCCGTGACGAAGCTCCGGCGACGCTCTGACTCGCACGCGATGCGGTTCCCCATCTTCGCGCTACTCTGGGGGATGTTCGGCGTGCCGGCCGCGATCGCGATACCTCGGCTGTTCACACGACACGAGACGCTCGCGGAGATCACGTTCGTGGTCCTCTGGCTCGCCGTCCTGCTCTACGAGGCTGCCCAGCAAGACCGCCGCAACGCTCGT
>NZ_JAALJH010000249.1 GCF_011064615.1 Aquisphaera insulae | reverse complement strand
GCCGCCGCCCCCGGCGTCGTAGATGGCCGCGTCGGAGATGAAGCTGAAGCTGGCGCCGGCCTCGTTGGCGAAGGTGGCGGCGCTGGCCAGCCGAAGCCCGTTAGCGTTGCTGTAGAAGTTCGCCAGGGTGGCAGCGCCGAAGTTGTCCAGCTCGCGGCCGTTTAACGTCTCCTCGCTGGTGCTGGTCGCGGAGCCGATGGTCAGGCCCCCCTTGGCCACGGTCTTGCCCGCGCCCGACTGCGTCCCCCCAGACCACGTCGTTGCCCCGGTGACAGTCACCGTCGCTGACCCGCCCAGGATCCCACCAGACTGGATTAGCGTTGGCAGCGTCGTCGAGGAGTTGAAGTCCACCTCGCCGTTGCTCACCGTCGTCGAACCGGCCGTCGCGTACGAGCCCTCGATCGTCACGTCGGCCCCGCTGAAGCTAAACGTGCTGCCGGACGCCCCCACGACCTCCGACCCCGCCGGCAGGTCGAACGTCCCGCCGTTGAAATCCAGGTCGCCTCCCGACGCCGCGGTGAGCGTCGATGCCGCCGTGAAGGTCCCACCGCCCTGCAGGCTGAGCGTTCCGGAGGCCGCGTTCACTGTGCCGGAGTTGGTGAGGGAGACGTTGCC
>NZ_JAALJH010000248.1 GCF_011064615.1 Aquisphaera insulae | reverse complement strand
GACCTCGACCCAGGGGACGGGGCTGCCGAAGTCGTGCCAGACCAGCCAGCCGCCGGGTGCCAGGGCGTCATAGGCCTTGCGGCTGTCGGCCAGCGCGTGGGAGAAATCATGGCCGCCGTCGATGAAGGCGAAGTCCAGCGGCGCCAGCCGGCCGAAGTCATAACCGAGCGAGTCGGCCGTGATGAAGAAGGCCTTGTGCACGGTGCCGAAGTGGTCGGCGAACCGACCCCGCTCGGCGAGCGTCGGCACCTCGGCCAGTTGCTCCGACGCGCCCGTCGCGGCCCGCGGCATCCCGCGGACCAGGTCGAGGGTGAAGACCATCGCGTCCTCGGGTGACCACCGCGTGAGGTCGGCCGTCATGTGCCCCAGCGCCGTGCCGACCTCGAGGATCCGCGAGGGCCGGGAGTGGCAGAGGAGCCCCAGGATGGCGGACGTGTCGGCCTCGCGGGTGTAGCCGCAAAGTGCTCCTGCTAAGTGAGGCTCGCCAAATCGTGCGCGGAACTCGTGGCGGGTGATGGGCACGACCTGGGAAGAGCGACGAAACTGTGACGACATCTGAAGTTTACGCCCGTTACCTGTTTACCCGCCGCTGAAAAACCAAAAACAAAACCTGACCCCGAGGACT
>NZ_JAALJH010000247.1 GCF_011064615.1 Aquisphaera insulae | reverse complement strand
CTAGACTTTCGGACTTCAGGCGACAGCAGAGAGCGTGTGGAGCAGCCTTCTGATGGATTCCGGCGAGGGCGTTTCCTCACCGGACTCTCCATAAATCCTCGACTCCCACATCTGCAGCCGCAGGGCACCGAGCATATCCGAGAACGTCGGCGTCGCCTTGTCCTTGTACCAAGGGCGGTCTCGTTCGACGTGGGATCCCTCATGACCCTTCGCGCAATACCACAGGATCGTCAGCGAGCCGATGAACCACGCCATCGGGTGCGCCCGCTCCACGCTCCGCTCGCTCCGCACCTGAGGCTCGTGCAGGCCGAGGAACTGCTTGCTGTCGAAGAACGCGAGTTCCACGCTCCACCTTCGACAGTATCCCAGGATCACGAAGGCCGCCGAGGCCGTCGTGTCGGTCGACATCAAGGCCTCGTCTCGCCACTCGCCCGACGGGTCGCGGACCAGCACCACCATCACCGGGTCGGTCTTGGCCCCCTTGTACCAGAGCACGTCCCGGATCGTCTGCACCCGAAGCTCGCGGGCTCCCTTCGGGAAGTCGACCGTCAGGAGTTCGGCCGGGTAGGTCACAGTGTCCTCGATCATCGCCTTGGGGTTGGGGAGGCGATCCCCCTTCTTGCGGCCGGCGCCTCGCTGCCTCGGCGATCGCGGGCCGGGCCGCTCGTACAGCGCCGC
>NZ_JAALJH010000246.1 GCF_011064615.1 Aquisphaera insulae | reverse complement strand
CGTCAGCACGCGGCCGGCCGCGTCGTACGTGTAGCCCTGCTGGTCCACCTGCGTCAGGCCGCTGGCGCTGCTGAGCTTGTCCACGATCGAGGTCATGCGGTCGGCGTTGTCGTAGGAGAAGGCCGCCTGGGCCTGCTTCGTCCCGAGGGACCAGGTCTGGGTGGTAAGGCGATCGCCCGAGTCGTAGGACCGCGCCACCTGCGTCTGGGCCGTGCCGCCGAAGGACTGGGTGATCGTGGTCAGGCGCAGGGCATTGTCGTAGACGTAGGTCGTCAGGCCCTGGCCCGCGCCACCGGAGCCGGAGAGATTGTCGGTCAGGCTGGTGAGGTCGCCGGAGGAGTCATATCCGTAAGTCAGCGTCAACGACGGCATCCCGCTGCCGGATTCCGCGGAGGTCAGCAAGCGGCCGTCGTTGTCGTAGGTCAGGGTGACGGTGCTATATGAATCCGAGATGCTCGTGAGCTGGCCCGCGTTGTCGTAGTTGCGGGTGATCGTGTTCGAGCCACCGACCCACGTCTCGGCCTTCAGGCGTCCGAGCGGATCATACGTGAATGTGGTCTGGCGACCGTTGGGATCGGTCTTCGAGGTGACCTGGCCCTCGGCGTCGTAGGCATAATTCGTGGTCACGCCGCTGGAGGAATTCACCGACGGCGACGTGACCACGGTCTGCCGGTCGTTGGCG
>NZ_JAALJH010000245.1 GCF_011064615.1 Aquisphaera insulae | reverse complement strand
CACCTGTATCAGGGGCGCTTCAAGTCCTTCCCGGTCCAGTCCGACGAGCATTTCCTCACCGTCTGCCGCTACGTCGAGCGGAACGCCCTGCGGGCCGGCCTGGTCGAGCGTGCCGAGGAGTGGAGGTGGGGCAGTCTGGCGGCGGTGCGCGCCAAGGGAGACGACGAACGACCCTCGCTGACGGCCTGGCCCATCGATCGGCCTCGCGATTGGAAGGCCAGGGTCAACCGGCCATTCGGCACCAAGGAAGAGGAGGCGATCCTCCGCAGCATCCGTCGGGGCCGGCCGTTTGGATCAGATTCATGGCAGACCCAGGTGGCGGCCCGTCTCGGCCTGGAATCGACCTTCCGACCTCGTGGACGTCCGCCGAAACAAACCGAAAATGGCTCCTGACCCCATATCGGCCTCAAACCGAAAATGGCTCCTGACCCCATATCGGCCTGACCCCATATCGGCTCTCGTGGACGTCCGCCGAAACAAACCGAAAATGGCTCCTGACCCCATATCGGCTCCAAACCGAAAATGGCTCCTGACCCCATATCGGCTCTGCGAAAATGGCTCCTGACCCCATATCGGCTCTGTGACCCCATATCGGCTCTGCAAACCGAAAATGGCTCCTGACCCCATATCGGCTCTGACCCCATATCGGCTCTGACCCCATATCGGCTCTCTGACCCCATATCGGCTCTGACCCCTGCTCTACGAGGCTGCCCAGCAAGACCGCCGCAACGCACGC
>NZ_JAALJH010000244.1 GCF_011064615.1 Aquisphaera insulae | reverse complement strand
CTTTGCGCGAAGGCTTGCCCCCGTGGGCGTCGATCAGGCCGGCGCCGCGGAGCACCCGATAGGCGCTCGATGGGCTGAAGGCGACCACGTCGGCGTCGATCATCATGAAGGCGAGCCGGCGATAGCCCTCCAGGGGATGGTCGTGATGGAACTTGATGATGGCCTCCTTCTCCCACGGCTCCAGCCACCGGTCGCGGGGGACCAGGGCGTTATGCTCGTTGGCCATGCCGTAGCGAGCCTTCCAGTCGTGGAACTTGCTGGCGGCGATGCCGAGCCAGCCGACGAGTCGCCGGGCGGGGATCTCGGCGCGATCGGACCAGGTGCGGATGAAGTCGACGATCGCGTCGCGGGTGTCGTGGGGGACCCAGGCCCCGGTCAGCGTTCCCCAAGTTATTTTTTTGTTTGATATGTTCTTCCATCAATTCGGCGACGACCTCGTTCTTGCGCTGGAGCTTGTCGCGGAGCGCGGCGATGGTGCGGAGGAGCTGGCCGTCGGAGGTCGCGTTCTTGCGCTCGAATGCGGCGGAGCCGTTCTCGAAGAACTGCTTCTGCCAGAGGTAGAACAGCGTGGGCGAGAGCTTGTGCTCATCGCAAAGATCGGAGACGGGTACCTGGTCGATCAGGTGTCGCCGGAGGATGGCGGCCTTCTCGACAAACGTATAATTCTTGCGCGGCTTTCGCATGGGAGAAACTCCTGCCGAGTTCTACCATAACTCGGCGATGGCGTTTCTCCATTTCCGGCTGAAGCAAGACA
>NZ_JAALJH010000243.1 GCF_011064615.1 Aquisphaera insulae | reverse complement strand
TGTCACCGGACAGGAGGTTCCGTGCGAAATCCGGACACGTAGGTTCCGTGCGGTCCGGGCCCCCGGTAGAGTCGCGAGGTCCGCCGGATCCCGCGCCCTCGGAGCCGACTCCCATGCCGCGACCCACTGACCTCTCGCTCCGGTTGGCCATCGCCCGGATGGCCCAGCTCGAGGCCTCCCCGCCGGAGATCGCCCGGCGGCTCGGCCTGCCCGTCAGCACCGTCCGCGACCTGGTCCGCCGCGCCTCCGGGGCGGGGACCGGCGGCCCCTCCCCGGCCGACCTGCGGCCCGGCTATCGCGCCGGCGAACGCCTCCGGCCGACCCCGCCGCTATTGCAGGGCGCCCTGGACCTCCGCCGCTCCCACCCCCGCTGGGGGTCCGGGCGCATCCGCGTCGAGCTGGCCCGCACCACCCCCGCGGCCGAGGTCCCCTCGGACCGGACGCTGAGGCGCTGGCTGAACGGCAACGGCCTGGCCCCGGCCCCGCCGGGCCGCCCGCGGGCCGAGTCCCGGCGCCGTTCCGCCCGCCCTCATGAGGTCTGGCAGGTCGACGCCGCCGACCAGAAGCGGCTGGCCACCGGGGCGATGATCTCCTGGCTGCGGGTGGCCGACGAGTGCTCAGGGGCCGCCCTGCACAGCCGCGTTTTCCCCCCAGGGCTATTTCACCCAGGTGCCCCCCGGGCTGGTGCAGGCCGAGCTCCGCGCCTGCTTCGGCCGCTGGGGCCTGCCGGGGTCGATCCAGTTCGACAACGGCAACCCCTGGGGCTCCTGCGGCGACCTGCCGACG
>NZ_JAALJH010000242.1 GCF_011064615.1 Aquisphaera insulae | reverse complement strand
TCATAAGCGTGAGCATGGTGCTCCAGATGTTTCATGCTACCAGCCCCCGCCGGCTCCGGTTATAGTGGCCGCATCCGCACTTCTGGAGCTTGCTGACTGGATCGAAACGCGACGGGACACCTCGCAAGGAGGGTTGCCATGCGACGCAGGGCCTCTGCACCGGTCCCCCCCCATCGATCGCCGGGGTGAATTCGCCTCGCCTCGTGCCGGCGCGCCCCCCGTGGACCGACCTGCCCCCCGAGGAGCAGGAGACGATCGCCCGGACGTTGGGCGAGGTCTTGATCCGAAGGCTCCTGGACGCCGACCGGCCGGAGGGCGCCCATGAACAGCCTTGACCCCTCCAGCGACCGGCGTTCGGCGACTTCGGCGCCGCTCGCGGAGCCCGCCGGCCGGCCCGGCAAGATCCGGCCCTGGCACCTCGAGCGGTTGGCCGTCGTCTACGTCCGTCAATCCAGCCATTATCAGGTCATCAACAATAAAGAGTCGGCCGAAGTTCAGGCCAACTTCCGCGACCGCGCCCTGGCCTGGGGCTGGCCCGAATCCCGGGTCGTCGTCATCAACGACGACCAGGCCCAGAGCGGGACGTCCGCCGACGCCCGGGACGGCTTCCGGTGGATCCTCACCGAGGTCAATCTCGACCACATCGGCCTCATCCTCGGCTTCCAGATGAGCCGGCTGTCGCGCGCCAATTCCGACTGGTATCATCTCCTTGAGCGTTGCGCCGTCTTCCACACCCTGCTCGCCGACCAGGACGGCATCTACGACCCCACGCTCTACAACGACCGCCTGCTGCTGGGA
>NZ_JAALJH010000241.1 GCF_011064615.1 Aquisphaera insulae | reverse complement strand
CTGCGGGCAGGGGCCGCGCGTAGCGGGGTCGACGGCGGGCGTGTTCGAGGTCGATGCCCTCGAGGATGGCGGCCATCTCGGCGGGGGTGACCTCGACGCGATCGCCGCCCGGCGAGGGGAACTTGAAGGTGCCGCGTTCGAGCCGTTTCATCCAGATCGAGTACCCGTCGCGGTCCCACCAGAGTGCCTTGAGGCGGTCGCCGCGGCGGTTGCGGAAGATGAAGAGATGGCCGCTGAGGGGATCGAGCCGGAGGGCGGAATTGACGAGGGCGGCGAGCGTGTCGAAGCCCTTCCGCATGTCGGCCGGTGCGGTGGCCAGGTAGATGCGGACGGTGGGCGGGAGGTGGATCACGGCCGATCCTCCAGGAGGTCGAGGAGGCGGCCCAGCGAGTCGGCATCGAAGCCGGGAGGGACGCGGAGGACGTGACGGTCGCCGAGGACGAGTTCGATGGGATCCGACGGCGTGGCGACGGGTGTCGAGATGACGGGTTCGGCCGGGCGGATGTGGACGGGGAGGAATGCGGGCCGAGCGGCCGGAGTGCCGGCGGGGGAGGAGGAGCGGGTGGCGGAAGTGAGATGGGCGCGGGGGCGGCGTGGGGGGAGCCCCGGGCGGAGGCGATAGAGTTGGCGGCGGAAGGCGTGGATGGAGAGCCCGTGGGCCGAGCAGAACTGGACGTGCGTCATGCCGGAGCGGCGGAAGTCGGCCAGGACGGCCGGCCAGTCGATCTCGCGATGTGAGGATGATGCTTGCAACGCGGGGCCTCCGTCGAGTGACGCAACGGCCCCATCCTGACGATCCCCCCGA
>NZ_JAALJH010000240.1 GCF_011064615.1 Aquisphaera insulae | reverse complement strand
ACGTCGATCACCGACCCCTTCGGCGAGGTGACGACGCTCAACTACACGTCGGGCGTGCTGTCGTCGGTCGTCGACCCGGCCGGGCGGACGACGTCGTTCACCGTGTCGTCCAGCAAGCTGACCGGCGTGACGCTGCCGGACAGCTCGGCCTGGAGCTACGGCTACGATTCGAGCTACCGTCTGACGAGCCTCACCGAGCCGTCGTCGACCGGCGAGCCGACCAAGACCACGGGCGTCGTCTACGACGCGGCCGGCCGCGTCGGGACGGTGAACCGGGCCGACGGCACCAGCGAGACCTTCGCCGCGGCCCAGGAGCAGGGCTGGACGAACAGCGGCACCTCCGGCAGCCCGGCCGCGGGCGTGCTGCTGGCCTACGCGACCGGCAGCCACACCGACGCCAACGGCAACACCACGACCGTTCGCCCCGACTGGCTGGGCCTGGGCGAGGTCACCCAGGCCACCGACCCGCTCGGGAACGTCGCGACGACCGACGTCGACGCCAACGGCCTGCCCGTCGCGTCGATCGACCGGCTGAACCGGATCTCTCAGTCGACCTACGACACCAAGGGGAATGTGACCAAGGTCACGTATCCCGACTTGACGACGACGACGTACGGCACGTACAACAGCTTCGCCGAGCCGGCCTCGGTGACGGATCAGCTCGGCCGGACGACGTCCTTCACGTACGACAGCAACGGCAACCGCACCAAGGTGCAGGACCCGCTCAACCTCGTGACGACGTACACCTACTCGTCCACGCAGCCCGGCCTGCTGACCTCGCAGACGGCCCCAGCGCCGTCGGGGACGTCGTCTT
>NZ_JAALJH010000024.1 GCF_011064615.1 Aquisphaera insulae | reverse complement strand
ACCACAGAGGCACAGAGACACAGAGAAGACGGGAACCAAGCCGCACAACTTAATCATATATAATGTATTCATAATTGTATGTCTTTGTCACTGTTTATCAATTGACTCCTGTCGTCTTCTCTGTGCCTCTGTGCCTCTGTGGTTAGTTAGTCCTTCCGGAGTATCTGAATGGCCGCATGGGCTCGCAGGGGGCCCGCCAGGGGGCCGGTGGGGAACTCGGTCGTCAGCTTGCCGGGGCCGGCGGGTTCGGTGGAGGGCACTCGCACGGAGGCCGCGCAGAAGGTCCCTCAGGCGAAGCCGGAATGGGCGGCGCCGAGCGGTTCGCCGCTGGACGTCGTCAGGGTGGTCGTCGCGCCCATGGCCTCCTGGGCGCCCGGGGACGAGGGCATGCCGCGGTAGGCGACGTTGATCAGCAGGCCGTCGCCGGTGTAGAGGCCCGGCTGGACGGTCACGTCCTCGCCGGCCTTCGCCGTCGTCGCATTCTCGGCGATCGTCAGGGTCATCTCCAGGGTGCCCAGCGGGTCGAGCTCCTTCGACTGGTCCTTGGCGATCGCGTACCACTTCGGTACGCCCTTCGCGCCGTTGTCGGAGAAGAGGAAGGACCAGGCCGGGCCGCCGTCGGGATCGTCGAGGGTGACCGAGACCGTGCTGAATCGATACTCGCCCACGGGCAGGACGGTTGGCTCGCCGAGGGAGAGTCCGTACGCCGAGCCATCCCGGCCGACGAGCGTGGCATGGAGTTCCTTGACGGTCCCCCTCGCCTTCGCGGTCAGGCGGACGGTCCCCGTGCCGACGAGCGGCTCGAGGGCCAGCCGCGAGCCGAGCGTGTCCGAGCGGAGCACGTACCGCGAACCTCCCAGATTCAGCACGGTCGCGTAGAGGAATTGCTCGGACGCCCCGTCCCACCGGCCATCGCCGTTCAGGTCGATCCAGATCCGGTCTTGCGGGTCCGACATCAGCCCGTTGCCGTCGCCGTCCATCCGGCGGACGGACCTCGGCCGTGGGTCATCGCCAAGCGTCACGGCCCCCTCGAGGTACCCCGCCGCCGCGTAGCCGAGCGTCCGGCCCGTCGTCCCCAGGCGGAACGCCACGGCACGGGGCGTGAGCCTGGTGTGCTCCCCCTCGACCATCGCCACGTCCAGCGGCAGCCGCCAGATCCGTCCGCGGGCCGGCGCGGCCGCCGCTGGCGCGACCCGGTCGCGATCGTCGATCTTGCGGTCCCGGTTCGCATCCACATACAGGTCCGCGTCGCCGGGCCCAACCTCGTCCAGGACGACCGTGACGCGGATGGATCCCGGGCTGCCGAACCGGAGCTGGGCGAACCGGCGCGTCGTGCCGCGAAAAGCCGCCTTCTCAGCCACGTCCTCCGGCCGCTCGCGATCCAGGACGATCGCGCGGAACGGCGGATGCTCGAAGCTGTCTCCCGCTGGGGGGAGGACGAATCGCCATCGGGATGCGTCCACGGCCGGTGACTCGCCGCAAGACGCGAGGGCCAGCACGATCGAGGTGACAAGGACCATGTCGAATGCCTCCGGCGGCGGATGGTTAGAGATACCGCTGGTCCGGGGAATACAGATAGAGGAAGTTCTCGATCAGGAACGACCACCGCGCCTTGCCCGTCTTGGCCAGGTACTGGGCCGTGTAGCTGATCGCATACTGCCTTGGCGTGTTGGAAGTCATGCCGAGAGACCTGTCGTCCGGCAAGGCCATGATCCGCGCGGCGGCGTCTTTCGGGTCAATCGTGGCCAGCGCGGCGAGGACACGCCAGGAGCCGTAATCCTGCTGGCCGAGCGACCGCAGGCGAGGGAGCCGGTCGAGCGCCGGGCGGAGGATCCGGGCTGCGAGCTCCCGGTCGTACGCGGAGATGATCATGGCGAGCTGGGCCGTCGAGCCTTCCTCGCCGGCCAGCCACTTGTCGGCGCGCTGGCAATCCCGGAGGGCCAGCGCCCGGGCCAGGAACTCTCCCACGCGATCCGGCGCCACGCGCTCGACGATCGGCAGCAGCGCCACGGCGACCTGGCCCATTCCCGCGGACCGGGGCGACCAGCCCGACGCGGCGAGGGCCTCGAGCCTGGAGAATGAATCGTCGAGCAGTCGCGACGCGGCCGGCGTGTCGGTCGCGGCCAGCCCGTCGGCGATGAGCCCGAACGCCCATGGCACCTGATCGAAGGCGTCCGGGATGATCATGGTCTCGGCGATTCGCCGCGCCCGCGCCGGATCCTTGGCGGCCATCCGCGCGCAGGTCGCCACGATGTACCGAGTCGACTCGTCGGGCTTGTAGCGGCAGGCGAGGCCGAGCACCCGCTCCGCGTCCGCCGGCGAGTCGGCCGCGAGCTTGTGCGCGAGCCGTCCATACAGCCGGGCGAACACATAGGTCCGATCCGCCTTCTCGACCTTGCGCACCCCCTCAATCATCTCGTCCATCAGCTTCATCGCCGCGGGGAAATCGAGGCGGCCGAGCACGGCGGCGATCTCGCCGAGCTCGAAGCCTCCCGCGTTCGCCGCCTTGCCCGAGCGGGCGATCTCCAGGGCCTCGTTGATCAGGGCCTTCGCCCGGTCGCGGTCGCCCAGGTCGATGAGCTTGTCCGCGACCCGGAGCGAGATCTGGAGCCGTTGCGAGAGGGATTTGGCGGCCCGGACGTTCACGATCGCCTGGTCCGCGAGCGCGAGGGCGCGGGCCCTGTCGGACGGCCCGACCAGGTACAGGATCGCGGAGTAGGCCATGGCCCGCGCGTCGGCGTCCGGGCCGGCCTCCGCCTGCTCCGCCGCCTCGTCCGGGCTCCCCTCGGCGAGCGCCCCGGCGAGCTCCGCTCGCGCGAAGGCCGCGAGGTCCGCGTCGCCGAGCTTCAGCGCTTCCAGCTTCTCCAGGACCGCCTGCGGATCCACGGCGAGCGCGTCCCGGAACATCCGGAACTTCTCGACGTCCGTCCCCTTCGCCAGGACCTCCTCCGCGAACGGGAGGAACAACCGGCGAGCCAGGGCCTTCGACTCCTCCTCCGGCAGCGGCGGCGGCAGGCTCCGATAGGTACGCTCCGCGGGCTCCGATGTCCGGATGAGCGGCACCGACACCGGCCCTGCGCCGGCCACGGCATCGATCGACAGGAAGCTCCGCCGGAATCCGTCCCTCGACGCGAAGACGAAGGCCGGGCCCTCGATGAAACCGGGCAGGCGGAACCGACCGTGCTCGTCGGTCGTCGCCTGGGTCCGCAGGGGGCCGTCGCCCGACTGCCGGACGACGACGCCGGGGACCGCGGCTCCCGCGCGATCGACAACCCGGCCATCGACCGCGACCACGCCCGGGAGCACCAGGTCGGGCGTGATCGCCACGGCATCCTCGCCCGAGGGGGCCAGCAGGATCACGCCGGACTTGACCGGCAGCCGGCCCGTCGCCGCGGCCTCGATCGTGTATTCGTCGCCCGCGACCACGGGGCCGACGCGGTAGCGGCCGTCCGCATCGGTCCGCCAGACGGTCGCGCCCTCCTCGTCCGCCGCGGGGCCGATGGCGACGAGCGTCTTGCCGTCGAGGCTGCGGCGGCGGACGCGGACCGTCGCCCCGGCGACCGGCCGGCCCGACGGATCGACGATCCGACCTCCCAGCCGGGCCGTCCGGCTCCGGCGGAGCGTCAGCAACACAGGCTCCTTGACGTCCTTCACTCGCAGGGCCAGCCGCGCCCCGGAGGTCATCGACCCCTCTCTGGCGCGGAGCTTCAGCTCGCCGACCGGATCGACGCCCGCGAAGACGAAGCGGCCTTCGGGATCCGTGCGGGCGAGTCGCGTGAAGGTGCCAAAATCGCCGGATGTCAGGAACAGCTCGACCTCGGCGTTCGCCACGGGCTTCCCGTGCGGATCGCGGACGACGCCGGGGAGATCGACGCCGCGCGCCAGCTCCAGCACCGGCAGCACCAGCTCGCTGACCGTTCGCGGCGGCATCCGCTGGGGCGACTCGGGCGTGCCCGCCGGGATGAAGCACGGGGCCGGCACTCGCATGGGCCATCCGTAGGGTTGATTCACCTCGCGATCGATGAGCGCCTCCCACCTGCCCGAGCCGTCCGACACCGCGGAATCATCGCCGCCGTTCCGCTCGTTGATCGTGAGGCGGACGCCTGGGATCGGCCGCTTCGTCCCCTTCTCCTGGACCTCGCCGCGGACGCGAACCGTCGGGCGCAGCGGGATCTCCCGCTCCACCGTGGAGCCCGGCTCCAGGACCACGCCCTCCACGGGCAAGGCACGAAGAGGCGTGGCGTCCGGCCCCGCCGCGACGACCCGGATCTCCAGCAGCCCCGCCGCGATCGCCGGGACCTCGAACTGGCCGGACGGATCGCAGAGGGCCAGCGCCTCGGCCAAGGCGCCCGAGCCCTCGAAGCCGCCCACGCGCGAGTGGACCCGGACCGCCAGCCCCCGGAGCGGCTCGCGATGATCCGCCGGCGCAACGAGTCGACCCGCGACCCTGCCCGCCGGGCTCATCGTGATCGGGAGCCCCGGTGGCGCGACGTCCGCGGCGATCTCCTGCGTCCCCAGCCCGGCCGCCGTCACGCGGACCGCATCGATCGCCGATCGATCCAGGCCGGCGATCACCGCGCGGCCCTCGGCGTCGGTCGTGCTCCCGAGGGCCTCGCCCAGCTCCGCCGGGATCGGGACCTGGCTCGCGACCGACGGCACCACCTTCGCCCCGGCAAGCGGCTTGCCTCGCGGATCACGGAAGACCAGCTCGTCCTTCGAGGGCGGCCCAAGGGCCAGCGAGATCGGGGCCGATATGCCTGTCGACTCGATCGGCATCGGCAGCCGCCTGAGCCCCGCGCCGTGGCCGGGATGCGTCGCCCAGACGGCCAGGCCGACCGGATCGGACAGGGCCGCGATCGCCGCGGGGATCTCCAGCCGGAACTTGCCCGCGCCGTCGGCCTTCACGCGGGCGAGTACCTGGGGCGTCTCATCCTCGCGGATCCGGAGGTTGTACCAGTTCAGGGCCATGCCCGACCGCCGCTCGTCGGCGACCCGCGCGGCCCGCGTCAGCCAGAGCTCCGCGCCCGCGACCGGCTTGCCCGCGGCATCGACAACCGTGCCGACGATCGGGATCGGGCCGACGTCGGCGGACGGGAGAAGGCCCGTGGCCCGCGAGCGATCGGTTGCCTGCTCGACCGCGACCGGATGAGCCTGCGCCAGCAACGACATGGCCAAGGGCAGTGCAACAACCCACACGGGCAGGCCTCCGGCATCAAAGTGACATTTGTCAGACCGCGACGATATCGCGGGCCAGGTCGGAGGTCAAGGGTCACGAACTGGGTCGGGACCGTGCAAGCCGCGCAGGAGGGGCGTCCCGCGCTACTCCGCCCGGAGCGCCTCCACGGGATCCAGCAGCGCCGCGCGGCGGGCGGGGTAGACGCCGAAGACGATGCCGGTGAGGACGACGATCAGGAAGGCGACCACGGGGGACCGCGGGCTGACGACCACCGGGATGCCCGAGACGCTCGCCACCAGCGGCGGGAACGCCAGCCCGAGCGCCACGCCGATGATCCCGCCGGAGCCGGACATTACCGCGGTCTCGATCAGGAACTGCTCGATGATGTCCCGACGCTTGGCGCCCAGGGCGCGGCGGCGGATTCCCCGGGAGTTTGCTTCGCCTCGACTCGCGAACCCAACCCCTTGCACGCCTTCCCCATTGGCGGCGTATCATGGACCGGGTGGTGCTCCGTTCACACCGACGAACCGCGACCGCGCGCTGGGGAAGAGATGATCGAAATCCATCTGCCCGAGGAACTCGAGAGATACATCGACGGCGAGGTGGAGTCGGGCCGCTTCTCGACCCGGGATCAGGTCGTGTCGGAGGCGCTCGAGCGATTCCGACGCGCGAACGCTCATGCTCCGGAGTCGATGACGCTCATGGGACTCTTCTCCGATGAGCCCGATCTCATGGACGACGTCATCGAGTCCGCGATGAAGGACCGCGAGAGTCGCCCGCTTCGAGTACCGACCGATGGATAAGGTGCTCCTCGACACCGACACGATCTCCGAGATCACGAAGAACGTGAATGCCACCGTGAAGGCCAGGGCGACTCACTATCGAGACAACTTCGGGCACTTCACGCTCTCGGTGCTGAGCATCATCGAGGTGGTCAAGGGCTATCACCGCCTCCAACGCCCCGACCGGATCGCACGCTTCCTGGCGAGCCTGGCGAACGAGGAAGTCCTCACCCTCAGCATCTCAACCAGCGAGCTTGCAGGTCGGATCTTTGCCGATCTCGAGCTCGCTGGGCGGCCCATCGGCCGGATCGATCCGATGATCGCGGCCATCGCCATCGAGCACGACCTGACACTCGTCACCGGTAATACGGCGCACTATCAGCACATCCAGCAGCTCGGCTATCCCCTGATCCTGGACAACTGGCGTTCCTGACCGCGAGATCGCCCTTACTCCGCC
Organism: Aquisphaera insulae; assembly: GCF_011064615.1. Taxonomy (GTDB): domain Bacteria; phylum Planctomycetota; class Planctomycetia; order Isosphaerales; family Isosphaeraceae; genus Aquisphaera; species Aquisphaera insulae. Next base: position 95,013 of record NZ_JAALJH010000024.1, on the reverse strand, counting down.
CGGAGTGCCTCCACCGGGTCCAGCAGCGCCGCGCGGCGGGCGGGGTAGACGCCGAAGACGATGCCGGTGAGGACGGCGATCAGGAAGGCGACCACCGGGGACCACGGGCTGACGACCACCGGGATGCCCGAGACGCTCGCCACCAGCGGCGGGAAGGCCAGGCCGAGGGCCACGCCGATGATCCCGCCGGAGCCGGACATCACCGCGGTCTCGATCAGGAACTGCTCGATGATGTCGCGACGCTTGGCGCCCAGGGCGCGGCGGATGCCGATCTCGCGGGTCCGCTCGGAGACCGTCGCCAGCATGATGTTCATGATGCCGATGCCGCCGACCAACAAGGAAATGCTGGCGATCGAGCCCAGCACCAGGTTGAAGATCCGCTTGGTGGCCTCGGCCTTCTCCAGCAGCTCGAGCGGGACGGTGATCTCGTAGTCCTTCTTGGGGTGGAACTGGCGGAGCATGCTGTCCACGGCCTCGGCCGTCCGCTTGACGTTCTCCATCGCGTCGACGGCCACGGTGACCTGGGTGAGCTCGATCTTCTCGGCCGTGTAGCTCCCCTGCTTCTCGTTGGTCAGGACCTCGCCGAAGCGGGCCCGGTCCGTGGTGAGCGGGATGTAGACGTCCTTCTTGAAATCCTGGGCGGCGAGGCTGGAGCCGGTGCCGGCGGACGAGGCCTTGGGGGCGGCCACGCCGACGATCCGGTAGAAGTGGCTCTCGCCGATCCGGATCGAGCGGTCCATCGGGTCGCCGAAGGGGAAGAGCTTCTCCGCGACCTCGGAGCCGATGACGACGACGTTGGCGAGGAAATGCAGGTCCGCATCGCTGATGAAGCGGCCTTCGGCCAGCTTCTGGTTGGTGAGGCGGAAGAAGTCCGGGTTCACGCCGACGACCCGTCCCTCGATCTCCTTGTCTCGGTTCCGCAGGCTCTGGCGGAACTCGCGGATGGGCGTCGCGCCGGTGACCGTGGGCAGGGTCTGGACGATCCGGTCGAAGTCCTTGTAGGTCAGGCCGTACTTGAAGATGAAGCTGTCGTTGTTCTGCTGCTTGGACGGGTTCTCCTCGTCGATCGGCTTGACGCTCCGGATGATGACATTGGTGGCGCCGAGCTCCGCGATCTGGCGCTGGGCCTCCAGGCTGGCCCCCTCAGCGATCGCCAGCATGACGATCACGGAGGAGACGCCGAAGATCAGCCCCAGGATGGTGAGGAACACGCGCAGCTTGTGCAGCGTCAGGTTCCGCATCGCCTGGGAGATCGTGGTGAAGAGTCTGTGCATCGCCGGGCCTCGATCAGGATCTCAGGCCCCCTCCGGCAATTCGCGCCGGATTTGCTTCCCCCCTTACCAAGGGGGGATTCAGGGGGGTTCTTCGCTTGCCTCGGCTCGCGGCATCCACCCCCTCCAACTCCCCCTTGGTAAGGGGGAGAGCCGGAATGGTCGTCTCCGGAGCGGGCGGAAAGCCAGCCTCACTTCACAGCGGTCTTGCCTCCGCTCGCCTTGTCCTTGTCCTTCTCCGCGTCCTTGCCGGGGGCGTCCTTCGAATCCTCGGCCTTGAACTCGTTGGCCAGGCGGAGGCGGGCGTCGAGGGCGACGACGTCGCCCTCCTTCAGGCCCTCCAGGATCTGGACCTGGGTCTCGTTGTTGTCGCCGACCTTGACCGGGCGACGAAGGAGACCTCCGGGCTCCTCGACGTAGGCGAAGAAATCGCCCTTGCGCTCGGCAACGGCCTGGACCGGGACCACCAGGACGTCCTTCAATTCGCCCACGAGGATCCGCGCCTCGGCGGTCATGCTCGGCTTGACCTCGTTGCCCAGCAGGTCGTCGATGACGACGATCGTCGAGTACTCCTTGACGCCGCCGGTCATCCAGGGGCGGGTGGAGTCGGCCATCTGCGAGACCGACTTCACCTTGCCGACGAAGACGACGTTGGGGAACGCGTCGATCCGGACCTCGGCCTTCTGGCCGGCCTTGATCTTCTTGATCAGCGACTCGTGGATGTTCACCTTCACCTGCATGTGGCTCATGTCGGGAAGGCTGAAGATCTTCTGGCGCGAGTAGACGGTGGCCCCCTCGCGGACCTGGCTGCTGGCGTCCCAGTAACGGTCGTTGCTGTAGGCGACGATGCCGTCCTGCTCCGCCTTGAGGATGGTCTTTTCCTTCTGCTGGAGGTAGTCGTCGAGCTGCTGCTTCTCGATGGTCGCGGTGGCCCGGGCGGCCTCGTACTCGCTGAGCGCCTTGGAGACCTGAGCCTTGTCGGTGGCGGCGGCCTGGTCCACCTTCTTCCGGGCCTGGTCCACCTTGGAGTCGAGCTCGGTCGTCTTCCGCTTGTACTCGTACTTCTTCTTGACCTCGAGGAACTGCTGGGCGCTCGAGTAGTCCAGCTTCTTGGCGTCGAGCGACGAGGACTGGATCCGGACGTCCTCCGAGGTCTTGAAGCCCTTCTTCATCAGGGCCCGGTACTGCTCGAGCTTGGCGGCCTCGGCCTCGACGTCCTTCTTCTTGAGGGACATCTCCCCTTCCTGCTTGGTGTACTCCGCGGGGTAGTCCCCCTTCTGGTACTTCTCCAGGTCGAGCTCGGCGAGCACCAGCTCCACCTTGGCGGCGATGATGTCGCTCTGGCCCTTGTTCCGCTGGATCTCCGTCTCCTGCTGGGTGGTCTCGATCCGCGCGGTGGCCTGCTTGAACTTGATCTCCTGCTGGGCGATGTTCTTCTGGATCTCGGAGCCGTCGAACTTGGCGACGATATCCCCCTTCTTGACCTTGGAGCCCTCCGGGATCAGGTAGCTGATCTTGTTCTGGTGGCCGTTGAGCTCGCAGATCCCGTCCACGGTGACGCAGCTCTCGAGGCTGCCGCGCTCGGAGACGGTGATCGTGAGCGAGGCCTTGCGCACGGTCGTCACCAGCGGCCGGTCGGCGCGGTTGGCGGTCCCCCACGAGGGGAGGACGCCGAAGTAGCCGATGGCGACCACCGCGGCCGTCCCGGCGAGCAGGGCGAGGAGCCGCCCCGGGATCCTAGGGCCGCGGCGGCGCGAAGGGGCTGGGAGTGGCCGGTGGCCCGGCGCCGGGGCCGGCTCCCGGTCCCCCGTTGAGCTCGGCGGGCGCGAGGGGTCCCTCGATCCCGGCGGTCTCGTCGGGGATGACCCGGTCGCTGGGCTTGACGTCGGAGAAGAAGACCTTGTCGCCTCCCCCTCCTGGTCCAAGAACGTCGGGGACCCGGGCGGGGATGGCGAGGCTGGCGGAGGGGTTCCCGGCGGCGATTCGGAGGGCGAGGGCGATGGTCTGGGGGTCATTCTCATTGGTCCATACCCCGTTGGCGTCGATGTCCATGAGGTCGAAATGACTATAAAGCGTCAACCGGTTGGTCTCATAGTTGACCCAGTTGCCGATCAGGCCGTTGCGTGCCTGGAGCAGCGAGTTCAGGGCCCGGAGCAAGTTGAGGGTCACCGGCGATCCCTCCGAGGGACGCTGGAGGGCGTACTCGGCCTCCTCGACCTGTCGCGAGCTGGCGATGAGCTGCTCGCGGCCGATGTCGAACTGCTTACGGTTGAGGGTCAGTTCGCGCATGTCGAACCGGACCTGCTGGACGATCTGGTCGCGGAGCAGCATGTAGGCGCGACGGGCCCGCTGGTAGGTGATCTGCCCGGCCCGGTACTGGTTCCGTTCCACCCGGCGATTGATGGGGGCCTGGAACTGGAGGCCGAACCGGTGGACGCTCGCCGAGGAGTCGTAGCGGAAGAGAGTCGTGTGGCTGGGCGCGGAGGCGAGGTTGCCGCTGTACGTGAAGTTGAGGAAGCCCTGCAGCGCGTTGGCGTCCACCTCCACGTTCCGCCAGGCGTCGGTCACGGCGGCCAGGGCATTCATCAGGTCGAGCCGGTTCGCCAGGGCGAGGACGACCGCCTGGTCGACGGTCAGCTCCACGGGCGTCAGCTCGATCAGGAAGACGCGGATCTGTGTCTCGGCGACGAAGATCTCGGAGATCCGGCTGCGGAAGTCCATGTTCACCATCTTCCGGAGGGACTTCACGGCCTCGTCGATCTCCCGGGTCTGGATCTCGGCCTGGAAGGTCGCCAACCGGTCGCCATCCTCCCGATAGGAGGACTCCCACTCTTCCAGGACATTCGTGATGCGGTCGGCCAGCTCGAGCTTCCGCCGCATGTAGCGCTTCTCCATGACGGCGTCCGGGCCGGAGAAGCCCTTCTTCCGCTCGACTTCGAGTCGGGCCTTCCAGCGAGCCAGCTCCGCCTTCGTCTCGGCCGCGACCGAGGGCAGGATCTCTCGATCCTTCTGGAGCTGCTGGGCCGCGTCCGCGAGCACCGACCGCGGCGGCTTGTCCTCCTGGTTGAGCTTCAGGCTGAGGGCTTCGTTGCGGGCCCGGAGCTCGTCGAGCTTCGGGTCGTTGAGCTGGAACGGGTCGAGCACCTTGTCATCGAGGCGGACCTCCAGCTCCGGCGGCAGGCCGAGTTGGATCTTGAAGAGGTCGAGCTGCGTCTGGAGGCCGGCCTCGGTCTGGAGCAGGTTCACCTGGGCGTTCTGGTAGTCGAACGCGATCTGGTCGCGCTCGAGGATCGACTTGGTCACGGGGACCTCGGCCTCGTACTGTTCCAGGCTTCGCTCGAACGACTTCACGTTCTGCTCCAGGTTGCGGATGTTCTGGAGCTGGTTGAGCAGGCCGAGATAGCCGTTGCCGGCGACGAGGCCCACGTAGAAGTTGCGGCGGTAGTGGGCGAAATCCCGGAGCGCGTACAGGACGCCGCGCTCCTCGAGCGAGAGTTGCTGGGTGACGATCCGCACCCAGGCCCCGCGGAGCAACGGCTGGGTGAAGTTGAGCAGGAGGTTCGGCGAGGCGAGCTGGAAGCCCTTGCCGGAATACTCGAAGACGAAGGCGTTGGCCAGGTTCACCAGGAGCTGGGCCCCGGTCATCATCTCGAGGTTGAAGCCGTTGGTGCTGGCGAGCTGGAGCTGGTTCGAGGAGGTCTTGCCGTAGCCGAGCGTCTGGTAGAAGGTGCTCCAGTTGCTGAACCCCTGGATCATGAACTGGAACCGGGCGAGCGTGAGGTTGAGCGCCGAGAGGTAGAGGTTTTCATACTGGAACTGGTAGTCGCGGCTGTTGACCATCGCCAGCCGCATGATCGAGTCGCGTCCCAGGAGGACGCGGCCGTCGGACTGGAGCGCGATCTGGTTCTGCCAGTCGAGGTACTCCACCGGCGCGGTCCCCCGCTTCTTCCAGCCGTGGAACTCGTGGGGGAAGCGGTTGGAAATCTGGAAGTCCCGCGCGGCGGGATCGTCGGGGGGGATCGGCTCGTGGTTGGGGTCGGTCGGGTCGGCCATCCGAGACTTCGGCACGGCCTCGACCGTCCGCTTGGGGACGTCCCAGCGTCGGTCGAAGAGGCGCTCGCGGAGGATGCCGTAGACGTCGCGGTCGGCGAAGTCCCGGTAGTATTTCCGGGTACACCCGGCCAGGAGGAGCAGCGCGACGGCAATCGCCGCGGCGCGGCCGAATTGCGGCCGTCGCGGACGCACCCCGGCAGACCTGTTCTCCTTGCAGGCCCTGAACATCAGGCACTACCTCAACGTGGAGGGGCGTCGGCGAAACGATGGCCGGAACGTCCCTCTTTGAATTCTTGCAGAGATGAGGGCCGGATTCTAGCGAGAAACGACATTTGTGCAAGGGCAACCAACGGGGCGGCGAAGTCGGGCCGGTGCGGATCACGAAGGTCCTGTGTAGACTGGAGTTGGGACGCGAGGAGGATTTGCCATGAGAGTCCGACAGCCCGCCGTTGCCGGCCGGTTCTACGAGGCCGACCCGAGTCGCTTGCGGGAGTCCATCCGACGCCTCCTGGCGGAGGCCGCGCCGGCTGGCCCCGGCCGCGCCGAGGGGCTGATCGTGCCCCATGCCGGCTACGCCTACTCCGCGCCCATCGCCGCGAGCGGCCACGCCTGGCTCATCCCCCGGGCGGCGGAGATCGACCGCGTGATCCTGCTGGGGACCTGCCACACGGCGGGGGTGTCCGGGCTGGCCGCGTCGAGCGACGATTCCTTCGAGACGCCGCTGGGCGAGGTCCCCGTCGATCGCGGCGCCGTCGCGCGGGCACTGGAGCAGGAAGGGGCCGCGGTCCGCGACGACGCCCATGCGCGCGACCATTCGCTCGAGGTCCAGCTCCCGTTCCTCCAGGTCGTGCTCGATCGGTTCCGGATCGTCCCCTTCCTGGTCGGCGCGGCGAGCCCCGCCGAGGTGGCCGGGGTCCTCGATGCGTTCTGGAATGAGCCGGGGACGATCGTTGTCGTCAGCTCGGACCTGAGCCACTATCATGACTACGAGGAGGCCCGCCGGCTGGACGCGGCGACCGCGCGGGCCATCGAGGGCCTGGAGGAGGAGGCGCTCGGGCCGGGCTCGGCTTGCGGCCGCCATGCGATCGCCGGCCTGCTGCGATCCGCCCGCGGGCGCGGCCTGACCTGCCGGACGGTGGACCTGAGATCCTCGGGCGACACGGCCGGCCGCCGCGACCGAGTCGTCGGCTACGGTGCCTTCGTCATGCTCGCCGGCTCGCTCTGACGGCCGCGGAGGGGCGGCAGAGTGCGGCCAGCTCGCCGGCCACGCGGTCGGCACCGTCGGTCGGATACGGCGGGCGCAATGGCCCGGTTGCGAAGGCCCGATCGAGGGCCTGCTCCAGCCGGAAGCCGGAGAAATCGCGGGAGCTGACCGGGATGCCGCCGCCCCAGGCGCGGAGCGCCCGATCAAGGGCCCGGAACTCGGAGAAGCCCGTCCGCGGGGGATAGATCATCGGCCGCCCGTAGGCCATCGCCTCCGAGACGGTGCCGTAGCCCGCCTTGGCGACCAGGGCGTCGGTCGCGAAGATCAGGTCGCTCCCGCGCCAGTCGTGGGCGGGGATGACGTGGAGGTTCTTGAGCGGCCCGACCGGTGCGGCGTGATAGCCCACGAAGTGGATGCCGCGGTCGCCGAAGCGTTCCAGCCGCTCCCAGTCGAGCCCGTCCTGGCCATACCGGCCGACGTAGAAGTAGGCGAGCTTCTCCCGCGGCCCCAGGCCCAGGAGCGAGCGGAGCTCGCGGCGGCGGTCCCGGGCGGGATTGGCGACGATCCCGACGTTCTCCTGCCTCGGCAGCCACGACATGGCCAGCGCCGGCTCGCAGCGGAAGACCCTGGTCGCCGAGCGATACGCCGTCCGGATTGCCGCGACCAGCTCGAGCGCGTGCCTTCCGGCGGCCTTCGCATAGGGGCCGTAGATGTCCGCCCAGGTGAAATTGACCAGGCAGGCGCCCGGAACCCCGGCGTGCCTGGCGGCGAGGAGCGGCATCGCCGGGGCGTCGCAGAGGATCGCGGCGATGCCGTGGTCCGTCAGCCATCGCGCGTCGGCGTCGAGGCGGCCCATGGCCTCCTCGTGGATCCGGGCCGCGGCGGCGAGCGTGGCCGGGCCGTCGGTCGCCGTGCTATCCCCCGGCGGGTTGATCGCGCCGGAGTCCGAGACGTGGGCCGAGAGCTCCGCCGGCCGCGTCAGCCGCTCGTTCCAGTGCGGGAAGAGGTCCGGATGCGAGCGGATCACCACGGGGATCTTCGCCGGCACCTTATTGATGGCCGCGACCGCCCGGTTGAGGTGGCCGAACCCGTGGCTGGTGACGAAGAAGGCCAGCCGATCGCCGTCGCCGCGGGGAGCGTTCATGCGGCCCCTCGCGATGCGGCCTGACGCCCGGGGCCGGGACGGCTCGCCCAGAAGACGCCCAGGAGCGTGAGCGCCCCGCCGACGATCAGGGCCGGGCTGAGCCGCTCGTGGAAGAACCAGACGCCCCAGACCACGGTCAGGACCGGCGCGACGTTGCTGAACGTCGCCACCTGGCTGGCGTCCAGCCGCCTGAGCGAGAGGTTCTGGAGCGCGAGGTTGACCGGGGTGATGAAGAGGCCGAGGAGCCCCAGGCAGACCCAGGCCGACGTCGAGACCCGGCCGAGCGTCGGTAGCCAGTGGGGCATGGTGGCCGCGGCGATCGGCAGTTCCATCAGGCAACCCAGCAGGAAGGTCCCGGCCAGGACCGGGAGCGCCCCGTACCGCGTGATGAGGGGCTTGCTGAGCGTCAGGTAGGCCCCCCAGGAGATGACCGCTCCCACGAGCAGGAGGTCGGCGATCATGACCGAGCGGGTTTGCTCGGGCGTCCCGCCGTCCCCCCCCCAGGCATTCCCGAGCCCGATGACGAGCACGCCGGCGATGCTCGCGAGCACGCTCCAGAGCCGCCCCAGGTCCAGGGCCTCCTCGCCGATCGCCCAGGCGAGCACCCAGACGATCAGCGGACAGACCGCGTAGAAGAGGCCGACGTGCGAATTCGGGCCGAACCGCACCGAGTTCAGGAAGAACGACTGGTTGATCGGCACGCAGCAGGCGGCCACCACCGCGATCCGGACCGGATCGTGGCGGAGCATCCGCCAGAGCGCCCCGCGGTCGGTCAGGAACGGGATCAGGCAGAGCCCGGCGAAGCCGAACCGGAGCAAGGGGAGCACGCTCACCGGCAGGTCGCGGACGACGACCGTGGCGAATGGCGAGGTGGTCGAGCCGATGACGATCATCAGCGCAAGGTAGATATACCCACGGAGATCGGGCCGGACCGACGATTCGAGCTCGGGCACGAAGACCTCGGGCTCATTCTCCGTAAGTATCGCCTGGACATCCTTTTCCTTCGCGTTCAGTCCGGCTGCCTCCGGGACGGCCTTCTTCGGCCGCGTCGTCACGACACTCATGCCACCAACCCGACCTCTCCCGCCGCTCCAGTTTGCGTGCGTACATTCCCAGCCAGGACGATCGATCCATCCAACAGAGGATCATACCGATCAGGGCAAGCCTACCATTTTCGGGCGAAGGCGGAAGGCCGGCCCGCATGAGGATTTCGTGAGCAAAAAACCGGGGATCTGGAACTTCCCCACGCTGGACTCGGAGGGGGCCTTGCCGAGGATCTCCCTGAGGATCGTGCAAGGGGCTTGGCCATGCGGATCCTGCCTTCACGATGCACGCCGCGTCATCGGGGCGCGGCCGGATCATCGGAGTTCCGAGGGATCTCGCGGAGGAGATCACCCCAGTTGGTGACGAAGAGGATTCGTTCGCTGAGGGCTTCGAGGATGTCCATGTCGACAATGTGGTCGATGACCGCCTCGTGCCCCGACTCCCCGGGGCCGAACTTGATCCGGCCCAGCCGCTTGATCGTCTTCCTCATCGCCTCGACGCGACCTTCGACGCGCCCCTCGACGCGCCCCTCGCGAAGGATCTTCTGGTACGTGGAGGATTCGCGCATGTCTTCCACTCCCGTGATGATTCGGTCGGCGACCTCTTCGGTGAACTTGAGGCCCATCAAAATATAGGTGGCGGTCCAGAGCTTCTTGAACAATGGCTCGGGTGTGTCGCTCTCCAGCCTTCGCCTGATGCCCAGGAGGACGCCGGGAAGCCGCTCCTCGGAGACGTCAGCGATCGCCGCCAGGGGGGCAATCACCGGATCGGCCGACAGAATCGCCTCCGCGGACCACTCCCAGAGCCTGACTACAGTATACCGGAACTCGTGGCACGGTTCGCCGCCAGGTAAGTCGCAACGGTAAACACCCGTCATGACGCGGCCATCGGCCTCGCGGCTGAGGAGCAGCGCAATGCTGCGGACGGGGAGTTCGTGGCGGTAATGAATCAGCGCATTGTAACGGAGCATTCGCCTCGGCAGAGCCGGGTCGTAGCTTGTCTGGAACTCGACATGGGCGAGCCAGGGTTCGGCTTCGTCAACGCGGATGACGGAGTCGGCCTCGGCGGTGACGGTGGAAAGGTCGGCGCTCTCGGTATGGGCCGGGCCGATGGGTCGGCGGAGGAAGAACTCGAGCAGGGGCCCGGGGGCCTCGCCAAAGATCTCCTTGAGAATCGCATCGAAGGGCTTGGCCATGCGGGTTCCGCCGTGTCAGGAGGCATGCCGCGTCATCGCGGCGCAGCAAGCTCGTCCAAGTCGACATCGGCGATGCGGTCGATGGTCGATTCAGGCGTCGGCTGGGCCGGGCCAAACTTGATCCGGCCCAGCCGCTTGATCGCCCGCTTTAGCACGTCGAGACGTCCCTACATGATACCCCCGACGAGGATCTTCAGGTAGGTGGAGGAGTCCGCCGTGCGCCCGGCCGGTTTCTGGCTCCTCAGGTCAGCTTCGCTCCCTCCGCGAACTGGTGCAGGTCCTGCCCCTTGAGGACCGCGGCCAGCAGGTCCGGCAGGCGGTCCGGGGTGCAGCCGAAGCAGGGCATGCCCAGCTTCGTCAGCTTGGCGGCGAGGTTCTCATTGAAGGAAGGCTGCCCCTGGTCGGAGATCGCCAGCAGGGTCACGGCCTTCAGGCCGCTCTCCAGGAGGAACTCCATCTTCTTGACGAACCGACTCTCGTTGGGGCTGGTGTCGTAGAGGTCGGCGATCAGGATGTAGAGCGTCTTGGATGGCGTGTGGATGAAGCGTTCGCAGTAGCTGGTGGCCTTCCAGTAATCCTCGGCGCCGCCGAGCTGGACGCCGAAGAGGAGGTCCACCGGGTCGGAGCACTGCTCGGTCAGGTCCACGACGTCCTGGTGATTGAAGGCGACGACGTGCGTCTCCACGGCCGGCATGCTCGCGAGGATCGCGCCCATGATGCCGCCGTAGATGAGGGAGTTCGCCATCGAGCCGGACTGGTCCATGGCGATGATCACGTTCCATTCGTTCTGCCGGTGTCGGCGGCGGAAGAACGAAATCTCCTCCGGGATGATGGTCTTCACCGAATGGTTGTAATGCTTCAGGTTGCGGCGGATCGTCCGGGGCCAGTCGAGGTTGGGCAGGCTGCGGAGCGGTGAGTGCTCGCTGCGGTCGATCGAGCCCCGGATCGCCTGGGCGAACCGCGATTCCAGCCGCTTCTTCAGCTCCTCGACGACCCTCCCCACGAGGTCCCGGGCGGCGGCCTTGGCCTTCTCCGGGACCAGGTTCTTCAGCTCCAGCACGGCCGCGGCCAGGTCCACCGACGGCTCGACCTTGGCCAGGATCTCGGGCTCGAAGAGCAGCTCCTTCATCCCCCGGCGCTCGATCGCATCTTGCTGGAGCAGGACCACGACATCCCTGGGGAAGAAGTTGCGGATCTGATCGAGCCAGCGCGCGACCCTCGGCATCGACCGCCCCTTCACCGCCGCGTGCGGGCCAATCTTCTTCGACTCCCACTCGTCGCGGCCGATCTCCTGGCCCGATTCGCCCGCATAGATCGCCTCCAGCGCCTCGTCCATCTCGACTTGCTCGCCGGTGAGCGAGCAGCCGGCCGGCGACATCCGCGCCAGTTCCTCCTGCGACTCCTTGCCCAGGATCAGGCGCCAGCGGGTGAGTTGTTCCGGGTTGAGCATGACGGCTCCGCGTCCGGGGTTGGCCCGTGATTACAGGTCGAAATCGAACTCGTTCAGGTCCTTGAGCGATTCTTCCTCGGACTCGGTCAGGGGCTGCTCGATCAGGTCGCTGGCCACGTCCGCGTTCAGGCCCCAGAACTCGCCGAGGTTCTCCGCGATCTGCCGCTTCTCGCGGGGGCTGAACGGCCCGAAGGCCCGACGCAGGAACACGAGGGCCCGGCGGAACTGCTCCTCGTCCAGGGACTCCACGTAGCCCGCGAGCTGTTCCCAGAGCGGCTGGCGCGCGAGCAGGGCGTGGCGATTCCGGCGGGCCAGGCCCTCGAACCAGCCGGCCCCCAGATCGGCCGGCACGCCCGGCGAGAGCCTCCGCGACACCTCGCGGGCCAGGGCCTCGTTCTCGATCAACCCTCGCTCCAGGAGCATGGAGCAGGCGAAGCCCGAGAGCGAGGGATTGCGATCGTCCGCGTCGGCCAGGCGATGGAGCTGCTCGATCCAGAGCGACTCCTCCACGCGGTCGTGGAACTCCAGCCCGACGCGGTTGACCTCGTCCATGGCCTGCATCATCGGCCCCGCGGCCTTGTCGTCGCAGCCCGCCGCGCCGAAGAGGGAGAGGGCGGACTCGACGAAGAGCTCCTCGAGCAGCGGCAGGAGCGGCGCGGGGTCGAACCGGCGGACGTCGCCGTAGCGGACGACCAGGCCGAGCTGCCAGTCGGCGGCGGCGAGGGCGGGGAACTCGCGGCTGGTCGCGGCCAGCTCCTGGAGGCGACGCCGGGCCAGGTCCATCGACTTCATCAGGCCGCACTGGCAGGCGTCGCGGACCATCGCCGCGGCCTCGGCGATCGAGGTGCAGGCCTCGAGCCGCGACCGGAACGTGTAGGCGGTGGCGAGCTCCACCGTCTCGCCCAGGAGCACCGCCTCGACGAGCTGGATCTCGCTCTCCGGCGTCCATTGCAGGGCCCATTTCTCCGCCCAGGTCGCCGACTGCTGCCGCGACGGGGCCGGGCGGGCGAACGCGATGCCGAGGACTCGCAATCGGTGGAAGAACGACGAGCGGTTCAGGTCCAGGAACGCCGCGTCCTCCCCCTTCGCGCGGCGATTCTCGCGGAGGTCCAGCTCGAGATCCTGCTGCACCGCGGTGCGATATTTCTCCAGCTTGAGCCGCGACAGCTCGCGATCGAAGTCCGCCTGGATGGACGTCCGGCTGACCCCCTTCGGCAAGCGGCCGATGGCCGTGCCGACCTCCACCCGCGCCAGCGCCTCGCGGACGGTGACGGGCTCCCCCTGGCCGAGGAGCGTGACCGCGGCGTCGCGAAGGTCGGCCAGGGTCGGGGCCAGCCCGTTCTTGAGGGCGGAGAGGGTCTCAGCCAGGCGGACGGCGTCGATGACCTCGGCCGTCGAGCGGTGGGTGCCGGCGTCGCGAAGATGACGGGCGACGAGCGACAGGTAGCGCCGCGAGAGGTCGCCGACGCCCTCCTCCTCGAGCGATTGCCAGAGGAGCTCGAAATAGGCCGGCGCGTGGTTGCCGGCCCCGTAGCCGGACTGCGACGAGAGCCGGAAGTACGAGTACGGCATGAGGGTCAGCTTGCTCGGCCGCCGCGGCAGCGAGGCCAGCTCCTCGTCCGTCATCGCCGGGAGGTCGCCGGAGAGGACCGGGGCGTGGAACGCGCCGACCACGGCGACGATCCGATCCGGGGCGTGTCCCGACGCGATCGCCGCCTCGACCCGCCGGCGCATGTAGGACTCTCGGACGAGGTTTTCCGCCCGCCAGAGCGGTTCGTCCTGCTCGAGCTCGCGGAGGGCCCGGCCCAGCTCCAGCGCCGAGCCCCGGTAGCTGCCGGGATCGGCGTTGTGTTCGAACTGGCGTTCCCAGTACGTGTCGTAATCGCGCTCGCCCGCGAGGCCGGCGATCTGCTCGTAGAGCGAGGGCTTCGGCTCCGGGACGCCGACCGGGAGCGGAGGCACCTCGCCGGGCTCGCGGGCCTCGCGACGGGCCTCCTCCCGGCGCTCGATCTCGCGGTCCTGGAGGCCGAGGAAGACGTCGGACGGGAGGTCGAAGAACTCGACCGGGACGCCCTTCGCGTGGGCCCAGGCGATCGCCTGGTACTCCGGGCTGTACCGCGCGAACGGATAGACCAGCGTGCGGACGGGCTGGGAATCGGTGTAGGCCAGGATGGCCAGCGGCGGCTCCGCCCCCCTCCGCGTGAGGTCCGACAGCAGGCCGGTGGCGTCGTCCAGGCCCTCGACGAGGACGAGGCTCGGCTTCCTCTGCTCGAGGAATTCGCGGAGCTGCCAGGCGCCCATCGGCGACAGGTGGCGGACTCCGAAAACAGGAATGTTCCATGTCATGATGCGGCCTACTCGTTATGCTCGAAGCACGCCTTGTACAGCGGCCGCCAGTCCTCCCCGCGCTTCTTGGCCACGTTGGTCAGGTACTCCTGCCAGGTGGTGCGGTCCTTTTCCTCGTCCTTGACGACCGAGCCCTGGAGGCCGGCGGCGAGGTCCTCGGGGGTGACCTCGCCGGAGCCGAAGCTGCCGGCGAGGGCCATGCTGTTGGCCAGGACCGAGATCGCCTCGGCCGTGGAGAGCACGCCGGAGGGGGTCTTGAGCTTGTTCTTGCCGTCGAGCGTCTGGCCCTGGCGGAGCTCGCGGAAGATGGTGACGACCTTCTCGATCGCCTCGGCGGCGGGGACCTTCGCGGTCAGCGACAGGCTCGAGGCGAGCTCGCCCACGCGCTTGCGGACGATGGCGATCTCCATCTCCAGCGTCTTCGGCGTGGGCAGCACGACGATGTTGAACCGCCGCTTGAGCGCGGCCGACATGTCATTCACGCCCCGGTCGCGGGTGTTGGCCGTGGCGATCACCGAGAAGCCCTTCCTGGCGGCGAGCTCGGTCGACAGCTCCGGCACCGACAGCCGCTTCTCCGAGAGCAGCGAGATCATCGCGTCCTGCACCTCCGAGGCGCATCGCGTGATTTCCTCGAAGCGGCAGAGCGTGCCGGATTCCATCGCGCGGTAGACGGCGCTCTTGACGAGGGCCGCGGGGCTGGGCCCCTGGGCGATGAGCATCGCGTAGTTCCAGGTGTAGCGGATCTGCTCCTCGGTCGTGCCGGCCGTCCCCTGGACGACCTTGGTGGAATCGCCGTTGATCGCGGCGGCCAGGTGCTCGGACAGCCAGCTCTTGGCCGTCCCCGGCTCACCAATCAGCAGCAGGGCCCGGTCCGTGACGAGGGTGGCGATGGCGATCTCCACCAGCCGGTCATGCCCCAGGTACTTGGGGGTGATCTCGCGCTTGCCGGCCCTGCCGCCGCAGATGTAGGTGTGGACGGCGCGGGGGGACATCTTCCAGCCGGCCGGCTTCTCGTGTTTGTCCTCCTGGATCAGGGCCGCGATCTCCTCCGCGTACAGCTCTTCCGCGGGCGCCCGGAGGACGTCGGCGCCGCCGTTGCTACCTTGCGCGGCCTTTTCGGCGGCCGCCGTGCTGCTCTTGGCCATGGGACATTCCTCGTCAGGTTGTGGCCGGGTCCGGCTCGGCCTGCCTCATCTCGGTCACGTGTCCCAGCAACTCGTCGATCATGTTCTCCGGGAGCGTGGGCAGGAGCGCCTCAAGCTTCGGCAACGCCTCGACCCGGGGGAGTTGAGGGATCAGGTGGCCGATCCAGTAGGGAATGCCGACGTAACCATACGTCGATTTCCCGCGAGCCAGAACCTTGATCAGCTCGATCATCGAGTCCGTGGCCTCGGGATGCTTGCACCGGATCATCGCGTCGAGGACCTCAGCCAGCTCGAATTGCTTCGCCGCCTTGCCGAACTTCTCCCGAAATCGTTTGGTGAGGAATTCGCGGGCGCCGGCATGCCCCGGGGTGGCGATCGCGTAGACCAGGTCGTCCCGGCCGATCTCGACCGCCAGGTCCAGCCATCGCGGGTCGATCGTCGCGGGGTCCGGGGCCTGGAAGCCCTCGGGCCTCCTCGACCTGAGCGGCAGAATGAACTCCGCAACCACGGTCTCCCGCTTCCGCCAGGCGGGGTCCAGTTGCCGCTTCTTCTCGTTGACCCGGGCGGTGAGGTAGGGGCTGAACATCGCGAAGACCTCGGCCGGCGTCCGGGTCTGGCGGGCGGCCTTGAGCGCAGGGCCGATTCCCTCCGGGGGCAGGGTCGCGTGCGCGTCGATGAGCGCGGCCTGCACGCGCGGCGGGCCCGCCGCCATGACGGGCATCAGCCGCTCGATCACGTCCTTCCCGCTCGGCGTACCATTCACGCCGGCGAGCCGGTCGAGGTCTCCGAACATGGCCAGCAGGATCCTCTCCGACCTGGCATCCTCGCGTCCTTCCAGGCATCGCAACAGCAGGATCATGCGCTCGTTTCGCTTGTCGAGCTTCTTGGCGTCCTTCTCCTTGCCTTCGAGCAGGGCCTTGAATTCCAACTCCGCCTCGTCCAGCAGGAAGTCCGTCACCGCCGGCCGGCGGCTCTGCCGGACCGGCTCGACGGCCAGGGCGAGGGCATCGGAGCGGATCGCGTCGCAGAGCGTCCGTGCCGCCTCATCGGCGCCGGAGCGGCCCAGGGCCTTGAGGGCGGCGGTCCGCACGTCCTTCGCCCTGGCCTTCGCCTGCTCCAGCAGGAAGGAGAGGTCGTCCGGCGAATCGCCGAGGCAGCCGATGGCCGCGACCCGCAACTCCTGGGAGCCCTCCTCGAGCGATCGCAGGACGTGAGGGCGAGCGGCCCCCGGGTCGATCTGGTGCATCAGCAGCAACCTCCGGACATGGCCGCCGCGCCCCTTCGGGTCGAAGCCCGCTTCCAGGTCGGGGAGGATCGCGGCCCCGTAGAGTGGCAGAACCCTGTCCGCGACCAGGTCGGCGAGCTCTCCGTAACTGTCATCGATCGCGGCCAGGGCCGGAGTGAGCAGGCGAAAGTCCTGGAATGCCCCCCGATTGATCCCGTCGCGGATGATCTCGTATCGCCCCTCGCCCCGGGACGTGAGCGCCTCCTGGAGCGGCTTGAGCGTGCGGGCCGAGGCCTGGGAGTGGGGACGGCCCACCTCGGTCGTCGGCAAGGGAGAGATCTCGCCTTCCAGCCCGGTCTCGCCCTGCGTGTAGAGGATCGAGTTGATCAGGGTGGCGAGGTCCAGGAGCGCCGCCGAGGATGTCTGCTCCTTGCTCTCGACGAGCCGGCTCACGGCCTCCGCGACCTTCGCGAAGACGGGCGCCCTGGTGCCGGCCTGCTCGAGCGGCGGCACCAGCTTCTTGAGGCGGAAGTCGCCCGGGGCGACCATGCTGCCCGCGATCGCCAGCCGGCGCACCTCATCATAGGCCTGCACCAGGGCGGGAATGCTCATGAGTCTCCCCTCGACCGATCATGGGATGCGGGACACGCTTCGATGACAGCGCCACAGTGTCACAGTGTCAGGCGGATCACCTCGGACTCGGTCACGATCGAAAGCGGCTTGACCTGCAGCTTGCGGGTGTCCAGGTCGTGCCGGAATCGGACGATCAGCGTCTGGTCCCGGAGCGCCTCCTCGGGAAGGAGCGAGAGCAGATGGACGCTCCGCGGCTCTTCCGGCAGGCCGACGTCCGTCATGACCAGCCGACCTCCGCCTCGATCCTCGACCACGAGCGCCTTCCCGATCGCGCCGATCCGGCGGAAGCTCAGGGCGCAGATCGGGTACTTGTCCGCGAGCGGATCCTTGAGGACCGACTTCACGTCCTTGACCACGGCGGCGAACTCGGCGCGGCCGTGGCCGCGGACCTTCACCAGATCGCGGGACTCGATCGGCCGGGCGAGCATCCCGTCCCAGCGGACCCGGGGGTTGAGGTCGCCCGGGTAGATGCAGAGCTCCTTGACCTGGGCCACCTGGGCGAAGCTGTCCTCGCTCTTGATGTGCCGCGCGGCCTGGTAGGGCCGATAGGTCTGAGTCAGGGCGATGCGGCCGCTGCCCAGGTCCATCCAGACGCCCGCATCGACGTATTCCTTGCGCGCCACGTCATCATACGAATGGAACGAAAGCTGGACGAGCTCCACGTCCGGCTCGACGAGGCCCGCGTCCTTCAGCTCGCGGAGCTGCCAGGCATGCCCCAGCCAGGCGGCGATGCCGGTGTCGGTCTCCGGCGCGAGCTCCGGGTCGTCCAGCCGGGTCCGGAGGTAGGCCCGCCCCTTGCGGATCAAGGCGTGCAGGCGGCAGAGCTGATCGAGGGCCTCGCCGTAGACGGACTCGCGCCCGGCCCCGGTGCGCTCCTCGCCCCCCGCATCGCGGAAGAGCTTCGTGAAGCCGTGGAGGGCCGCCTGGGCGCCCGGGAGATACGCATTGCCGAGCTGCCGGGCCTGCTCCTCCAGCTCGCGGGCCGTCTTCGCGTTCACGTTGCCGATGCCCAGCCGGACGACGTCCAGCACCAGCTTCTCCAGGAGGTCGACGCCGTCGAGCTGCGCCTTGATCTTCTTGGCGAGCGCCGACTTGTTGACCGTCACGGGCTTCTCGGCGTCGGCCTTCTTCTTCTCGACGCGAGCCGCCACCTTCTCCCGTTTGGCCGCGATCTCTTCCGGGACGTCGGCCGTCGCGAACGGCTTGCCGTCGGCCCTCGCGTAGAGCAGCCCCAGGGCGTGCTTGCAGGGGAACTGTCGGCTCGGGCAGTTGCAGCGATAGACGGGCTTCTCCGGCACGGCGAAGTCCGCCGAGCAGAGGTAGGGCGTCTTGCCGCTCCCCGCGCATTGCCCGAACAGGAGCGTCTGGTCGGGGGACTCGTTCAGCGAGAGGAATTTCTTCTTGAGGACCAGGGCCCGCCCATTCTTCGCCGCGTCCGCGTTGGGCGCAGCGGCGTCGACGAAGTCTTCAGTGATCGTGATCATTCCAGTCGGCCCATCGGAACCGTGAACCGAGGAGAGAACCGGGTGCGATTCTAGGTGTCGTGGAGATGCCACACAACCGGGTGCTGCCACGACAGGGCGCATGATACACGCTGCCCGCCATAGTGTCCATGCGTATCCCATGGATTCCCGCGATCAGGCGAGGATCTGGGCGATGGGCTCGCCTTCCTCGACGATCCGCATGGTCCGGCCCAGGACGGGGAGCTCCATCTTCGTGTGGTCGAGGCCGAGCTGCTGGAGGATCGTGGCGTGGAGGTCGCTGTAGTAGTGGCGGTCCTCGACGGCCCGGTAGCCGACGTCGTCGGTGGCGCCGTGGACGGTGCCCCCCTTGACGCCACCGCCGGCCAGCCAGCACGAGTAGCCGCGCGGGTTGTGGTCGCGGCCGGTCGTGTTCTGGGACCAGGGGCTGCGGCCGAACTCGCTCGTCCAGACGACCAGGGTCTGATCGAGCAGGCCGCGGGCCTTCAGGTCGCGGATCAGGCCGGCGATCGGCCGGTCGGTCGCGCGGCAGAGCGGCGCGTGGGTCCGGATGTCGCCGTGGGCGTCCCAGGCGCCGTTGCCGCCGCCGGCATGGCAGACCTGGATGAATCTCACCCCGCGCTCCGCCAGCCGACGCGCCAGCAGGAGCTGGCGGCCGAACTCCTCGGTGGCGGGGTCGCCGATCCCGTAGAGGTCCCGGACGTGCCGCGGCTCATCGGCGATGTCCACGGCCTCCGGCGCCCAGAGCTGCATCCGCGCGGCCAGCTCGTACGCCTTCGTCCGGGCGGCGATGTCGGACTCCATGGCGTAGCGGTCGCGGAAGCCGCGGTTCAGCTCCTCGAGGGCCTCCATCCGGCGGTCGCGGTCCGAGCGGCTGGTCCCCCGCGGCGGCCTGAGATTGGGGATTGGAGATTCGCCCGTCTGGAAGGGCGTCGCCGCCACCGACGCGCCGAGATAGCCCCCCGTCAGTTGCACGGGCGACGAGGGCCGGCCGATGTTCACGAACGTGGGCAGATTCCGGTTGGCGCTCCCCAGCGCGTAGGAAACCCAGCTCCCGAAGGTCGGGTGGTCGAACGGCCGGCCGCGGTGCCCGGTGCAGGTCTCGATCACCGCCGGGAAGTGGTTCCCCTCGTGGCACCACATGGAGCGGACGACGGCGATCTCGTCGATCACCGAGCCGACGCACGGGAACCAGTCGGACACGGGGATGCCCGACTCGCCGTGTCGCGTGAACGTCCGCTCGCAGTAGATGACCGGGCGCCTCATCTCCGCGGAGTTGTCGCCGAAGCCGACGGCGTCGATGAGCTTGCCGGCCCACCGGTTGTCCTTCGGGTCGAACGTGTCGATATGGCTGACGCCGCCGCACATGAACAGGAAGATGACGGACTTCGCCCTCGGCTCGAAGTGCGGCCCGCGGATCGCGGCGTCGATGTCGCCGGCCTCCGCCCACATGCCCCCCAGGGCCACGCCCAGGAAGCCGCCGCCGGCGCGGCGGAGGAAGTCGCGGCGGGTGACACGTCCGCACGGGAAGAGGGGCTGGGCGTTCATGGGGAGGTCTCAGCGGACGAAGAGGAACTCGTCCAGGTTCAGGAGGAGCCAGGCCAGGCCCTTCAGGCGCTCCGGGTCGCGATCGATGTAGGCGAGCGAACGGTCCTTTTCCGCCGGCGTCGGCGGCCGCGAGATGGCGAGCCGATAGGCGAGGTCGACCGCCGCGGCGAGGTCGCCGCCGGACTCGTCCTTCAGCCTCGCGGCGAACCGCACCGTCGCTCGCTCGACGGCCTCGCCGTTCATGAGGAAGAGCGCCTGGGGTGGCGCGACGGTGCGGGTCCGCACCGGGCACGGGACCCGGCCGTCATCGACGTCGAAGGCCTGGAGGAAGACCGGCACGACGTCGCGGCTCGTCGAGTAGCCGCGGATCATGTAGGCGGCTCGGCGGCTGGTGGGGCTCGCGGTCGCGGTCCCGGTCCCGGTCCCGGTCGAGCCTCCCCGCATGCCACCCCGGCCGCCGGCCGGGTCGAACGACGGGCCGCCCACGGCCATGTCGAGGCCGCCGGCCGCCGCCCAGATCGCGTCCCAGATCGGCTCGGCCTCGAGGCGGCGCAGCGGGAATCGCCAGAGGTAGGCGTTCGTCGGGTCGGAGGCGGCGTTCGATTCGGCGAGTCCCGGGGGGGCCTCGGACCCTCTCCTGTAGGCTTCCGAGGTCACGATCAGGCGATGGATCGCCTTCATCCGGAACCCGCGGGCCGCGAACTCCGAGGCCAGCCAGTCGAGCAGCGCGGGATCGGCGGGGGTGCCGCCGAGCTTGCCGAAGTCGCTGGGCGACCGGTGCAGGCCCTCGCCGAAGTGCCATTGCCAGAGCCGGTTGACCGCGACGCGGGCGAAAAGAGGGTTCTCGGCCGTCGTCAGCCAGTCGGAGAAGGCCTCGATCCGGCCTTCGCGGAAGTCGGGCTTCTCCGGGCCGAACGGCCAGCCGGGCTCGACAGGGTGCTTCTTCTCGGGACGATCCGGGTCACCGCTCGTGAGGATGTAGCTCGTCTCGGCCGCACGCCTCGGGTCGACCTCGACCGTCCAGAAGGCCGCCAGCGGCGCGTCGCGACGGCCGCCTCCCGCGGCGTCGAGCTTCGCCTGGAGCTCCCGGTATCGTCGCTTCTCCGCCTCCGGCATCACGGCCAGGATCTTGTCCGTGTCGATCCGCAGGACCGGGAAGTAATCATCGGCCACCTTCCGCTCGGCCGCGGAACGCTCGGCGTCGGGCTTGAGGATGATCGCCCTTACCTCGGGAGGGAGCATCGCCACCCGCTCGTCATGCAGCCTCTTGCGGTACGGTGCGATCAGCTCGTCGATCGGGCCCTCGACCGCCGCCCGCTTCCGCTCGGCCTCGTCGATCGCCTTCCCCGCCGCGACGATCTCCGCGGGCGTCGCCAGCACCACCTTGCGGACGACCAGCGGGTCGAAGAGCGCCTTCATGGCGTAGTAGTCGCGTTGGGAGATCGGGTCGAACATGTGGTCGTGGCACTTGGCGCAGGCGACGGTCATGCCCATGAAGGCGGAGGAGACCGTCTCGACGGCGGCCATCGGCAGCTCGCCGGCATCCTTGCCGTCGCGGAAGACGGCACCGCGAGAGAGCAGGCCGAGCGCGAACATGTCGTCGGCCCGCGGTTCCTTCCGGCTCCGGTGGCCGGTGGCGGATATCTGGGTCCGCTCGGCCGACCGATATCCGGTCAACTGGGCGCGGACGAACTGGTCGTACGGGAGGTCGTCGTTGATGGCCCGGATGACCCAATCCCGCCAGAGGTGGATGCCCGCCGCGGCGACCATCCGCTCATCCACGTCGGCGTAGCGGAGCACGTCGAGCCAGAATCGGCCGTAACGGACTCCATGCTGCTCGCTCGCCAGGAGCCGATCGACGACCTTCTCATAGGCGTCCGGCGATGAGTCGCGGAGGAATGCCTCCTGCTCTGCGATCGTCGGCGGCAGGCCGGTCAGATCGAACGTGACCCGTCTCAGCAGCGTCCGCTTATCCGCGGGCCCCGCGGGGGTAAGCCCTTTCGCGCGGTGGTCCGCGGCCAGGAAGGCGTCGATCGGGTTGATTGGAGTCGTGCTCGCGCCCGCCGGCGTGCCCGGCCGGACGACCGGCTTGAGGGCCCAGGGGCCCGGCTCGGCCGCGCCGGCCGCGGGGGTTGCGAGCATCAGGCAGGCCACGGCCCTGGCGATGAGTCCCGGCGTTCGCTCCACGTTTTCCACTCCGGGCGTGAGTGTCGGCGGGGTCGGAATGAACCGGTGAGATGAGGACCAGCTTACAGTAACGGGCCGTGGCTGTCACGGCTTCCGAACCCGGGCTTCGGGAGCTCGGCCCGTTCAGCCGATCCGGACGTCGAAGCGGAGCGGGCTCGCAGGGCCCATGTCCGGCCAACGAAGCCGCAGGAACGCCGCGCCCAGAAACGCCCCCGTCCTCGCGGGGTCGTCGAGTTCGCCACGATCCTCCACGCGAGAGAAGACAACCCGATCCCACCTGCAATTAAAACATAACATGAACACTATTCAACCCGACCCGCCATGGAGCGGGCTGCATGGCGTCGATGATCCACCCCGGGGTGAGGTCATGCCATGCGAGCCATCGGCGGGCGGGTTCGCGCGGGCGCCCAGACGTCGGGCGAGGGGGAAGGTGTCCCAGAGGCGAGCGGTCCGGTCGCCGGAGCCGGAGACGAGCGTCGCCCCGTCGGGCGTGAAGGCCAGTGACATGACGTAATCCTGATGCCCCTCGAGTCGCAGGAACTCGTCACCACGGCTCGCGTCCCAGATGCGGATCGACCGATCTCGGCCCGCCGTCGCGATCCGGGTCCCGTCGGGGTGGAAGATGGCCGAATAGATCTGGTGGCGATGACCGCGGAGGATGGCAAGCGGCCGGCCATCGGTGGCGTCCCAGAGGCGCGCCGTATGGTCCTCGCTACCGGTCAGGAGGCGGAGCCCGTCCGGGCTGTAGGCGATCGTCGGGATCCGATCCGCATGTCCCCGGAGCCTTGTGACGGATCGACCGGTCTCGGCGTCGATGACGGCGGCGTCGGTGTCGTCCCCCGACACGGCCAGCCGCCGGCCGTCCGGGCTGAACGCCACGGCCTGCGCCGAGTGGATCGGGTGGTCCAGCGGCGGGCGTTCGCGGCCGGAACCCACGTCCCAGAGCCGCACTCGCCCGTGATCCGCGGCGGCGAGGACCGCGCCGTCGGGGCGGAAGGCGAGCCCCTGGGGGCACCAGCGGTCCCAGCCCACCTCGCGGAACACCGCCTTCATCTCGCGAGCGGCGGGGTCCCAGATCCGGACCGTCGAGTCGGACGCCCGCGAGGCGAGCCGTCCGCCGTCGGGGCTGAAGGCCAGGTCGGAGATCCATCCGGAGTGCCCTTCGAGCACGGCGACGGGGAGGCCGCTGGCGGCGTCCCAGAGGCGGATAACGTTGTCCCAGGCTCCGGTGGCGATCCATCGGCCGAGCGGGTCGACCGCCACGGCGTAGAGGTAGCTGTCGTGGCCCCGGAGGATCGTCGGGTCGGCGAGCATCGAGGGGACGTCCCAGAGGCGGATCGACCGGCCCTCCGGGCCCTCGTCGACGGAGAGAAGTCGCGAGCCGTCGCCGTTGAACGCCAGGGCGTTGACCTGGCGGCGGTGCCCGTCCAGGACGACCCCGGCCTCTCCGGTGCGGGCGTCGCGAAGCCGGATCGGGCCGTCGTCGCCGGACCAGACGATCCATCGGCCGTCGGGGCTGTAGGCGACCGCCCGAATCGGCCCGTGGCTGTCGGCGAACTCGCGGAGCCGGCGGCCCGTCCGGGCTTCCCACTCCCGGAGCGACTGGTCCTCCATCCCCGTCAGCAACCGCGAGCCTTCCGGGTGAAACGCCAGGGAGAATACGCGTCGTTGATAGCCGAGGAGGTCGGCGACGCGGCGGCCGGTCTCGACGTCCCAGACCGACGTGGTGTCGCCGCTCGAAATCGCGAGCAGGCGTTCGTCCGGGCTGAAATCCATGACCAGGACGCCGTGGTCGATCCGCCGGTTCGTCCCGTCGGCGGTGTCGAAGATCCGCACCGTGGGCGTGGCGTCCGGCCGATCCGCGGGGTAATACGCGGCCAGTCGGCGGCCCTTGCGGGAGATGGCGACCGCCGCGACCGGGCGACGATCGTCCGCATGAAACTCGCGGACCAGACGTCCGTCCGGGCCGAGCAGCCGGAGCTCCCCCGCGGCCCCCGCGCGGATCAGGCCGCCGCGCCCGCCACCGACCGGCCAGACGGCCTCGCCCGGCTCGCGGTCGAATCCGACGTCGGGACGACGGCCCTCGACATCTCTGAGGAAGATCCTCGAGCGATCGGTCAGGTACGCGGCGGCGCCGCCTTCGAGGAAGCAGGCCCCGGCGATGCCCAGGGGCGGCTCCTCGTCGACGCGGGCGAGGCTGGCATCGAGCCGTCCCTGGAGATACCGCCACTCCCAGCCGCGGCGGTCGGGGGCGACGGCCTCGAGCTGCCGCGTCGCATCGGCGATCCGGTGGTCGCCGAGCGCGGCCAGGGCGGTCATGAGCCGCGCCTGGTAGGCTTCCCGCTCCGCGATCCGCCGCGCCTCGTCGGCCCGGCCCACGGCCGCGACGGCCAGCCGGTGCTGGCGGGCCTCGGCCAGGGCGAAGGCGGTCGAGACGACGGCGCCGATCAGCAGGGCGGCGACCACGCCGAGGCCGCCGGCCACGGCCGCCCTGTTCCGACTCGCGAACTTGCCCCATCGCTCCCACGGGGACGGCGGCCGGGCGGAGATCGGCTCCCCGGCGAGGAATCGGCCGAGATCATCGGCCAGGTCGCCGGCCGTCGCGTACCGTCGCGCCGGCGCCTTCTCCAGGCACTTCATCGCGATCGTCTCCGCGTCCCGCGGCACGCCCGGGACGAGCCGCGAGGGGGAGACCGGCTCGAGGTGCTTTACCTGGTCGAGCGTCTCGAGGACCGTCGCCCCGCGGAACGGCGGGCCGCCCACCAGCAGCTCATAGAAGATGGAGCCCAGGGCATGGACGTCCGCCGCCGGTCCGACCTCCCGCGCCTTGCCCTCGGCCTGCTCGGGGGCCATGTAGCTGGGGGAGCCGAGGATCATCTCCGTGCGGGTCAGGCCGGCATCGATCCCCTGGAGCTTGGCGAGCCCGAAGTCGGAGATCTTCGGCGTGCCGTCGGCCGCCATCAGGATGTTGGCGGGCTTCAGGTCGCGATGGACGATCCCCCGCCGATGCGCCTCGTGGATCGCCCGGGCCACCGGCTCGATCATCCGGGCCGCGTCGGGGGGCGGCCAGGGCGTGCCGTCGATCCGGCCCGACAGCGGGCCCCCCTCGACGAGCTCCATCTCGAGGAACGGCCGGCCGTCGTGCTCGCCCATGTGGAACGTCTGGACGACGTTCGGATGGCGAAGGCGGGCGATCGCCTCGGCCTCCGCCAGAAATCGCAGGACCGCCCCCTCGGCCGCGGCGCCGGTCGCCAGGATCATCTTGAGGGCGCAGGGCCGGTTCAGCCGCAGGTTGACCGCGCGATGGACCACCCCCATCCCGCCGCGACCGAGCTCGCCGATGATCTCGTACCCGGGCACCTCCGGCACCACCATTCCGGCGGTTGACCTCGCGTCCGCCGGGTCCTTCGAGGTGGCGAACGTCGGGGCGTCGACGGCTCCCCACACGATCGAGGGGTGTGTCAGTTCCTCGAGGACCGCCTGGCAGTCCGGGCAGCCCTCGACGTGGGCTGCCACGAGCACCCGGGGGCCCTCGTCGGGCCGCGGCAGCAGCAGGGCCTCGAGGTCGCGGCGATCGGGGCAGTCGGACACCATCGCCTCCTCACCGCGTCATCGTGGCTCCGTCGGCGACACGCTCCAGGGCCTGGATCTCGGACCTCAGGCGGGCGAGGACCGAGCTCTTGGCGACGAAGACGTTCGTCACCTTCATCCCCAACCGGTTCGCAGCCTCGGCGCCGGAGAGCCCCTCCACGGCGGTCAGGCGATAGGCCTCCCAGGTGGTGGGGGCGACCCTGAGGCGGACGCGCCGTTGTGCCTCCTCGAGCAACTCCAGGTCGAACTCGGCCGCGAGCCGATCCACCAGGTCGTCGCGCGCCGCGACCTCGCCCACGGCCGACAGCGGCAGCCCGTCGCGGAACCCGCGGCCGGAGACCATCTCGGCCCAGGCATGCTCGGTGAGGGTGCGAAGCCAGCCCCGGAAGCTCCGGCCCGGATCGTAGACGAAAACCTTCATCCGATCGACCAGTCGCTGAAGGACCATCGCCGCGACGTCCTCGGCGTCGGCGTCCTGGAGCCCCCTCGCCCGCGCCCAGCCCCGGATCTTGGGCGAGTACCGGGCTACGAACCGGCCCCAGGCCGCCTCATCGGTCGCGTCGGCCGCGAGCTGCATCAGGAGGCTGGCGTGCGTGCCCGAGTCGTTCGACGAGGGCATGGGAAAAGCTCCGGCGTCGGAGATCACGAACCGAACGGTTCCGTCGGGGACATCTGGACTCCCCGATCTTAAGGACGCACGCATGCGTCTGCAAGCGGCTTCCCGACGCCACCGGTCCGGATGGCCCCAGAGACCCGCGGTTGGATCGGATTGCTTTTTTTCCCATTCCGCGCCTTAGGTTTGGACGCCATGACCGGTACTGAGCTAGGAACGTCCCAACCGTGCATGCGACGAGACCTGGGCCGGCGACACTCCCAAGTGATCAACCGGACAGATCCGCGCGGCCGCCGAGCTCGCCTTATCACGTCCGCCATTCACCCGCGAGAGGTTCACCATGTCGCACCGCCGCCCCGGGCCGTCGGACGGCCGCCACCACGCAGGACGCCAGGCCCGCACCGGGACCCGGAGACGGATGAGGCCCCGGCTCGAGGCGCTCGAGGATCGGACGCTGCTGGCGGTCTATAACGTCACGACGTTCGCCGACGTCGTCAACGCCTCCGATGGTGTGCTCAGCCTCCGCGAGGCCGTGAACGCGGCCGACGTGGCCGGGGGGACGAACTCGATCAACCTGCCCGCCGGGACCTATGGTCTGAGCCTGGGCCGGCTCGACCTGACCAAGGGTAGCATCACGATCACCGGCGGATCTCCCTCGGCGATCCTGCAGGGAAATGGTCGGGTCGGGGTCATGTACGTCGGGCAAGGGGTGACGGCCAACCTTGATCACCTCACCCTGACGAACGGCTTCAGCAACTTCGGGGGGGCGGGCCTGTTCAACGACGGCACGGCCAACCTGAGCAACGTGGTCGTGAGGAACAACACCGCCCACGCCGCCGGGAAAGCGGCCACGGGCACGGCGGGGGCGAGAGTCTACGGCGGTGGGATCAATAACACCAACACCGGTACGATGACCCTGACGGACTCCACCGTCACGCTCAACACGGCGACCGCCGGGGACGGGGCTGATGCGAACGTTGATTCGAGCCTCCACCTCATCCCGGCCACATCCGGGGGGACCGCCTGGGGCGGCGGAATCCTCAACGGGGGACGGCTCTCGCTCGTTCGCAGCTCGGTGGCGTCAAACTTCGCGATCGGCGGCGCCGGGGGGACGACAGCGTCGCTGATCCAATTCCTGTTCCCTTCCGCGAGCCCGCAGGCAGCCGGCGGAGACGGCCGGGGCGGCGGGATTGGGAATTACGTCGTCAGCGGCCCGGGCGTAACGACCCTGGACGCCGCGAGCGCCCTCTCTGCCAACGGGGCCCGGGGCGGCGGAGGCGGGGGGAATGGCCTCGGCGGCGGACTCTACGTGGATTCCGGCACGGTCACCATCAACGGGTCGCTGGCGAGCAACCAGGCCACCGGCGGCGCGGGGTCGACCGGGATCGCGACAGCGGGGGGCGCGGGAGGCTCCGGGGAGGGAGGCGGGGCCTTCCTTGCCGCGGGGTCGCTCGACCTGTCGGGGGCGACGGTCTCCTCGAACGTCGCGACCGGAGGCATCGGCGGCGCCGGCCTCGCCGGGTCGGCGGGGGCCGCGGGCTCCGGCAGGAGTCCCATCGACGGTAGTGTGGGCAACCCCGGAGCGCCGGGCACCAACGGCGGCAACGGCGGCAACGGCGGTTTCTCCGGCGGGGGCGGGACATTCCAAGCGGGCGGCACACTGACCGCCACCGGCGGCATCTGGTCCGCCAACACGGCACACGGCGGCTCGGGCGGCGTCGGCGGCGCGGGCGGCGTGGGAGGGATGGGGACCGATCGCCTCGACGATCCGGATTTCGGCGCCGCGGGCGGCAACGGCGGCCCGGGAGGGACTGGCGGGCACGGCGGCGGCGGCGGATACACGACGGGCGGGGCATTCGCCATGTCCAACGGTACCGCGACGCTCACGGGCATCGCGTTCGCGAGCAACTCGGCAACCGCTGGCGACGGCGCCGCCGGGGGACTGGGTGGGGCGGGTGGCAACGGCGGCGAGGGCGGGGTGAACACCTCGGCGAACTACATCGACGTGGTGACCCAGAACATCCCCTACTACACGGCGTATGACGGCGGGAGAGGCGGCGGGGCCGGTGCCGCTGGCGACGCGGGGGCCGGGGGCGAGGCGGGGGGAGGCGGGTTGGCCGTCGGCCAGGCGCCGGGCGGCTCGACGTCCTTGACGCTTGCGGGTAGCTCCGTCACGAACAACGCGGCCGTCGGCGGCAACGGGGGTGTCGGCGGACACGGCGGCAACGGGGGTGTCGGCGGACACGGCGGCTGGATGCATCCGGATCAGGATCCCGAGAACTGGCCGATCGGATCGGACTGGGTCCAGTACGGCGGGCTCCAGGCCAATGGCGGTGTCGGTCAGGGTGGCCACGGCGGCTCGGGCGGCCAGGGGGGCAACGGGGGCGGCGGTGGCGCCGGGCACGGCGGGGGCCTCTACGAGATCGGCGGCCTGGTGACCGTCACGAACGTGACCCTGGCTGCGAACGCCACGACCGGAGGCACCGGAGGCCAGGACGGCAACGGCGGCGACGGTGGCAACGGCGGCGAAGCCACGGACAACGCCATCTACACCAACGGCGATGGCGGCAACGGCGGCAATGGCGGCAACGCCGGGAATCTCGCCGGCAAGGGCGGGGATTCCCAGGGTGGCGCCGCCTATGTCAGCGGCGGGATCGCCCTGCTGAGGTTCGTGACCGCCTCCACGAACGCCGTAAACGACGCGCCTCTGGTCTGGCCGCAAGGCCAGGGGGGCAAGGGCGGGATCGGTGGCGTGACCGGGTTGTATGGCGGGCAGCATGGGCTCGCGGGAAGCCCCGGATCGGGCAGCATCTACGCGGGCAACGAAGGCACGACCGACGGTTCGGCTTTCAACACCACGGCCGCCAACGGCTCCGTGACCGTCACCAACTCCATCCTGGCCGGAAACGCGGGCGCCCCGAACGACGTCGTTGGGCGTTACTCGACCGGGGGAGGCAACGTCATCGGCCCGGCCAGTTCCCCGGGGGACTTCAATGGGCAGGGAGACCTCACCGGGGTCGGCGCGACGGGGCTCCTGCCCCTGGGCAACTACGGCGGAGCGACCCCGACGATGCCGCCGGCGGCGGGGAGCAAGGCCCTCAACCGCGGAGTGGTCCTCTCGACCGTGACCACCGACCAGCGAGGCTTCGCCCGAACCATCAATGGCATGACCGACTCCGGGGCGGTCGAGCACCAGCCTGCATCCTCCTTCACAATCTCGGGCCCGACCTCGACGGTCGCGGGGGTCGCCCAGACGTACACCGTGACCGCCCTGGACTCGCAGGGGATCCGATCCTACGGTTACGCGGGCACGGTGGCGATCACGAGCGGCGACAGGAAGGCGGTGCTACCGAACAACTTCAACCTGACCAACGGGCTTGGCAGCTTCACGATCACGCTGGAGACGTCCGGATCACAATCGATCACCGCGACCGAATCGGGCGGCTCGATCTCAGGCTCGGCGACCGTGGTCGTCTCCCCGGCCGCCTTCGACCACCTGGCCTTCGGCCAGCAGCCGACGAACGCCGTCGCAGGCTCCTCCATCGCCCCGACCGTGACGGTCCAGGCGGTCGATGCGTATGGGAATGTCGTCACGGCCCAGACCGGCACGGTCACGCTCACGCTCGCCGACAACCCGACCTTCGCCGCGCTTTACAACGCCTCGTCCGCGCTGGTCCAGGGGATCGCCTCGTTCCCGAACCTGACCGTGGACCTGCCGTCGGGGAGGTACACGCTGGCGGCGTCCGGGATCGGCAACTCCACGACCACCTCCGCGGCATTCGGCGTCTCCCCCGCGCTCGTCCGGCGGGCCTCCGGCCCGAGCACGGTCAATCAGGGGGCACCCTACACCCTGAAGCTGATGGCGACCGGGGGGACCGTCGGCTCCTGGATCATCAACTGGGGCGACGGCACGACCAGCACCGTCGCGGGCACCGCCACGGCGGCGAGCCATACCTACTGGGTGGCCGCCAACCTGGGCATCACGGTCTCGGAGTCCGACTCCGACGGCACCGTACGGGCGGTCCAGTACAACCCGAGGAATTACGCGTCGGATTTCCAGGCGTCGATGCCGATGGCGGGATGGTCGTACCTCTGGAACAAGAACGGACCGATCGGCACGGCGTCCAACTACGTCCCCCTGGTCTGGGGCGGGAACTTCGGCGGGAGCTACACCACCGACGCCACAGCCTTCCCCTCCGCCGGGCCCGGCGGCTTCGGCATCCTCGGACGGAGCTACGGGCATCCGGGCACCGGGTCGGGCCAGAACGGCACCTTCGACCGAGACGTGATCGCCGGGTTCACCGTCCCCCGCGGTGGCACGTACCAGATCATCGACGGCGTCATCAACCGGAACAACGGCGCGGCCGGCGGGTCGATCGAGCTGCTCACCTACAAGGGAAACGGCCAGCTCGGAGATCGAACCGGCATCGTCAGCGCGACGACCTTCGGAAGCTCGCCCGTCGCGATGGCCACGGGCGATGCCTTCTACCTGGCCGTCGGGCCCGAGGGCGGCGACGGCTACGACTCGTTCGGGTGGGATTTCACGGTCGTCCAGACCGATCGCGTGCCGGTGATCGTCGCGCCGGTCAGCCGCAGTGCCACCGGCCCGGCGTCGGTCGTCGAGGGCCGGCCCTACTCGCTCACCCTGGCCGCATCCGGCGGCACCCTGGCCTCATGGACGGTGGACTGGGGCGACGGCACGATCGCCACGCTCCCGGCCACGGCATCCCTGGCCTCCCACACGTTCACGGGTGCCGCCACTCGCACCATCCGGGTCTCGGCGACGGACGCCGACGGGACCGTCCGCCCGGCCGATACCCTGATCCGCGACTACGCGACCGACTTCCTCGCCCCGACGCCGGCCGCCGGCTGGTCCTACCTCTGGAATGGCGGAGGCGCCGTCGGCAATCCGGCGAACTACACCGCGATGGTCGCGAACCCGGCGAACACGCGCTACCAGGCCGTCACGACGTCCTACCCCTCCAGCTATCCCGCCGGCTTCGTCGCGCTCGGGGCCAACGGCGGGCATCCGGGGGGCGGCTCGGGCCAGACACCGGGCGGCTACGACGTCGCCGCGATCGCCGCCTACACGGTCCCCGCGGGGGGCACCTACAGGCTCGGCAACGGCACCCTGACCCGGGCCAACGGCGGGGCCGGGGGCACGATCGGCCTGGCCGCGTATTCCGGCTCCACGCGCCTGCTGAGCGACCCGGGCGTGGCCGGGACGATCGCCTGGGGCTCCGCCCCGGTCTCGCTGGCCGCGGGGTCAACGCTCTACGCCGCGGTCCTGCCCGAAGGGAGCGACGGTTACGACTCGTTCGCCTGGGACTTCAACGTGATCCGCGTCGGCGATTTTTCCATCACGGTGATCCACGCCAACCGAGCCAGCAGCTTCGTCGTCCAGGACGGGCAACAGCAAAGGTCGCTGGTCAACACCCTCTCGCTCGACTTCGACGGCGGCGCGGGGTTCTCCACGATCCTCTCGCCGGGCCGCGTGACTCTCAGCCGGCTGACACCCGGCGGCACGCCCCAGGACGTGTCGCTGGCCGGCGCGCTGACGCTCGTCGGCACGCGGCTCACGTTCAACTTCGGGGCGAAGGGGCTGGGCGACGGCCGCTACGTCCTGAAGGTGGACGCCGACGGCGACGGCGTCGCCGAGACCGTCCTGAGCTTCCACCGCCTCTTCGGCGACTCCGACGGCGACGGCGACGTGGACGCCACCGACTACAAGACGTTCCTCGCCGCCTACAAGAAGCCGGCCGCCTATGCCGCCAACTGGTTCCTTGACGTGGATGCCGACGGCATGATTTCCGACGCCGACTTCGCCGCCTTCCGGCTCCGCTACGGGACCAGGATCTGACGACCCGCGGACGACCATTCCCCCGCCCCTTTCACCGACCGAGATTACCCCATGAGCCTGCCTCGATTCTTGACCGCGACGATCCTCTTGTTGATCCCCGCCGGCCCCGCCCGGGCCAACATGCTCTACCAGATCGCCGACGCCTCGGGCACGCCGGCCGAGGGGTTCAGGATGCAGGCCGGGGAATCGCTCGACGTCCGGATCTACGTGGTCGGGACCGATGCCGACGCGGCGCCACTCAATGACGTCGGGCTGCTCGCCGCGGGCGTGGATCTGCGCTTCCTGGGCGAGGACGGCGCGGCGGTCGAGCTGACCAAAATCACCTTCGGGCCGGGCTTCCTGCCGCCGCCGCCCGATCCCGTGATCGACACTCCGAACGGCCGCGCCTCGTTGTCGCTCCTCGCCGATCCGCTGAGCCCGGTTCTGGGGACCAACGCCAGGATCCTCCTCGGGACGTTCACCTTCCACGCCCTCGCCCCGGGGATCGTCGACCTCGTGGCCACGAGCCCGGACGACGGGTTCGACGCCTTCCTCCTCGGCGACGCATCGAGATCGTTCAACATCGGTCCGCGGGCGACGGCGGACATCCAGATCCGACACTCGGATGTGGGTGCGATTCCGGAGCCGCGAAGCCTCTTGCTGCTCGCGATCGGTGGCATGGCCCCCCTGCTCCGCGGATCCAGGTACAATCCTCACCGTCGTGGCGGGCCGCGAGGTCGGCGGTCCCGGCACGACGGGAGTCCACGACATGCACACGATCGCGGAGCGCAGTAAAGCGGCCTGGGCGTCGGCGTTGGGCATCTGCCTGGCCTGGGTTGTCGTGACGGCACGAGGCGACGAGCTGCCCGCGATCGACGCGGCGGGGCTCCCGCCCCGGAGCGTGATGGCGCCGTTGCCGAGGCGGCCGGTGCCGGCGTGGCTCCGGACGAACCTGCGGATCGGTCATCTTCCGCCGGGGCTCGGCCGGATGCCGGAGGCGTTCGCGGCGGCGGGCTACAACGTCATCACGATCAACGCGCTGCGGAAGTGGGACATCGTCGGGCCGACCGCGAGCCTCTACCCCGCCGAGGAGGTCCGCCAGGCGGATGAATATATCCGCAAGTTCGTCTCGCTCGTCCACGGCGCGGGGGCGAAGGCGGTGCTCTACATCGGGCCGGTGCAGGTCCCGATGTTCAGCCCGGAGTTCGTGAAGGCCCATCCCGACTGGCTGCGGATCAACCCCGACGGCAAGCCGGACGCGACGCCGAACTTCGCCAACATCCGCTCGCCCTACGCCGGCTGGATGCTCGCGCAGATGGCCCACGTCGTGAAGACCTACGGGATCGACGGATTCTGGCTCGACGGCTACGCGCCCGATCATCTTCATACGTATGATCCGGCGACGCGAGCCGCCTTCCGCGCGGCGTCCGGCGGGAAGGAGATCCCGGCGCGGGTCGCCGGCCGGTTCGACATCCTGCACGATCCGCTCGCCCGCGAATACCTGGCATGGCATGAAGGCAACTTCCTGGCGCTGGCCGACCGGATGCGCGGGGCGATCCGGGCCGAGAACCCGGAGGCCGCGATCTTCGTGAATCACTCGGCGAACCGGACGTGGTACTACCCCGAGGCGTACATGGGCGAGTACCCCTTGCGGTATTGCGAGGCGGTGGACGTCTCCACGGTCGAGCTCCACTGGGACGTCCCCGGAGACGCCCTCTATCACCCGTTCGTCCATGCGTTCCTGGCCTCGCTGACCCACGATCGCGGGGCGACGTCGTGGCTCCAGCCTCAGGCGCACGGCATCAGCGGGGTTTCGCCGCCGGTCGAATTCCGGCTGCGGTACTTCGAAGGGCCGCCGTGGGGCGTCTATCCCGAGTTCGTCGAATCGACGGGCCGCGAGGAATACCTCCGCACATGGGCAGCCGATGCGAAGGCTCGCGATGCCTGGTGGGTCGGTTCGGAGCCAGTCCCCTACATCGGCATCGTCGCGTCGGACCAGTCGCGGACGCTGGCCTCTCGGGCCGCGCTCCCCGTCTACGTCTCGCACGTCCTGGGGGCGTTCCGGTCCGTCCTCGAGGCCCATCTCCCCGTGCGGATCCTGACGGAGCTCGACCTGGAAGACGCCGACCTGCGGGGCGTCCGCGTGCTGGTGCTCCCCAATGCCCTGGTCCTCTCGGACCGATCCGCGGAGGTGATCCGCCGCTTCGTTCGCGGCGGCGGCGGGCTGGTCGCGACCTTCGAGACCGGGCTCCACGACGCGGCCTTCGGGCGACGTGCCGATTTCGTCCTGGGGGACCTGCTTCACGCCCGATACGCCTCGTCGCGGGTCGTCACCCAGCGAGACGAGGCGTTGCAGGTCGATCCGGAGGCTTCGCACCCGATCGTCGACGACCCCGAGATCCTCGCCCAGCAGAACACCGCCTGGCGGAACCCGAGTGGCGAGCCCCCCGCACGCGGGCCGCTCGCGGTGATCGCCTCGGCGGCGGAGGTCGATGTCCTTCCGGGCGGCCGGGTGCTGGCGACCTTCTCGGGCGAACCGCGATCCCCGGGCAAACGGTGGCCGGCCGCGATCGTCTCGGAGTACGGCAAGGGGCGCGTCGTTTACTTCCCGGTGGGGATCGACAAGGCGATGTTCTTCTATCCCAACACCTTCCTCCGGCGCCTGCTCGTGAACGCCTGCCTCTGGGCCGCCCATGACGTGCCGCCGCCCGCGGAGGCACGCGGCCCCCTGCTCCTCTGCGCCACGTTCCGCCGCCAGCTCGAGGTCAAACGGACGATCGTCCATTTGCTCAACCACGCGAGTTCCTGGGGGATGCACTCGATCTATCAGAAGGTCGCGCCGCTCCCCCAGGAGTTGCAGAAGCAATACGGCTTCCCCGATCGCTCCGAGCTCCGCGGCACCTGGCCGGTCCGCGAGGAGGTCATCCCCCTGCACGACATCCGCGTCACCTGCCGCGTCCCGGGCGTCCGCAAGGCCACCCTGCAGCCCGAGGGCCGCGAGCTCCCGCTCCATCCGATCGACCGCGGCGTCGAGGTGGTCGTCCCGGTCGTGGAGATGCACTCGATGGTGGTCTTCGAGTAAGGCGCGTGAGAGCTGGCTCGTGGTCAGTCCGGCTCGATGCCCAGCTCGCGGAGCTTCGCGGCCAGGCGTTCGGCCCGCTCGCGCTCGGCCTGAGCCTTCTCACGCTCGGCCTGCGCCTGCGCGATTGCGGCGTCGCGCTGCTCGGCGCTCTTGAGCGGGGGGAGGAACGGCTTGCCGTCGGGACCGAAGATGGTCAGGGCTTCGCGGCCCGCACCGTTCTCGAAGCGGATGCCCAGGAGCGGGCTTCGGAATCCGTTCATCCTGGCGATACGTCGGAGTCTTCCGGGCTCATCGTCTCGTTGCCAGCCGGAGAGCTTGCCGGCTTCGGGGTCGTAGTAGTAGTACTCGCGGACGCCGTAGCGGTCGTAATAGCGGAGCTTCCGCCTCATCTCGGCCGGCGTGTTGCTGGGCGAGTGGACCTCGAAGACGACCTGGGGAGCAGTGCCTCCCTCGACCCACTGGCGATATGATCCGCGATCCCCCTTCGGCCGTCCCAACGCGACAAGGACGTCGGGCGCCATGCAGTTGTTCCTGTCACCCTCGACGGGATACCAGAGGAGGTCGCCCGCGATGAACACGTCATCCCTGTCGCGGAAGGCGTATTCGAGTCCTTCCTTGATCAGGACGATCCAACGATACTGAATCGTGTTGTCCGCCATGGGCCGACCGTCGCTGTCGGGATAGACGACCTCGAGAACCTGCGTCGGCCTGGAGATCGTACTCATGAGTCCCTCACCCCCGCGGGGCATTCGGCTCGATGCGATCGTGCCCGTCCATCCACAAGCATAGTCTAACCGATCTGGGCGGTTCGTGCAGGGCGTGAGATCCGGGGGAGTGGCCTTCGGTCGCCCTCAGATCCGCCCGGCCTGGGCCACCGGCCAGAAGTCGGCGCGACGGTCGTGGGTGCGCTGGAAGGCGCGTTCGCGCTCCAGTCGCGTCTGCTCGTAGAGGCCGCGGTAGAGCTGTTCGTCGGCCTCGCCGAAGGTCTTGCCGCGGCGGCTCATGACGATCCGCGCGGTCTCGAACATCTGGTCCAGCGAGAAACCGGGACCGACGCGGCCGTAGAGGACGGCGGTGAACGAGGGGACGTGCTTGGGGAGGAGCAGGCCGGCGGGCAGGACGTTGCACATCACCCCGATGGCCGTCCCGGTGTTGAGCATCGAGCCCATGCCCGTGCGGGTGTGGTCGCCGACGAAGCAGCCGACCTTGGCCTGGCCGGTCGGCACGGGGTCGCCCTGCAAGGGGACGTAGACCTCGCCGTAGTCGTTCCGGAGGTCGCTGTTCGAGGTGATCGCCCCGAGGTTGACCCACTCGCCGATGTAGGCGTGGCCCAGGAAGCCCTCGTGATACTTGTTGGAGTGGCCCTGGATGATCGAGGCCTCGACCTCGCCGCCGATCCGGCAGTTCGGGCCGATGGAGACCGCGCCGCGGATGTTGGCCCGGAAGAGCTGGGTCTCCGCACCGATGTAGCACGGGCCTTCGACCCGGGTGAATGGTTGGACCCAGACGTTCCGCCCGACGACGATCGGGCCATTGGTCGTATCGAAGACCGTGTAGGGATCGATCCGTGCCGTCTCGTGGATGTTCAGTCGATCGGAGGGACCCACCAGGGCCAGGGTCGCGAGCTGGCGATTGGTCACGCCGCGACGGCCGGATTCCGCGAAGTCGCGCTCGATGTGCGCGGCGTTCCTGGAGACGAGGTCCCAGGGACGCCGGATCCACTCGCCGCCGACGTCCGCGGCGGAGTGCCGCTCGGCCATCCGCTCGAACCAGGCGCCCATGCCGTGGGCTGTCAGGGAGGAAACCGCGTCGTCCGGGGCGACGACGGCGAAGGCGGGCTCGCCCTCGCAGACGCCCACGCAGGGCGACGCCAGGCTCGGGGCCTCGAACCCCGCGGGGGGGACCCAGCGGCTATTGACCACGACCAGGGGCCCGCGTGCCAGCCAGTCGGGATCGTTGAGCACGACGTGGGGATCCCGCTCGCGCTGGACGCGGGTCAGATGCCCGCGGATCACCGCCCCCCGTCGCTGGGGGCCCTCGCCGATGCCGAACGCTCGAGCGATCTTGGAACCCAGCGTCGTGCCGCCGAGCCAGAGGTCGTGGACCGGCCGGGTGAGCGTCAACGGCTCGAGTTGAGCCGCCGCGATGTCTTCGGCGAGGCAGAGTCGCATGTTCCCGCTCCGTTGGGTCGGCGATCGTGTCGTATCGAGGGGGCCGACTCCCTCGGTCCCCGGAGGTGCCGACGGATGGTAACTCGATCGGCGAAATCCCGGAAGACAAGTCGGCAAACGCAGTCACGCACGCATAGCGGTGCCGATCGTCAGGACATCGAGC
Source organism: Aquisphaera insulae (assembly GCF_011064615.1). GTDB lineage: Bacteria > Planctomycetota > Planctomycetia > Isosphaerales > Isosphaeraceae > Aquisphaera > Aquisphaera insulae. The sequence continues at coordinate 57,628 of NZ_JAALJH010000024.1, read as the reverse complement.
CGGTCGGTCGCGAGGTCCAGCGTGGCCATCGTCCACGGATTGGCCCGATGGAGGGCCCCCGGGTTGATCCACCGCGTCGGGCCTTTCATGGCATCCTCGCGACGATGAGTATGGCCGTAGAAAAAGAACTCCGGCTTCAGGTCCAGCAGCCGACCGACCTGAGTATCGAGGTGCCCATGGGTCACGGCGATCCGGCGGCCGGCCAGGGTGATGAGGTCGCCGTCCCCCAGGCACGTGCCGCCGATGGCGGCGATCGCCACTTCCAGGCCCCGGCGGTCATAATCACAGTTGCCGAAGACGAAATAGCCCGGCACCCCCGCGCAGGCGTCCACGACATCCGCCGTGGTGAGGTCGCCGCAATGGATCAGGGCCATGACGCCAAGTTCCTTGAGCTCGCGGACGGCATCCCGGGTGCGCTCGACCTGATCGTGCGTATCCGAGAGAAGGCCGATGAGCATGGTTCCGTCCCCTCGAGTCCTGAAATCGAAGCCGGGGGTCAGCGCCCGAGGACCATCCTGACGCAATCATCGCGCCATCCGGCTAGCGGCCGGATCGTTCCCGCCCCCGACTTCCACGAAAATAAAGACGCCAGCGACCCTGGCCAAGTTCAATGCCCACCGCTAGACTTTGACAAGGGTTTCACAAGTCGTGCCGGGTTCCGCATCGCCGGGGAGGTCGATCTCGTCCCGGCCGGGCGGGTTCTCGGTCTGACAGGGCCCCGCGGCGGCTCTCGTCGAGACGCTGCGCGATCGGCCATCGCAGAGGCCGGTCGCCGGAAGGGTGGAAGATTGCCCATACCCTTGGGCGGCATCCGCGCCTTTCATGGATTATCCCGCGACGCGCGGGGAGGTGTCCCATGACCACGGCAACCCGTACTCGTACCAAGAAGACCCAGGCCCGCAAGTCGGCCACGCATCCCAAGACTCATGTCGAGAACTCGCTCCCGACGCCCTCCCCCTCTCGCGTTCAGGAGCCACTGGAGCATGCTCAGCGGGCGAATGAGGCCCCGGAAGCCAGGGAGGCCCACCACGAGGCCCCGGACGCCGGCTGCGGGTTCGACCATCCCGAGCAAGACACGATCCAAGGATTCCGTCGCAAGAGCTGAGCGGTCGGGCCAGGTCGCCCTTTCCCCAAGGCCCCACCGCACCGTTCTTCCCCGCGCGATCCCGGGCCGGATGATGCGTCGGCGTCGGCCCCCTCTATCGGACCGGATGGATTCGGCCTCGCGCACGCTCATGCGTCCCGATCCCGCTCGGCTTTCCCGGTCGCGCGTGGGCCTCGCCCTCCGCCGCCGGGGCCGGGTGGATGACCATGGGGCAGCAGGTCGGCCTGCTCTCACCTCAGCTCGATCACCGCGACATCCTCGCCGTCGAGGGAGAGTGTCGTCGTGCCGTCCTTCCAGGCAACGGGGACGTCCCGGACGAGCTCTCGGCCGGTCGGCGAGGCCGTCCGCTCCAGGCGGATCGCGGCGGTGCGGCGTGCGGGGCTGTCGTTGAAGACGGTCAGGTAGATCGGCGTGCCGGCCTCGCCGGTGCCGAAGCGCTCGACGTGGACCTTCGGGTCGTTCGAGCGGGCCTGCGTGATCGGTTCCCAGCCGGCTTCGGCCACGCGCCGGCAGAGGGGGACGTACTTGCGAAAGAGGGGACGGTCCCGGTCGTAGAGCTCCGGCCGGGTGAAGTAGTGGCCCTCGGCGGCGTTGTGGCTGAAGAAGCCGGGGAAGACGCCGTAGGCGAGCGACCGCTTCATGTACTTCTCCACGAGCTCGGCGGGGAACCTCGCGAAGTCGGTGTTCATGAGGAAGCAGAACGGCTTCCCCTTGCAGAGGGCACGGCGGTAGATCAGGTCGGAGTCGCTCATCGGCCGCCACTTGCCGCGCGGGTTCCAGTCGGTCTCCGTCCCCATCACGTCCAGCAGCGGGGCCAGCCAGCAGAGGCGGTCGGGCGTGGCGTTGGCCATCATCAGCCGGTTCATCGCGTGGACGTCCCGCTCGATCCCGCGGACGTACTCGAAGGCGATGAGACCGCGGAAGATGGCCGGCCGGGACGATCCCGGCGCGAACGTCAGCGGGGTATCGGCGGCGGCGAAGTGGTCGCGGCGAAAATCCAGCTCGTCGGTGACGTAGCCCTCGCTCGAATCGACGTACTCGCCGTCGAGGTCTCCGCGACGCCCGGGGCCGTAGAGCTTCTCCTTGATCGCCGGGCTCCACTTGGTGCGGAAGTCGGTGAACTCGCCGGAGAGCCCCGGCATCGAGTTCATGCTCCAGACGGCGCCGTGGTTCCACGGCTCGTCGCGGAAGAGGGCCGGCGGCGTGCCGTCGATGTCGTGATAGACGCTCCCGGCGAAGGCCCTCGCCTCCGGGTTTCCCATCTCGGCGAGCCGCCTCGCCTCGTCGACGGCGGCCGCGATCGTCCGCGGGGTCTCCTTCTTCATCGGCATCCACCAGGTCATCGGCTCGGTGTAGCGGAAGGTGATGATGCCGTGGGCGTCGTCCCAGGCCGTCTCGTCGTTCCCCTCCTTGATCCGGAAGCCGAAGTCCTCCCAGCCCTTGACGTCGCTGATCTTCGCGAAGGGCATCCAGAGCCCCTGTTCCTTGACCCGCCTGGTGAAGGCTCCCGGGAAGGTCCGGTAGTAGGCGTCGAGCGCGGCGCGGAAGCCCCAGGCGGGGTCGAAGCGTAACCGGCAGAAGCGGAGGTGGGCGGTCGGCTTCTCGACCGTCAGGCCGAGGTCGTAGGCGATCCAGAGCTCCCCCGTCCCGGCGTGGTAGCCGGCCCGGAAGACGGCCGGATAGGCCATGTCGATCCCGATCGCCTCCCCCTTCCCCTTGCCGTCGTCGGTCGTGATCGCGGCGAAAGGATAGGACGAGAGCCGGCCGGTGCCGGCGCGTGCGGGATGGGCGTGGACGTATTCGCGGCCGGCCTCCACGGCACGGGTCGTCCGGGGATCGTCCAGCCAGGCGGTGCCCGCGGGGGCGATGGGGATCGCGTACAGCAGCGTGATCGCGCGATCCTTGCCCGTCGTGTCGCGGAGGGTGACGTCCTGGAACTCCGCACCGGCCCGGCTCGAGGCCCGGGCCTCGAGCTCGAGCCCGAGTGCCCGGTCGCGGATCGGCAAGAAATCGCTCCCCGCGGCGACGTCGCGGACCTGAAAGCCCTCGACGGCCGGCCCGCGGGCGACGACCGGCAGGCCGTCGAAGAGGACCGCGCCGGGGGGGATTGCCGGCGACTGGAGGGAGGCCCCGCGGAATGAGACCTTGCCGGCGTGGGTGCGGAGCAGCAGGTTGATCGTGACGGATTTCACCGGCTTCTCGGGGAAGACGTTCACCTCGGCCCGCTGCCAATCATGGGTGCCGACGCGGAAGTCCGCCGTCCGGCCCCAGAGCTCGGTGCCGTCGGTGAAAGTCAGGTCCAGGTAGACCGAATAGTCATCGTCGGCCGAGCCGGAGACCCCCTCGGCCTTGCTCCAGGCCGAGGCCACGATGGGCCGGGCCTCCGCCTGGTTCAGCTCCACCCGCTGAAAGATCCCCCGGCGTTTGCCGGGCATCGTGTCGTCGCAGGCGAAGGTGTCTCCCTCGCGGCGGAAGCCCTCGCCCTCGAACTCCCAGCGATCGGACCGGAGGAGGTTGGCGCCCCGGTCCGACTCCAGGCGGAGCACGGCCTTGCGGGCGGTGTCGCCGGGCGGGGAGTCGGCGCGGGCGGCATTGGCGAGGATCGGGGCGACGATGAGGAGGGCTTGCGTGAAGATCAGGCGGCGAGGGCTCATGGAGGCGAGACTCCGATCCGGCGGATCGACCCGGGGCCGGGGAGGCCGCGCCGCGCGATCGTCCGTCTCGCCCTCGATGATGGCAGGCCCGGTGCCCGGATCCAAGACCATCGTCAGCGTCGTTGCTGCCCTTCCATGAACGAGGCCAGCCGCCCCTGGGCATGCTCCCAGCCGCCCGACTTCGCCTCATCGATCATCGCGACGAGCTCGCGGTAGGGGGCCTCGGGGAGCTTCGCAGCGGCGTGCAACTCCCTGAGCTGGCCCGCGCAGCGATCCGTGAGCGTGACGTCCCGCAAGGAGACGGCCGTGTACAGGGCATCGATGGCCTTGAACGCGTCCCGGTCCGGGCCGACCTGGGCCGGGCCGCACCCGGCACCGATCAGCCCGAGGAGCGTCGCGACCAGCAGGATGCCGAGGAGGCGGTGTATCTGGATCATTCTCATCCCGGGTGGCTCCTCACTGGTCCGAGCTGATGACCTCGCCGCCGCTGCGGGTGCAGAGGGCGACCCAGGTCCACGGGTAGATCGTCTTCTTGATGAACCGGACCGAGCCGTCGCCCATGAGGACGTTGCCGCCGTCGCCGTCCTGGGAGTACATCTCGTCGGTGTGGCCGAACGGGTGGTTCGGGGCATGGATGATCACCTGGGGATGGTCGTGGACGTCCGGCCCGCTGTGGCTCCCCACGAGGTCGCCGCCGCTGTTCGGGTCCGACGGCCAGCCCGGCTTGGGCCAGACGCTGGCGAAGGGGACCACACCGACCCAGGTGCCGTCGCAGAGCTTCGAGGTGCGCTCTCCCAGGAAGACCGTGTTCGAAAGCCCGTCCGAGACCGCCGCGACGCTCGTCCGCGAGTTCCGATAGAAGGGCCCGTCGATCACCACGGACATGCCGTTGGGGAGCGGCTCGGGCACGTCGAAGTCGCTCGAATACGCCGGCGACCGCCCCCACGGCTGATTCACGCCCGCGTTCGTGACGTAGTGCGAATGGGCGAAGCGAATCTCCGGGTCGAACGGCCCGGCATCGTTGGGGGCCTGCGAATCCCCGTTCGTGTACCGGTGCAGCGCGAAGCCATCCTCGCCCCCCGTCGCCGACGGGCAGAGGAAGACGCTCAGCTTTGTCCGCGCCGACGTTGTATTGTCCGGCGCCCAGCACGGCAAGTTGAAGTTGAACGCCGAGTGCACCGGCGCCTGCTCGAGCTGCGGCAGGATCAGAGCCCCCCACGCGAACCCCGACAGCGTGTTCCCATTCGGATCCGGATAGTTCACCCCGTACGCCGTCCCCGACGCCCGAGGATCTCCCAGGTATGCGGGCGGGAACGCCCGATGGGCCGACTCGTAATTCGCCAGCCCGAGCCCCAGTTGCTTGAGGTTGTTCACGCACTGGATCCGCCTGGCCGAGGCCCTCGCCCCCTGCACGGCGGGCAGGAGCAGGCTGATCAGGATCGCGATGATGGCGATCACAACGAGGAGCTCGATCAGCGTGAAGGCTCCGCGTCGGGGGTCAGGTTGCGTGGGCATCGGCCGCTCCTCATGGCTCTGTCCGGAAGCACTTCATGTATTTGGGCGCATCCTAATTCGTATTTTCCATAATAGCAACACGAAAACCATAGATTCCAATTTTAGTTTTTGGCTTTCCAAAACTGGCTCGCCACGAAGACACCTGGAATCCATGTTCCGGCGCGACGACAATCGAGGCCGCCGGGCGTGGGCGCGTGAGTGTCTCTGTGCCGCCGGAGATCCGATTTCCGGCCTGACGCCTCGTCGAGGCCGGGGAATTCGAATCGCATTCGAGGCCGGTCTTCCATGGATTCCCCTACCGACACCGCGAGTTCCATCCTCTCGACGGCCGCTCACATCGCCACCCTCCGGGGGCGACTGGGCGATCGCGAGGGGGCGGCCACCGCGATCTGGGCCCGGTATTACGAACGACTCGTCGAGCGGGCCCGCGCCGCGTACCCCTCCGTGCGGCGTTCCGCCGATCCGGAGGACCTGGCGGCCAGCACGTTCCGCAGCGTCCTCGGTCTGATCGAAAGCGGCTCGACGTCCGCCCCCGACGACGGCTTCGGCCTCTGGCTACTGCTGCTGAAGAAGCTGCACTGGAAGAGCCTCAATCACCTCCGGAAGGAGCGGGCGCAGCGGCGCGGCGGGGGGGTGATCAACCTGTCCGCGATCGGGCCCGACGAGGCCGAGGCAGAGCCAGCCGCCGCCGGGCCGTCGCCGGATGTCGCCGCAATGCTCGCAGACGAGCTCGATGCCTGCTTCGAAGCGCTGGGCGACGACCTGCTGAAAAGGGTGGCCCGGCTCAGGCTGGACGGATACGGGGTCGGGGAGATCGCCCAGGTGATCGGGATGAGCCGCGCCACGGTGGACCGGAAGCTGCGCCTGATCCGCAAGATCTGGCGCCACGAGGAGGACGACGATGGAGTATCCATCCGAGGATGAGCTATCAGACTCCGCCGCGCGCCGCAACGACGAGCGGTGCGACCGATTCGACGGGCGTTGGCGGAGCGGCGGCCGTCTGTCGGTCGAGGAGCACCTGGCGACCCTCTACCTCATGTCGATCCCCCAGCCGGAACGGACGGCGCTGCTGAGGGACCTGCTCCTCATCGAGGTGGAGTATCGCCGGAACGTCGGGGAGGTGGTGACGCCTTCCGAGCTGGCGGGGCGGTTCCCGGCCCTGTCGGGGATCATCGAGCACCTCCTGCCGGCCGCCGGCGAGGAGACCGAGCCCGTGGTCGTGGGCGGGGCGGGCGGGCCCTCGGCTCCTGTGTCCCGGCTCCGGGTCGCGGCGCGGTACACGCCCCTGAATCGGGACCCCCATGCCGTAGGGGGCCTGGGTCGCATCTTCCGGGCGAGGGACTCCGAGCTCGGCCGCGTGGTGGCGCTCAAGGAGATTCACCCCGCCTGGGACGCGGATCCCTCGCTGCGGGCCCGGTTCACGCTCGAGGCGGAGATCACGGGGATCCTCGAGCACCCCGGCGTCGTGCCGATCTACAGCCTGGGGGAGCATCCCGACGGCCGGCCCTATTACGCCATGAGGTTCATCGAGGGCCAGACCCTCCAGGAGGCCGTATCGGGCCGCGAGGCGGTCGAGTGGGAGGACCCCGAGGCGGCGGGCCGGGCCGGCCGGCTGCGGAAGCTCCTCGCCCGTTTCGTGTCGGTCTGCGAGACGATTGCCTACGCCCACAGCCGGGGCGTGATCCACCGCGACATCAAGCCTCACAACATCATGCTCGGGCCGTTCGGCGAGACCCTGGTCGTCGACTGGGGGCTCGCGAAGGTCCGGGGCGGCGGCGAGGGCGAAGCGCAGCAGGCCGCCCCCCCTTCGGCGGGACTCGGCGGCGAGACGATCGCCGGGCGGGAGATCGGCACGCCCCTGTACATGAGCCCGGAACAGGCGGAAGGGCGGCTCGAGGAGATCGGCCCGGCGAGCGACATCTACGGGCTGGGCGCCACGCTTTACTTCGTCCTGACCGGCTCGCCGCCCTTCTCAGGCGCGAGCCGCGAGGAGGTGCTGGCCCGGGTGAAAGCGGGGGATTTCACTCCCCCCCGCCGGCTCCAGCCGCGATTGCCGGCCCCCCTGGAGGCGGTGGTCCTGAGGGCGATGGCGTTCCGGCCTCAGGACCGATACCCGACCGCACGGGCCCTCGGCGAAGACCTCGATCGGTGGCTGGCCGACGAGCCGGTCTCGGCCTTTCGCGAGCCGATCGCGGCGCGGATCCGCCGCTGGGGCCGGCGGCATCGCCTGGCCGTCTCCGTGACCGCCGCGGCCTCCGCGGTGGCGGCGCTCGCCCTGGTCGGAGGGATCGCCTGGTGGGCCGGCAAGTCCCAGGAGGTCCGACTGACGGGCCAGGCGAGGGCCGACGCCGCCACGGCGATGCGCCTCGGGGAGCGGGCCAGGTTCAGCTCCAGTCCCGAGGACTTCCGCGAGGCCCTGGAGGCCGCGGAGCGCGCCGTCGAAAGCCTCGAGGAGGCGGGCCGGCCGGCCGCGGAATGGGCGGCGGCCGTTGGTCTCCGGGACAGGTTGAAGGCGAGCGATGCACTCGTCCGCGAGCTGGAAGCGGCTCGGATCGCCGGTGCCGCCGTCGTGGAAGGGCGATTCGACCGCGACCGGAAGGTAGAAGCCTACCGGCAGGCCCTCTCCCGGGCCGGGATCGATCCCCTCGGCCCCGACGCCGCCGCGGCGAGCGAGCGGATCCGCGACCTCGGGGTCGCCGAGGCCGTCGTCGCGGCGGTCGACGACTGGGCTATGAAGGCCGAGGAGCCGGTCCACGCCCGGCTCGACGCGTTCGCCTCGTCGATCGACGAGAACCCGGACCGCCTCCGCCTCCGCCATCTCCCGCCGTCGGAACGGAATGCAGAGCTCGCGGCTCTCGCGAAGCGGCTCGACGTGACCAGGACCCCCAAACCGTTCCTGGAATACGTGGGAGCCGCGCTGATCGAGGACAGGGAGTTCGACGCGGCGAGGGACTTCCTGGGTAGGGCCCGCAATCAGTATCCGCGCGACTTCTGGTTCAATCACGACCTCGGGACGGCCCACCGATTCGGGACGCCCCCCGATCTCAAGCAAGCGTCGACCTACTTCCGGGCTGCTGCCGCCGCAAGTCCGGAGAATCCCGCCGGGTATATCAGCCTCGCGGAGGTCCTCGGGGAACTGGCCCAGTGGAAGGCCGCGGCCGACGCCGCCCGGGAGGCGATCCGGCTGGATGAGCGGCTTGCTGCCGCCCACGGGAGGCTCAGCACCGCACTGAAGGCGCTCGGCCTGGCTGGCGAGGCTGCCGCCGAGCTGCGGCGCGCGGTGGAGCTGGATCCCGACTATTCTGAGGCCCTCTCCGACCTCAGCGGCACGCTGAGCGACCTCGGTGATCACCAGGGTGCTCTCGCCGCCATCCGGCGGGCTATCGAGATTCGTCCCAATACCGCGAGCTATTATTTCAATCTCGGATATGTCCTGCGGGGCGCGGAAGACCTGCCGGGGGCGGCCGCGGCCCAGGAACGGGCGATTCAACTCGATCCACGCGCCTTCGCGGCCTACTTCCAACTGGGAAGCGTCAGGTTCCTGATGGGCAAGTACCGGGATGCAATCCCGGCATTTGAGGCGGCGGTGCGCATACGGCCTGATTACGCGCAGGCCCACACGCTGCTCGGCGGGAGCCTCTATCAGACGAGGGACTTCGCTCGGGCGGCCCGCGAGTATGACGAGGCGGTTCGGCTCGATCCCCTGAATCCGGAGTACCTCTCCAACCAAGCGGTGGCCCTCTCCCAGCTCGGCGATCTGGATGGAGCGGCAGCGGCCTTTCGCGTGCTTCTCCGGCGCGACCCCGGGTCGGCGACCTACAGGAGCAACCTCGCGGAGGCGCTGCTCGCGCTGGGGGACCCGGCCGGCTCGGTCGAGGCGGCCAGGGAGGCGGCTCGCCTCGAGCGGCAGGAGTCCTACGCCCAGGTTGCGCTGGGCAACGGGCTCCTCGCCCTGGGGGACGAGGACGGGGCCGTCGAAGCCTACGGCAAGGGCGTCGGCCTGGAGCCCGGAGCCGCCGAAGCCCATTGCGGCCTGGGGCTCGCGCGGATGGCGCGCTCGGAGTTCGACCTCGCCGTCAGGTCGCTGCGAGAGGGCCACCGCCTCGGTACGATGCGCGACGTGTGGCCCCTGCCGTCCGCCCGCTGGATCGCCCTGGCGGAGGCCGCGATCGCGCTGGGAGGGCGGCTGGCGGCCGTCGAGGCGGGCACCGAACACCCCAGGGACGAGGCCGAAGCCCTGGTCATGGCTCGCATATTTCATCTCATGAGCCATTTCTCCACCGCCGCCCGACTCTTCGCGGGAGCGATCCGCGGCGAGCCATCCGGGGGCGACGGATACCTGGCGGCCTGCTCCGCGGTCCAGGCCTCATGCGGCGGCTACCACCGCGGGATGGAACCCTCGTGGGAAGAGAAACTCCGGCTGCGGCGGGATGCCCTCGCCTGGTTTCGGTCCGAGGTGAAGGCCCGGCGGCCGTCGTTTCGGGATGGCCGCCCGCTCGCGGCCGATCTCGTGGAGGAGGTGAGATCCTGGAGGATCGCGCCGGAGCTCGCCCCGGTCCGCTCCCCGATCGCATTGGCCCAGTTACCGGCCGCCGAACGCGCGGCCTGGCTGGCACTCTGGGCCGAGCTGGATTCCTGGATCGCGAGCAGCCCGACGAGTCAGGCCGGCCCCGCGGAATTTCCCCGCGACGTCTTCGCCCGATGAACGGCATCCGCGCCGGCCAGGCCAGCGGTCATCGGGATCTCGGGCGTGGATGGTCGCCGATCCGACGACGAGCGGGGGCGGCGCGATAAGTGCGATGACACGAGAGGCGTGCCGGGTCATAATCATCGAGCCGGGCGGCGTCCGCGTCGTCGGCGAATGGAATGGGACGTCCAGATCGAGGAGCACTTGCACGTGTCGCATCATGCGAATCGACGGGCGAACAGGCTGGCGGGGGAGACGAGCCCTTACTTGCTCCAGCACGCGCACAACCCGGTGGACTGGTATCCCTGGGGGCCGGAGGCGCTCGCGAGGGCGAAGGCGGAGGATCGGCCGATCTTCCTGTCGATCGGCTATTCGGCCTGCCACTGGTGCCACGTGATGGAGCGGGAGAGCTTCGAGGATCCGGACATCGCCGCGCTCATGAATGAGCACTTCATCAACGTGAAGGTGGACCGCGAGGAGCGGCCGGACCTCGATCAGATCTACATGAGTGCCGTGCAGGCGATGACGGGTCACGGCGGCTGGCCGATGTCGGTCTTCCTGACGCCGGACCTCCAGCCGTTCTTCGGCGGCACGTACTTCCCGCCGACCGACGCGCGGGGCATGGCGGGGTTCCCCCGGGTGCTCCTGGGCGTGCATCGGGCGTGGCTGGAGAGGAGGCCGGAGATCCTCTCCTCGGCGGCCGGGATGACCGAGCAGCTCCGGGCCATGGAGAGCCTCGCGCCGGGGAAGCCCGGGGGGCTGACCTTCGGCCACATCGACGCCGCCGCGAGGAAGCTGCTGGAGCACTTCGACGCCCGCCACGGAGGCTTCGGCGACGCCCCCAAGTTCCCGCACCCGATGGACCTTCGCCTCCTGCTCCGGCAGCACGCCCGCACCGGCGACAACCGGGCGCTGCAAGCCGTCCGGCTGACGCTCGACAAGATGGCCCGGGGCGGCATCTACGATCACCTCGGCGGCGGCTTCGCCCGGTATTCCACCGACGACCGCTGGCTGGTCCCGCACTTCGAGAAGATGCTCTACGACAACGCCCTGCTCGCCACGACCTATGTCGAGGCGTACCAGTTGACCGGCGACATGGAATATGCCCACGTCGCGACCGAGACGCTGTATTACGTCCTGGGGCGGATGACCGATCCGGCCGGCGGCTTCTACTCGACCGAGGACGCCGACAGTGAGGGCGTCGAGGGAAAATACTACGTCTGGACCCTGGCCGAGGTCCTCGAGATCCTCGGACCGGAGCGGGGCAAGACCTTCGCGGAGGTGTATGACGTCACCGAGTCGGGGAACTGGGAGCACCGGAACATCCTCAATCTCCCCCGGCCGCTGTCCGAGATCGCCACACAGCACAACCTCAATGAGTTGAGTCTCTTCTCGACCCTGGCCCAGGACCGGGCGAAGCTTCTGGCCGTTCGCGACCGCCGCGTGCCACCGGCGAAGGATACGAAGATCCTGACCTCCTGGAACGGCTTGATGATTGCGGCGATGGCCGTGGCCGGCCGGGCGATCATCTTCCCGAAGTTCGTCGAGGCCGCATCCCGCGCGGCGGGTTTCCTGCTGGACAACCTCCGTGGCGAGGATGGGCGGCTGCTCCACACGTACAAGGACGGTGTGGCTCGATTGAACGGCTATCTCGACGATTACGCCAATCTCATCGACGGCCTGACCCGCCTGTACGAGGCCACCGGCGAGCCGCGGTGGATCGTCGCCGCGATCGAGCTGTCCGACGTCATGATCGCGGAGTTCGCCGACGAGTCCCAGGGGGGCTTCCATTACACGGGCAAGAGCCACGAGGCCCTGCTCACGCGGCCGAAGGACCACTTCGACAACGCCACGCCCTCCGGCAATGCCATGGCCGCCACCGCGCTCCTGCGGCTGGCCGCCCTGACCGGCCGGGAGGATCTTCATCGTACCGGCCGCCGGGCCCTCGACGCGGTCCAGGTCGTGATCGAGACCGTCCCCGCCGCGTCCGGCCAGAGCCTGATCGCGCTCGACTTCGACCTCAGCCCGGTCCAGGAGCTGGCGATCGTTGCGCCGGATGACGATCCGGAGATGGTCGGGGCGATGAAGGCCGTTTACCGTCCCTTCCTCCCGCACGTCGTGGTCGCGCCGGCCACGGCTAGCCAGGCCACGACGCTCGCCGGGCAGGTCCCGCTCCTGAAGGATCGGCCGGCCCGCGATGGCAAGCTGACGACGTATGTTTGCGAGCGATTCGCCTGCAAGGAGCCGGTCATCGGCCTGGCGGGCCTGACCGGGGCCCTTGCCGGGCTGAGCGGCACGCCGCCGGCCGGTCCGGCCGACGCACCATCGCGATAATCGCCGGAGTCGCCTCAGCTTGCCACGTCCGCGGGGCATCGAATAGACTCGGGTGTTGCGACCGGATGCACGAATCTTGCCGACGAGGACGAAGAGGGAGAGCTAGCCGATGTCGAGACGGAACTTACTGGCCCTGGCCCTGATCGTGTCGAGCGGCCTGTTCTGCTGGCAGGCCACGCATGGGGCCAAGCCCAAGGACGAGATGCTGGAGCTCTACGGACTGTTCGTCGACGCCGTGGAGAAGGTCGAGGCCAACTACGTCCGCCCGGTCACCCGCCGGGAGCTCCTGGAGAACGCGATCGAGGGCATGCTCCAGAGCCTGGATCAGCATTCCTCGTTCATCAACACCAGCGAATCCCGACTCTTCCGCCGGCAGATCGAGGGGAAGTTCGGGGGTATCGGCATCCAGGTGGGCATCGACCCGGAGACCAACCGGCTGCGAGTGATCGCCCCCATGGTCGGCACGCCGGCCTACGAGGCGGGGATCCTCGCCGGTGACCAGATCATGGAGATCGACGGCACCTCGACCGAGGGCATGGGGCCCGACAAGGCCGTCGAGGTCCTCACCGGCCGCCCCGGGACCGACGTCAAGCTCACGGTCCTCCACGAGGGGACCGAGACCGCGGAGACCGTCGCCGTCACCCGGGCCATCATCGAGGTCCCGAGCGTCCTGGCCGACCATCGGGCCGAGGGGGACGCGTGGGACTACCTCCTGGACAAGGACAAGAAGATCGCCTATGTGAGGATTTCGAGCTTCGTCCAGAACACGCCGGATGAGCTCCGAAAGGCCCTCGACGAGATCAAGGACAAGGGGGCCGCGGGGCTGATCCTGGACCTCCGCGACAACCCGGGCGGGCTCCTCAGCGCCGCCGTGGAGATCTCCGACCTCTTCCTGGAGAAGGGGAAGATCGTCAGCACCGAGGGCCGGAACACCATCCCCAAGTCGTACCTCGCCCAGAAGGACAGCCCGTTCGAGGACCTGCCCATCGTCGTGCTGGTCAATTCCAACTCGGCCTCGGCCTCGGAGATCGTCTCCGCCGCGCTCCAGGACAACGGACGCGCCACGATCGTCGGCCAGCGGTCTTACGGCAAGGGCTCGGTCCAGAACCTCCTGGAGCTGGAGGACGGCACGAGCGTCCTGAAGCTCACCGTGGCGAGTTACCACCGGCCCAACGGCAACAACATCCACCGCTTCCGCGACTCCAAGCCCACCGACAAGTGGGGGGTCTCTCCGGACGCGGGCATGGAGGTGAAGCTCACCCCCAGCGAGTATGTGCAGTGGTTCATCGGCCGCCGCGAACGCGACCTGAATTCCTCCGCCAAGGGACATCGCAAGCCGGCGCCGGAGGCCGCGAAGGACAAGAAACCCGAGGAAAAGAAGCCCGACGACAAGAAGGCCGAGGAGAAGAAGCCCGACGACAAGGACAAGCCGGTGGCGACCAGGATCCGCAAGCCGGGCGAGGACGCCGGCCCGTTCGTGGACAAGGTCCTGGACAAGGCGATCGAGGTGCTTAAGGCGAAGATCGCCGCGGCGCCCCAGGCGAAGGCCGCGTGAGTACGGCAGGTCCAAGAGGCGGCGAGGAGCTCGTTTTCCTCGCCATCGAGACGACGTGCGACGAGACGGGGGCGGCGGTCCTGGCGGGGCCGCGGCCCCCGCTCCACGGGGTGCCCCGCGTCCTCTCCAGCGTCGTCTCCTCGCAGGTGGGATTGCACCGGAGATTCGGCGGCGTCGTCCCGGAGATCGCCTCGCGGGCCCACGTCCAGCAGGTGCTGCCGATGATCGACGAGGCGATCCGCCGAGCCGGGATCGCGCACCAGGACCTGGGAATGATCGCCGTCGCCACGCGGCCGGGCCTGGTCGGTGCTCTCGTCGTCGGGCTCACGGCGGCGAAGGCCCTGGCGCTGGCGCTCGATGTCCCCCTCGTGGCGGTGGACCACCTGGAGGGCCATCTGTATGCCTGCCAGCTCGCCTTCCCCGAACGCGAGGTCTACCCGTGCGTCGGCCTGGTCGTCTCCGGCGGGCATACGAGCCTGTATCATTGCCGCGGCCCGCTCGACTGCGAGCTGCTCGGCGGCACGACCGACGACGCGGCCGGCGAGGCCTTCGACAAGGTCGCCAGCCTGCTCGGACTGGGCTATCCCGGCGGCCCCGAGATCGAGCGGGCGGCGCGGGCCGGCAACCCCCGTGCGTTCGCCTTCCCCCGCTCGTTCCTGCACGACGACCGCCCGATCTTCAGCTTCTCGGGGCTCAAGACGGCCGTCCTCTACGCCCTCCGCGGACCGAATGAGCAGCTCGGGCATGTCGTCCCGTCCGCGGAGATGGTGGCGGACCTCGCCGCGAGCTTCCAGGAGGCCGTCGTGGACGTCCTGATCGCCAAGACCCGCCAGGTGCTGGCGAGGACCGGCCTCAGGCGCCTGGGCGTCGGCGGGGGCGTCGCGGCGAACGCTCGCCTCCGCGATCGGCTGACGGCCCTGGCGTCGGAAGAGGATGTCGAGCTGTTCATCCCGCCGCTGGGACTCTGCACCGACAACGCCGCCATGGCCGGCATCGCCCTGTCCAAGCTGTCCGCCGGCCAGGTCGCCGATCTCGACATCGACGTCGCCGCCGGGCTGGTCCGCCCGGGGCGGAAGACCTGACCTGGCCGACGGGTTTCCCGGGTCGAAGGTGCGAAGGAGGGATCATGTTCGGGATGTCTCGATCGCCCGTGATCGTCGTCCTGCTCGCCGGCATCGGTGCTCCGGCGATCGCCGCGGAGGATCCCGCGAAGGCGGAGGTGAAGGAGACCCTGATCCTTGCCCATTACATGCCCTGGTTCGTGGCGAAGCCCGCGTCACCCGTGTGGGGCTGGCACTGGACGATGAATGCCTTCGACCCGGAAAGGGTGGATCCGGCGACGGGGCGACGGCAGATCGCCTCGCACTTCCACCCGCTCATCGGACCGTATGATTCCGGCGACCCGGCGGTCATCGAATACCATCTCCTCCTGATGAAGCTGGCCGGCATCGACGGCATCGTCGTGGATTGGTACGGGCTGTCCGACTTGAATGATTATTCGATCATTCACAGGAACACGGCGGCGATCCTGGCCGCGGCGGAGAGGATCGGGCTGAAGCTGGCGATCTGCTACGAGGACCAGACCATCCCCCGGCTCGTCGAGGCCGGCCGCCTGGCGCAGGGGGACCGGGTGAAGCACGCCCGGGAGATGCTCGCCTGGCTGGGGGAGCACTGGTTCCGGTCGCCGGAGTATCTGCGATGGAACGGCCGGCCGGTGCTCCTCTCGTTCGGCCGGGACGGCCTCAGCGATCGGGAGTGGCAGGAGGTCTTGCCGGAGGTCGGCGCACCGGTCTATCTCAGCGAACACCGCCGCCGCCCGCGAGCGGAGGGAGGCTTCGACTGGCCGGTCCCGAAGGAGGGGATCGCGGCCTTCGATCGATTCCGCGAGGAGTCCGCGGCCTGGCCGGTGCGGATGCCGGCGGCCTTCGTGCGGTTCAAGGACATCTACGCCGAGGCGAAGGTCCACGCCAGCTACGGAGAGCTCCCCGACCGGGGGGGGAGCATGCTCGCGTCGACCCTCGGGGAGGCACTGGCCGGCAGGCCACCGTTCGTCCAGGTCGCGACCTGGAACGACTGGGGTGAAGGGACGCAGGTCGAGCCGTCCGCGGAGGTCGGATTTCGCGACCTGGAAACGATCCAGCGCCTCCGCCGCGAGCGCATCGATCGAGCCTTCGCCCCGCGCGGTGAGGACCTCCGGCTGGCCCTTCGCCTTTACCATCTGAGGGGCATCCAGGCGGCCCGGCCGGAGCTGAGAGCGAAGCTGGACGAGGCCGCGGTGGACCTCGCGAACGGCCGCATCGCGACGTCTCGTGAGATCCTGGGCCGGTTGGAGTCGGCCGCACTCTCTCCCCCCGAGGAGGACGGCCCGTTCCTCCGCCCGGCGTCGGGCATCGCGGCCGAGCCGACCTGGGGGATCAAGGGGGGTATCGCCGTCGGACTCTGGCCCAACCGAGGGCCTCGCGGGCTGATCCGAATCTACACGCCCTATCTGGGCCAGCCCCGATTGACGCCGATGAACTTCGTCGCCATCGAGCCGATCGTCGGAGCCGCCCGCGGTCTGTCCGAGCTGGAGCCCAGCCGCCTCGATCCCGGCATGCCGGGCAAGGCGATGTGGTCGGCCGACCGGCTGCAAGACGCGACCTCCCCGCACGACCCGAGCCGGCCCGCCCGCGGCGTCGTCGGCGAGGAGGACGGGCATCGCTCCCTCCGGGTCTTTTTCGGGGTCGAACCCTTCAATCACGGCGCCCGCCCGATCGTGGAAGTCGCCTTCCGAGAGGATCGGCCGCACGAGGTCGCCTTCCGGGTCTTCGCCGCCGAGGGTTCCGCGACGATGCGGTCGTGCATCCTGACCGCGACGATGGGCAATTACGCGAGGCTCCGCGTCCTTTCGCTGAAGGACCGCCTCGTCACCGCAGCCTCGATCTATCACCCTTTCCGCCCGATTGTCGCGGGGTTCGCGGCTCATCGCGAATGGACGCTCGACGAACTGAGCCTCCGGGACGGCCGTGCGATCGTCGCCGCCGCACCCGACGAGGCCGACCCCACTCACGCCACGTACGACCGCGACGTCCACCGCGGCTGGCACTACCGCGGCGACGTCGCCACCCAGTACTGGTCCGCGCCGGCCAGGGCCGCCCTCGTGGCTCGCGTCAACGCCCGAGAGACCTACTGGGCCTCCACCGCGAAGATCCCCGGCGGCGTGGCGTTCGAGAATCTCGAGCTCGAGGCCCCCTTCGAATCCGGGCAGGAATTCCGGTTCGGGATCGTACGGGGCTCGCTCCGCGAGTCAGGGCTTCTCGATGTCAAACCTTCGCGATAAAGTGCACGATTGCTCAGTGAACAAGGAGTGCAATGCGTGCCTTCCGGGGCCGGAGGGACGAAGCCATGAAGTTCTCGATCGGCGCGTGGTTTTCCTGCCGGTTCAGATTCCACTTCACGATGGACTGGCCATGGACGTCGTGGCGCGGGACGTCTCTGGAACCACGAAGCGATTACGAGCTGGCGCGATTCCACATCGCCGGTTTCCAGTACCACGACGGGCCGGAGATCCTGGAAGACCTGATGACCGGGCTGGTGCTGACGCTCGTCCGCGAGCCGAAGAATCCCCATGACCGTCGTGCCGTGGCCCTGCGCTGGGGCGGCTATCATCTCGGGTATGTTCCTCGGGACCGCAATCCGACCATCGCCAGGCTGCTCGACCAGGGGGCGCCGCTGGAAGGGCGGATCATCGAGCTGAATCCCGATGGAGACAACGAGCCATGGAAGGCAGTTCGGGTGTCGGTCTTCCTGATCGGCGGCCACGCGGCCATGTACGGCAAGGCGGAGGTATTCCTCCCCGAGCTCTGAACCGCCGCTCCGCGTGTCACGTTTCGACGGTTGGGGGGGAATTACCGGGCCGCGGCGACAGGGCCCTCGAACGTCAGCGATCCGTAGTCCTCATGCTGGTGGAAGCTCCGCTCCGTGAGGGGGGCCGAGCTCATCAGAACCGGCTCCGTCCCTTCTGCACCATAATCATAGCGGCAGATGGCGAACTTCCAGACATCGCCGGGCTTCGGCCGTCCACCGGCGAGGGTGAAGGCCGACCAGGGGATCCGGCCCTCGATGGTCCAGCTCCGGTCCGTGTCGCCGGGGTGATCGAGCGTCCCGTCCACGGAAACGGCGATGGCGGTGCCCAGGGCGGGGCCGTCGTGGTAGTCCTTCGGGCCCTTGCCGCGCTCGGCGAAGGCCATTTCGAAGACCAGGCCGCGGGGATTCCCCTGGAACTCGAAGTACTCGGGCCGATTGGCGGATGGCTTGAGGAAGAGCTCGAAGACGTCGCCCTCCCAGAGGTGATCGTTCCGCCGTTCGCCGAAGCCGCGGACCTCCGCGTCGGTCATCGTCCCGGCCCAGTAGAGGGCCTCGTCATCCCAGGTGAGATACGCCCGCGTCCCGCGCCGAGGGGTCCTGCTCCAGAAGGAGGCGAACTTGTCGATGGCTGCGGCGTCCTTCCAGCACGGGTCGTCGAGCTTGCCGTCGAGCACCGGCGGCGCGGAAGCCCGGCGGCAGACGGCGTGGGTCGTCGCCATCGAGGGCTCGTCGGCGGCGTGGATCGGGAAGAACGCCAGGATGGCCGGGATGGCGAGCATCGGCGCGATGCGGCGACTGAACGGACGAGTCATGGGCGAGCCTCCATCTTCTCGATGCGATGCTTCAGCGCGTGGCGACGGCCAGGGCCTCGCGGGCCGCGGCGATGGTGTGGTCGATGTCGGACTCGGTGTGGGCGGCGGAGACGAACGCGGCCTCGAACTGGCTGCACGGCAGGTAGACGCCCCGCGCGAGCATCTCCCAGAAGAATCGGGCGAAGAGCTTCGTGTCGCTCCGCTTCGCGTCCTCATAGTCATGGACGGGTCCGTCGTGGAAGAAGAGCGTGAGCATGCTGCCGACGCGCTGGACGACGTGCGGGACCTTCGCATCGCGGGCGGCGCGTTCGAGGCCCTCGGCCAGGCGGGCGGAGCGGGCTTCGAGCGTCTCGTAGGCCGCCTCCTCGCGGAGGGCCCGGAGCGTGGCGAGGCCGGCGGCCATGGCCAGCGGGTTGCCGGAGAGCGTGCCGGCCTGGAAGACGGGCCCGACCGGCGAGACGTGATCCATCACCGCGGCCGATGACCCGTAGGCCGCGGCGGGGAGCCCGCCGCCCACGATCTTGCCGAGCGTGGTCATGTCGGGCGTGACGCCGTAGAGCGACTGGGCTCCGCCGTAGGCGACGCGGAAGCCCGTCATGACCTCGTCGAAGATCAGGATCACGCCGTGCGTCTCCGTCAGCGTCCGGAGGGCCTCGAGATATCCCGGCCGCGGCGGGACGAGGCCCATGTTGCCGGCGATCGGCTCGAGGAGCACGGCGGCGACCTCCCCGCGGTGCTGCTCCAGCAGGGCGGCCACGGCCGGGGCGTCGTTGAACGGGCAGAGCAGCGTATCCCGGGCCGCGCCGGCGGTCACCCCCGGACTGTTGGGCGTCCCCAGCGTGGTCGCGGCCGATCCGGCCTGGATCAGCAGGGCATCGACGTGGCCGTGGTAGTGCCCGGCCATCTTGACGACCTTGTCCCGGCCGGTCGCGCCGCGGGCCAGTCGGATCGCGGACATCGTCGCCTCGGTGCCGGAGGAGACGAATCGGACCTTCTCGATCGAGGGGACCGCCGCCGCGACAGCCTCGGCGATCTCCGCCTCGCGGACCGTCGGCGCGCCGAAGCTGGTGCCGAGCGAGAGCGCCTCCGCCACCTCCCGGCGGACCTCCGGATGCCCGTGGCCGAGGATCATCGGGCCCCACGAGCCGATATAGTCAATATATTGATGCCCATCGATATCGAAGAGATAGGCCCCGTCCGCCCTCGCGATGAAGGGAGGCTCGCCCCCCACCGCGCCGAAGGCCCGCGCCGGGCTGTTCACGCCGCCCGGGATCACGCGGCTGGCGCGGGCGAAGGCCTCATGGCTCTGCGGCAGCCGGAATTCGGGGCGGGATACGGCGGGGGTGCTTGAGCTCATTCGCTGGACCTGTGCTCATGGTGAAGACGTCGAATTCGAGCCCGCTCTCGCTGAAACGCCTCGATATAGCGACGTTGACCGTCCCGAGAGAGGGCACTTTCCTGCTTCCAGAACTCGACAAAGGCGATCACGACGGAGGCGATGCCGAGCAAGATCCACAACCATGCGGCTATAGAGTCCACCGGAGTGCGCCCCTGATTGCGTTGTTGCGATCAATTTGGGTTGGGCCGTGAGTCGGAATCTCCCGGTATTCCGCGGAGGAGATCTTCCCAGTTGCTGACGAAGAGGATGCGATCGCTGAGGCTCTCGAGGATTTCGATGTCGGCGATGCGGTCGATGGCGGCCTCGTGCCCCAACTCGCCCGGGCCGAACTTGATACGACCCTGGCGCTTGATGGTCTTCTTCATCGCCTCGACCTGTCCTTCGGCTCGCCCTTCGACGCGTCCTTCGACGCGTCCCTCGCGGAGGATCTTCTGGTACGTGGAGGATTCTCGCATGTCTTCCACTCCCGTGATGATTCGGTCGGTAACCTCTTCGGAGAACTTGAGGCCCATGAGGATGTAGGTGGCTGTCCAGAGCTTCTTGAACAGCGGCTCGGGCGTGTCGCCTTCCAGCCTCCTCTTGATGCCCAGGATGACGCCCGGGAGCTCCTCCTCGGTGACGTCGGCGATCGCGGCCAGGGGGGCAATCACCGGATCGGCCGACAGGATCGCCTCCGCGGACCAGTCCCAGAGCCTGACGACATTATACCGGAAGTCGTGGCAGGGTTCGCCGTCGGGGAGTTCGCAACGGTAAACGCCCGTCATCGAGCGGCCGTCGGCCCCGCGGGAGAGGAGCAGCGCGATGCTGCGGACGGGGAGTTCGTGGCGGTGATGGATCAGGGCGTTGTAACGGAGCATTCGCCTGGGCAGCGTCGGGTCGTAATTGGCCTGGAATTCGACGTGGGCGAGCCAGGGTTGGGGATCGTCGACGCGGATGACGGAGTCGGCCTCGGCGGTGACGGTGGACAGGTCCGCACTCTCGGAATGGGCCGGGCCGATGGGCCTGCGGAGGAAGAACGCCAGCAGGGGCCCGGGGGCCTCGCCGAAGATCTCCTTGAGGATCGCGTCGAAGGGCTTGGCCATGCGAGTTCAGCCTTCGCGGAGCCACCTCGCCACGTCGGGGGAATGGTAGGTGAGGATCATGTCGATGCCGGCCCGCTTGAAGCCGGTCAGGGTCTCCATGACGATCCGGCGCTCGTCGATCCAGCCGTTGCGGGCGGCGGCCTTGATCATGGCGTACTCGCCGGAGACGTTGTAGGCGGCCAGCGGGACGCCGAAGGTGTCCTTGATCCGGCGGGCGACGTCCAGGTAGGCGAGCGCCGGCTTGACCATGACGATGTCCGCCCCCTCGGCCAGGTCGAGGGCCGTCTCCCGGATCGCCTCGTCGCCGTTGGCCGGGTCCATCTGGTAGCCGCGGCGATCACCGAAGGCGGGGGCACTCTCGGCCGCGTCGCGGAACGGCCCGTAGTAGGCGCTCGCGAACTTGGCGGCGTAGGACATGATCGGGGTGCCGGTGAAGCCCGCG
The DNA here is from genome assembly GCF_011064615.1 of Aquisphaera insulae. Lineage (GTDB taxonomy): Bacteria > Planctomycetota > Planctomycetia > Isosphaerales > Isosphaeraceae > Aquisphaera > Aquisphaera insulae. Next base: position 36,197 of record NZ_JAALJH010000024.1, on the reverse strand, counting down.
GCGTCGAGGCCCTCGCGGATCGCCTTCACCATGCCGTCCATCATCCCGGAGGGGGCGATCACGTCGGCGCCGGCCTTCGCGTGGCTGACGGCCTGGCGGGCCAGGAGCGGGAGGGTGGCGTCGTTATCGACGTCGAGCCGGCCCCCCCGGTCGGAGAGGGGGCCGCAGTGGCCGTGGTCCGTGTACTCGCAGAAGCAGAGGTCGGTGATGACGAGCAGTTCGGGCGCCTGCCGTTTGGCGATGGCGACGGCCTCCTGGACGATCCCGTCGTCGCGGCAGGCGGCGGAGCCGAAGGCGTCCTTGGAATCGGGGATGCCGAAGAGGATGATCCCCGGGATCCGCAGGTCGACCACCTCGTCCACGGCTTCACGGAACCGGTCGAGCGAGAGCTGGTACTGCCCCGGCATCGACGGGATCTCCCGCCTCAGGTTCGTGCCGTGGTAGACGAAGAGGGGATAGATCAGGTCATCGACGGTCAGGTGATTCTCTCGCGTGAGGTCGCGGAGGCGGGGGTTGGCGCGGAGACGCCTGGGGCGATGGAGCGGGTATCCGGCCGCGGGAAGCGTAGGCATGGGCAGGTCCTCCGTAGGCGCGAGGGGGCATGGCCCGGAAGGCGAGGCGGCCGGCCGTGTCAAACGGGCCGGCCGCCCCACCTCCGGGGCGTGATCGAGAGGAAGGGGACGGCGCGACGCGGCACCCGCGAGGCTTAATGGCCCCGCTTGTGGCCCGGCGGGGGCAACGGGATGAGGCGGATCTCGGCGTTGTTGGCGTCGTAGCACTCGATGTGCAGGTGCTCCGCCGGGGCGTTCTCCTTGACGCTGACCTGGATGGTCATGTTGGAGTCGGCCTCGATGCGGGAGATCTCCTTCCGCTTGCGGTTGTTGAGGTAGGTCGCCACGCCCGAATTGACGGTGACGCCGACGCGGCGGATATCCTCGCGGTGCGAGGCCAGGGCGAGCAGCCGCATGACGTCGATGGCCATGCTCTCGGCCGTCTTGGCGACGCCCGCGCCGGTGCAGTGCGGGCAGTCCTCGTAGATCGACCGCTTGAGGCTGGGGCGGATCCGCTGGCGGGTCATCTCGATGAGGCCGAAGGCGCTCATCCGGAGGACCTTGGTGCGGGCCCGGTCCCGCTTGATCGCCTCGCGGAGGGCACGCTCCACGCCGCGGCGGTGCCGCTCCTCCCGCATGTCGATGAAGTCGTTGACGATGACGCCGCCGAGGTCGCGGAGCCGGAGCTGGCGGGCGATCTCGCGGGCGGCGCGGAGGTTCATCTCGTAGGCCGTCTTCTCGGCGTCATCCTCGACGCGGAAGTTGCCCGAGTTGACGTCGATGGCCACGAGGGCCTCGGTCTGGTCGATGACGATCGAGCCCCCCTCCGGGAGCGGGACGTGCCGCCTCTGGATCTTGGCGATCTCATCCTCGATGCCGTACTTGTGGAACAGGGGGACCTTCTCGTCGTACAGCTTGATCCGGTTGACGAACCGGGGCATGACCACGCGGAGGAACTCCTGGGCGCGCTCGAAGGCGGCGGGCTCGTCGATCCAGATCGTGTCGATCTCGGACGTGAAGATGTCCCGGATGGTCCGGGTGATCATGTCCGATTCCTGGTAGATGGCGCCCGGGGTGCGGGTCTTCTTGATCCGCCGGAGGATCACCTTCCAGAGCCGCAGCAGGTAGGCGAGGTCGCGGGCGAGCTCGCGCTTGGACCGCTCCAGGCCGGCGGTGCGGACGATGAAGCCCAGCCCCTTGGGCGGGTTCAGCTCGTGCATGATCTCGCGGAGCTTGCGGCGCTGGCCCTCATCGACGATCTTGCGCGAGACGCCGACGCGGTTCAGGCCGGGCATGAGGACGAGGTATCGGCCGGGGATGCTGATGTAGGTGGAGAGGGTCGGCCCCTTGGTGCCGATGCTCTCCTTGATCACCTGGACCAGGACCTCGTCGCCGCGGCGGAAGATCTCCTGGATCGGGGGCTTGGTGGCACCCCGCCCGCGTCCGCCCCGGCCGCCGCGGCCGGCGCCGGCGTCTTCGCCGCGTCTCGGACGGGCCTCGACGGGCCCCCGGAGCCCCATCTCGCGTTCCAGGGCCTCGATCTCCGCGATCTCCTTGCGGATCTCCTGCTCGAGCTCGGGGTCGATCTCCTCCTCGGCGATCCGCGGCGACTCGTCGAGGATGTCGTCGGCGAGCAAATCGTCGTCGTCGTCGTCCCTGGCGTCGTCCAGGTCGAGTTCATCGAGGTCGTCGTGGCGATCGTCCGCATCGGCCAGGCCGCGGGCGAACGAGGGGACGTAGGCGGGCTCGACGGCCTCGTCGTCGAATTCCCCGCCGGCGGCGGGAGAGGTGGCGTCCTCGATCCGGTCGCGGTCGCGGCGCCGGCCCCGTCGCCTTCGCCGCCGCTTGCCGTCGCGGGCCTCGCCGCCGGCGTCCGCGGCCGACGTCGGCGTGAACGGCTCGTCGTCCGCGCCGAGGAATTCCCGCGATTCGATGTCGGGGAGATCGTCGTGTGCCGGCTCCGGCCAGCTCGATTCGGCGGGGGCGGGCTCGGCCTCCTGGTCGGCCGTCCGGAGCCGCTCGCGGCGGGGGACGTAGCCGGGCTCGCCGGCGCGGGCATGGGGGCGCGTCCGCTCTCGCGGGGGCTCCGCCGGCTCGGCGCCACGGCCGCGCTCGACGTCGGGGTCGGCCGGGGCCGCGGCCCGCGCCGGGCGTGCCGCCGGGGGGGCATATTCGGGCGGCGGCGACGCCTGACGCTCCCGTGGCCGCTCGCGCTCTCGATCGCGTTCGCCCTCTCCGCCCCGGGAACGGATCGCCGCCCTCCCTCCGCGACGTCGTGTCTCGTCGAACCGCGGGGCCGGCTCGGCCACTTCCGGCGCCTCGGGCTCCGAGGGCGAGGCGCCGCGTTCCTCGGCGGCGTCGAAGTCCGCCTCCTCGACGTCGAAGCCGGCCGGGGGGCGAGGGGCACGTGCCGCCGGCGGCTGGCTTCGGCCTCGGCCCCGGCCCCGTTCTCGACGCGGCTCCCTGGGCCGGAAGGACTCGATCTCGTCCTCATCGCGGGCCTCTCGCGTCGGCTCCGCGCCGCCGCGCTCGGGCGGGGCGGCGGCCTGTCGGTATCGCCCCCGATCGAATGCCTCTTCCTCACCGGTCGCGGGTTGCGGGAGCCGCCCCCTCTGGGTCCGGCTGGGGGGCAGGTCGGGGTCGAAGAAATCGCCGGCGGCGGGGGAGCCCCAGCGGCCTTCCGGGGCGTCCTCCACGGGCGCCTCACGCTCGCGGGGCCGCTCCCGTTCGCGCTCGTATTCCCAGCCTCGCTCCACGGCCTCGGACCAGGAGTCGCGCTCGAGGGCCTCGTGGGCCTCGGCGGCTTTCTGATGAGGGTGCTCGCGGGACTCGATGCGGGGCGGCTCGGGGGCCCGGGGAGCGGGGCTGCCGAGGTCGTCCGCGAGCCCTTCGCCGAAGCTCCGGGGGGCGTCGGATCGGTCGCGACGGCCGCGGACCGATCGGTCGGGCCGTTCGCGGTCGCGGTCCCGGTCCCGGTCGCGATCCCGCCCGGGGCCGGCCGGCCGATCCTCGGATCGGGGCGGGGGGGCGGGAGAGGCGGGGGGCAGCTCGCCGAACGGATCCGGCCTGGGTCGCCGCCGATCCTCCCGGTCGCGGTCCCTCTCGCGCCGGCCCTCGCGCGGCCGCGGGCCGGCGCCGGCCGCCGGGGAGGGCGACGGGCCCGCCTCCGATTCGAGCTCATCGGCCGACGCCTCGCCGCGCTGATAGTATTGCGGCTCGACGTCGGAGACGTGGAGGAAGCCGTTGCGGCCGACAGAGAAGTCCACGAACGCGGCCTGGATCGCCGGCTCGAGGTTCACCACCTTGCCCTTGTAGATGTTCCCGGTGTAGCTCTCGTGGCTGGTCCGCTCCACGTACAGCTCCTCCAGCACGCCGTTCTCGACGATCGCGATCCGGCATTCCTCGGGCTGGAGGACGTTGATCAGCATTTCCTTTTTCATGCGGTCTGTTTCCGATACTCACGCACTTCGCGTGATCATGTGGTTGTGGTGTTCGGTTCGCGGGATGGACGCGGGGGCGATCCCGGCCCGTCGCGGCCGTCGGCCTGCGAGGGGCACGTCGATCCGCCCCGGGCGCCCACTGTGGTCCTCTCATCGGCACTGGCAAGTTCGACGCGGGCCCGCGCCACGACGGATCCTCGATCCAGCAGGTCGCGAAGGCCCAGCGCCTCGAGCAATTCCTCGGGACGGGCCGAGCCCTCCGGTGTCACCCGGAGGCGGGCCCTGAGCGTCCCATCATCGGTCAGTTCGGCATCCAGCAGCGCGGCACGGACGTCGACGGGCTGCTCGCGGCTGCTGTCTTGGCGGCGGCGGATCACCGGCCGGCTGGTCTCGCCCAGGAGGGCTTGCAGCGCGGACCGGGCTTCGCGCCGACGCTCGGGGGGCACCTCGAGGCGGTACTCGGCGGCGACCGGCCGGGGGGCCGGGGCTCGCCCGGGGATCGCCTCGGCGTCGAGCCAGGCGAACCCCGGAGGGGAAACGTCCCGGAGGCGTCGCAGGACGTCTCCCGGGTCTTCCGGGCGGGACAGCTCGAGATCGACGATCTCGTCGCATCCCTCGATGCCCAGGCCCAGCGGCAGGGCGAAGACGATCCGCGCGCGGGGGTTGAAACCCTGGCTCATCGCCACGGGGAGCCGCGCGCGGCGGAGCATCCGCTCCAGGCACCGCAGCAGGTCGCGGTGGCTGATGAGCCGGAGGTCGCCTCGCTTGGCGAATCGGAGTCGCATCGTCGTGGCGGTCGTCATGGCCTGGGTCGGGGCGAGGTGCGACCATCCGCCGCGGCGGCAGGGCCGCCGGGGCCGATCGGGCCGGGGCCCGCGAGGCGGCGAGCCGTTCGCGGGGCGGCCGGATGGTTGTCCTCGGGAAAGGGGGTTCGGGTTCGGTTCGCGTTCAAGGGTGTTCCGTCGGGTTGGCGGCTCATCCGCGGGCCTCGGATCGGGGTGCCCCGGACCGGGGGGGCGTGTCGGGTAGCGCCTCGCGGAGCCGACGTTGCAGCAGGTCGGCCACCTCGGCGGCGGTCTCCATGGCCAGCGCCTCGGCGGCGAGGGCCCGCGCGGCGTCCAGGCGGATGCCGCGGATCACGCGGCGGATCTCCGGGAGCTGGTGCGGGGGCATGCTCAGGTGCCGCAGGCCGAGGCCCAGCAGGAGCATCGCGTAGAGCGGATCCCCGCCCATCGTCCCGCAGACGCTCACGTCGATCCCCCTCGCGCCGGCGGCCTGGACCACCCGCTCGATGAGGCGGAGGACGGCGGGGTCGGCGGCGGAATACAGGTCGGCCACGGTCTCATTGGTCCGGTCGACCGCGAGCGTGTACTGGACCAGGTCGTTGGTGCCTATCGAGAAGAAATCCACCTCCTTCGCCAGGTGATCGGCCACGAGGGCCGCGGCCGGGACCTCCACCATCACGCCGACGGGCAGGTCGCCGCGGCCGGGGATCCCCTCGGCCGCCAGCCCCGCCGCCGCTTCCGCGAGCAGGGCGCGGGCCTGCCGGAGCTCGGACATCGTCGACACCAGCGGGAACATGATCCGGACGTCGCCGAGGAGGGCGGCGCGGAGGATCGCGCGGAGTTGGGGCCGGAACAGGTCCCGGTCCCGGAGCGACAACCGGATGCTCCGCAGGCCGAGGAACGGGTTCGCCTCGCGGGGGGCGGAGGCCCGGTAGGACTCCAGCTTGTCGGCCCCCAGGTCGAGGGTCCGGATCACGATCGGCCGGCCCTGGAGCGAGCGGATCACCGTCGCGTAGGCCTCGAACTGCTGCTCCTCGGTCGGGGGGGCCTCGGCGTTCATGAAGAGGAATTCGGTGCGGTAGAGCCCGACCCCCGCGGCACCCAGGCCGAGGCAGGCCTCCACCTCGCCGGAGAACTCGATGTTGCCCCAGAGCTCCAGCCGGGTGCCGTCGAGCGTCTCCGCGGGGAGGTCCGCCTGACGGGAGAGGACCTGGAATCGCTCCGATCGCTCCTCGGCGGCGTCCCGATAGCGCTCCTGGGTGGCCGCGTCGGGATCGAGGATCACGAGGCCCTCGTCGCCGTCGATGATGGCGATCCGGCACTGCCGGGCCAGGTCCAGGAATTTCCCCAGGCCGACCACGGCGGGGATCTCCAGCGCGGCCGCGACGATCGCCGTGTGGCTGGCCCGGCCGCCGGCCTCGGTGGCGAAGCCGAGCACGCGCCGCGGATCCAGGCCGGCGGTCTCGCTCGGGGAGAGGTCGGCCGCCAGGACGAGGGACGGGCCGGGCAGCTCATCCTGCAGGCCGCGCGGCCGGCGGCCCATGAGCTGGCCGAGGATCCGGGCCTCGATGTCCCGGACGTCGGCCGCGCGGGCCGCCAGGTAGGAATCGCTGAGCTGCTCGAGCCGGGCGGCGTGCGCCTCCAGGACCTCGATGACGGCGTGCTCCGCCGCGATGGTCTCCTGCTCGATCCGCCGGCCGGCGCCCTCGCGGAGGGTGGGATCGCCGATCATCCGGGCGTGGGCGCCGAGGATGTCCGCATACTGCGGGCCCAGCCGGTCCCGCGCCTCGGCGCACGCCTGATCGGCCTCGACCTCCGCGGCTTCGAGGGCGCGGTCGAGTCGCGCCTTTTCGGCGGCGACGGCCTCGCGTGCGATCTTGCGGGGCGGGAGGCGACGGCCCACCGGGCTCGCCACGACGACCGGCCCGATGGCGATGCCAGGGCTGACGGCCAGCCCCCGCAGCACCTGCATCGGGGGGGCCGCCGGCGTCGGGCCGTCGGGTTGGTGGGGAGGGGCCAGTGGCGGCATGCCAACTTTCCTGTGATTCGCTCGGCCTCGCGAGGCCCGCCCGTCTTCCGCCCGGGCCCGCCGCCGACTCCATGTCGCGTCGAGGTCGGATCGGGGGGATGCCCCGACCCGGCCCCGCCCGATCATCGGGCGGGCTCCGTGGGCTGCGCGGAAATCGCTTCGCCGTTCTCGTTCTCGTCGAAATGGGCCAGGACCAGCCCCTCGAGCGCCTCGATCGCCTCCGCGGCGTCCGGCCCCCTCGCCTCGATCTCGAGCCGCGTTCCGCACTCCGCGGCCAGCGAGGTCAGGTCGAGTATGCTCTTCCCGTTATACTGGTTGCCATTGTAGAGGATCCGGACCTCGGACTGATAGCGGAGCGCGAGCTTGACGAACTTGCCGGCGGGGCGCATGTGGAACCCGAGTGCATTCCTGATCTCAACCGGACGCCGGAAGACTGCGGATTCGTCGCTCATCGTCAGCTCGATCGGCCTGGGCCGGGAACGACGGCCGGCGGCGAGCCGGCGGTCAGGGCCTCTTGCAAGAAATTGCCTGGTCCCTCGGGTCCTTTCCCGCGGAGCCCATCGCCGGAAAGCCGGGGACGCCTCGCTGGCGAGGGCCCCGGACTGGGGGAGGGGTGGGGTGCCGCGGCGCGGCATCCATCCCCTTACAGGGTATTATGGTCGGCGTCGTCGAGTACCTGGATGACCTGCTCCCTGTCGCTGGACTGTCGCAGGAAGCTCACGAACCGCTCATCCTTCAGGTGTCGCGAGATGTTCTCCAGGGCCCTGAGGTGATCGCCGGGCTGGTTCTGGGGGGAGACCAGCAGGAAGAAGATGTTCACGGGGTCGCCGTCGAGGGCTGCGAAATCGACGCCTCGCCGCGACAGGGCCACGGTGCCGATCAGCCGCGTCAGCGTCGCGTGCCGCGTATGGGGGACGGCGACTCCCATCCCGATACCCGTGGAGCCCAGCTCCTCGCGGCCGAGGATCGCGCGGATGACGCTCTCCACTTCCGAGTCGGGGAGATGGTTGGAGGCGTTCAGGCTGTGCACCATCTCACGGATCGCCGCTTCCTTCGTCGTGGCCTGCAAGTCGACGATGATCGAATCGCGAATTACGAAATCTGATAGTTTCATCCGCCCCTCCCTCATGGGCCGTCGGAACCCTGCCGGGGTCCCCGGACGGCCTCGGAATCGCGACGCTCAGGCGGGCATCAATACCAGGAGGAGGATGGCGGACCACCGACCCGCTGCGTTATGCTCGCGGCGACTGGTCAGGAACAGGCTCCGCGGGGGATCATCCCCCCGCGACCCGCACCGAGAGTCTCATGCCGATTCGGGGGGCTCCGCCTGGTCGCCCGACCGGGACCGCCCCCCACCCTGAGGCATATCGCCCTTGTGATTCTGGACCTTCTCTTTGTAGCGCCGGAGCTGGTTCTCGATCTTATGCAGGCACAGGTCCATCGCCGCTTCGGGCGTCGGGCCCACCTCGCGGGCGACGAAGTCGTGCTTGTGCTCGGCCGACACCAGGATCTCGACATCCCACGCCTGCTTACCCTGGTCCACGGCCACTTCCACGGCCATGAGCCGCCCGAAATACTTGAGCAGCTTCTCCGACTTATCATGCAAGCGGCGTTGCTGTTCGGACGTCAGCTCACCGTGGCGGGTCGAGATCTCGATTTGCACTCAGGTGCTCCTTCTGATCGCCTGTCGATCGCCTCTCTCGGAGGCGCGGGGCGACTACAAAAGGTAACTCCTTGGCGTCACGGCGGTCAAGACGACAACGCCCAAAGATCATGCATCGCCGCTCCGGTCGGCCGCCGCCACGGGCCCGGCCGCGCGTCGCTTCCGCATCGCCCGGCGGGTGGCCTCTATCCCTCCCCTTCCCCCTCGCTTATGGTGGGTGCCGCGGCTCTCCGAAGGACCGCACTCGGTCCCAGTTGGCCATAATAGGTGGCTCGATCGCCGGGAGATGCCGTGGTCTGGGAGCAAAGCTACGACCCCCTGCGGTTCTGGCCCCTGTCCACGCTGGCGGCGGCGTTCCCCGTCCTCCTGCTGCTCGGACTGCTGGCGTCCGGCAGGGTCCATGCCGGCCGCGCGGCGCTCGCCGGGCTCGTCGCGGCGGCCCTGGCCGCCTGGCTGGTCTTCGGGATGCCGGCGGGCATGGTCGCCGCGGCGGCCGGGGTCGGGGTGGTCTTCGCCGTCTTCCGGATCCTCTGGCTGATCGTGGCCGCCGTCTATCTCTACGACATCGCGGTGGCGGCCGGCGAATTCGAGGTCATGAAGGCCTCCATCGCCTCGCTCTCGGACGACCGCCGGATCCAGGCGGTCCTGATCGCCTTCTGCTTCGGCGCGTTCATCGAGGGAGCCGCCGGCTTCGGCGCCCCGGTGGCCATCTCGGCGGCCTTCCTGGTCGGCCTGGGCTTCCGGCCGTTCCCGGCCGCGATGCTCTGCCTGATCGCCAACACCGCGCCGGTGGCCTGGGGCGGCATCGGCACGCCCCTGCGGACGCTTTCGGCCGTCACGGCACTGGACGTGGAAGCCCTGAGCGCGACCGCCGGCCGGATCCTGCCGCCGCTCTCGCTCCTGATCCCGTTCTGGCTGGTGGCGACCATGGCCGGGCTCCGCGAGACCCTCGCCGTCTGGCTGCCGCTGGCGGCCATCGGCGGGACCTTCGCGGCCGTGCAGTTCCTCTGGTCCAACTTCGTCGGCTTCGAGCTGGTGGACATCGTGTCGTCGGTCTCCAGCATGGCCGTCGGCGTCCTGGTCCTCCGCTGGTGGAAGCCCGCGCGGACCTGGCGGTTCGAGCACGAGAGCACGGGGGCGGAAACGGCTGAGGCCGTCGAGTCCATGCTCAGCCCATCCGGCCCGTCGACGCGCCAGGTCGTTCGCGCCTGGATGCCCTTCCTGCTGCTCACGGTCCTGGTCCTGATCTGGGGCCTGCCGGCGATGAAGCGACTGGGGACGCCCGCGGTCAAGGACTGGCTCGACGCCCGGCTTTCCTGGAAGGTTGAGGTCCCGGCACTCCACCTGAAGGTCGCCCGCGGCGAGGCGGTGACCGGCCACGCCGAGCCGCGGCCGGCGGACCTGGAGAAGGCCGTCCTGGAGATCGTACCGCTCTCCTCCACGGGGACGGCCGTCTTCCTGGCCGCAGTTGCCGGCGGCCTGCTGCTGGGGCTCTCGCCGGCCCGCCTGGCAACGCTCCTGGTGGGCACGTTTCGGCGGATGATCCCGGCGATGCTGGCCATCCTGGCGATGCTGGCGCTGGGCTTCGTGACCCGCTATTCGGGCATGGATGCCGTCCTCGGCCTGGCGTTCACGCGATCCGGGAGATTCCTCTACCCAATCTTCGGCACGATGCTCGGCTGGCTGGGCGTCGCCCTCACGGGCTCGGACACGGCGAGCAACGTCCTGTTCGGCAACCTCCAGCGGATCACCGCCGACAAGCTCGCTCTTTCCCCCATCCTGATGGCCGCGGCGAACTCGACCGGCGGCGTCATGGGCAAGATGATCGACGCCCAGTCGATCGTCGTCGCCGCCGCCGCGACCGGCGAGGGGGGCAAGGAAGGCGACCTCCTCCGAGCCGTCTTCTGGCACAGCCTGGCGCTGGCGCTCTTGGTAGGGGCCGTGGTATGGATCTATGCCCATGTGCTGCCGGGCGTCGTCGTCCAGCCGGGCGCCTCTTAAGCAGTCCCTGGCCTGTTAACCGACCATCAAACACTTCGAGCCCACGTGTCTCCGACTCGACGTCAAACGAGCTACGTCCTCGTTTCGGCTCCGCGAGACGCACACGTCAACCCTTCCGCTGGCCTGTCAGACTCGCGCGAAGAGACCTTCGGTACTTGTGCCCGAGCTTCATGGCCTCTTCATGAGCTGGGTCGTCGGTAAAGGTGCCCGCGATCCGGTCCCACCACGGACCGTCTCCGGCTGGTGACTCCAAGAGCTTCGCCTTGAGGTCGGCAACCTCTCGCTCCAGGAACGCCAGACGTGATTCGATTGCGCTCGATGCCATGATCGATGCCCAGGAGAAAGGCGATGCTGGATGTCTGTCTTACCCGTGAAGGCGACACCCCCAAGATACGGGAAGCTGACCAGTACTCAAGGATCAGGACTAACCCATTCGCTGCTGTCAACACGGCGAGCAACGTCCTCCTCGTGAACCGCCAGAGGCTCACCGCGGGGCCGAAACGGGCCGAAGCCGGTTACGTGCGGGATAGGCCACCGCTCGCCCGAGGCCAGTCCGGCTCACGCCGGAAGCTGGAGGGCTGCGCCCCGTCCGAACCACCCGCTGACGCGGGTGGTCACGTGTCTATGGATGGCCCCGCAGATGCCAGGACGTGGCTTCCGTATTCGGAACGGCATCCCCCAGACTCAGCCGGACGCCTCTCTTGTGACCGGGCACGGGATCGGCTTGAATCGGGGCTGAGGAGGACTGACCCATGAAAGGCTCATTCCATCGCGTCGTGATTCTGGTCCTGGGCGCGGCCTGCACGGGGGGCGTGAGCTCTCTCCCCGCGAACGAGCCCGCCGGGGTGCTCTACCTGTCGGACACAAACGCCGCGGACATCCTGTCGAGCACCCAGGCCTGGGGTGAGCTGGGCCTCGATACGGCGGTCCGGCCGGCGGGGCGGAATGGGGCTCCCCTGAGGATCGGCGATCGAACCTACCCGAAAGGGCTGGGTCATCACGCGAGCGGCGAGATCCGCGTGGACCTCGCCGGCCGCTTCCAGTCGTTCGACGCCGAGGTGGGCGTCCAATGGCAGGGGCCGAACAGGGACGGCTCGGTCGTCTTCCGGGTCTTCGTGGATGGCCGGAAGGCGTTCGACAGCGGCGTCATGCGTCAGGCCGATCCGCCGCGGGCCGTCTCGGTCGCCACGAAAGGGGCCGCGGAACTGACGCTCGTCGTCGATGACGCGGGGGACGGCATCCTCTGCGACTGCGCCGACTGGGCCCTCGCCCGGCTCACGATCGACCCGGCCGCGAAGGGGGAGAGGCCGCCTCGCCCCGAGGTGGACGTCGTCCCCTTCGGCCGGATCATGACCTGGGACCCGGCGCAACGGGCCGGGACCTCGGCCAGCCGCATCGGCGAGTTCCCCGCGAAGGACGTCGAGCCCGGCCGCGAGCTGGCTGTGGGCCGAAATCACGAGGTGATCGCTCCCGACTGGAACGGCCGCGGCTGCCTGGGGGTGCAATGGCCGGAATCGCGGAGCCTCCGCCGGCTGGAGCTGGAGTTCGCCGACGCGGCGAGGGCTTCGGCGGACCGTCCTCCTGTCGTCGAAACCTGGGTCGGCGAATCCCCCTGGCAGGGCGAGTGGAAGGCGCTCGGGTCGCGGCCGGAGCGGCGCGGGACGATGCTCGTCTGGGAAGGGCCGGGAGCGAACTGGCGAACGCCAACGCCCAGGGTGCGCTGGGTCTTCCCGAGTGGCGACCGGGCGGTCGTCGTGAAGTCCGTCGGCGTCTTCACTCGCTCGCACTGGCGGGCGGAGGAGGTTCGCCTCGAACGCGTCACGACCTCCGATCCGGCCGTGATCCCCGTTGAGATTTACAATGGAGCACTCGTCGATTCGTCGGGCGGCGATCCTCATCAGATCCGCTGGCAGGCGTCTCAGCCGCTGAACGTCAGGCTGCTGGCGAGCGTGCCGCGGGCGGACAAGACGGACCGGACCGTCCTCCGGTTCGGGGGCGAGGCCGGCGGGTTTGCGGTGTCGATCGAGGACGTCCTGGCGCATGGCTCCGTCTCGTACGGGGGCATCCGCGTCGCCGCGACGGCCGGCCGGAAGGACGGCATCGACATCCAGGAACCGGCCGTCACGCCGGGCGTGCTCGAGGACGTCCGGCGCCGGCCGGACGAGACCCTCGAACGCGCGATGACCGACGTCCACCGGGGCATCCAGGACCTGGGGCCGATGATGCTGTCCCTGGCCTGCGACAACCGCAAGATCGTGGCCGATCGCGAGGGGGACGTCCGGTTCGACGCCTCGCGCGGAATCGACGACCCGCCCCGGGACATCCCGGACCAGTGGCGGCTCGAGGTCCGGCCGGGGACGGGCGGGAAGCTCGACATCACGCGGCGGCTTCACGGCGGCTGGTTGCCGATGCCGACGACGACGACCCGCGAGGGCTCCGTCGTCTATCGGCAAACCACGTACGTCGCCCCCGTCGGCGAGGCCGCGACCGATCGTCCCGCCTGGGTCCGCGATCGTGCCGTCGGGATCGTCGAGCTGGCGATGCGGAACGAGACCGACACCCCCGCCCCGGCGCGCTTGACCCTGGCCCTGGCCGGGACGGGACCGGCGCCCGGGCGGGCCACCATGGCGGCCGTCGATGGGACCACGATCTTCTCGGTCGGCGATCGGGTTCTGGCGATCGCCGAAGCGGCGGCCGGTCCCCTCTCGCTTCGGCAGGATGCCGGGGGACTGACCCTGTCCGGCTCGCTGCCGCCGAACGCGGAATCCGGGTGCACCGTGCTCGTGCCGCTCTGGCCGCTTCGGCCGGGAGAGAAGGTCGTTCCGCCCGCCGGCACGACCTGGGAGGAGCGGACGACCGCCTACTGGAAGGCCGTCCTGTCGCCCTCGATGCAGGTGGATCTGCCCGACCCGTTCCTGGCCGACCTGATCCGGGCCTCGCAGGTCCATTGCCTGCTCGCGGCACGGTCCGAGGACTCGGGCCGCCGGGTCGCGGCCTGGATCAGTTCGGACCGCTACGGCCCGCTCGAGAGCGAGGCCCACGCGCCGATTCGCGGCATGGACATGCTCGGCCAGTCGGAATACGCCCGGCGCAGCCTGGAGTTCTTCATCAGGCGGTACAGCCCCGAGGGATTCCTCACCACCGGCTACACCCTGGTCGGCACCGGCGAGCACCTCTGGACGCTCGCCGAGCACGTCGAGCGGACGCACGACGAGGCCTGGCTCCGGAGCATCGCCCCCGAGCTGAAACGCGTCTGCGCCTGGATCATCCGGCAGCGGACGAAAACGAAGCGGGTGGACGAGCAAGGTCGGAAACGGCCAGGCTACGGGCTCATGCCGCCGGGCGTGAGCGCGGACTGGAATCGCTTCGCCTACCGGTTCTTCAACGACGCCCAGTATTCCGCGGGCTTGACCGCCGCGGCCCGCATCCTGAGCTCGATCCGGGATCCGGCCGCAGATGCCCTGGCGAAAGAGGCGGACGCCTACCGCGAGGACCTCAGAACGGCCTATCGGTGGACTCAGTCGCGGTCGCCCGTGCTGCCGCTGGGGGATGGGGCCTGGACGCTGGCCCAGAGCGCCCTGCTCGACAGCTACGGGCACGTCGAGGAATTCCTCCCCGGCGAGGACGCCAACCGGAGCTGGGCCTACAGCGTGGACCTGGGGGCCCATCATCTGGCGGCGACCGGGATCCTCGACCCGGGCTCGCCGGAGGTCGGCGGGATGCTCGGCTACCTGGAGGGCTCGGCGTTCCTGCGGACGGGGATGGGCGAGTATCCCGAGGGGGCCAGCCGCAAGGATCCGTATGGACTGGGCGGCTTCGCCAAGGTCCAGCCCTTCTACGCCCGCGTCGCCGAGATCTACGCCGCCCGCGACGACGTGAAGCCGTTCCTTCGAGCCTACTTCCACGGCCTCGCCTCGCTGGTCAGCCGTGAAAACATGTCGTTCTGGGAGCATTTCCACAACCAGGGCGGATGGAACAAGACGCACGAGACCGGCTGGTTCCTCTGCCAGACGCGCCTGATGCTGGTGCAGGAGCGAGGCGAGGACCTCTGGCTGGCCCCCTTCGTGACCGATCGCTGGCTCGGGGACGGCCGGGCCGTGTCGGTCCGCGACGCCCCCACGCGCTTCGGCAAGGTCGGCTACGCGATCCGCTCTCACGTCGGCGAGGGTTTCATCGAGGCGACGATCGCCCCGCCAACCGGGCCGGCGGAACCCCGGAGGATCCTCCTCCGGCTCCGCCATCCCGAGGGGAAACCCATGCGTTCCGTGACCGTGTCCGGGCGGCCTCACGGCGCGTTCGATCCGAAGTCCGAGACGATCACGCTGGCGCCGACCGGTCCCTCGTTGCGGGTTCGGGTGGAGTATTGAGTCGGAGGAGGGACCGGAGATCGGCAAATGCGCAGTCCCTGGCGGCGCCGGCCCGGTACAATCGAGGGGTCGTGGGGCAAGGCTCGAATTCGACCGCGGGAGGGGACATTGCTCGGCATCCGCCCGATGACGATCGAGGACATCCCCGTCGGCCGCCGGCTCGTGGCCCAGGCCGGATGGAATCAGCTCGAGGCCGACTGGAGGCGCCTGCTGGACCTGCAACCGGGCGGCGGATTCGTGGCCGAGCTCGACGGCGTCGGCGTCGGCACGGTGACGACCTGCCGGTTCGGGCCGGTGGCCTGGGTCGCCATGATGCTCGTCGACGAGGCCCATCGGGGCTCCGGGATCGGCCGGGCGCTGATGACCCGGGCGCTGGAATCGCTCGACGCCCAGGGCGTTTCGTCGGTCCGCCTGGACGCGACCCCGCTGGGCCGGCCGCTCTACGAGGACCTCGGTTTCGTCGCGGAGGCCACCCTCGATCGCCATCGCGGCATCCTGTCCCCGGCCGACGGGACTCCCGGCGAGGCGAGGGTGCGAACGGCCGGTCATCCCGATCTCGAAGCGGCGATTGCCCTGGACCGCGAGGCCACCGGGACCGACCGCGGCCGGCTGATCCGCCGCCTGGCCGACGAGCAGCCGGACGCATTCCGGGTCGTCGGCGAGAGCGGCCGGCTCCGGGGCTTCCTGCTCTCCCGACCCGGCGCGTCGGCCCGGCAGATCGGGCCGTGCCTGGGCGACGATCTGGCGGGACCGGCGCTCCTGGCCGATGCACGATCGCGGTACGCGGGCGAAACTGTCATCCTTGACATCCCGACCGTGAACGTCGCCGCCCAGGCCCTGGCCGGTTCGTGGGGGTTGCGCGCCGAGCGAGTCCTGCTCCGGATGGGCCGCGGGCCTCGGGTCGCGGAGGATCTGAGCCGGACCTGGGCCGGATCCGGGCCGGAGAAGGGATGAGGCAAACGGAAGCCATGCGTCCTGTTCCATGACGAAACCACCGGAGAGCTCGCGGTGACTCAATCCATGTCTCGGCGGACCGTGCTGGGCCTGGGACTTTCGGCCGCCTTCGGCCCTGGGCTCGGAGGCTTCGCGGACGCGCCGGTGCCCGACCTGCATCAGCAACTCCTGGCCCTCGCGGCGACCCAGGAGGCACGCCGACGCGCGCGGTTCGAGGCGATCTCGACCCCGACCCAGCTCGACGGACTGAAGGCGTCGCTCCGCGCGTCCTTCCTGGAGATGCTCGGCGGGATGCCCGGTGCCCAGGGCCCTCCCGCCGCCCGGATCACCGGGCGGATCTCGGGGGATGGATACACCGTCGACAGGGTGCTCTTCGAGAGCTTCCCCGGCTTTCAGGTCTCCGGACTCGTGTACCGACCCGCGGGCGACGCAACAGCCCATCCCGGCGTGCTCAGCCCGTGCGGGCATTCCGAGGTGGGCAAGGCCCACGAGACGTACCAGACCCTGCATATCAACCTCGCGAAACGGGGATTCGTCGTCCTGACCTATGATCCGGTGGGACAAGGAGAGCGGAGCCAGTTCTGGGACGCGTCCCGCGGCCGCTCGCGATTCGACCTCTCGTGCGGCGAACATTGCGTGCTCGGCAATCCGCTCTACCTGCTGGGGATGAGCTTCGCCCGCTACCGGATCTGGGACGCGATCCGGGCCCTCGACTACCTCATCTCCCTGCCTGGAGTCGATGCCGCCCGGATCGGCTGCGTCGGCAACTCCGGCGGGGGCAACCTGACGGCGTACCTCGCGGCGGTCGACGACCGGGTCCGCGTCCCCGTCATCGGCTGCTACATCACCGCCCTGCCCCGCCGGATGGCGAACCGGATCCAGGAAGACCCGTCGTCGGATCCCGAGCAGGACCCGCATGGCTTCGTCTCGCGAGGCATCGACCACGCGGGCCTCCTCGCCCTGATCGCGCCCAGGCCCGCGCTCCTTTGCTCGGCGGAGAAGGACTTCTTCCCGATTGCAGGGACGCGGGCCACGTTCGCGGAGGCGAAACGGCTCTACGCCATCGCCGGTGCCGAGGACCGGATCGGGATGACCGTGGCGCCCGGCCCGCACGGCCTCTCCCGGCCGCTCCGCGAAGCCGCCTACGCCTGGTTCGATCACTGGCTGAAGGGAAAACCGAGGGATGCTCAGGCCCCGGAGGTCGCGGTCAGCCCGCGCGATCCGGCGGAGCTGCGGGCGAGCCCCGACGGCCAGGTGAACGGTGCGACGAGGTCTCGCCCCTTCCTGCCGATGGCCTGGGAGCAGTACCGGAATCGGCCGCCGCGGCCGAGAGTCGAACTCAAGACGCTCCTCCGCAGTGATGCGGGCGAGATCGATTTCCGCCTCCACGACGAGGCGGCCGGGACGCGAGAGGGACGGCACCTGGTCCTCCTCGTGAACGGCAACGAGGCGCCGGCATGGGGGAAGGAGCGAGCCCTCATCGACGCCCTGGCCGCAGGCGCACATGCCGTGACGTCGATCGACCCGCGTGGCGTCGGTTCGCTTCGCGTCCCCTTGAAGTCTCGCGGCGATCGCTATGAGGATCCGCTGTCGGGCGTCGAGGAGAACCTCGCCTACAATGCCTTCCTCGTGGGGGAGAGCCTGGTCGCGATGCGGGTGGCGGACGTCCTCGCCGCCGTGGCCCGGCTGAGTCCCGCGAACGGCCGGCCGGGCCGGCCGATCGTCCTCTGCGGTCGTCGCGACTCCGCGCTGGTCGTCTTGCTCGCCGCCGCGATCGAGCCACGGATCACCTCGGTCGCGATCGAGGACGGTCTGCTCAGCTTCATGCCCCTGTTCGCGCCCGAGGGGCTCGCCATCAATGCCGCGAGCCTCCTCCCGGGCCTGCTCCGCGACTTCGGCGACCTCCCCGACGTCCTCGCCGCCCTGTCACCCCGCCCCGTCCTCGCGGCGGCCTGCCGCGGCTCGCTCGGCCGCGAGCTGCCGGCCGTGCGCACCGTCGAGGACGCCTTCACCGCGAAGCCCGCCACCCTGATCGAATGGCTGGGTGCGGGGGGGTGAGGTGGGTCTGGAGTGGGGCGATCCAACGAGAACGACGAGGGCTCACCCTCCGGGTGGCTGTGGTGGAAGCGCAGCGACACCACGGGATCGCGACGGCCGGAAGACTCGCCGGCGCTTTCACGCCGGCCATTGGGATCCCGTGGCATCGCCTTCGGCTCTGCCACAGCCACCCGGAAACTCGCATCTCCTCCGAGAGGTCTTCCACACCGCCCAGCGCCGCCGCCGCCGAACGAGAGGAATACATCTCGTCCCGATCACGCCTGGATCCCCCGGATCACGATCTCGAGGAACTCGCGCGCCCGCCGGGCCAGCGCGTCGATCTCGTCGGGATTCGCGGGCGAGGGGAGCAGCGGGGCGGAGATGTTCTCGCAGCAGAGCGGCATGTCCCGGCCCGTGAAGGCCACGGGCTGGAGCAGGCGGTAATGGTCGATCGCGCCGAGGCCGGGGCCGCAGTCCTGGTCCTTCGGGACATTCCGGTGATCCTTGATGCAGAAGCTCCGGACGACGTCGGCGCACGAGGTGATGTCGGGGATCGGGTCGAGGTCCAGGTAATCCATCACGTTGCCGGCGTCGTAGTTCACCATGATCCCCGGGTCGGCGACCTCGCGGACGATCTCGGCACAGGCGGCGCCCGTCCCGGTCTCGCCGCCGTGCTGCTTGATCACGATCGTCACGCCCTGGTCGCGCGCGATCGGCCCGAGCTCCTTGAACCGCTCGACCCAGAGCCCGCGATTGCCCCCCTTGGTGTGGCCGAAGGTCAGCACCTGCGGGACGCCGGCCGCGGCGGCCTGCCGGATCCGCGACCGGAAGACGGCGGGCGCCGCGGGATCCTCGGGATAGATCATCGAGAACATCATCAACGGCTCGAGCCCGAGGTCGCGGCACCTCCGCCCCAGCGCCTTGGCCCGCTCCGGGGGCGCGTCCGGGACAAGGACCGGGGTCTCGCCCCCCTTCTCCGCATGGGTCGTCCCCAGGGCCACGTATCGGAAGCCGGCCGCATGGATCCCGGCCAGAGCCCGCTCCAGCGGGAACTGCGAGTACGGCAGCGTCATGCAGGCGATCCGGAACCGCGTGGCCGCCGGCCTCGGCGGCCCCTCGATGGCCATGGCACTCCGGGCCGTGCCGGCCAGGCCCGCCAGGCTCGCCCCCGCGGCCAGGAGCCATTCGCGACGGCCCAGGCCGTCTCGATCGCCATCGACAGACAGACAAACCTTCGCTCGAGGCGGGCCTTCCGGTCCCCTCCCCCCCGCGTGGGGGAGGGTTAGGGAGAGGGGGCTGCTGCTCCCGACCCGCGGCACGACCTCGGCACGGAACGGCCCTTGCCTCATCGGCATGACTCCCCATAAGGAGGCACGAGTGCGTTGTCACCGCTCCCTTGTCGGGTTGCCCAGGGGACAGGCAGGAATGCCTGTCCCCCGACATCTCCGACTCGCTGAGCTATAAACCGGGGGACAGGCATTCCTGCCTGTCCCGCAACCCGAGTTCTTAACGTTGACGAGGCACCAGTGGGAAAGCCCTCAACGAAACGCCGTCTGCCCCGGGATCGCGATCGCCGAGGTCGGCGGCGCGGCGTCCCAGGAATAGCCGGACGGGCTGAGATCCTCCTGCGAGTTCATGGCCATCTCCCAGGTGATCTCCTGGCCCGTGTAGGCCGCCATCCGGCCCATGATCGCCAGCAAGGTGCTGCGGGCCATGTACTCGCCGTTGTTGATCGGCTTGCCCGCCCGGACGCCGGCGAACAGCTCGTCGTGCTCCTGCTGGTACATCTCGTTCTTGGGGCCGTCGTAGTACCAGGTGTCGCCCGTCGTCCCCTTGATCCAGAGCCCCTTGCGGCGCTCGGTGATCAGGGCCTGCCCCTTCGTCCCCACGACCTGGACGCTCATGTCGTCCTTGCAGCCCGGCTGCTGGCGGCAATTGCTGATGATCCGGGCACCGTCGGCGTACTCGTAGACGACCGAGAAATGGTCGTAGATCTGACCATATTCCGGCCCGGTGAGCACCTGCCGCCCCCCCATGCCGATCGCCTTGACCGGATACCGGTTCTTCATGACCCAGGCGCAGATATCCAGGTGATGGACGTGCTGCTCGACGTTGAAGTCGCCCGAGAGCCAGGTGAAGTTGTACCAGTTCCGCATCTGGTACATCATCTCGGTCATCCCGGGCTCCTTCGGCTTGGTCCACCGGCCGCTCCGGTAGTCGTTGGCCAGGATCGTGGTCACGTCGCCGGCCGCCCCGGCGTGGATCCGCCGGACGGTCTCGCGGTAGCCCGCGTCGTATCGCAGGCAGAGCCCCGAGACGATCGACACGTTCTTCTCCGCGGCACGCTTGCAGGTCTCCAGCACGGAGCGGACGCCCGGGGCGTCCACGGCCACGGGCTTCTCGGCGAAGACGTGCTTGCCGGCCTCGACGGCCAGCCGGAGATGGAGCGGGCGGAACTGGGGCGGGGTGCAGAGCAGGACGACGTCCACGCCCGATTCGATCAGCGCCTTGCACGCGTCGAAGCCAACGAACCGGCGGTCCTGGGGCACGTCGACCTTGGAACCGACGGCCGAGTCGGCCTTGAGGAACGACAGGCTCCCCTCGAGCCGGTCCGCGAACGCGTCGGCCATCGCGACGAGCTTCACGTCGGAGCCGGCCGAGAGCGCCTGCGTGGCCGCGCCGGTGCCCCGCCCGCCGCAGCCGACGAGCCCCACCCGCACCGTGCCGGTCCCGGCCGCGTGCACCATCGGCAGCGTGGAGAGTGCGCCGAGGCCGGCCGCGCCCCTGAGGATCTCTCGCCGCGTCGTTTGTCCCTGCATCGGTCGCCCTTCCTTCTGACTTACTGGGAGATCGGATGCACCTCGAAGGTGCGGACGAAGAGCTCGAATCCCTCGGTCTGCACGAGGATCTTGCCGGCCGCCGGGGTGACCTCTCGGCATTCGTTGACCAGGTGGCCATTCACGCGGACCGTGATCCGCCCGGCCGTGGACGTGCATTCCACCCGCGTCCATTCCCCCTTGGGGCTCTCGACGTCGTCCTTGCCCCGGGTGTCCAGCAGCTCCTTGTAGTCGGGGTCGTGCCGCGACCACCAGAGCTGGCTATCCGTGAAGGTCCGGGGCGTCCCGCCGACCTTCCAGCGAGGATGTTTGTCCGGGCCCAGGACCACGTCGGTGGTCAGGCTCACGGGGACCATCGAGCCATCGGCGAGCTTGCCCCGGATCGGGATCAGGTCCCCCACGCAACCCTGCGCGAGCTGGCATTCGACCGACGACATCCACTCGCCCCCGGCGCCTCCGTCGGGCCCGACGGCGTTGAGCAGCAGGCCCGAGTTCCGCACCGAGGGCCCGCCGTCGGTCCGGTCGCCCCAGCGGTACTCGAGGACCACCCGGTAATCGCGATAGGCCCGGTCCGTGGCCACGTACCCGAAGCCATCCCCCGAGATGTGCAGGAGCCCATCCCTGGTGACCCGGAAGACGCCCCGGGGGTCGACGTGGCCGGTCTCCTTGAGCCAGGTCGTCAGCCCGCCCAGGTCCTTGCCGTTGAAGAGCCGGATCGCCCGCGTCGGCCGCACGGGCTCGGCCGCCGCGTCGTCACCAGACGCCCCCCCCGGCAAGGCGACCGCGAGGAGGGCCCAGAGAAACGGTCGTGTGCTCACGTGCAAGTCCTCCGGGTTCGGTCAGGGGGACAGCCCCTCGCCACGGCAAGGCGCGTCACCGGCCTGGGATGATCGCACATGGTAGAGGCACGCGACCTCGGTTTCCAGCAAGAAAGTTCACCCGCGTTGGCCCCGGACTTGCACAGGAGACCCCCGTACATCCAGGGGACGGTGGCGGGGGAACATCGCCGATGGAACGGATGATGACGAGGACGTCGCGAGTCGAAACGTCGCGCATGTTCGTGGTGATGAACGTGAAGTCCGGTCAAGCCTCGCCGGAGGCCGTGCGCCGGGCGATGCTCGCGTACTGGGGCGAGGAGGACAAGGAGCACCGGATCTGGCAGCCCGGCGAGGGAGAGGACATCGTCGAGGGAGTCCGCCGCGCCGTGGCCGAAGGCTTCGACACGATCGTGGCGGCCGGCGGGGACGGTACGGTCTCGGCGGTGGCGAACGGGCTGGTGGGAAGCCGGGCCGGGCTCGGCATCATCCCGCTGGGGACCGCCAACGTCCTGGCCCATGAGCTGGGAATCCCCCTCGCGATGGACGAGGCGTGTGCCCTGGTGAACGGCGAGCACGACGTCGCGGCGATCGATGCCATGGGGTACGGCGGCAAGCATTATTTCACCCAGATCGGCGTCGGCCTCGACGCGCTCATGATCCGCGACACGAACACCGAGGCCAAGAAGCGGCTGGGCGTGCTGGCCTATCTCTGGACGGCCGTCACGAAGCTCGTGCGATTCCAGCCGCATCGGTTCACGATCTCCGCCGACGGCAAGACGTCGAAGGCCAGGGCGCTCCAGGTGCTGCTGGCCAACTGCGGGATGCTCGGCAGCTCCGGGCTGAGGTGGGGCCCGAACATCGCAGTCGACGACGGGCGGATCGACGTCTGCATCCTCCGCGCCGGCAACCTGATGAGCCCGCTCCGGGTGGCCTGGAACGTGATCCGGGGCCGGCACCGGCAGGATCCGGACATCGCCTACCTGTCGGCCGGTCGCGAGGTGGCCATCCGGTCCGAGCGGCCCCTCCCCGTGCAGGGGGACGGCGAGGTCATCGGCGAGACGCCCATCGAGGTCCGGGTCGTCCCTCAGGCTGTCCGCGTGATCGTCCCCCACCCCGCTCGCTGATGCCAGGAGAGACCCGACGATGGCCTTGCGGCTGATCCACCTCTCCGACATCCACGTCTGGCGATACACCTGGAACGCCCGCAGGCTGTTCGGCCTCCGGATCCTCGGGGTCATGGAACTCCTCATGGGCCGGGCCCGGCGGTTCCCCATGGATCGACTCGACGCCGTGGTGGACCGCGTGCGATCGCTCGACCCCGACCACATCCTGATCACGGGGGATCTGACGACCACCGCCCTGCCCTCCGAATTCCAGCAGGCCCGACGCCTGCTGGCGCCGATCCTCGGCGATCGGGAGCGGGTCACGATGATCCCCGGGAACCACGACCGGACGACGCGCCGATCGTACTTCACCCGCCGGTTCGAGGCGGCCTTCGGCGAGTTCATGCCCTCGACCACGTTCCCCTGGATCCGCCGCCTCGACGACGAGACCGGGATCCTCGGCATGGATGCCACCCGCTGGCACTGGCACTTCTCGCCGCGGGGCTATCTTCCGGAAGGACAGCTCGCAGCCGCCCGCGCGCTGACGGCCGATCCCGCCAATCTGCCGCGACGGCTGATCGTCGCCTGTCACTATCCGGTCGCCGCCCCGCCGCTCTACCGCGTCGAGCTGGCGCTCAAGCGGCTGGAGAACGAGCAGGCCGTCCGCGACTGGCTGAAAACGATCGGCCCTCATCTCTACTGCTGCGGGCACGTTCACGCCGCCTGGGCGATTCGCCCGGAGGAGATCCCCAACCAGCTTTGCCTCAATTCCGGCTCGCCGACCATGATCGACCCGACCGGCCTGCGCCTCCCCGGCTTCCTGGAGATCCTCCTGGACGACGATCGCGTCGCGGTCTCCCATCACGCCTGGACCGGCGCGGACTGGAAGGTCGTGCCGATGATCGAGGACTCTCTGACCGCGACTGCTTCGGACTTGCCGTCGTTCACGGCCTGACGCCGATCGCGGTGTGGTTCACGCAGGTCACGCTCAGGTCCGGGCTATCCAGGAGGAACTGGCCGGAGTCCGGCGTGGTGAGCCGATCGACGAGCGTCCGCAGGCTCGGCTCGAGCCGCGGCCCGGCGCGGTCGCGGAGGTCTTCCAGGTAACCCGCGAAGAACTTGCGTGCGGCCGGGTCCAGGGGCACTTGCCGCGTGAACGCGACGCATCGGACCCGGACGTCGACGAGCCCGGCCGCGCGGAGGGCGTGCAGGAGTTGGCGGCCGACGTAGAACTTCCGCGGCTCGTCGGCCCCGGCGACGAACGCCTCGAGCTCCGACTTGCGGAGCGCCAGCTCGATCTCCACCGGCCAGGGGAGGAGGACGTGGTGCAGCTCGTCGTTCTCGAAGACCGCGACATGCCCCCCCGGGCGGACGACTCCGGCCATCCGCCGGATCGCCTCGATCGGGTCGGGCAGGCTATAGAGGCTCTGGGCGCACCAAACCATGTCGACCGAGCCGCCCCCGATCGGGACGTGATCGACGTCGCCCCGGACGAACCCGACCCGCCTCGCCCGCTTCGGCCGTCGCGCGACCTTGCGCCGGGCCACCTCCAGGAAGGCCGGCGAGACGTCCAGCGCGATCACCTGGCCGGACTTGCCGACGAGTCGTGCGAGCCATCGCGTGTACGTGCCGTCGCCGCAGGCGAAGTCGAGCACCACGTCCCCCTTGCGGATCGGAAGATCCTCCAGGATCGCGATCAGCTCGGGAGCGAAGGCGCGATGATAGGCGGCCATCGTCGCCGCGTAGGCGGGGAGCTTCGATTCCTCCGAGCGGGCGCTCTCTGACGACACGCGATCCTCCGGATGACGGATGCGGCAGAGAGATCACGCAAGATCCGAGCCGTGACTCACTATGTCGACAGAAGCCACCTCACCCCTTCTGGACCCTGGCCGCTTCGGAGGCCGTTGATGGTCCAGACCGATCCCTTCCAGGGTGTCGCCATCAGCTCGTCGGAGGTGCCCCGGATCAGCCCGCGAATTTGGGTTCGTTCGTCTTTTCCCGGCCTCCGCGCCATTAGCATAAGTCCTTTTTCTGCATCACATTAGACTCGCTTTTCGATTTGGCTTTGCCCGCCATTTTTCGGGATTCAGACCCCCGATCTCCGCATCCTTCGTCGCCCGGAACCGCCGCCCTGGAATCGGGATTCTTCAGGCCCCGCACCCACGTGGACCTCGATCATCGTCGCCGATCCGACCGAGATCCCGGCGGCGCGCACGCTCACCGCAAGAGGATGCCTCTATTCAGAGAGTGCGCCATGTTTCGCGTTTTTTGTCCCTCGCCGGCGAGTTTTCCCAGAGATTGTTTCCGCCGAAATCGGCGAAATCCGAAATCCCAGACCCCACGTCTCCGCGTAACCGCTCGGTCGTTTCGGCCTCGTGCAGATCGTGCTCGACCCGGATCCGCGGGACCAGATCACCAGTTCGTCCCGGTGGACGTGGAGCGCCCTGAGGTGTTCGCCGCGGCGGTTGACGACGAGGACGAGGTGGCCGCGGAGGACGTCCTGGTCGAAGCCGGACCGGACGAGGGAGAGTTCCTCGAAGCCTTGTGCATGTCGCCGGGCCAGGTGCAGAGGAACGCGCGGCTGGCCAGCGGACGGAGGATCATCAGCCGGCCTCCCCAGCCACGAGCCCGACGACCGCCACGACGAGCCGGCCGATCCATTCGGGCTCCGGCCGGGATTCGAGGCGGAGCCGGACACCGCCGGGGAGCTCGATCTCGACGGCCCGAGCGGCGCTACTACGATATTCGGAATTAAGATGTCGCTGGGTCGATGTGTTCTCCTGCCTCCCCAGCTTCTCCAACTTGGGGGCGTGGCCACTGATCCCCGTGGCCACTGATTCCCGCTGCTGATTCCCGTGGATTCCCGCTGATTCCCGCGGCCACTGATTCCTCGCTTGCTCGAAGGGGAAGCAGCGACCTACGTCCAGATATATCGGGACGTTTGAACCGCCAGGTCATCCATGGCGGCTGATAGAAAGCGGGTGCGGTACGGCCGGGGAAGTCGATGAGTGCCAGTGGTGATCGGGGCGGTCCGGAAGGCTCGCCCCTTTCTGTAGGCGTTGGCCGCTTGCGAGCTCGACTGGCGACTGAGGGAACGCATGGATATGATGGGTATGGACGTCCAGTATCATGCCTGACTCCGTCCAGAGGTGCCAATGGCTGATCGCGTTGACGCAGAGCTGTGGTTCGCCCGACACTTGGCCGTGCTCGAAGCGTCCTATACCGTGAAGCATCAAACCAAACCGCATGAGCAGGCGCGCAGCCATTATTCGGGATTTCTGCTCCAGGTGAACCTGCCTGGAACGGCTCGGCAGGCAACGATGTGGATTACGGCGGGGCACTGCATGCAGGAGATTGAAGAGCAACTCCTAGGACGGCTGGAATGCTTCGACGACGTGAGATTTCGCTTCCTCGACATGCTTCACGCCAACGCCGTGTCGGAACTGCCGATGCCGTTCGATTATCTGGGCGGTCATCCGAAGGCGTGGCTCTACCATACTGATGACCGGGGGACCGCTCTGGGCATGGATTTCGGGGTGATATTCCTGAGAGCTCATGATGCGGATTTGATGCTGGGTAACAGGCTTGAACCGGTCGGCCCACCAAATTGGGTGAAGGTGCCGGAGACGTTCGATCATTACTACATGCTGGGCTTGCCTGGGGAGCTGGTGCGCCCGCAAGGGCAGGGCATCTGGTCGGCACAGCCGATACTGATCCCCGTGGAACGGCTGCACGCAAGACCGGCGTGCTACCAAGAGCAGAGCGATCCCATGTTTTACGGCGTGGTCGATACCCAGGAACGAGTGAAGAGCATCAAGGGGATGAGTGGCGGCCCTATCCTTGGCCTGAAGCTCGATGAGAACGGCATCGGCCGTTACTGGTTCATCGGAGTGCAAAGCGGCTGGTATCCGCCGGAGCGGATCGTGTGCGCCACGCCGCTTGCGGATGTGCGCGACATCCTGATCACAGGCATGCAAAGGATGCTGGAGCAGGACGCGGAGAAGGAGGAGATGGCGGACTGAGCGTCTGACGTGGCGTATCTGCTCGCGGGGCAATGAAAGGGGCCATCGCGAATACCCTGGAGTTAAGCCGCAATAATACTGCAAGAGTATCTCCTTGTGGTAATCCATCCGGGGCTTGGTTAAGCCAAGTTACTGATTCGGTCGGCGCTTCCTCGCGCGAGGCTCGTAGCGGCCACAGCGAGATGGATTGACGACCAAGGTCGGCGAGTCTCCACCGCTCTCGAGGCCGGTCAAACAGCGGAGGCCGTCGATCAGGTTAAGCCGATCTGGGTCCACTCGCTACGCCTCCGCCGACGCCAGCATCGTTGGGGGCATCAAAGGCTAGGAGCATCAAACGCCAGGGCATCAAAGGCCAGGAACTCAAAGCGGGTATCCTGGGTAGTGCAGAGAGGAAAGCGGGTCAATCCAGTTGGGGCTGTCGGCGGCCTGGGCCTGTCAACGGCCGGCTCGCGATGTCGACGTGCCATTCAGGCCGTGTGTCCGCCGGTTTCCCTGGTTTTACCCATCTTGAGCGCGTGACCATTGATTTCCCCTCGAACCGTCAGAGAGGCTGATGCAACCTGCGGTACTCCCGAGGCGTGCACCTGAAAGACTGGCGGAACGCCTCGTTGAAACGGCTGAGCGATCCGAAGCCCGAGCCGAACGCGATGCTCGCGACGGAATCCTTCGTGGTGACGAGCAACCGCTGAGCGTGCGAGAGCCGGTGTTGGGTGATGTGAGCGATCAGCGTGGTGCCGAAAGTCCGCTGGAAGAGGGCCATCGCGTAGTTCGGATGGAGGCTTACGTGCTGGCCGATGGCCTCGGCAGTCAGAGGCTGCGTGTAGTTCTGGGCGATGAAGGCCGCCATCCGTTCCGCCCGGCTCAAGTGGCGGCCGTCGAGGACGGCCGGCGAGCTCCGCCGCGGCCGCCGCGTCTCGTCTGAAGCAACGCTCATCGCGAGCCGTCGCAGGCGGGCCTCGACCTCCAGCAGGCAGACTCGGCGGCGCTCCTCCGAGCCGGTCCGCAGGTCCTCGCACCATGCCTCGAACCATATTCGGTCCGTCGCGAAGCGGCCCTCGTCCGGCTCGATGACGGTCCCTCCGTGCACGACCGCCTGCGTGAAACCGTCGGGCAGCCGCCATTGGAGGAACCACGCCAGGGGGACGGTCAGCACGAAATACTCGGAGAGCCGTTCGAACCCGACGATCTGATGCGAGATACCGGCCCAGAAGGCGGCCAACCGCCCAGCCGGGACGACGACCTTCCTCCCTCCCATGAGGTACGTGAGCCTCCCTTCCCCCAGGAGGTTGAGCTCGATTTCGTTGTGGCGGTCGCCGCGCGGCATCGTCGTCGGCGTCCAGCGGACGCAACTGAACCCGTACGGCGAGAACTCGGGGCGGGCCGGGTCGAAACGGTCCATGACCTTAGGATTCCGCAAGAAACCTCCCGATTCAAGGGAGTAACGCGGGTTTCTTCATGGGAGAATCCGTACGGATCGAGACGGTCAACCGAGGGTCATCGCGATGAAATCCAGGGATATCCGGGCCTCCTTCCGGGCGGTCGCATGGTGCCTGAGCCTGGCCACGCTCGCCGTCTTCTCGGGCGTCGGGCGGGCCGCCGACGTCGAGCGGTGGGGGGTGTGGGAGGCGTCGCTCGACGGCCCTCGCGAGGGCAATCCCTTCCTCGACGTGGACCTCTCGTGCACGCTCCGTCATGAGGGCGAGCGCGTGACGGTGCGGGGCTTCTACGACGGCGACGGCGTCTATCGGGTCCGCTTCTCGCCCCCGTCGTCGGGCACGTGGACCTACGCGACGCGGAGCAACCGGCCCGAGCTGGACGGCAAGTCCGGCTCGTTCACGGCCGGGCCGCCCGCGGCGAGCAATCACGGGCCGGTCCGGGTCTTCGAGACGTTCCACTTCCGGTATGCCGACGGCTCGCCCTATCACCCGTTCGGCACGACCTGCTACGCCTGGGTGCACCAACCCCGCGAGCTCCAGGAGCGGACGCTCAAGACGCTCGCCGCCTCGCCGTTCAACAAGCTCCGCTTCTGCGTCTTCCCCAAGAGCTACTACATCGCCAACAAGAACGAACCGGAGCTCTTCGCCTTCCTCAGGCGGGCCGACGGCAAGTTCGATTTCAGCAGGCCGGACCCCGAGTTCTGGCGGCGGTTCGAGCGTCGCATCCTCGACCTGCAATCGCTGGGCATCGAGGCGGACATCATCCTCTGGCACCCCTACGACCGATGGGGCTTCTCGGAGATGAGCGACGCCGAAGACGACCGCTATCTGCGGTACTGCATCGCCCGGCTCTCGGCGTACCGCAACGTCTGGTGGTCGCTCGCCAATGAATACGACTTCATGACCGACAAGCGTCCCGGGAGCCACGGCGGCAACAAGCAGTGGGAGGATTGGGACCGGTTCTTCTCGATCCTTCAGAACGAGGACCCGCACGGACGGCTACGGAGCATCCACAACGGCGTCAAGGTCTACGACCACACGAAACCCTGGGTGACGCACGCGAGCCTCCAGACCTCCGACATGAACGGGGGGCGGTCGTTCCGCGACCGATATCGCAAACCGGTCATCTACGACGAGTGCCGCTACGAGGGCGACCTCAAAGACTCCTGGGGGAACCTCACCGCTCGCGAGATGGTGCAGCGGTTCTGGCTCGGCACGCTGAGCGGCTGCTACGTCGGGCACGGCGAGACCTACGAGCACCCGAAGGACATCCTGTGGTGGTCCAAGGGGGGTGAGCTGCACGGCCAGAGCCCGAAGCGGATCCAATGGCTGAAGGACTTCATGGCGAAGGCCCCAGCCTTCCACGAGCTCCGGCCGATGGGCGACGGCAAGGGCCGCTTCCTGCTCGCAAAGCCCGGCGAGTATTACCTCCTCTACGGCACGGCCCCCGGGAAACTGACGCTGACCCTGGAGGGCGACCGGCCGTACAAGGTCGATGCCGTCGACCCCTGGGAGATGACCGTCACGCCGGTGGGCACGGCGAAGGCCGGGGAGTTCGTCGTCTCGTCGCCGAGGCCCGACCTCGCGTACCGCTTCACGCCCCGCGGGGCGGGCGAGGCGCTTCGCCCCGAAGCGGCCGACGGTGGCCTCGGGTCGCCGCCTCCCGCCGCGAGGCCCCGCGTGGTCGTGCTGTCGGACTTCCCGCCGCTCGACGTCATCCCGGTGGGGGCCGGGCACGGCCCGCCCGAGAAGCGGAGCGACCCGGACGACGTGCAATCGATGGTCCGCTTCCTGCTCTACGGGAACGACCTCGAGATCGAGGGCCTCGTGGCATCGTCGGCGACCCTGGCCAACGTGGCGAGGAGGCGGAACGTGCTGGACATCCTCGACCTCTACGACCAGGTAGACGACGACCTGAGGCGGCACGACCCCCGATATCCGACCGCCGATATGCTTCGGTCGGTGACCTGGGAGGGCCGCTCGGGCACCTACGGCAAGCCGGTCGGGGAGCTCGTGGGCGAGGGCAAGGATAGCGAAGCCTCGGGGGCCATCATCAGGCTGGTGGACCGGCCCGACCCGCGGCCGGTCTGGTTCTGCGTCTGGGGCGGCTCGTGCGACCTGGCCCAGGCCATCTGGAAGGTTCGAGCGACACGTTCCCCCGCCGAGCTCGCCCGCTTCCTGGACAAGCTGCGGGTCTACGCGATCGCCAGGCAGGACGGCTCGACGCAATGGCTGCTCGACTCGTTCCCGGGCCTGTTCGTCATCCTCTCGGAGCGGAACTACATGGGCATGTTCTGGGACATGCCCGGTTCCGACCGGAAGCTCGCGGACCTGGCGTGGTTGGACGAGCACATCCGCAGCGGGCACGGGCCGCTCGGGGCCATTTATCCGAAGAGCGGGGCGAACCTCCGGTCCGAGGGTGTCATCGAGGGAGACTCGCCCTCGTTCCTGCACCTGGCCGGTGGTGTGCACGGGCGGAATGACCCCGAACGCCCCGACCAGGCGGGCTGGGGCGGACGCTTCGTCCGCCCGGATTCCTCCCGGAACCATTGGTTCGATGCCCCGGCCGGAGGAGAGACCGTCTGGCGTTGGCGTGCCGAGGTCCAGGAGGATTTTGCCCGCCGAGCCGATTGGATGCGGTCCTCCCGAGGGCCACGTGCGAAGGGCGCGGGGTCATGAAGGCCGGCCGGCGAAGCGGTCGCGAGGGCGGCTCAGGGCCTCGAGCATGTCCTCCGTGATTCTCGCGTTGGCTGAAGGGCGGCTACGGGGCGACCGCGAGGGCATGCGGGTTCCTTGCGGTCTCTGCCGACCGGATCGTCCATGCGGGGCCTCCTCTTTCCCTGCCGGCTCCGCGTCAGCGACAATCGGCTCATATCGATTGCCATCCTGGTTCGATCCTGCGTCCAGTCTTCGTCACGTCCGGATGAGGTACCCGTCATGTCCGCATCACAAGCTGCCATCCCGGTGATTTATCCGGCCCTTCGTTACCGGGATGCCGTCGCGGCGATCGCCTGGCTGCAGGAGGCGTTCGGGCTCGAGAAGGGGTTGGTGGTCGAGAACCCGGACGGGACGCTCGCGCATGCCGAGCTCTGGCTGGGACCTTGCTGCGTGATGCTCGGCTCGGTCCACAAGGATGCGGACGGGAACATCCCGACGCCGCCGGCCGACCCGGGGGCCTGGTTCAGTATCTATTTCGCGATCGAGGACGTGGACGCCCACCACGCGAAGGCCCGCGCCGCCGGCGCCGAGATCACGGCCGAGCCGCACACCACCGAGTACAGCCCCCGGCAATACGTCGCGAAGGACCTGGAAGGCTACACCTGGTCGTTCGGGGCCTATCGCGCGGAGCGATCGTGACCTGCCACGGGCCTGATTGACGGGCTGAGCCCAGGACAGGCAAGAATGCCCGTCCCCCGAATCCAGTCCGCTTGCGTGGCTACGAGACCGGGGGGCAGACATCCCTGCCTGCCCGTCAGCCTGGTCGGCAGAGTACCGGCACGCGAGCCGCGGCGGCGTTCACCGCACGGCCCACTTCGACAGCGACGGCCCGCCCGCGGCCGTCCAGCGATGGAGGAGATTCAGCTCCTTCGGGCCGGGCATGGCGTTGAGCTTCCGCCGGGCCTGGACGACCTGGCGGGAGGCGTTGGCGACTTCCAGCGTGACGAGCCGGGTTTCCAGGCCCTCCGCGTCGATCATCCGGAGCGACCAGATCGAGCACCGCCCGGCGCGGCAGGACTGGGCGTAGGACGCCACGCAGTGGCCCATGACCCGGCCCTCGCCCTGGAGGGCGTGCGCGTTCGTGAGCTGGACGATCCGGTAGACCTTCCGCGACTTCCCCTCCCCCTCCTCGTGGACGAGCTCCGGCAGGCCCACGGGGTCCCACGCGAAGTTCGGCCCGTGGCCACCGCCGCCGAGCCGGCGGTGCCAGGCCGCGACGGCCCGGAGCAGGCCGTCGACGTCGCGGCCCTTCATCGACAGGTTCGGCTGCGCCGGGATCAGCAGCGGCTGCCCCGGCTGGCTCGCCAGCGGGTTGGGGACGTTCGCCGCGAACCGCCGGTCGAACAGGTAGTCGACGATCGGCCCGTGGTGTGCGTGGTCGAGCATCGGCTGATCGACGAGCCAGCGGAGCACGGTGATCCAGAAGTCCTCGTGGTCGAACGACCCGCCGACCCGAGTCGCGGCGACGGAGCGGATGAACCGCTCGTCGGCCCCGAGCTCGCGGAGCTGGGCCCAGCGGAAGGCCCGCAGCACGTCGAAGTCGGCGGGCGCCTGGAGATACAGGTGCGCCTGCTTCTTCGTGAGCGGGATCGGCAGGCCTTCGGCGTCGCGCAGGTTCCGCCCCTGGGCGATCCGGATGAACCATCGCTGATGGATCACGCCGGCCGGCGTGAGGCCCTCGGTCCAGGCCGAGTTCAGGAACGCGGGGACGTCGTATTTCGCCAGAAGATGCCGCAGAAGCGCGTGAAACTGCCGGTCCGCGTTGTGCGTCTTCGGGACCCACGGGCCCGGCTGCCGGACCCACGCGTCCGCGTGTGCCGAGAGTGCCATCAGCGCATTGGCGAAGGTGTATGCGTGCTGTCCCGTGAGCAGGCTCGTCCGCTCCCAGCAGACCTCGATGAGACGACGGAAGGCATCCCGGTCCGGCGCGAGCGGGTACGCGTTCGGGCTGGCCCGGTTCACCGTCGCATAGAGCGACGCGATCCCCCGGACGCCCGCCGCCGCCGGCGTGCCCGGCGTCGCCTCCGCCTCGATCCGCTCCAGGAACCGCGGCAGGTTGCGGTGGAACAGTCGCGATCCGCGGAGCGCCCCGTCGGCGCGGGCCGCGATCGCCAGGGCCTGCGCCCGCGGGCTCTCTCGCTCCGCCGCCTGCCGCGCGGCCCTCCGCTCGTGCTTCTCCTTCAGCTCCAGCCGCTTCTGCTTGTTCGACTTCGGCCTGGCGTCCATATCGCCGTTCGCTCGTCCCCGGCCTTGCGCGCCCGATGTGCTCCCACCGAGCGGAACAGACACCGCGCGGCGAATCGGGTTCGCAGTCCCTGCATGCTGGACCTGGACATCGGGCTCTACCTGCCGCGACCGAACATCGGGGTCGCTGTGACGGAGCCGAAGACGACCCCACGCCCCGTGAATCCGGAGTGAGAGGCGGTTCGCATTCGTCCCACGAGCCCTCGATCGGGTGGCTGTGGCAGAGACGAAGTGGCACTATCCCAAATGCGGAAGCCACGGATTGACAGTCCTGCGCGAGCTTTCTGAACGGGTAACCACCCGCGTGAGCGGGTGGTTCGGACGGGGCGCAGCCCACCAGCCTCCGGCGTAAGCCGGACCGCCTTCGGACGAGCGACGGCCTGCCCCGCGGATCGCACTGACGTGCGAGGCTGGAGGCTTCGCCCGTCCGAACCACGATCTGACGATCGTGGTCACCCATGCTTGCGTAATTATGCCGGCTGTCAACCCTCGGGAGCCGACTTCTCACCGTCTCGGGACGATGCTGACGAAGTCGATGCCACGGGATCGCAAAGGCTTACCCGGATCGCGCCTGCATCGGCGCCGGCCGAGGCGATCCCGTGGTGTCGCTTCGCTTCCACCACAGCCACCCGGACAGAGATCCTGCATGATCTCGGCGCTCGTCGCCTGCGACTCACCTCGCCCTTCGGCATGGGAGTTCATGGGAAGCCACCCATCAGCTCGCAGGGAGTTCATGGGAAACCACCCAGACCTGCGACGGTCCCGGCTGGCTGACGTCATCCCAGGCCGGATTTCGTCTGTCGTCAGGGCACTCCCCAGAAATAGAACGCCAGGACGACGATCGTCCCGATGAGGGCCACGATCAGGCCCGGGATGCGACGGAGCTTAAGATAGAAGAGGAGGATCAGGCCCGTGAGCGAGATGACCACGAGGACCGCCGCCGAGATGTCGATCACCGCCGACCAGGCCGGGCCGGTGTCGCGGCCCTTGTGCAGGTCGTTGAGCACCGCGACGAGGCCGTGGATCGACTCCGTCAGCGTGTACTTGCCCGACTCCCGGTCGATGAAGGCATCGGCCGAGTAGCCCGGCCCCTTGAACGTGACCGAGCATTCCTGCTCGTCCACCTTGAAGTCGACGAGCGCGCCGCGGATGCCGTGGGCCTTCCGGAGCGCCTCGACGACCTCCAGCTTCGCAACCTCCGCGGAGAGGTCCGGCGAAGGTTGGTTGCCGGGGGCGGGAGGTTTCAGGTGGAGCAGATCCGAGTTGATGGCCCCCTCCGCCTGGACGGTCCGCGCCTGCTCGCCGAAGAACCAGTCGGGGTGATTGAGCGTGATCCCCGTGACGCTGAAGAAGAGCGTCACCGCCAGGCCGAGCATCGAGGCGTAGACGTGCAGCCATCGGGCGAGCCAGGCGAAGCGGATCGCCAGCCGGCGGCGGAACGGGCGAGCGTCGGTCGTGGCCATCGGCACAGTCACCTCACCTCATGTCACCGCGCCGGTTTCGGCGAATCCTTGCGACGGTATTCGACGGTCGCGGATTTGATCTCGGTATCCCCCCTCAGCTCCTCGCGGATCGGGGCATCGCCACCGACCTTCATTTTCTTCTGGATATGCTGGTACGTCCCGTGCTCGCGGACGGCCTCGATGTTGACCGTGTATTCGCCGGGGGGGGCGGGGCGGCCCTGGGTGTCCTTGCCGTCCCAGGCGACCTTGTACTTGCCGGGAGGCCGCGTCGGTCGGGCCAGGGTGAGGAACAGGTCCTTCTTCTCCGCCTGCTTGCGGGCCTGGTCGGCGCGATACCAGCGCTTCAGGTCGGGGAGCCACTGGAACGGGCCGGCGCCCCGGAGCGAGACCCAGAGGGTCAGGTTGCGGACGACGTTGCCGTCGGCGTCCTCGATCCAGATCGCGACGTAAGGCCGACGGTAGCGCCGGCCCTCCCCTTCCGGGGCGTTGATCTCGAAGTCGATGGCCAGCTCATGGTCCCGGTTCCATGTCTCCGCGGCCCCGTCCTGGGAACCGGCCTCCGGTTTCGCCGCGGGCTTCGCCGGCTCCTGGGAGGCCATCGCGATCTCGAAGCGTGAGAAGCCCGGGCTCCGGGTGACCCGCCCCCGGCGATCGACGACGAGGCCCTCCGCGCCCGCCACGGACGCGATGAGCCGGAGGCCCTCCTCCGGCGTCAGGACGCAGCAGGCGGTCGCGAGTGCGTCCGCGTCCGCCGACCGGGGCGCGACGACGGTGGCCGCGACGACCTCGCGGGCGGGGAGCCCGGTCCGGGGGTCGATGATGTGCGAATACCAGGCGCCGCCGATCCGGAACCCGCGCTGGGATTGCCCGCTGGTGGCGACGGCCCGATCCCGGACGGCGAGCGTCGTCATCGGCTCCGCCCCTTCGGAGTCCCTCCAGGGGGAGACCATGCCGATGTTCGCCTCGATGTCGCCCATCGCCCGCAGGTCCCCGCCGACGTTCAGGACCAGGCCGCGGACGCCTTCGCCCTCCCCGAGCCCGGCCACGGCGGCCCGCTCGACGATCCAGCCCTTGGCGATGGCGTTGAGCGTGATTGGGACATCCTCGAGCCGCTCGGCCGTCGCCCCCGTCATGTCGAGTCGCCAGGCGGGCCGATCCAGGAGCGTCCGGGCGGCGGCGAGCTCGGGGGCCGAGGGGGGCGATCCCCGCCGTTCGGCGCCGGCCCAGATCCGGGTGAAGACCTCCGCGCGGGCGTCGAAGGCCCCGCCGCTCCGTTCGCGCCAGCCGTCGCAGGCGGCGAGCAGGTCGAGCAACTCATGCGAGACGTGTGCGGGGCCGGGCGGCCCGGACTGCCAGCGTCGGATCTCGCTCGATGGGTCGTAGGAGCTGAAGACCCGGGCGAGTCGGTCGATCTCGGCGAGGACCCGCGACTCCGCGCGACGGGCGGAGGGCTCATCCGCGGCCCGGACCCGGAGCTCGAGCGACGTCCCCATCACGTTCTCGTGGAAGTAGTCGTGGTCCCGTCCCCCGGCCGATGGTGAGGGCCCGTCGTCGAGGAATCCCAGGAGGCAGGCCAGAATCATCGAGGGGACGAGCATGGGCGAGTTCCGATTCGTGCGGGCGTGTCGGGTTGCGGGCCAGGAACGAGGCTATCAAAGCGAGCGCGGCCGGACAACGACGGTTGCGGGGCTGGGGGGGGCGCACGACACGGTTTGTATTGACGGCGGTC
>NZ_JAALJH010000239.1 GCF_011064615.1 Aquisphaera insulae | reverse complement strand
TCCGGTGCTCCGGGCTCAGAATGAACCGCTGCCCCGCGATCATCAACCGAGGAATCGAATAACATGCTTCTCTTCAGTCGTCGTGGATGGTTGTCGTCGATCGTCGTTGGGGCGGTTGTGGGACCATCGGCCGTCGCGGGGCAGGAGCCCAAGAAGAATCCGCCTCCCCAGACGAAGAAGACCGTGGACGACGAACCGCCTGCCGAGGAGCGCGATCGCATCATGAAGGTCGTGCGGGGCGACCTGAGTGCGGCGAAGGATGAGTCCGAACGGTTCATCGCCCTGGGTCCCGCGGCGAAGAAGGCATGGGCGGCCGAAGAGATCGACAAGGCCCGAACCCTGGCGACCGAGCTGGAACGCCTGACGCCGAAGTATCCGAAGGACTGGAATTACGGCAACGCAATCCAGGATTCCAACCAGGTCCTCGGCCTGATCGCGCTCTCCACCAATGACGATGACGAGGCCGAACGCCGGCTCCTCGCCTCGGCCAAGAGCAAGGGCTCGCCGCAGATGAACTCCTTCGGCCCGAACATGCGACTGGCGAAGGCCCTGCTGGAGAAGGGCCACCGCGACGTCGTGCTCGAGTACTTCAAGCGCTGCGGCACGTTCTGGAAGTTAGGCCAGGACCGGCTCTCCGCCTGGTCGGACGCCGTGAAGAAGGGCGAGATTCCGGAGTTCGGCGCAAATCTCGATTACTGACATGGGGCGCGACCAACGCGTGGATTTCGCGCGAGTGTCCCCTGGGATCCGTGCCGATCATTCGGCCAGCCCAATCGCAGCGCCGCTCCGCTCTCCGCGTGCCTTTGCGGCTAGCTCGGCGGCCTCGCGGTCGCG
>NZ_JAALJH010000238.1 GCF_011064615.1 Aquisphaera insulae | reverse complement strand
GCCCTGTCCCCCTGCCGATCCGCCAGGTGATCTGCGACCGTCACCGCCGAGGTGATTCGGTCAGCGAGCTGGCCGAGGCATTCTCCTTGTGCCCCCGCACCGTGCGAGGGCTGCTGCAGCGGGCTCGCGGTGGTCCCGACGCCCTGGCGGCGGCCCGACCCGGCCCGGCCCCGGGCTCGATGGCCCGGCTTCCCGCCCGCGGGGCGGCCCTGATGCTGCGCCGAGAGCACCCCGCCTGGGGCGCCGGCCTGATCCGCGTCATGCTCCAGCGGCAGGGGATCGAGCCGGTGCCCGGCACTCGGTCCTTGCAGCGGTGGTTCGTCGCCGCCGGGCTGGGCCCGGCCCCTCGCGGGCGGCGACCCGCGGCCGCCGCTCGGCGGGCCACCGAGGCCCACCACACCTGGCAGGTCGATGCGGCCGAGGAGATGCCCCTGGCCGACGGCTCGCGAGCCTCCTGGCTGCGGATCGCCGATGAGTTCACCGGCGCGGTCCTCTCGACCGCGGT
Source organism: Aquisphaera insulae (assembly GCF_011064615.1). Classification (GTDB taxonomy): domain Bacteria; phylum Planctomycetota; class Planctomycetia; order Isosphaerales; family Isosphaeraceae; genus Aquisphaera; species Aquisphaera insulae. The sequence continues at coordinate 349 of NZ_JAALJH010000238.1, read as the reverse complement.
TTTCCCCCCTCGGGAGATGGAACAGCGTCCCGGCCGCCGAGACCCAGCGGTGCCTCCGCGAGGCGTTCGCCCGATGGGGCATGCCCGGGCGGATCCGCGTCGACAACGGCTCGCCGTGGGGCTCGGCCGGCGACCTCCCCACCGAGCTGGCCTTGTGGCTCTTCGGCCTGGGCGTCGAGGTGACCTGGAATCCGCCGCGGCGGCCGGAGGACAACGGCGTGATCGAGCGGAGCCAGGGGACGGGCAAGCGGTGGGCCGAGCCGGCGACCTGCGCCGACGCGGCGGAGTTGCAGCGACGGATCGACGACATGGACAGGCTCCAGAGGGAGGAATATCCGCGCATCGGAGG
>NZ_JAALJH010000237.1 GCF_011064615.1 Aquisphaera insulae | reverse complement strand
CCCGAGATCTTCGCGAGCGTGCTGAAGTCCCCCTTGGGGGTCGTGTAGGTGCCGCCGCTGGCGCCCGGCGAGCCGCTGAACCAGAGGGTGCGGCCGCCGCCGCCCAGGTCCAGGATCATCCCGCCGGAGGCGGCTGTCAGGTGCTCGAGCCCCTGCACGGTCCAGCCCGCACCGACGGCGCTCGACGCCTGGTTGAGCACGGTCATCGTGCCCGTCAGGGTCGCGGTCGTGTTGGTGGTGCGGTAATCGACGACGGTGGCCGAGTAGTCATAGCGATTCGTGGACTGCCCCGTCATGTCGGACTGGAGGGCGATCTGCTGGATGTCGCCGGGGATGAACTGGCTGGTGTTGTAGTACCAGGTGCTGCCGGTGTACAGGGCCGTGCCGCCGCCGGCGGGCGTGACGGTGATCTGGCCGCTGGACTTCGCCGGGATGGCCAGGGCGTCGTTCAGGACGTGGGGGATCGTGACGATGGGCCGCGGGTCGGCCGTCAGCGAGTCGTACGTCAGCGACAGCCCCGGGATGTTCGGGCTGTAGCTCGGCAAGTCGAGCGTCGTGTCGGCGGCGCCGCTGGTGGCGTCCAGGGAAAGGTTGTGGCTGTCGATCGACGGCGAGGACGCGAGCTGGAGGTCCGGGGCCAGCGAGGACGGCCAGGTCGCCGAGCCGCCGCCGGAGTAACCGCCGCCGCCGGCCGGGACCAGGAAGTCGTAGGTGAAGGTCTCGGTGTGGCCGCTGGTGTCGGTCACCGACAGGGTGGTGCTATTGTGAGAAGGGAGGGGGCTCGTGCTCCCGCTCCAGCCGAAGGTCAGGCGATAGGTGCTGGACCCGGAGATGCTGGAGGCCCGCGTGAGGTTGGTCGTGTCCCAACTGATCGAGCTGACGGCCGTATCCCGGACCTGGGCGCGGAGG
>NZ_JAALJH010000236.1 GCF_011064615.1 Aquisphaera insulae | reverse complement strand
GCCGCCGGCCGCGCGATCGTGAGCTGAACCTGCTGCCCCACGTCCACGGCCCCCAGCGCGAAGCTATCCGCCTGCCCCGTGCGCGTGACCGCGCCGGCAATCGTGGCCGTGAGCACCTTCGCGGTGCTGTCTGGCAACAGCTCTGGGGTCCCCGATACGACAAGCTGGACCGGGGGAACCACAGCCAGGACGCGAAGCCGATACTCTCCCGTGTAGGTGTAATATTGCGAGACCCGGATCAGATAGGTGCCCGTCGCCGGCAGCACGAACGACGCCTCGTTCCGGCCCTCGTAAGACGAGTAGGAGCCGAGGTAAGATCCGTCGGGGCCGGTGATCTGATACTGAAGGCCGGTGTAGGACGGATCGCCCGGATTCTCCGTAGCGAACTCGATCTCCTGGCCGGCGGTGCCCGCGAAGGACCAGTAGTCGGTATCCAAGTAGCTCGATATCGAGCCGCGTCCGGCGGCGATGCGAAGGCCGGGGGGCCCCTCGACGAAGGTCAGCGGCGTGGCGAGCGTGGAGGTGTTATTGGGCTCCGCTTCGGAGGTATAGCCGGGCAGGGCCACGACGTCGAACGTGCGCGTCGAGGCGACGGGGTGATTGCCCACGCGATCGGCCAGGCCCGTGCCGAGCGTCAGGCGATATCGCCCCGCGCCGAGACCGCCGGCGATGTCGAAGCCAACGGTCGTCCCGCCGTCGTAGGAGCGTAGCGTCAGGGCGACGGTCACGTCATCCCCGTTGCCCAGGACCCCATCCGGCCCAGCCCCGAGCAGCGAGATTCCGGTTGACGAGGTCAACGTCGTCGGGTCCAACGGCTCGGTGAAGGTCAGCGTGAAACCTGCAATCAGGCTGGAGGTGCTTTGGCCTTCCGCCGGGAGGGTGGTCGAGACCAGCCGCGGGGCCACGTTGTCGGTCAGCCGGATG
>NZ_JAALJH010000235.1 GCF_011064615.1 Aquisphaera insulae | reverse complement strand
CTAGCCGAGAACCGCTCCGATCGTGTGGGCCTCGCCCCGGCGCACCATCACCGTCCACCCCGACGGGTTTCCCCAGTACTCGAACACGTCCCAGCCGCCGCGGGCGGCGAAGGACCGCACGGCCTTGCCCACGGTGAAGCCGGGATGGTGGGCGTCGTGGAAGGCGATCGCGCGGCAGCGATCGGCGAAGAGGTCGAGCCAGCGCAGGGTCTGGGCCTCGGTGTGCGGGTCGGTGTCGATGTGCAGCAGGTCGATGGTTTCCCACCGCGCCACGACCGCCGGATCGCCGGCATCGCCGTGGATGAAGACGAATCGCGGGTCGTCAATGCCGTGGGCGTCTTCCAGGTCCACGCCCCAGACCGTCCCGCCGGTCGCTGCGACCCCCTCCAGCAAGGCCCGCGTGCTCGCCCCCGGCGCACGCCCAGCTCCACCACGGTCGTCGCCGCCAGGTCACGGACCCATCGCCGCGCCAGGTCCAGGTACGGGTCGAAATCGCCCGGCCCGGCCATCGGCACCACCGCCCGCGTCGAGCCCTCCACCAGCCAGGGGACGGAGCTCGGCTCGATCGGCCCATCCAGCCGATGCACGCCCCAGAGGGCCTCGGCGTCGCCCGGGCATTCGGCCAGGATCTCCCGCCAGAGGGCAGCCGCACCGGCCCGGTCTCCTCGCTCCTCGGCGAGCCTCGCGAGGTTGCGCCGGGTGAGGTGGCCGTAGATCCCCTGGTCGACGCTGGCGAACTCCTCCGGCCGCCGCAGCCCCAGGATCCTTCGCCACGACGACTCGGCCGCCGCCGGGTCGCCCGAGCCGCGGTGGGCCACGGCCTTGCGGAAGAGCAGCTCGGCGTCCTCGGGGAAGAAGGACAGGCCCTCGTCGCAGGCCGCGATCGCCCGCGGCAGGTTGCCGAGCATCTGCTGGCACCGCGCGATCAGGGCGAACAGCTTCCGG
>NZ_JAALJH010000234.1 GCF_011064615.1 Aquisphaera insulae | reverse complement strand
GCGCGGGCTGATCCGGAGGATTGTCGCAAGTTCTTACGCTGGGACATCTTGGTATCGATTTTTCGATTGGCTTTGCCCCCCGGATTTCTCGCGATCTCCGCCGGCCCGCGTCCCCCGCGCGGGCCGGCACCGACCTTCCCTGAGGACCGACCACCGGATTGACAAAGACCGTGCGAGCCCGCTGCCCGGCGCAGGCGCGAGCGAGCCCCCATCTCAATAAGATCCCCGAAAGGACGCCGCCAGTTTCACCAAAATCCAGAAAACGCGCGCGAGCCTCGCATGCTCGTTCGTCGTCGGCGTCCATCGCCGCGGCGATCCGTCTCCGCGAGGGCTTCGAGTTCGAGGCGCCCCGACGTACAATCCCGGATTGTGGTTCGGCCCGGCCGGCGGCGGACCTCCGGCGCGTGCCGAGGCGTGCCCGGCCTCGCCCGGGCCTCGCGTCCCCACTTCGGGAGCTTCGGATGCTCAGGAAGATCGTCACGGGAGGGGAGGCGGGGGCCGAGCAGGCCGGCTGGGCGGCGGCCCGCCGGGCGGGCATTGAGACCGGCGGCTACATGCCGCGGGGGTTCCTCACGGAGGCGGGCCCCGCGCCGCGGCTGGGCGCGCTCTACGGGGCGATCGAGTTCCCGTTCGAGGACCCCCTGCGGCTCCGCGGCAACCTCCGCCGGGCCGACGGCCTCTTCTGGTTCGGCGACCCGGAGTCTCCCGAGGCCCGCGACACCTTCGACGCCTGCCGGTCGCTCTCCAGGCCGTACCTCGTCATCGACCCGGCGTTCACGCCGTCCCGCGATGCGGCCGGCTGGCTGGAGGCCTTCGAGGTCCAGACCCTCGTCGTCGCCGGCGACCGCGCCTCGAAAACCCCGGCCCTCGCCCCCCGCGTCGAGACCTACCTCGTCCGCGTCATCGAATTGCTCCGCAACCGGCTCCAGCCCTGAGGCCCCCGGCCGGACGCTTGGGGGG
>NZ_JAALJH010000233.1 GCF_011064615.1 Aquisphaera insulae | reverse complement strand
TAGAGCGCTTCACGTTCGCATCGCGTACGATGCTCGAGACTTGAACCAACCCAAGATGTCTTGTGTCGATACGTTCTTGAGCGTCGAGCCGATCGCCTCGATCACGGCGTCGGTAGTGCGTGCCCCGGCTGACCTCAAGGCCCCCTTAACCTTCGAGAACATCTCCTCGATCGGGTCCATGTCTGGGCTCACCGGCGGCAACGGGATCACCTCCGCCCCTACCCGTCTGATGGCCTTCACCGCCGCAGCCGCCTTGTGCGGGCTGAGGTTGTCCCAGACCACCACGTCGCCCCGGTGGAGAGTCGGGGCCAGCACGTCCTCGGCGTAAGTCTCGAAGGTAGGCTTGTCGACCGCCCCGTGAATCACCATCGGGGCCGTCACACCGGACAACCGCATGCCGCAGATCAGGGTGACTGTCTCCCAGTAGTTGGGCACCGCCCCCTCGACTCGCTCTCCGACTGGAGCCCGGCCGTAGAGCCGAGTCATCGCCGTGTTGGCCGAGGCCTCATCGACGAAGACCAGCGATTCCGGCGAGTAGTCCTTCATCTCCCTGCGAAAGGCGGCTCGCTTCCGCTTACTCTTGGGGGTATCGCGCTCGGCGGCGTGGAGGACCTTCTTCTTCCGCGTGATGCCGAGCTTCTTCAACGCCCTGGCGATGGTCATGAGACTGCAGGAGGCCCCCAGAGCCTGGCGCAGTTCCTCCAGCGTGGCGTCGGGACGTTTCCCGACGAGGTCGCGAAGCTTCTCGAGTTGCTCCGGGCCGAGGGCGGGTTGCTTGCCACCTCCATGAGGCCGGGGCTGAATCGACCCGGTCTTCCGATACCGCTGGACCAGTAAGATGACGCAGGAAAGGCTCACGACGAATCGCCTCGCGATTTGACGCCACGACTCTTCGCCACGCTCGATGGCCGCGATGATTCGGCTCCGTAGATCGTCGGAGTAGGCACGCATGGGAAACCTCCTGATGTCCTCCCTAACTTTCTACGTTGTA
>NZ_JAALJH010000232.1 GCF_011064615.1 Aquisphaera insulae | reverse complement strand
TCCGAGTTTCACAAAAATGGAGAAAATCGGCGGTCGTGCCCCTACAATCGCGCCGTGGCAATCGGCACATCCGGACAGGCGCCTCCCCCATGCGACTCCTCTTCTCCTCGACCCATTGCCTCCTCGACCCTTCGAGCGGCGCGGCGATCGCCACGCGGGAGCTGCTGGAGTTGCTCTCGAGCCGCGGGGCCGAGTGCCGGGCGTTCACGGCCGGAGTGCTCGATTATGAGGAGGAGACGTCCCTGGACCAGGCCCTCGGCACGCTCGGGCTGCCGGCGGCTCGGTTCGCGGCGGACCAGGGCGGGGGACGAGCGGCGGAGGTCATCGACGTGGAGGCGGGGCGCGTCAGGTGCACGATCCTGGCCACCCGATCGAGCCGCGCGGAGCGATCGCCGGACCGGGAGGAATCGGCGAGCTTCCTCGAGCTGGCCACCCAGGTCCTCGACCGCTTCCGGCCCGACGCCCTGCTCACCTACGGCGGCCACCCGGCGAGCCTCGAGCTGATGAGGCGGGCGAGGGCTCGCGGCATCCGGGTGGCGTTCCACCTGCACAACTTCGGCTACCGCGACCGCCGCGCCTTCGAGGACGCGGACGTCGTCATCTTCCCGTCCGAGTTCTCCCGCCGCCATCACGCCCGGCTGCTCGGCCTGGACGGGCCGGTGATCTCCAACGCCATCGACCTGTCGCGGGTGGTCGTCCCCGAGGCGGAGCGAGTCCCGCGGTACGTCACGTTCGTGAACCCCCAGCCGGCCAAGGGGATGAGCGTCTTCGCCCGGATCGCGATCGAGCTGAACGCCCGCCGCCCGGACATCCCGCTGCTGGTCGTCGAGGGCCGCGGCACGGCCGAGGCCCTGGCCCGGCTGCCGGTGGACCTCTCGGGCTTGGCGAACCTCCACCGGATGGCCGTCACCCCCGATCCGCGCGACTTCTACAAGGTCAGCCGGGCCGTGCTCGTCCCGTCGCTCTGGCGCGAGTCCCTGGGCCGGGTGCCGGTGGAGGC
>NZ_JAALJH010000231.1 GCF_011064615.1 Aquisphaera insulae | reverse complement strand
CGAAAGATATGATCGAACAGAAAATGGTCATCAGACTTGACGACAAAATCCTCTGCCTCCTCATCTGGAAACCCTCCACTCACTTCGGAGAGCCGAGGGACGATTACTTCGTAGAAATTTCCGACATGAGAATGCATACTTGGAACGTTCGGTAGTCGGTCGAGAAGATTCTCTGGGTCCATGCCCACTGGGTCAGCCAGGAATGCCTCGCTTTCATAAAAAGCCATATCGCCTGCCTTGTATGGCATGTCAATGAGTTTTGAAAATTCCACCTTTTGAAATTCAATATGCCGTACCTCTAGTAGCTTCTGTCTGACTACCTCGGAAACCACCAATGAAATGCCGGGCTTGAAGATATCTGGAACGCTTCGGCCGCTTCGTTTGACACGAAGTGGCATCGACAAATCGTCTCCCAATAAGTGACCTTCGGCGGTCTCTGTCAATTTCGACCTCGACGTATCACATATTCCATGAAACATTAGTGCATGGAATACACGAATCCTTGCTGAGCTCGAGAATGAGGAAAGCACGATGAATCTCATACTGTTCGCTCCTCCTGGATGTTGGAGACTATCCGGTAATCACGTCGTTTTGGGATCGATACTTGAAACTCGCGGGCGGTTGCGATGCATCTGGGTTTAACCACCTGAGCATTCGATGAATCGAGCTGATCTTGAGCATCGACTCGCCGCTCCGCTCATACACCTCGTAGTGCCGGCTGTCGCGCCGGCAGCGGCCCGGCCAGGCGAAGCTGCGCTCCACGACCCAGCGCCTCGGCAGCTTGACGTAGCCCACGCTCCCCGACGGGCGGCCGATCACCTCGATGCGATATCCGACCTCTCCGTCGCCATCCAGGCGTCGAGCCGTCGACTGTTGTACTTGCCATCGGCCCACTCGACCTCCAACCGCCCCTTCTGCTCGGTCGTCAACCGCGACAGGACATCCGGCGCGAATGTACCGTCGTCGGCCGCCGCCGCCGGCACCACCGTCGCCAGCATCAACCCCAGGACGTCCACCACGATATGTCGCTTGACGCCGGC
>NZ_JAALJH010000230.1 GCF_011064615.1 Aquisphaera insulae | reverse complement strand
GTTCCACGAGGAGAGCGGCTACCGAGACTGGATCATGAATCGACTCCTTCGGAAGGCGGACCTCGGAATTTGTGATTCCAGCAGTCACACGGAAAAGGTCGAACTGCCCGAGGATCTGCGGGCGTTATTCAGCAAAGGACAGCCCATCCCGGACACGGTGACCGTCGTCTCCTTCATTCACGACGGCGAGGTTCGACAGGCTCTGGACTTCTCGAATGAGTCATCGGGGACCAGGAAGCTGTTCAATATCGCGGGCGATTTCTGGCTGCTCGCAAGCGAGGAGGTCGCCATCTTCGCCGACGAACTGAGCGCCAGCCTTCATCCACGACTTCTCGACAACCTCATCCGCGCAGCGAACGAGCAATCCGAAGATCGCCGGTCACAGTTGATCTTCTCGACCCACGACACGGGGCTCATGGAAGGTCTGGACGCCGAACCCCCGGCCTTGCGTCGTGATCAGGTTTATTTCACCAGGAAGAACCGGGACGGCTCTTCCGAGTTGTATTCGCTCGCCGAGTTCAAGGACGACGCAAGGCCGGTGCACAATATCCGCAAGCGATACCTCTCGGGGCGTTACGGAGCAATGCCCAACCTGGAAAAGATCCAGCTATGAGCCCGCGAAAGCGATCGAAGAAGCCTCTCTCCAGCAAGGTCACCGCCCGATTCCCAGAGCTTGCGCGGAAGCGCGGAGAACGCGAGCTGATCCGGCGGTTTCTTGTGGTCTGTGAGGACGGCAAATCGGCGGTGAACTACTTCCTGGCATTGCGGAGCTTCCTGAGACTCTCGCCGCAATCCCTGGTGATCAAGGGAAGCGAGGATCACACGCAGCCGATTCAGGTCGTGACCCGGGCCGTCGAGCTCATGGTTGGGGCCGCGGCGGAAACCTCCGCAACCGAGCCATTCGATCAGGTCTGGTGCGTCATCGACGGTGACTTCGGCTCCAAGATCAACAACGCTCGCGTCAAGGCCACGGCCAAGGGAGTGCGCCTCGCCGTCTCCACGAAGTGCTTCGAATATTGGGTGCTCCTGCATTTCGAGGAGTACGACAAGGCGAGTCTCGATTGCGGGTCACTGGTCAGCACGCTCCGCGCGAAGCACATCCCGGACTACGCGAAGGGTTCCTGCGACTTTCAGAAGATCGTCGAGTCCGTTCGGGAAGCGGCTCGTCGGGCGAAGAAACTCCG
>NZ_JAALJH010000023.1 GCF_011064615.1 Aquisphaera insulae | reverse complement strand
CAGATTGTCGTCGAGCCGTGACGACCGGGCGGACCAGGGCCCTCCGGCCGGGGTCGACGCCATCGGCAAATCTCCCTCGCCTTCGCACCGGAAACTTGGAGCGGAGGCGACAAGAACTCGGCAAATCCTCGCGTCCGGCCGGGTCGGCCACAGGCGCCACTCGATCGGCAACGGCGGGGTCGAACGAAGCACTCCGTATCGGGACCAATCGCCAGGGACTCAAGCTCCAGGGAGTAGATCATGAGCGGTCGATTTTCGACGTCAAGGTGGCGGCTCGCGGTCTCGGGCCTGGTGGCCCTGCTGGTCTTCGCCGGGCCGGCGAAGGCGCAGGAGAAATCCTCCAAGGCGTCCGAGAAGGTCCGGTCCAGCGAGGACGGGGCCGTCGTCCGGACTTTCGGCAGCGAGGGCGGCTACCGCACCGAGCTGAAGAGCCGGACCACCGGCAAGCTCACGACCGACGATCTGCGGCAGGCCTCGCTGCTGATGGCCCAGGTCTTCCAGCACATCGCCGAGGCTCGCGACAAGATTGACGAGGACGGCCCCAAGGAGGCCCTCAAGGAGGTGAACAAGGCTCGCGACGCCATCAAGGCCGTTCGCTCCATGCTGCCCAGGACCGAGGTCCACACCCGGACGCTCGCGCCCGACGGGAAGGCGATCTACGAGGACGACCGCGAGGACCAGCCCGGTCGCATCCCGTTGTACGAGGGGATCCTGCACAGGCAGACCCTGGAGCCGATCCTGGCGGCCCGCCGCACCGCGATGGAGTTCGCCGGCTACCGCCTGGTCGACGCCGAGACGATCGCCACCGAGGTCGTCGCCGATGTCGACTCGATCGAGACCCAGTTGACGAGGGCGGCCAAGGCCCTGGAGCACGACAAGACGGCCGAGGCCGCCAAGGCGCTGGCGACGGCCATGATCCACGGCCTCTCCATCCAGTACAACAAGGACGACTCGCCGCTGACCGCGGCCCGAGATGGGATCTGGATGGCGCGTCGCTCCCTGGAAGAGAACAACTCGACCCAGGCCCTCGCCAACCTGGAGACCGCGAGGCTCCGGCTGCAGACCTATCGCGGGCTGTTGTCGGAGGACCAGCGCCAGGAGGTGGACCAGATGCTCCGCAGTATCGAGCAGCTCGAGGGCGAGCTCCGGCAGGAGGGGAACCGGTCGGTCACCGGCGCCGAGCGGGCTCGCCAGGGCACCTTGCTGACCAAGTGGTGGGACGGGATCAACGGCTGGTTCCACCGGTATCTCTGACCGCCGGCCCGGGGGCCGCTTGCCACGCGCCCGGCGCCCACCGGGCGCGTGGGGTTCCCGGGTGTCGGTCGAGTTGACCGTCTTCCTGAGAGGAGTGAAGTGATCATGGTGATCGTCCTGTCGCAGAACTGGTGGGCCCTGGCCTTGCGGGGCCTCTTCGCCGTGCTCTTCGGGATCGCGGCCTTCGCCTGGCCGGGGATCACCTGGGGGGCGCTGGTCCTCCTCTACGGTGCCTACGCCCTGGTCGACGGCGGCTTCGCCATCGCGGCGGCCGTGGCCGGCCGAACCGGGGGCCTGCCCTGGTGGGCCATGCTGGTCCAGGGCCTGGTCGGCGTCGCCGTCGCGATCATGACCTTCGTCTGGCTCCCCGTCGCCGAACTGGCGCTGCTCTACGTGGTCGCGGCCTGGGCCGTCGTGACGGGCCTCTTCCAGGTCATCGCCGCCATCCGACTCCGCAGGGAGATCGAGGGCGAGTGGTTGCTGGCCCTGGGTGGCATCGCCTCGATCCTGTTCGGCCTGCTCGCGGCGATGCGGCCCGTCGCGGGGGTGGTGGCCATCTCCTGGATGATCGGGGCCTACGCGATCGTCTTCAGCACCCTGATGATCGCCCTCGGCTTCCGGATGAGGGACTGGGCGCGTCGGCCGTCGCGCCTCACGGTCGGTTCGTCGATCGGGCCGGAGGCCTCGGTGGCGCCCGGTCCGCGGAATGCCGCAATCTAGCGGCGTCCGAGGTCGGTGGGAATCGGAGGGGCGCGAGGGGGCCGGGACACGAAGGCCGTGCTCCGGCCGCTCGTCGCCGCGTGGCATCGCGGATCGGTCGCGGACTATGTCGCCGAGCCCCGAACCCGGGCTGAAGCCCCGGAAGGAGACTTGCCGTGGCGGAAGGTGAGAAGATCATCGGCATCGACCTCGGTACGACCAACAGCGTCGTCGCCGTGATGGAGAGCGGCGAGGCGACCGTCATCGCCAACCAGGAGGGGAGCCGGCTGACCCCGTCGGTCGTCGCCTTCACCAGCAAGGGAGAGACCCTGGTGGGCGAGCCGGCCAAGCGCCAGGCCGTGACGAACCCCAGGGGGACGATCTATTCGATCAAGCGGTTCATGGGCCGCCGCCACGACGAGGTCCAGGCCGAGGAGAAGATGGCCCCCTATGAGGTCGTCGGCGGGCCGAACGACTACGTCAAGGTCCGCGCCGGCGGCAAGGAATACAGCCCGCCGGAGATCTCGGCGCTGATCCTCCGCAAGCTCAAGGAGGCGGCCGAGAGCTACCTGGGCCACAAGGTCCGCAAGGCGGTCATCACCGTCCCGGCCTACTTCAACGACGCCCAGCGCCAGGCGACCAAGGACGCCGGCCAGATCGCCGGGCTCGAGGTGGCGCGGATCATCAACGAGCCGACCGCCGCGGCCCTGGCCTACGGGCTGGACAAGAAGAAGAACGAGAAGATCTCCGTCTTCGACCTCGGCGGCGGCACCTTCGACATCTCGGTCCTGGACGTCGGCGACGGTGTCTTCGAGGTGCTGTCGACCAACGGCGACACGCACCTCGGCGGCGACAACTGGGACGAGGAGCTGGTCCAGCACATCGCCGACGAGTTCAAGAAGGAGCAGGGGATCGACCTCCGCACCGATCCGATGGCCCTGCAGCGGCTGAAGGAGGCGGCCGAGAAGGCGAAGAAGGACCTCTCGTTCCAGGCGCAGGCCGACATCAACCTGCCGTTCATCACGGCCGACCAGACCGGCCCCAAGCACCTGACGAGGACGATCACCCGCAGCCAGTTTGAAAAGCTGACCGATCACCTCTTCGAACGACTCCGGGGCCCGGTCCAGAAGGCCCTGGAGGACGCCAAGCTGAAGGCATCGGACATCGACGAGGTGGTCCTGGTCGGCGGGTCGACCCGGATGCCGCGCGTGCAGCAGATCGTCAAGGACATCTTCGGCAAGGAGCCGCACAAGGGCGTCAACCCCGACGAGGTCGTCGCCGTCGGCGCCGCGATCCAGGGCGCCGTCCTGGCCGGCGACGTCACCGGCGTGCTGCTGCTGGACGTCACCCCGCTGTCGCTCGGGCTGGAGGTCAAGGGCGGCATCTTCAACGTGCTGGTGCCGCGGAACACGACGATCCCGACCGAGAAGAAGGAGGTCTATACGACCGCCGAGGACAACCAGACGGCCGTGACGATCAAGGTCTACCAGGGCGAGCGCGAGATCGCCGAGCACAACCGGCTGCTCGGCACGTTCAACCTCGAGGGCATCCCGCCGGCGCCAATGGGCGTGCCCCAGGTCGAGGTCAGCTTCAACATCGATGCCAACGGCATCCTCCAGGTCTCGGCGAGGGACAAGGGGACGGGCAAGGAGCAGACGATCAAGATCGAGTCCTCCGGCGGCCTGACCAGGGATGAGATCGAGCGTATGCAGCGCGACGCCCAGGCCCACGCCGCCGAGGACAAGCACCGCCGCGAGCTGGCCGAGGCCCGCAACGCCGCCGAGCAGCGCGTCTACCAGCTCGAGAAGCTGCTCACAGAGAACCAGGGCCGGCTGACGGAGGCCGACCTGGCCGCCGTCCGCGGCGCCATCGCCAAGGTCAACCAGGTGAAGTCCGGGGACGACCCGGCCGCGATCCAGCGGGCCCTCGACGAGCTCCAGCACGCCAGCCAGGCGATGTCCGAGCACCTCTACGCCGGCGCGGGGGCGGGCGTCGGCGCGGCCGCGGCTGCGGCCGGGAGCCGGGCGGGGTCGAACGGCCCCTCGGCCTCGCCGAACGGGGCCGCTCGCGGGGGCAAGGAGGATGAGGTCATCGACGTCGAATTCGAGGAGAAGAAATAGATTCGTGCCGGTCTCGGATCGGATGGCAGCGGCGCCGGTCCGCCCCTGCCCCGCAGGGGCTGGACGCCCCGCCGAAGGCCACCGGAGGGGAGACGACGCTCGGTCCCGACCTTCGCCGCGCCCTCGACGCGGCCCACGCCGGAGCCGACCGGTAGAAGGACGAGTCCGTGACGGTCGAGCACCGGTTGCTCGGACTGACCAAGGTCAAGAGCCGGGCGCAGCGGATCGTCTCGGGCGACGTCCCCGAGAGCCTGCGGGACTGCAAGGTCATCGCCCTGGATGAGGAAGGTCTTCCATCTCGCCCGAGTCGAGGGTGATATCGCCGGGAAATCGCCACGCGCCGGTACCATGCCTCCTTAATGTCATTCGCTCTACCAACGCCCTTCCCGCGCCGCCCGGCGATTGGGCGGGTACGCACGGGCGCGGAATGCCGTTTGCAATTTCAGGGCGTCGTCTCCGATCGCGGGAGATCGATCGCACGCACCGGAAATCAAGCCGAGGGGAACCCACCGTGAAACTCGAATCCTTGCGCGACCTCCTGGTCGAGCAGCTCCAGGACCTCTACGACGCCGAGAACCGCATCACCAAGGCCCTGCCCAAGATGGCGAAGGCTGCGTCGTCGCCCGAGCTGAAGGCCGCCTTCGAGAAGCACCTGGCGGAGACCGAGGGCCAGGTCACGCGGCTCGAACGGGCCTTCGAGGCCCTCGGCGAGAAGGCGAAGAAGAAGACCTGCCAGGCGATCAAGGGTCTGATCGAGGAAGGCGAGGAGACGATCAAGGAGGACGCCGAGCCCGAGGTGAAGGATGCGGCGCTCATCGCCGCCGCCCAGAGGGTCGAGCACTACGAGATGGCCGGCTACGGCACGGTCAGCACTTACGCCAGGCTCCTGAAGGAGAAGGAGGTCCACAAGCTCCTGAAAGAGACCATGGCCGAGGAAGTGGCGACCGACAAGGCCCTGAGCGAGCTGGCCGAGAGCACGATCAACCTCCAGGCGGTGTGACCATCGGGAAGGCGGCCCGCGATGCCCCGCAGCGAAGACCTCCACGGCAACGCCCCGGACAAGGCCGCGGCCGCCCTGCTCCTGATCGATGTCATCAACGACCTCGAGTTCCCGGAAGGGGACCAGCTCCTCCGGTACGCCCTACCGATGGCCCGCAAGATCCTGGCCCTCAAGGAAGGGGCCAGGAAAGCGGGCATACCGACGATCTACGTGAACGACAACTTCGGTCGCTGGCAGTCCAACTTCCACGCCCAGGTCGAGCATTGTCTTGAAGATCGGGTAAGGGGCAGGCCCATCGTGCAATTGCTCGCCCCCGATGAGGACGACTACTTCGTACTCAAGCCGAAACACTCCGGGTTCTTCTCGACAACGCTCGAGATCCTGCTCGAATACCTGAGAGCCGAAACCCTGATCATCACGGGCGTCGCCGCCAATATCTGCGTGCTGTTCACGGCCAACGATGCCTACATGCGCGACTTCGGACTCTACGTGCCCGGCGATTGCGTGGCGTCCAACACGGAGGAAGAGAATCGGTACGCACTCGAGCAAATGAAGCGCGTCTTGAAGGCGGACACGCGGGCCTCCGACGAGCTCGATCTCCGCGCCATCGCACGAGGCCGCGGAGGGCCGGCCAAGTCTACGGCTTCAAAGGGACCTTGATGCGTCGGTCCGCCTTCTCGCGGCAGTTTACGAACGTTTCGGGCGTACCTACGAGCGGCACCTCGTGCGCGATCACGAACGAGGGGTCGGTCTCTCCGGTCCGGATCCGCTCGCCTCGCGGCCCGATGTAGCGCCCGCCGAGCCTGGCCCCCCCCTGCCCTCAAACACAAAGGCACCCGGGCCGTTGCCGACTCGAGGACGACAGGCGACGAACGATTCAAGCGCCCAGTCCGGAATGGCGTTTGCATTACGTCGCCCCGCTTCAATCAGGTCAATACCACAGATGGACCAGCAGGGAGAAGGGACACGCATATGGCCAAGCGGAAGGACGACGCGAGCAAGCCTCTCAGCAAGCCGGACGCCGAGGCCGTTGCGGGGAAAGGCGGAGAGACCCACCAGATCGCGAGCGGCGATACTCCGGTTCTGACCACGCAGCAGGGCGTCCCGGTCGCCGACGATCAGAACTCGCTCAGAGTCGGTGCCCGAGGTCCGACGCTGCTGGAAGATTTCCACTTCCGCGAGAAGATCTTCCACTTCGACCACGAGCGGATTCCCGAGCGGGTTGTCCACGCCCGCGGCTACGGCGCCCACGGCTACTTCGAGAACTACGGGCCGCTCGCCGACGTGACGAGCGCGGACCTGTTCCAGCGCAAGGGCGAGAAGACCCCGGTCTTCGTCCGCTTCTCGACCGTCGCCGGCAGCAAGGGATCGGCCGACCTGGCGCGTGACGTCCGCGGCTTCGCCGTGAAGTTCTACACCAAGCAGGGGAACTGGGACCTCGTCGGCAACAACATCCCCGTCTTCTTCATCCAGGACGCGATCAAGTTCCCCGACCTGATCCACGCCGCCAAGCCCGAGCCGGACCGCGCCTTCCCCCAGGCGCAGACGGCCCACGACAACTTCTGGGACTTCATCTCTCTCACGCCCGAAAGCATGCACATGGTCATGTGGATCATGTCCGATCGGACGATCCCGCGTTCTTTCCGGTTCATGGAGGGATTCGGCGTCCACACCTTCCGGCTCATCAACGCCGAGGGGAAGTCGACCTTCGTCAAGTTCCACTGGAAGCCGAAGCAGGGGCTGCAATCCGTCGTCTGGAACGAGGCGGTCAAGATCAACGGGGCCGACCCCGACTTCCACCGCCGCGACCTCTGGGCCGCGATCGAGGCGGGCGATTTTCCGGAATGGGAGCTCGGGGTCCAGCTCTTCGACGAGGACTTCGCCCGGAAGTTCGAGTTCGACGTGCTCGACGCGACCAAGATCATCCCGGAGGAGCAAGTGCCGGTGAAGCGGATCGGCCGGATGGTCCTCGACCGGCGCGTCGACAATTTCTTCGCCGAAACCGAGCAGGTTGCCTTCTGCACGCAGAACATCGTTCGCGGGATCGACTTCAGCGACGACCCGCTGCTGCAAGGGCGGAACTTCTCCTACCTCGACACCCAGCTCAAGCGGCTGGGGGGCCCGAACTTCACGCACCTCCCGATCAACGCGCCGAAATGCCCGTTCGCGCACTTCCAGCAGGACGGGCACATGGCGATGCACAACCCCAGGGGGCGGGTCAATTACGAGCCGAACTCCTGGAGCGACGGCGGGCCGCGTGAGTCCCCGGAGGCCGGCTTCAAGTCCTACCCCGAGCCGGTGGAAGGCCCCAATGTCCGCGTCCGCTCGGAGACCTTCTCCGACCACTACAGTCAGGCCCGCCAGTTCTACATCAGCCAGACCGAGATCGAGCAGCGTCACATCGGCAACGCCCTGACGTTCGAGCTGAGCAAGGTCCAGACCCCGGCCATCCGCGCGCGCATGGTCTCGCACCTGCTCAACATCGACGCCGGGCTGGCCGAGGTGGTGGCCGCGGGCCTGCGGCTGAAGGAGATCCCCGGGCCGGCCACGGCCGCCCGGCCGACGCGCCAGGACCTCAAGCCATCGGCGAAGCTGAGCATCATCAAGAACGGCCCGAAGAGCTTCGCCGGTCGCAAGGTCGGGGCGCTCGTCACCGACGGCGTCGACGCCGCCGTCCTCGCGGCCCTGGGCAAGGCGCTCAAGGCCGAAGGGGCGATGCTGAAGCTCATCGCGCCGGAAGTCGGCGGCGTCAAGGACTCCGCGGGGGCGTGGCATGACGCCGACGAGAAGCTCGAAGGCGGCCCGTCCGTGCTCTTCGATGCCGTCGCGATACTTCCTTCCAAGGAGGGAGCGGGCCTCCTGGCGTCGCTCCCCGCGGCCCGCGACTTCATCGCCGACGCCACGGCGCACCGGAAGTTCGTCGCGTACGCGCCCGCTGCGGCCCCGCTGCTGGAAAAGGCGGGCGTGGCCATGGACGAGGGATTTGTTCCCCTCAACAAGTCGGGCGATGCCAACGGCTTCGTCGCCAGGTGCCGCGGGCTCCGGTTCTGGGATCGCGCCGCCGCCGAGCGCTGAGCGGACGGCTCGTGGCCGTGCGGCGAAGCGCTTGGGCACCGAGCCCGGCATCGCTTCCATTCCGCGTCATGCGCGTCTCCCCGGTCGCAGGATCACCGACGATGAACCAGACGAGACGATCCATCCTTTCGACACTCGGCGTCGCGGTCCCGTTCGGCATCGGCCACCGCGCGGGGGCTGCTCCGACTCCGGCCGAAGCGGCCCCCGTCCTTCGGCTCCGCTCGTTCGAGGAGGCAGTGCGGACGGCCTTCTCGGTGGCCGGGCCGTCGTCCACCTGCCACCGCATCGAGATCGGCCACTCCGAGGAAGTCAGGGCCGGAGTCCAGTGCTGTCACAACGACCGTCCGTTCGCCGGTTTCCCCGCGGGCCACCTGCGGATCGTCCGGACCGGGTCCGAGCCGGGGCCGATGTATCGCGGTGTCCGTCTCTATGTTGCCACGGTCGATGTGGCCCTGACCGATGGTCTGGTGCCCGGCGTCGTCAGCCGTCCTCTCGACTTCGCCTCGTTGCCGCCAGCGGCGATTTTATCGTGAACCGGTCGCCCCAGTTCATCTCGACGGTCTGGTGAATGGAATTGTTGAGATGTGTCAGCACGTTGCGGGCAGAGACTAAAGGCGAAATGTACCAGATCGAGCTGATGCTCAATCCGCCCGGATCCGGGTGAGCACGTCGAGCGCATTGGCGGTCGCGGCACCTTCGGCCGTGTTGTCGAAGATGCACCAGACCTCGGCCGTTCGAGCCTGACGTATAAGAGTCTTCGCGAGGTTTGCCAGGTAGTCCTCGGCGTACGTCGAATAGTAGACCTTGGGCGAGCCGTGCAGCCGAAAGTACGCGAGGCCGTCCCACCCCCCAACCTTCCCGGCCGTCGGGACGATCGCCGGGTCGGCCGCAACCCGTGCGACGCGATACCGCGTCAGCAACTGATCGGCGACGGGCTCGAACCAGCTCGCGTGCCTGGGTTCAAGGGCCACGGCGCCGTCGAATCTCTGCCTGAGCGACGCGAGGAACCCTTCCGCGATAGCTGCGGAAAACGACAGGCTCGGGGGCAACTGGTCGAGCAGCGGCCCTAGTTTTTCGCCGAGTTGGGTCACCTCGGAGAGGAAGCCGTCGAGCACGTCATCGACGCCCTTGAGGCGGCGTTCGTGGGTCACCAACTTCGGGACCTTGACGGAGAACGCGAAGTCCTCGGTGACGGACGCGGACCAGCGGGCGTAGGTCGCCGGCCGATGCGGCCTGTAGAATGAAGAGTTGATCTCAACGGCGGGGAAGCGGGCGGCATACCGTTCGAGGTGCGTCCCCTCGGCGGGGAAATGAACGCTGATTTCTTTCGGGAGCGACCACCCGGCGCAGCCGACGCGAATCGTGCCCGATCGTTGTGACTTGCTCTCTGCCACGTGAGCCTCGTCCAATTGAATAGGACCGTGCGGAGCCGCGGTCTCGAGCCGATGCTCATGCGAGCTTCCCACGAGGCGGCCCCTCGCCGAGCCCTCTCGTCGCGTCGAATTCAGGACCTCCGGAGAGCACCCCGCAGTCTTCCGTGACCGCGGGGCCCCTCGGCGCTTCTTGATACTCAGGCACCGATCGCCGCGATCTCGGCGGGCTCGGCAGCCGATGGCTCCTCCGGGAAGAGCGGCAGGGTGTCGACGACCCGCCGTGTCCGGGGAGAAGCGGGAACCTTCCCCGTCAGCACGTCGATCTTTCGACGGAGCCGCGCGCTCACGCCGGCATGCGCAGCCTGGCTCTGGAGCGCGTGGTAGAGGATCGGGCCGAACTCAGGACCATACTTCCGGACGTAGTTCTCCAGTCGTCTCATGGGTTGGTTCCTCGGTCGTAATCGACCTTCCTGACCGTCGTTTCTCGCTCTCGATTTCCTAACATAAATACGTTCCTCGGCTGGACTTGGTTCAGAGAACTAGGCCCAAAACCGATGCCGCGATCAGGCGACCCCTCGGCGTCGAAGAAGCGAGCCGCTGGCACGCGCATTGCTGTACCTTAGTCCACATTCGCCGCGTACCGACGGTCTCGCGGAGACGGGGAGCGGCGGGCAGCATGTTGCGGGACTCATTCGATGAGCGACAGGAACACGCCAGACACCGAGAACGGCGCGATCAAGGATCCGGTCGAGTGGACCACCGGCGAGGAGCCGATGACCGGGGCGCAGGAATCCTATGTGCACACGCTGGCCCGCAAGGCCGGGGAGGAGGTGCCCGACGAGATGACCAAGGCCGAGGCGTCGATGAAGATCGACGAGCTTCGCGAGATGACGGGCGTCGGCGAGACCCCGAAGAAACGGAAGGCCCGGAAGGGCTGACGCGCCGATCCTTCTCGCGTGGAGGTCGAGTACGGGCATCGTGTGTGACTCCGGGTTGTTCAGCCTGGAGGCTAGGCCCTGTAGAGCAAACGGGACGCCGCCACAGGATGCTCGACCCGACTTGACCACCTCGGTGATCGATCTGCTCGGCACGGGCCCCTGATACCGGTCCACCGTCCTCCCCCGGTACGGCACTTGCGGACTCCCATGGCTTGAAGGGAGATCGAGTCTGGAGGCATTTGCGGTGAACGACAACAAGCTCATGACCGCGCTCCTGAGCGGCCTGGCCGGAGCAACGGCCCTTACGGTCCTGCATGAAACGGTCCGCCAAGTCCGCCTCGACGCCCCCAGGATGGACACGCTCGGGCGCCGGGCCATCGCGAGGGGTCTCGAAGCGACCGGGCTGGAGGCACCGCCGGAGGACCGGCTGCAGGCCATGGCGCTGGGCGGCGACGTCGTGGCCAACACGCTCTTCTACTCGCTCGCCTGCCTCGGCAAGCCCTCACTGGCTCGCGGGACAACCTTTGGCGCCGCCGCCGGCCTCGGCGCGCTGATCCTGGCCCCGCTCATGGGGCTGGGGAGCCGCCCCGGTTCCCGCACCCCGCAGACGGCCGTGATGACGATCACCTGGTACACGGCGGGCGGGCTCGCCGCGTCCGCGGCTCATCACGCGTTGGCAGAGGCAACAGCGTGAGGTAGGCGGGCCGCCTCACTCCCCGACCAGCTCCCGGAGCCGCAGGGCGTTGCGGACGGCGTGGCCGTAGCCGTCGTTGTTGAAGTAGGCGTAGACGTCGCGGCCCTGAGACCGCCACTCGCCGATCCGATCGGCCCACCAGCGGAGGTCGGCTTCCGAGTAGGACCCGGCGTACAGGCGCTGGTCGTCCGGTCCGTGGAGCCGGACGAAGACGAAGCCCGCCGTCACGCGGAGCACGCAGGGCAGGTTCGCTCCGCTCATGATGCAATAGGCCGCGTGATGGCGTTCCAGGATCCCGAACGTCTCCTCGACATCCCAGGTCCGGTGGCGGAACTCGATGGCGGTCCGCCGGCCCGACGGCACGACCGAGAGGAATTCGTCGAGGCGATCGAGATGGATCGGGAAGTGAGGCGGGAGCTGATAGAGCGTCACACCGCGCTTCTCTTCGAGGCGGGACAGCCCCGCCTCCATCCGTTCCAGCCAGGGTACGGGGTCGTTCAGCTTGCGGAACTGGGTCAGGCCCCGGGACGCCTTCACCGAGAAGATGAATCCGTTGGGCGAACGCTCGCGCCAGGTTGCGAAGACCTCTTCCCTGGGCCAGCGGTAGAACGTGTTGTTCACCTCGACCGAGCGGAACGCGCGGGCATAGGCGTCGAGCCGCTCCAGGCTCTTCGCCGATTTCGGATAGAGGATGCCCACCCAGTGGTCGTAGCTCCAGCCCGAGGTGCCGATGTAGACGGCCATGGCTCAGCCCCTGGCTGCTTTCTTCCTTCGGCCGTTGAATGACCGGAGCAGCCCCTCGAAGGGGTCGGTCCAGCGTCTCGCGAACCGGGCAAGGGCCTTCTTCAACGTGAACGACCCGGGATCAAGCCCCTCGGCAACCTCGTCCCAGTTCAGTGGCGTTGAGACGGTGGCGCCTGGGACCGCCCGCAGGACGTAGGGCGGGACGGCGTGGTGGCCGCGCGCATTCTGCAAGACGTCGATGTAGACCCGCTCGCCGCGCTTCGCCTTGCGGATGTCGGTGGTGGCCCGGTCCGGCATCGTCTCGGCCGTGCGTTCGGCGACCTCACGGGCCCAGGTCCGGGCTTCGTCGAAATCTCCGTCCCGCTCCCACGGCGCGAGGACGTGCAGGCCGGTCCGGCCGGAGGTCTTCACGAATGACGCGACGCCCTCGTCCTCCAACGTCACCCTGATGGCCCTGGCCACGGCGATGACGTCCTCGAACGACGCCTTGCCGGGATCGAGGTCGAAGGGCACGAAGTCGGGCCGGTCAAGGTCCTTCGTCCGCGACGCCCAGACGTGGAAGGTCAGCGTCCCTTGATTCACGAGGAAGAGCAGCGTCGCCCGATCGTTGACCAGGGCGTAGTGGACCGTCTTGCCCCGCTCGGTCTCGAGCTCGATACGCGGAATCCAGTCGGGGTAGTAGTCCGGGGTGTCCTTCTGCCAAAAGTGCGGGGCCTTCTCGGAGAGCCCTTCGGGTAGCCGTTCGAGGGTGATCGGCCGATCCTTGAGGAATGGTAGCAGCCGGTCAGAGACCTTTTCGTAGTAGGCAAGCACGTCTGCCTTGGTGAGGCCGGCCTCGGGGTAGATCACGCGGTCGGGGTGGGTCAGCTCGACCGTCTTCGGGGACTTCCCGTCACGGCTCATGCGCGCGGAGACCGTCTGCCTGGAGGAAGCCCTGGGTTTCGCCACAGGCGTCGGGGTATCGCCGGTCCCGGCCTCGGCGAACTCGTCCTTCAGCTTCATGAGCAGCCACTGCGGCTTGCCCTTGCCGCGAGGCTTCATGCGGATCAGGGCGAACTTCCCCTTGAGCCGCTCCCCATGCATGACGAACTCGATCCGACCGGCCTCGATCGCTTCACCGGCGGTCTGGGGCTCGGCATTCTGGTCCATCAGGCTCTCGTACGTGCCGCGGTCCCAGATCTTGACGGTGCCCCCGCCGTACTGGCCTTGCGGGATCGTCCCCTCGAAGCTCGCATAGCCGATCGGGTGGTCCTCGACCTGGACGGCCAGCCGCTTGATCGACGGGTCCATCGACGGACCCTTGGGGATCGACCAGCTCTTGAGCGTGCCATCGGCCTCCAGGCGGAAGTCATAGTGATCTACCGAGGCGTGATGCTCCTGCACGACGAAGATCGGCTGCTGGTGGGGCTTCTCCGTCCTCGAACCCGACGGCTCGCGGGTCCTGGTGAAGTCGCGCTTCCGGTTGTATTCCTCGAGAGGCATGGCGATCTCTCCCGCGCGGGTTTGAGCGGCGTTGCGGGCGGCAGCGGCCGGAGCGGGGCGCTCCCGGCGGCACTCGATGGCCTTCTTGTCGGGGCGAAGTCCCTCGTATCGCGGCTGGCGAAGCAGCCCGTTCTGGGTCCACTCGGCGAAGGCGATCTCCGCCACCAGCGTGGGCTCGACCCAGTGGACGGCCTCGCCGACGGGCGGCTCGCCCTCGTCGAAGGGATTATCATCGCGGCCCAGCTCGTCGAACCGCGTGCGGAGGTCGAGCAGGACCTCGCGGGTGTATCCCGTGCCGACCTTGCCGGCATAGTGGAGCCGACCTCCCTCGCTCCTCGCTGCTCTTCGCCGCGATCTGGGGCGTCTTGAACCGCCAAAGTACCCTCAGCTCACCCTTGTACGGCTGGCAGGTCAGGACACCCTGCTCGCCCTTGCCGACCCGGTAGAGCTCCGGGTTGGCGCGGTCGTCCACATCGGGCCGCCATTGGGGGGTGGCATCGTCGATGCTCGGGTCGCCCGGATTGGTCATGTGAGTCGCGCTGTTGCTCGAGTTGAGGCGCATCGGCCATTTGTCGGTCCAACCAGCCGACCAGGCCTTCGGAATCTTGGCAGGCTCAGATATCCGCAAACCTCGCGCCCGGGAGGTCAACCAGCGATCGATCCTCCCCGATCCAATCGCCGGTATGGCCGTTGCAAGGAGAACGCGACCCGGACGCACGGCCCGAGGGAGGATTCGGGCCGTCCAATCGAACACCACAGACATCAGGACGTTCCCCATGTCCCAGGACCCGCGCGAGAAGCACGAGAAGCCGCCCCAACCTTCGCAGCGGCAGGAGCCGCCGGGGCTCGAAGCCGAGATGGACCCGCGACCCGACTACGGGGAAAAGTCCTACAGGGGGTCGGGAAAACTGGAAGGCAAGTCGGCTGTCATCACCGGAGGAGACTCTGGCATCGGCCGGGCCGTGGCATTGGCCTTCGCACGCGAGGGCGCGGACGTGCTCATCTCTTATCTGAGCGAAGAGTCCGACGCCAGGGAAACCGCACGCGTGGTCGAGGCCTCCGGGCGGAAATGCGTGACCGTCGCGGGTGACATCAGCGAGGAGGCCCACTGCAAGTCGATCATCGACCGGGCCGTCAAGGAGTTCGGCAAGGTCGACATCCTCGTCAACAACGCGGCGTTCCAGATGAGCCGGGACGACATCTCGGAGATCAGCACCGAGGAGTTCGACCGTACGATCAAGACCAACCTCTACGCGATGTTCTGGCTGACCAAGGAGGCCGTCCCGCACATGCCCAGGGGGGGCGCGGTGATCAACACCTCCTCGATCCAGGCCGACAACCCGAGCCCCGAGCTGCTGCCCTACGCGATGACCAAGGCGGCGATCCAGAACTTCACCGGCGGCCTCGCGCAGATGCTCGGCAAGGAGGGCATCCGGGCCAATTGCGTCGCGCCCGGCCCGATCTGGACGCCGCTGATCCCGGCCACCATGCCCGAGGAGAAGGTCAAGAGCTTCGGCAAGAATGTGGCCCTCGGTCGCGCCGGACAGCCCGCCGAGCTCGCCCCGGCCTTCGTGCTCCTCGCGTCAAGCGACGCCAGTTACATGTCCGGGGCCACCGTCGCGGTCACCGGCGGCAAGCCGCTCATCTGATCCGGGAGAACTCAGCAAAGTTTGAGTTGAAGCCGGGCGTGTGATCCGTCGTCGCCTCATGCCTTCGGGCCGGGAGGCCCCGGCTCCGGCTTCGATCCGGGCAGCTTCACCGGTTCCGCCGGGAACGGGGTCTCCGGGGGTTGCGGCTTGGGGATATTCGGGAAGTCCGGGGGCGGCTTCGGTTCTCCGGGCTCGTTCGGCTCGGGGATGGTCGGGCCTGTCGGCTCCGGGATCGAATCGGGTTCGGTCGGCATGGCGACTCCTGGGATGAAATGGGCCGGGGTGGGTGTCCTCCAGCCCGCCCTCCGTGATCACGACTCGGAGTTCAGGCCGGTTGCCACCGGCCCTGGTCGTCCTCGTGGTCCTTGCTCGGGTGGATAGGGTCGTGGACCCCGGCCATCCACGAACGCGGGATATCGATCGCCCCGGGTTGGGACGGTTCTTTGAACCTCGAAGCAAAGCGTGCGCCTGGCGGCCGGACGCGAAGACCTCGGTAACCTCGGCGCGGTCGTCCATGACCGAGGCAGCGGCGAGCGGGTCAGGATGGCGTGAGCCATGCCAGGGCCCTGAAACGTCGCGGATGCGAGGGATGATGCCGGGGCTTGCGTCGGGCTCGGCCCAGCTCCGCGTGGCCACTCTCGCCATGATGAGGCTCCGTTCGTTCAGGGCTCCGGCACCCTCTTTGCGTGTTGTATTTCGGAGTCATTTTCACCCCAAATCCGCGGGACACACGATCCGGAGACAGGGACATGCCACGCGGCGACAAATCCGCCTACAGCGACAAGCAGAAGCGCAAGGCCGAGCATATTGAGGAGAGCTACGAGAGTCGGGGCGTGCCCGAGTCCGAGGCCGAACGACGCGCCTGGGCGACGGTCAACAAGGAGTCGGGCGGCGGCGAGAAGTCCGGCAGCGGCCGGGGCAAGCCCGAGTCGCATGACTCCAGCCGCAAGGGGGGCAAGAAGGGTGGTGCCGTCTCGGCTTCCCGCACGGCCGAGGAACGCTCGGCGTCGGCCCGTAAGGCGGCCGCGACCCGCAAGCGGAACGCGGCGGCGAGGGCCGGATCGCATTGATCGGCGACCCGCAGGCGGAGGACATGCCATGCCCCTTGTCCTGCATTGGGAGGACATTGCCCTCCGCCTCGCCCTCACGATGGTCGCCGGATCCCTGATTGGCCTCAATCGCAGCGAGGGCGGGCACGCGGCCGGGCTCAGGACGACGCTGCTCGTCTGCCTGGCCGCGTCGGTGGCCATGATCCAGACCAACCTGCTCCTGCCGATGACCGGCAAGACGTCCGAATCGTTTGCCGTCCTCGACCTGATGCGCCTGCCGCTCGGCATCCTGACCGGGATGGGGTTTATCGGCGGCGGGGCGATCCTCCGCAAGGGGGACATGGTCCAGGGCGTCACGACGGCCGCTTCGCTCTGGCTGGTCACCGTCATTGGCCTTTGTTTCGGCGGCGGGCAGCTCGGCCTCGGCATCGCGGCGACGGCCCTCTCACTCCTCGTCCTCAGGGCGCTCAAGTGGCTCGAAGCGCGGATCCCCCAAGTCCGCCACGCCCAGGTCGACGCCGTGATCGAGGAGGGTGGCCTCAGCATCGAGGAGCTTTACGCGGCGCTGGTCGCCACGGGCTTCTCGATCACGTCCTGGGGCATCGAGACCAGGAGACGAGCCGGGCACCTCCGGCGCATCGTCCGCTGCGGAGTAAAGTGGAAACCGGGCCCCGAGGGCCCGAAGGCGCCCGCCGCAATCGACCAGCTCGCCCAGCGAGCCGGCGTGAAGGCCCTGCGATGGAAGGCTTGAAGGATCCCGCATCGGCGGATGTGGCATCCTCTCCACGGTCAATGACGGCCGTCCTTCGTCGGCATCATCTCCAGCAGCTTCCGCAGCTCGTCGAAATCGACGGGCTTGACGAGATGCCCGTCGCAGCCGGCGTCGCGCGATCGCTCCTTATCGCCTTCCTGGCCCCAGCCGGTCAGGGCAATGATCACGATGTCCCGCCCCCAATCCTGTCCGCGGATCCGTCGCGTCGCGTCCAGGCCGTTGAGCAGAGGCATCCCCAGGTCCATCAGGATGACTTCGGGGCGGAACTCGCGGGCCGCCTCGACGCCCTCGATTCCGTCGTTCGCGGTCCGGACGTCATGGCCCATCAGCCTGAGCATCCGGGCCAGGCTGACGGCGCCGTCGCGGCTATCGTCCACGACGAGAACCCGCCTCCGGATGGCGGCTTGCCCGCTGGGTTGACGGGCCTTCGGGGCCGCCGGCTCGGCCGCGATCGGCAGGGTGATGGTGAAGGTGCTGCCCATCCCCTCGCCGTCGCTCTGCGCGGCGACCTTCCCCCCGTGCATCTCCACGAGCCCCTTGACCAGGGCCAGGCCGATCCCCAGCCCGCCGGTGGCGCGTTCCACGCTGCGGTCCACCTGCGAGAACATGTCGAAGATGTGCGCCTGGGATGCAGCCGGGATGCCGATCCCGTCGTCGCTCACGGAGATGGAAGCGACCTCGCCCCGCCGCTCCACGGTCAGGTGGATATTGCCGCCGCGTCTCGTGTACTTGGCGCTGTTCGTCAGGAGGTTGCCGAACACCTGGGCCAGCCGGGTCAGGTCCGCCTCGACGTAGATCGGCCGGTCGGGGACCGATACGGTCAAGGTATGGCCCTCGGCATCGATGAACGGGCGGGCGGCCTCCAGGGCATCCTTCAGGGCCTCGGCCAGCGGCACCCGGGAGAGCCTCAGTTCCATCTTGTTGCGGTTGATCCGCGAGATGTCGAGCAGGTCGTCGATCAGCCGCACCATGTGGGTGAGCTGGCGTTCCATCATCTCCCGCGTCTCGCGGGCCACCGCGGACTCCGCGCCGGCCAGGCGGAGCACGTTGAGGCCGTTGCGGATCGGGGCCAGGGGATTTCGCAGCTCGTGCGCCAGCAGGGCGATGAAATCGTCCTTCTTCCGGTCATGATCCCGGAGCTCCTGCTCCATCTCCTTGCGTTCGGTCACGTCCCGGGTCGTCCCGGCCACCGCCTCCACTTCTCCCCCCGCACCGAGGACCGGCACCAGGAGATAGTCGTAGATCCTCCGGCCGAACGTGCCCGTGAACGGCACCTCGCCGCGAAGCGGCTTGCGCGTCGCGCGTACCTCCTCGATCTCGCGGTCGTGCATCTCGGCGTGCCAGGGCTCGTACCCCAGCTCGAGGCAGTTCTTCCCGATCGCCTCGTCCCAGGTCTTCCCCCACATCCGGAGCAGCCCCTCGTTGGCGTAGGTGAACCGATGGTCGAGGCCCCACACATAAGCCAGGTCCGGGGTGGACGACAGGACCGCCTCGTAGAGCCGCGTCCGCCGGTCCGACTCCGCCTTGACTCGATCCAGGGCGGCTTCCGCCTCCTTCCGATCGGTCACCTCGATCACCACGCCGGAGAGCCGCACGCCCTTGCCGTTTTCCTTCTTGTCGACCTGACCACGGGCGCTCACCCACCGCCAACCGCCCGCCCCGTCGGCCACGCGATAGTCCGCCTCGTAGCGCCCGCCGGCCTCGATCGCCGCGTCGACGAGCCCGCTCACCCGGTCGCGGTCGTCGGGGTGGACTGAAGCCACGATCCGAGCGACCGGCCCGCCGGCGACCGCGGCCGGCGGGACGGCGAAGATCCGCGCGAAGCTCGGGGCCCCGTGGAAACGGTCGTCCGACACGTCCCACGCCCAGGTGCCGATGGCTCCGGCCGCCAGCGCGGCCTCCATCCGCGACTGGATGTCGCGCAGGTCGGCCTCGGCCCGGGCCCGCTCGACCGCCGCCCAGGTCCGCTCCGCGGTCTGCTCGATGAGCCAGACTTCTTCCTCCCTCCAATCATGGGGCTCGCGATAATGGACGGTCATGCCGGCCACGAAGTGGCCGTCCTTGACCAAAGGCACCTCGACGTGGCCCCGCACCCGGATCGCCGCGAATGCCGCCAGCTCCTTCGCGGTGCGACCGCGCTCGGAGGCGGCATCGTCCTCGATGACGGTGCGGCCGGCGAGGAACGCGGCCAGGAGCGGGGCGCCGAACGAGGAGACCTCATGCCGGCCGACGTGCGACTCGACGCCATCGGTGTAGTCCTGCTCGACGACGTAGTCGCCCTCCCGGATTTCGAAGTACGCCACCCGGTTGGCGCCGAAATGCTCCCCCAGGATGCGACTCGCGGCGGCCTGGATCTCGCTGGAGCTCGAGAGAGGTCGGAGCGCGTCCGACAGCCGCACGAGGTAGGCCTGGGCCTCGGTCGCGAGTCGGCGCTCCTCCAGGTGGTCGCGGACGTCGTACTGCCGCCGCCGCGACCGCAACGCCGCCCGGACGACGCTCAGGAGCGAGCGGACCTTCAACGGCCGCTCGATCAGCGTCGCGTTCATCTCCTCGCGGATCGGCGCGTCCGCCCCGCCCTGGCGGGCGAGCACCACCAGCGGCAAGTCCGACCACGGCGGCTGGGCCTTCAGGGTTTCCCGGAGTCGGCCCTCGCGATCACCCTCGATCGCCTCCTCGGTGAGCAAGGCCACGCCCGCGCCGCGCTCGATCTCGCGGCAGAGCTCGGGGACATTCTCGCAGGGGTGGCAGGCCATGTCTGCCTCGGCCATCAACCGGGACGTCCGCTCGCCGTCCCGCGCGGTCGGCATCAGGACGAGCACTCGCTCGTCGAATTGGGTCTGCACGGGATCAGTCTCCCTTCAAACCCGAGAGGATGCTCGGCTCGCCGACATACTGGGGCACTCCCGTCATGATCCCCCGGAACTCGCGGAGCGGCTCGCCCACCTCCACGCCCTCCCTGGAAATCCTCAACTCCCGCAAGGTCCGCTCGTGCTCGCCGGTCCGTTTCTTGAACACGCTGAGGGCCTGTTTGATCTCGCCCCTCGCCTCGAAGTAGCGGAACAGCAGGACGGTGTCGGCGAGGTAGCTGACGTCCACGTCCCCGGCAGCCCCGGCGCTGACGACCATCCCGTGCTGAGCCACGACCATCATGGTCGTCACGCCCTTCTGATTCAGGTAGGAGAACAACTCGTGCAGGTGCGTCGTCAGGAATCGGTCCTCCGGCATGGCGTTGAGGTAGCCGTTCAGGCTGTCGATGACGACGATGGTCGCGCCCCCTTCGACGGCGCGCCTTACCTCGTGGGCGAAGGCGCCGGGCGACAGCTCGGCCGGGTCCACCTGCTGGGCGTGCAGCAGGCCCTCGGCCAGGTAGGATTGCAGGCCGCCCGGCCTGTTCAGGCAGAGCTTCTCCACGCGGTCGATCAGGGTCTCGATCACCTCGTCGAACATGTAGACGGCCGCCTTCTTCCCCTGCTTCATCGCGTTGATCGCGAACTGCATGGCGACCGTGGACTTGCCGACCCCGGACGGGCCCAGCAGCAGGGTCGTCGAGCCGGACGTGAGGCCGCCGGCGAGCATGGAATCCAACTGGGCCACGCCGCTGGGCACCTGCTCCCTCTCGAATGAGTCATGATGCTCGGCGGCCACCAGTCGGGGGTGGACGATGACGCCCCCCTGGATGATCTCGTAATCGTGGTAGCCCTCGCGGAAGTCCGAGCCCCGCACCTTGGTCGCGTACATCCTGCGGCGTGCCCGCCCGTAGACGGGCATCGTCCGCTCCAGCACGATATTGCCGCCGACGAGGCTCTCGGGCTGGACGGTCCCGAACGGCGACGACCGGTCGTCGAGCAGGAGCACCGTCGCATTCCGCCTCGCGAAGAACTCCTTGAGCGCGAGCAACTGGCGGCGATAGATCAGGGGGTTGCCCGCCAGCAGCCGCATCTCGGAGAGTCCGTCGAACACGACGAATTCCGGCTTGGCCTCCTCGATCGCGGCGAGGATGGCCCGCGTCGTCTCGCCCAGCTCGATCTCCGAGGGGTGGAAGACGGACGCCTCCGCCTCCCCGGCGAGGTTGGCCGCCGAGCTCGTGAGGTCGCAGACCGGAAGCCCGTCCAGGTCCCAGCCGTGGGAGAGGCAGGTGTTCTCGATGTCGGCGAACGACTCGGTGAGGGTGATGTACAGACAACGCTCGCCCGATGCCTTCCTGCCGAGGAGGAACTGCAAGGCGAGCGTGGTCTTCCCCGAACCCGGGTCCCCCTGGATCAGGTAGAAGCCCCGCCGCAGGAAGCCGCCCCTCAGGACCTTGTCCAGCCCCGGCACGCCGGTCGTCACGAACTGCCTGAAGTCAGCCATCGTCGCGATCTCGTTCGGCCGCGGATCGGTGGACGGCTTCCAGCTCGGAGCGGCGATCGAGCCGGCAGCGATTCAGTGAGTGGCGATGGGGCTTCAGTTTACCGGCACGGCCCCGGTCCGGAGAGTGGACGCACCAACACCAGGGAACCCGGGTGCGACCGTCACCGTCAGGTACTCTCCGAGATTTGACTGCGGAAGCATCGGTATCCAACCTCGTCAAGGGCTATCCAGTCGCCATCTATCCAGTTGCAATTCCGAGGCCAAATTCCGCCCGAGAGATGACCCGACCACACGGTGATGAGAATCTAGCTTCCTGTATAGTTTCATATGTACACAGTCAGCCGAACCATCCTCTTTTTCGGGGTTTCCTGATCGATCGGTCGGCGTGGATGCCAGGGCGAGGTCCCCAGCGGAGCAGCGGCCGCTGCCCAGCGGAAATCCGATTCGGAGTATCATTACGATATATGTATGTTCTCGCAGAATCAACACTTGCGATGGCCTGAACGGGCCATGCGGTCCAGGAGGATGGTGGCCTCCTGGACTGAGCCGTCGTTGACACGCCAGGGTTACGAAGCCAACATGACCGTTGAGCAGCGTTCTATCACGGGTCGACAATCAGGGAGCCACGGATGCCGGGAGATCACATCCGACAGGGACACCAGATGGACTTCCTGGAACGGTCCTACCAGGGGAAGTCCCACGATGCCGACGCCCTGGTCCTCACCTGCATCGACTTCCGGTTCCCCCACCAGATCGTCGATTACATGGACAGTCTGACGCCCCCCGGCAAGCCGAAAATCACCTACGATCACATCGTCCTCGCCGGTGCCTCGCTGGGTGTATTCAGCGGTGTCTTCCCGCAGTGGGCGACCACGTTCTGGGACCATCTGGCCGTCTCGATCAAGCTCCATCGGATCAAGCAGGTCTACCTGCTCGACCACCGGGACTGCGGCGGCTATCGGGAATTCGGTGCCCTCCCGACGACGGATCAGGCTCCGGTCGGCTCGGAGATCGAGACCCAAATCCATCAGCATTACATGGATCGATTGGCGATCCTGATCCGAAACACCCACCCCGATCTGGAGGTCATCTCCCACCTGCTCGATCTGCCACCGACCGCCTCGGCAAGTGGCTCCCGGACCAATCAAAAGGGGAAGACGACGAGGCGTGGTTCGTGATGCGGATCCCCGCCAGCCACCCGCCACTCCCGACAGGTAAGGGTCGGGATGGCCCCCTCGTGTCACCCGGACGTCGGCTCACCAGTCTCGCCTCCGACACCTTTCCGCCTATCAGGCTCGCCCGCACACTCACCGATCAGGACTCTGTTCACGCAGAAGGCGGTGAGTCGAGCATTGCCGCTGCTTCGTTCATCTCCAGGGGCAATTCCTATATCCCCTTCGAGCTGCCTGTCCCTTTCGAGCTGCACCTTCTAGCTGCACCAATTGCTACGTCCCCGTCGTGCGGCCCTCGAGTGAGTCAACCGCCTGCCATGCCCGGATCGGAAGGCACTTGTAAGGCGACCCGCCCCGTCTTCCTGAACACCGATCGTGAACCAGAACGCCCCTTCAGAGCCCCCCCTTCCGTCGACCTCGGTCTCGAACGGCACCGCCGTGACCGATCACCGAACGGCGCGTGATTCGAAGTCTCAGGGGACACGAGTGACCCGGATGACCACGTCGTGGTGAAACGGCGGGAGGTCGATCGTGGCGCGTGGGCCGCCGTTGATCGGGATCGCGGGCGAGGAGAGGCCGCCGCTCGGGGAGTAGAGGGAGAGGCCATATTTGCCTGCGGGCAGGGTGAAGGCGACGGTCCCGGAGACCGGGGAGCCGGCGGCGGCGTCGGTCACCTCGCGGGCATCGGCCAGATAGGCCACGTAATCCTTGCCCGGGATGGCCAGGGATGCGACCACGAGCGGGGCCGGCTTCTCCACGATCCATCCGGGGGCCGGCCTGGCATGAATGAAGTCAAAATCATGAATAAATCTCGAGAGGTGGTGCATCCAGGTCCGGATCCCGGCGCGGGATTCGGCCGAGCCGGTCTCGTTGCCGACGTTGATCGAGAAGTCGATGTAGTCGTAGTGCCCCCCCGTCATCACGGCGACCCAGGCCCGCTTGCGGTGGATCGTCCAGCCGATCTCGTTGCGGTAGCAGCTCGCGGCGTTGTCCTCGTCATGGACGAAGGGTTTGGCGGCGACCCGGTTCGCCATCAGGCCGAAGTCGCGCAGCTCGGACAGGGCCAGCTCCTTCGACATGAAGTTGCCCATCATGAATGTCCGGCCCCCAAGGACCGTATCGGGCAAGGGATGGACATTCACGGCGTCCAGCGACGGGTCGGCAAAGCTACCGTCGAGGGGCTGAGTGAACTTCGGATGATACGAGAACGCCTGCGACCCGAAGACCAGGTGCGGACGCCCGAGCGTCTTCAGCTCCTCACGAACGACCCGGTTGACTTCGGCCTCCCATGCGTCGACATCGGCCGGTGTCGCATGCCCTGGCATGCCGCCGCCGGGCTCGTTGCAGATCTCGTAGTAGACATTGTCGAAGCCCGCCGTCTCCTGCACGACCTTGCGGACGTACGCGAGCTGGCGAGACACCAGATCCCTGTCCTTGAGGGAGTTGTAGTCCGCGAAATGGCATTGGCCCACGCCCTGCAAGTTGTTCGGAGCTCGGAGCGGGTTGAGGGACCAGACCTGGTCGCCATAGGTGTTGCTCAGCAGCGTCAACTCCACGACGATCCCGAGCTCGGAGGCCCGCGAGAGGAAGCGATGGAGCCGATCGAAGTACTCGGGATTCCACCGATCGAGGTCATAGCGCGGCTCCCCGTCGATCGCCTTGCCCGGCCCCGTCCGGTGCCAGGGGGTGACGAAGTCGGGCGATTCCGGCTTGATCGGCGAGTACGGATTCTGCGCGCTCTGCTGCTCGCGGAAGAGGAGAAACGTCCGCGTCACGGTCTGCCCGAGACGCGCCGCATCGCGGAGATACCGGTCGAAGTCGAAGGGCCGGTTCACGACCGACCCGTAATGCTCCGTCGCCGCGATCAGCACGAGCGGCTTCCCGCGGAAGAGGAAGTAGTGCGGATTCTCCGGATGGATCGCGATCGCCGGCCGGGCCGCACGCTCGTCGGCCCACGCCGCAGAAGCCAGCACCGACAGCGCGGCGAGGACCGTGGCAGGTCGCAGGATCATCGTCTTCTTTCTCCTGACGGAAGGCTCCCGCCGGTCGAGCCGGCCCCGATCTCGTGTGACGTTCAACCTACATGGCCCGGCGATCACGCGAAACAAGTCCCTGGAAAACCGCCCCCGAGACGCGTCGACTCTCGGACAACGGATCGCTCGTCATCTCGAGGAGAAGGGCTTGGAAATGCCGCTGGAATTGTGCGATCGTCTGGGCATGGTTCCCGCGCGCTGAGCGGCTACCCAGACAACAAGCGCGCTGGCCCGCGGAGTGGGCGCGCTGGCCGCACGGGCCTCCTGAGTGTCCTGACCCGTCCCGGGAAATCCCGTTTCGCCGAGGCATGGAATGAAGCGCATCGCCCTCGTCTTGCTCGTGCTCGCCTCGTCCGCTCGTGTCCGGGCCCGGGACGAGCCGACGCGAACGGTAAGCGACGTACCGCACTTGAGGGACGCCCTGGCCCGGGCCCGTCCCGGCGAGTCGATCCTCCTGGCGCCGGGCGAGTACCGGGGCGACGTGATGGTCCAGGGTCTGCACGGAGAGCCCGGGAAGCCGATCGTCCTGAGGGCGAGCGACCCGAAACGACCTCCCGTGTTCCGGGACGGGACGACCGGGCTGCACCTGTCTCGGGTGGCCCACGTCGAGCTCCGTGACCTGATCGTGATCGGGGCGACCGGCAACGGCGTG
This sequence comes from Aquisphaera insulae, assembly GCF_011064615.1. GTDB lineage: Bacteria > Planctomycetota > Planctomycetia > Isosphaerales > Isosphaeraceae > Aquisphaera > Aquisphaera insulae. The sequence goes on along the minus strand of NZ_JAALJH010000023.1, from coordinate 79,137 downwards.
AACATCGACGACGGCGGCACTCTGGACAGGCCCTCTCACCACGTCCTGGTACGGAATCTGGTCATCCGCGACATCGGCCCGACGGGCAACCGGGACGGGCTCAAGCTCTCGGGCGTGGACGACTTCCGGGTCGAGGGCTGCACGATCGAACGCTGGGGGAGCGGCGGCTCGGGGATCGACATGGTGGGCTGCCATCGAGGGGAGATCGTCGGCTCCACCTTCCGGCACGGCGACACGACCGGCGACAGCGGGGTCCAGGCCAAGGGGGGGAGCCGGGACATCGTGATCCGCCGCTGTCGGTTCGAGCATGCCGGGCAGCGGGCCGTCAACCTCGGCGGCAGCACGGGCCTGGCCTTCTTCCGCCCCAGGCTCGAGGGCCACGAGGCGAAGGAGATCACGGTCGAGGACTGCACGTTCGACGGATCCATGACGCCCGTTGCCTTCGTTGGCGTGGACGGGGCCAGCGTGCGGCACAATACGATCTACCGCCCCAGGCGCTGGGGGTTCCGGATCCTCCAGGAGAACCGGGCGCCTGGCTTCGTGCCCTGTCGGAACGGACAGTTCACCGACAACCTGATCGCCTTCCGCTCCGACGAGATGGTCGTGCCGGCCAACATCGGCGACGCCACCGCCCCTCAGAGCTTCACCCTGACTCGCAACGCCTGGTATTGCCTGGACGCGTCTGGCCGAAGCCGCCCCAGCTTGCCCATCCCCGAGAAGGATGGAACGTACGGGATCGATCCCGGCTTTCGGGATGCCGAGGCCGGCGACCTGCGGCTGCGTCCCGACAGCCCGCTCCGCGCGGTCGGCGCCCGCGAGGGCGACCGGCGCTGAGGTTGCTCCTGGCATCGATTCTCCGCTCGAAGAACCTCTGCTTTACCCACGAGTGGAGCGACGACCGATGATCCGCTCACGTCGCGGCGTGAACGAGACCGCCGCTCATCCCGAGCCGCGAATCGGCCGGATCCCACGGACGTCCCGATGAGGTCCCTCGCGATTCGCACCGGGACGTGGTTTGATGGACCCTCGAGCCGGCTCGGATGGCTCGAAGGGAGGAACTCCGATGTGCATGGTTAACTTCCGACGCGCGGTGACTGCGCAGGCAATGGTCCTGGTGGCTCTGGTCGGTTCCGGGGCAAGCGGGGCGGAGCCGGCGCGGCCGAACATCGTGCTGCTGCTCGCCGACGACCAGCGCGCGGACACGATCGGCGCGTGGGGGAACACGCACATCCAGACCCCGACGCTGGACCGGCTCGCCCGCCGCGGGGCCAGCTTCCGCGGCAACTACTGCTTCGGCTCGAACAGCGGGGCCGTGTGCATCCCGAGTCGCGCCATGCTCATGAGCGGCCGGACCTGGCTTGACGTCCCGCATGACCTTCACGAGGTGAAGTTGCTGCCGGAGGTGCTCCGCGAGGCCGGCTACGAGACCTTCGCGACCGGCAAGTGGCACAACGGCGAGGACTCGTTCGTGCGAGCCTTCCCCAACGGCCGATCCGTCTTCTTCGGCGGCATGGCCGATCACACCAAGGTCCCGGTCGCCGATGTCCGGGATGGCAAGGTCGTCGATCGCCGGATCGCGGCGAAATTCTCGAGCGAGCAGTTCGCCGACGCCGCGGTGGACTTCCTCCGGACGCGGACGGGCCGCGGCCCGTTCTTCTGCTACGTCGCCTTCACCGCGCCCCACGATCCGCGCAACCCGCCGGAGTCGTTCCGGCAGATCTACTACCGGGACCGGCCTCCGCTCCCGGATAACCTCCTGCCCGAGCCCGCGTTCGACAACGGCATCCTCAAGGACGTCCGCGACGAGAACCTCGCGGCCTACCCGCGGCCCCCGCAGGTCATCGGCGACCAGCTCTGCGAGTACTACGGCCTGATCACCCATCTCGACCAGCAGGTCGGGCGGATCCTCGCGGCCCTGGAGGCGTCGGGCCACGCGGACGACACGATCGTCATCTACGCGGCCGATCACGGCCTGGCGCTCGGGAGCCACGGGCTGCTCGGCAAGCAGAGCCTCTACGAACACAGCATGCGAAGCCCGCTGATCATCGCCGGCCCCGGCATCCCCGCCGGTCGAACGACCACGGCCTTCACGTACCTCTTCGACCTCTTCCCCACGATCTGCGCCCTCGCCGGTGCGAAACCGCCGGCCGGGCTCGCCGGCCGGGATCTTCGGCCGCTCTGGACGGATGAGAACGCGAAGATTCGCGACTCCGTTTTCCTCCCCTTCAGCGACCTGATGCGTTCGGTGCGCGACGCGAGGTGGAAGCTCATCGTCTATCCGCGGATCAACCACCGCGAGCTCTTCGACCTGCGAGACGATCCCCACGAGACCCGGAACCTCGCCGCCGAGCCCGGGCACGAGCCGGAGATGAAGCGCCTGACCGTCCTGATGAAGACCTGGCAAGAGAAGGTCGGCGACGCGCAGCCGCTGACCGTGAAGGAGCCGAAGCCGAAAGCGGTGCGATTCGACGACTTCGAACGCAAGCCGGACCAGTGGCAGCCCGACTGGATCGTCAAGAAGTACTTCCAGGGACCGTGACCACGGCGATCAACTTGGTTCCACCGCCGCTCCAACGGAGGAAACGATGCACGGTCGAAGCCGTCGGACCCTGATGCGAGAAGCCGCCGGTCTCCTCGCCGCGCCCCTTCTCGGGGCCCCGGCGCGGGGAGGACACGACGACGTCGGGCCGTCGCCGCCGCGGATCAGGATCGGCCAGATCGGCGTGGGGCACGCCCATGCCACCAAGCTGTCCGTCTACCGGCAATCCCGGGACTACGAGGTCGTCGGCCTCGTCGAGCCGGACGACCAGTTGCGCGAGAAGGTGAGCTCGAACGAGGCCTACCGCGGCCTGCCCTGGATGACTCGCGAGCAGCTCCTCAACGTGCCAGGGCTCCAGGCCGTGCTGGTCGAGACCCGCGTCCGGGACCTGCTCGACGCGGCGGAGGCCGGCGTGAACGCGGGGCTCCATGTCCACCTCGACAAGCCGGCCGGCGAGTCGCTCACCGCGTACCGCCGGATCCTGGAGACCGCGGAGAAAAAGCGGCTCCTGGTGCAGATGGGCTACATGTACCGCTACAACCCGGCCGTGGTCCTGCTCCGCGAGGTGCTCCGGCGCGGCTGGCTCGGCGACGTCTTCGAGGTCCACGCGGTCATGAGCAAGGTGGTGGGGCCCGACGAGCGCATCGGCCTCGCCCAGTACCGTGGCGGGATCATGTTCGAGCTGGGCTGCCACGTCATCGACCTGGTCGTGGGGGTGCTTGGTCCGCCGGCGCGGGTCATCCCTTACGCCCGTCACTCATCGCGGGCGAAGGACTCCCTGATCGACAACATGCTCGCCGTCTTCGAGTATCCCGGAGCGACCGCAACGGTCAGGTCGAGTGCCCTGGAAGTGGACGGAGGCGAGAGGCGTCACCTCGTCGTCTGCGGCACGGAGGGGACGTTCCACATCCAGCCGCTCGACGATCCGTCGGCCCGGGTCAGCTTCAAGACCCCCCACGAGCCGTACCGCAAGGGGTATCAGGACCTCACCTTTCCGAAGTACACCCGATACGTCGCCGACGCCGCCGACATGGCCCGCGTGATTCGCGGCGAGAAGGAGACCGACTTCTCGCCGCGGCACGACCTGGCCGTGCAGCGATCGGTCCTCCAGGCGTCCGGCATGTCCACCGACGCCTGACGGGACTCGAGCGGGCGGCGACGTGGCCGAGCCCGCGGGGGCCTGGGTGTGCCCCGGGCGATTGCCCGTCGCGTCTCCGCTCGATCGTCTGGGGATCCCTCATTCGTCCGCCCAGCGGAGGTTCCTGAAGACCGGCGGTCGGTGCGCCGGGCTGCTCCCCTCGAGCACGAATCGGTCGACGCGATCCCAGCCCGGGAGCCGATGACCGGCTATGTCGCGAAACTGGCCGGGCTCCATCCGCCAGGTCCGCCAGTCGCCCTCGCCGATCGCGGCCGGCAGGACGGAGGAGTACTCGGTCGGGTTCTGGTCCGGAGGCCGGTACGAAAGGCGGACGGTCACCCGATCCGGGACGTGAGCGGCGAGGTGGTCGAGCAGGAGCGCCTTGCGACCTTCCCCGCTGAACTGCGGATCTCCGACCTTCCGCGTGCCGAAGTGGAAGGGCATCGGCCGGGAGCGGGGGAACATGTCCGGGTCGAGGGTGAACCCTCGCCGGCCGTCCGGGCCGGACCATTCGGCGAAGAAGCGTCCCTCCCGGCACGGGTCCGTGAACGCCGGGACCCAGGCCCAGTCGCGCGGAGTCTCCATCGCGTCCACGAGCGATTGCCGTTCGAGGGTCGGCCGCACGCCGGCGAGCGAGGCGACCGGCCTGGTGAACAGCCGCGAGCTGATCCGCACGCCCGATGAGTAGGTGATGCTGGCGAACGCATGGAGCACGTCGGTCGTGGTCAGGAAGGGGGCCGGCCCCGCGAATCCGTCCCCCTGACGATGCACGTCCGCGATCGACCGCCAGAATCGCGCCGTGGGCCAGGCGTTGTTCAGACAGTAGTAGAGGTCCGCCCGTTCGACCCGGTCGGGGTCGGCGGCGACCACGCGGACGACCGGCACCCCGTCGGAGGCGTCCACCTCGACCCGCGGCGACGCGGGCCACGGCCCCCCTGCCCCCTTCAGGTGGGCGTCCATGAACAGCGGCAGCGAACGAGCCTCGGCGGGCTCGACGTGATGGTCGTAGTTCGCCGAGAAGACCTGCCCCTTCACCCGGGCCGGCACGCGGTCCAGGGTGCGAAAGGCGAGGTCCATCCGGCCGTGGAAGTCGTTGGTCGCGCTCAGCAAGAAGACAGGGCACCGGATGGAGGCGGCATGGGCCTCCGGGGCGATGAGCCTGCGCCAGAGCTTCAGGTCGTCGGTCACCGGGGCCGATTCGTCGGGCGGATATGGGTAGAACTCCCACCCACAGCCATAAATCGGGGCCGCCGCCTTCACCCGCGAGTCAAGGGCCGCGATGCTCCAGGTGAGCGTCCCGCCGACCGAGATGCCGAAGACGCCGAGCTTCTCCCCGTCCACGCCCGGCCGGGATTCCAGGACGGTGAGCCCGCGGCGGGCGACGAGGGTCCAGTGATACCACGGGTTGTACCGGGCGGACGGAGTCATCGACAGGCCGCCGCCCACCTTCATCATGTCGGCCGGGACCTTCCCCCAGCGCGTGTACCGCTCGCGCCGAGGGCCCGGTCCCTGGCCCGCGACATTCGCGTCTCCGCAGTAGTCGAAGCTCAGGCAGGCATACCCGCGTTTCGCCCAGAACCGGGTCCAGTCCAGGCTGGCCGTCTGCCCGCCGCCGTGGACGTGGAGGACGCCAGGCACGAGTCCCCGGGCTTGCGCTGGACGGCCGAAGTGGCCGAAGACGCGGACGGCCTCGCCCTCGAAGACTTCGCCCGTGAAGTAGAAAGTCTCCAGGTGGACCTCCCCCTCATCCCAGGATTTGACGACCTCCAAGTCGAGGGGAGCGGCCCGCGGGTCGAACCCGGACCAGAGCTCCTCGATCGTCGCGATCGAGGCGGCTTGCGGCGGCGGGTCGGCGGCGGCGAGCAAGGCCAGAACGAGCGATGGAAGGAACATGTGCCACCTCGATCACACGAAAACAGGCTCATCCGGCACAGCGTGCCTGGGCTTGAGGACGAGGCCAAACCCGGCTCTCCCCCTGACCATGCTTCTCATTACACAAAAGTGAGGCGGTCCATTCCGTTCCCCTCCCCCCTGGTGGGCTTCTCATTACCCAAAAGTGAGGCGGTCCATTCCGTTCCCCTCCCCCCTGGTGGGGGAGGGTCAGGGAGAGGGGGAACAGGCAGGCCGAGGATGAAAGCCGGGCCGTCGCGAGTCCAACATCCCGAGGGCCCCGTCAATCCGGGGCCGTTGCCGGCTCCCACCAGAGGACCCGGGCCGCGAAGATGGCCCCTTTCGCCCCCCGGCGACGGGACGCTTCGTCCCAGAGGCCCTCGGCGACGGTGACCCAGGACTCGCGGTCGGTGATGGGCGACGCCCCGAAGTTCCCGAGCTCCGCGCCACGCTCGGGGACGAGAACCCGCTCGGTCGCGCGGATCACGTGGAGCCGCTCGGGGTCGACCTGCGCGATGAAGAGCGGGGCGCGGTGGCGCGGGATGTGGTCGTTGCCCGCACCTCGGCGGGTGTAGACGAGGAAGAGGCCGCCCGCGTGGGCCAGCCAGTGTTGCTGCGTGTTGTAGCTCCCCAGGTCCTCGCCATCGTCGAAGGTCCACGGCTTCACGGGGCGGAAACGCAGGCCGTCGCCGCTCGAGGTCACATACCCCTTCAGGTCATTGCGGAGGGTCAGGAAATAGCGATCGCCCAGGCGAATGAGCGACGGCTCGTAGAGCCCGCGGGCGACGTCCAGGGCGAGGACGTCGCCGTGCTCGCGATACGTCAGCGCGTCGCCGTCGAAGCCGCAGCGGACGACCGTGACGCGATAGGGGACGTCGGCCGACTTCCCGACGTAGAACGGCACGAGCACCGTACCGTCGGCCTCGACGACGAACTGTGCGCACGCGCTGCGCGCGAAATGGAAGGTCTCATTCGCCGGCATCTCGACCCGCCGCCAGGGCGTCCATCGGCCCGACGGGGGGTCGAAGACCGCGTAGGCCGTCTGGTGGGAACGGGGACGGTCCTCGAGCTGTTCGCCCTTCGCGCTGTAGCGGACCTGGGCGCCCACGGCAAGGACCTTCCCCGACCGCGGGTGATACATCGGGGTGACGTCGGCCACCGCCACGTCCACGCCGCCCGGCTCGCGGACCCAGTCCAGCTCGGCCACGGGCCGGGGGCCCATCCAGGTCCGCCCCAGGTCGGGACTGCTCAGGTCGCTCAGCCCCGAATAATGGTCCGAGGTCCGCAGGTGCTTCTGGAGCGTGATGAGGACCTCGGGCCGAGCCGGACCGCCGGCGCCCGGAACGGCCGTCGCCCTCGGGTGATACCAGAGGAACCGGCCGTCGTCATGCTCCAGGATCGTCCGAAGCTCGGTCCGGAAGGGAACGATCGCGGGAGCCGGACCGAAGGCGGCGCGGAGCGCCGGCGCCAGGGCCTGGGCGAGTTCGCGGTGGCCCCTCGGGTTGGGATGGCAGCCGTCGGTCGTCCACTCGGCCAGGTCCTGGCCCTTCGCGCGGGTCTCGCTCCAGCGGGCGAAATGATCCACGAGCGGGACTCGGCATTCGGCGGCGACCTCGCGACTCGCCTCCATGTAGGAAGCGAGCCGAACGTTGGGGCTCTCGCCGAGTCCGTTGAACGGGGCCCCGTCGGCCCATCGCGGCTCGGTCATCAGGACCGGCTCGATGCCGCGGAGCAGCAGGCCGGCCACGATCGCCCGCAGGTTGGCCCCGAACTCGTCTCGAGAGATCCGGCTCGCGGACGACCCGGGATCGACGAAGCTGTCATTCGTCCCGTACATCACGGTCACGACCCGGGGCCGAACCGCCGCCACGGAGTCGAGCCGCTTCAGGGCCTGGTCGGTCCGCTCTCCGCCGATCCCGAGGTTGACGACCTCGACGTCGATCCCGTCGACCTTGAGGGCACGCTCCGCCAGCGACCCGAACGTCTCCTCGGCCCGGACTCCCGGGCGCACTCCCTTCGTGATCGAGTCTCCCAGCACGACCACGCGCCCGCCCCGCAGCGGAGGGCCGTCGGCCGGTGCGGCCGGAGCGGTCGCCATCAAACTCACGGCGACGACCAGACCACCCAGGCCGGCCGTCGCGGCCGAGCGTCGCGCCATCGTTCACCCCCCGCGCCCCTGCGTGCCCCGAGATCCCGCACTCGCGAAGACGCCGGGCACCCGGCGCCACCCCGGGCACGCCCGATTCCCGAGGCGTGCCGTCGATAGGGTAACGGGGACCGGCACGGCGATCGAGGGGTTCGAGACGGCGAGAGGGCGGCACGGGTTCGATCGAGGGGCCCGGTCAGGGCCCGCCGATGCTCAGGGCGCGGCGCGATTCGCCGACCTTCACGCCGGCCATGTCTTCCAGGGTCTCGTTCGGCTCGAGGCCGTCGTGGAGGAGGAAGACCCGGCAGGTGGCGATCTTGGGCACGGGCTTGAGGATCTTCACCTTGATGGACAGGGCGATCTCCTTGCCCGGCCCGAGGCGCTCGATCGGGGGGAATATGACCTCCCCTTCTTTGCCCGGGTTCACGTGGGCCGGCTTGTTGGGCCCTCCTCCCGTCTCTTCCACCTGGACGTTGGACGAGAGTGCGGCGCGAAGATTCAGGTTGGTGGCTTCCTTTGTGCCGTAATTCCGCACCAGGATCTGGAACGTGGTCGTGCCGTCCACATCCACGACCCGGCGCTTCTCCTTGACGACCAGGTCGACGTCGGCCATCCCTTCGATCTTCGTGTGCCGGCTATCCGACACGTTCAGGCCGTTGTCCCCCCGGGCCTCGAAGTACGCCTCGTAGTCGCCCACGCCTCCCATCCGGACCTCGAAGGAGAACTGGCGGGGCTTCTCCTTGGGCTCGATGAGCGGGACGACCCACGACAGCTTGCGCGTGCTGGGATCGTACTTGCCGCCCGCCGGGGGCGCGGTCAACTTCCCGTTCATGCCCAGCGTCGCCGTCAGCTTGACGTTCCGCGCCGGGGCCGTGCCCTCGTTCTCGAGCGTGATGGTGTACGGGGCGACCATGTCGGTGAATCGCTTGTCGTGGCTGGTGATGGTCATCTTCAGCTTGGGCTCCACGACCTCGACCTTCCGTTCGACCTCGTGCGCTTCCTTGGCGAAGTCGACGTCGGCGCTCGTGACCCTGACGATGCACGACTGCTCTCCCCCCTGCACCGCGTCGACCTCGAGCGGGTCGAGCTCCATCCGCTGGCCGGCGACGAGCTTCTGGAGGGGGAGGGAGAAGCTGTTGTCCTCGGTCGGCTCGGTGCCGCCATGGCGGAGCCCCTTGGAGAGGATCGCCTTGACGATGACGTCCCGCGCGGGGCCGTTGCCCGGGTTGCTCACCACGATCCGGAACTCGGCGTACTTGTTCTTGAGGACCTTCCCCTCGGAGGGGGCCTGCGTCACCTCGACCTTGAGCTGCGGGCAGAGGATCCGGCTGTTGGCCTTGCTGCCGGCCTGGAACGTGACCGTCGCCGCGTGGTCGACGGCCCCGTCTCGCTTCGTCGGCCGGGTCTTCACCAGGATCACCCGTTCGGTGCCGGCGGAGATCGTGCTGATCCGCCAGGCGAGCAGGTTCGGGGCCGGCCGCTCGGCATCCGGCTGCGAGCTCACGAATTCCAGGCCCGGCGGCAGCTCGTCGTGGACGATCACGGCGGCGGCGTCCGACGAGCCGCTGTTGCGGATGATCAGCTTCGCGGTCGACTCGCGGTTGAAGACGATGTCCGGCGGGGCCTGAACCTCGACGCTCAGCACCGCCTCCTGCTTGCCCATGAGCAACTGGTCCGCCGGCAGGGCGAAGCCGGTCCCCTCCGCCGCGGAGGCGGGCGCCGACGCGGGCGGCGCGGCCGGAGTCGCGGCAGGAGCCGCGGGCTGGGCGGGCGGCGTCCCTTCGGCACCTTCGGTCCGACGGACCTCCTCGTCGCGCGTCGGTTCGGGCATCGCAACGGCCGGCTTCGCCGCCGGGGCCTTCGGCTTCGCGGGCGCCTTCTTCGGCGGAGCCGTCGCGTCGGTCGCCGCGGGCTCGTGCCCGATCGGCTTCGCGTCCTGCGGGGGGGCGGGGGCGGGGTCCTGCGGGGCCGCGAGCCCGGCCGGCGGATCGTCGGCCGCGGCAGAGACCGGGGGCAACCCGGAGCCGACGACCTCCCCCGGGGCGGGCGTGGGGAGCGGCGGGTCCTGGCCGCGGGCCGGCCATTCCAGGAGCGTCGGCAGGAGCAGCATCGCCAGCAGGATCAAGATTCGCCGGCCCATTGGCATCAGTCCCCTCCCTGGGAACGGCCCCGATCGAGGCCTGGCGGACGCTCGCCGCCGTGTCACGACGACCCGAGTGCAGACGGGGAAGACCGTCCGGTCGGCCCGATCCTCGCGCAATCCCGGCGCGGGACGGCCCAATCCCGTCGATCAGCCCGGTTGATAGCAGATCGAGACCATGCCGTGAAGGGCAAATCAACCTCCCCTCAGCGGTCGCTCGAACCGGTCGTCAGCTCACGGAACAGGTCGTCGGCGATCGATTCGGCAGACGCCGAGGGATCGACGGCTCGGAGTTGGACCTCGGTCAGGCCCCGGAACCAGGTCATCTGGCGTTTGGCGAACTGCCGGGTCCGCGCCTTGACCCGCTCGACGGCCACGGGCAGCGTGGTCCGGCCTTGCAGGTGATCGATCACCTCGAGATAGCCGACGCCCTGGGCCGGGATGCCGCCGATCGGCCGGGGCGCCGAGAGGAGCCCGCGGACCTCCTCCACCAGGCCGGCCTCGAACATGGCGTCGACCCGCTCGTTGATCCGGGCGTGCAGCTCGGGCCGGGGCCGATCCAGGGCGAAGACCATGGTCCCGGCCGGCGCGGGGCTTGCGTGCTCGGACTGGAGCGAACTCAGCGGCCGGCCGGTCAGCTCGTGGACCTCCAGGGCCCGGACGATCCGCCGCTCGTCGTTGGGATGCACCCGGGCCGCCGTGACCGGATCCGCCGCGGCGAGCCGCGCATGGAGCGCCGGCGAGCCGACCCGGCGTGCCTCCGCCTCCAAACGCGACCGCAACCCCGGATCGGCGCCCGGGCCCTCGAAGAGGCCGCGGAGCATCGCCTTGAGGTACAGGGCCGTCCCGCCCACGAACAGGACGCGTTTTCCCCGGGCCTCGATCTCCGCCGCCGCCGCCTCGGCCAGCCGCCGGTACTCGGCCACGCTCGCCGACTCCCAGGGGTCCAGCACGTCGATCAGGTGATGGGGCACCCCCCCCCGCTCCGCCATCGACGGCTTGGCCGTGCCGATGTCCATCCCGCGGTAGAGCGTCATCGAATCGAGCGCGATCACCTCCGCGCCCAGCCGACGAGCCAGGAAGACCCCCACCGCCGACTTCCCGGAGGCCGTCGGACCCGTCAGGTACACCGCCCGATGCCGCCGTTCAGTCACGATTCCCGCCCGCCGAAACGGCCGCGAAGACACCCGGAAAAATCTCTCGAGAAATACTATACACAGGTACACTTCGCGGCTATAATTCAAGGTGCGGGATGGAGTAAGGAAGCATGGTCCCGATGATACCGCCAGCGATCCCCGGGAAGGAACAGTTCCGGCGACGAGGGCACCAGGATCAGGACGGATTGCCGACGAGGGAGGGTCATCATGCCGAGCTTGCACGCCCCATACCCGAGACTTCACGAGCGGCCCGACGGGGGTTCGCCCCGCCCGTCGGCCCGGTGCTCGGCGCGGCTGAGTCTGTTCATCAACGGGTCGGCGTACCAGGTCCGGCCGCTTGTCGTGGAGGAGCCCGGGGTGGTCCGGGCGTTCCGGCTCCGCAAGTTCGACGGCACCGAGTACGACGTCGTCCAGGCGGAGACGGGGATCGCCTGCGAGTGCCCCGACTTCGTCTTCCACCGCGCGGGTATCGATCCGGGCGGCTGCAAGCACGTCAAGGCCCTGGTCTCCTGCGGGCTGATGGAGTCTCCTCTCGACGAGCAGTACGAGGCCGAGGAGATCGCCCACCCGCGCCCGCGTCCCCTGCCCGGTGACGCGGTGCAGGTCCCCGCGACCGATCGCGTCGCCGCCAACGGCCAGCCCACCACGTTCCTCGAGATCGTCGAGCACGAGGCCCTGGGCTTCCGCGCCTGGGGGACCCCGGTCGGCGGCTTCCTCGCCAACCAGCTCGACCGCGTGGCCCAGCTCATCCGCTGGACCGGCGCGGAGAGCCCCGAGGTCCACGAGGATCGCATGGAAGTCCACGACCGCGAATTCCGCGACCGCCTCTTCGACCAGGGCTACCAGGACGGCCTCGAGGCCGGCCGCCGCGAGGCCGAGGCATGGGGACTCCGCGAGCGGTGAGGGAGCCTTGAGCGAAGCGAGTTCACGACTCGCATCTCCTCGGTTCGTTGCCGGGTGACTTGTCCGTGACGGTCCCATAGGACCCCCCTGAATCCCCCCTTCGAAAGGCTTTGCTTTACCCACGAATGGAGAGGCGACCGATGATCCGCTCCCCCTTGGCTCATCGGCACTCACGGTGCTAGGAAGCCCTGTCTAAGGGGGGGACATGGCGGGCTGGGCGGGCCTTCCGGTCCCCTCCCCCCCGTGTGGGGGAGGGTTAGGGAGAGGGGGCTACCACACCGGCCAGCCGGCCCGGCGTTGATGCCGAGCGGTCCTCATCGGAGCGGCCGGTCTTTCATCCTTGGCCTGCCCGTTCCCCCTCTCCCTAACCCTCCCCCACCAGGGGGGAGGGGATCAGAATGGACCGACTCACTTGTGGGTCAATCAGAGCCCTTACCGAGTGGGAGTCGGAGGGGGTCGCAGGACCATGGCGTACGGCTTATGGGACAGACTCCTGGCCTGGGATGCCGGAAAGTGGGTCTTGGCGACCCGGAGGCGGGGTCGGAACCCGACCGTTTCTGTTGCGCCCTCTCGGGCCCGAGATGCGGCTGGGAACCCGGCCCGGGCGCGGTCGACAGCTCGCGCCGGGCTCGGCCGGAGCCTCGCCCTCCCGGGCCGGGGACGTTTCCCTTCGGGAGGGCGAGGCTCCGGCCGAGCCCCGGGCAGGCCCTTGATGTTCAAGGAAGCCTCGATCCCGCGCAAGAAATCCGGCATGCCTCGCCGGTCGTAAAGACCAACTTTCCAACATCCCTGGGGTAGACTGTCTCTTTTCCGGCCCGAGATTCGAGTCCGATCGATGCCCAGGAGCGGAATCATGGCCGAGCTTGGTGCGGAGTCGAGGGTGATGCTGGTGATGCCGCCGCGGCGGGTGGGGAAGTCGATCGACGAGGGCATCCTGTACACGGAGGTCACTGCGACGGGGGAGGTCGAGATCCGGATCTGGACGGTCGGGTCGGATGAGGAGCGGACGGAGATGCAGCGGTTCGAGGAGGCCGCGAGGCGGATCGACTGGAGCGTGCCGGGCCCGCACGAGGTGCGCTGGGAGCCGGTGCCGAGGAGCAATCCCCGCGTGGCCTGTCCGGAGGGGCCGAGGGAGGATGGCCCCTGGAACGTGGTGTACGACCGAATCGAGCTGCAGGCCGACGACGAGTCGGTCCCGCTACCGACCGCGGAGGACCTGGACGCATTCCAGGCCGAGTCCGGGTTCACCCTGCCGGCGAGCTACCGGGCGTTCGTCCTCCGGTTCGGGCCGGGCCGGTTCGATCACGACGCGGAAATCAAGGTCGCGTCGCCCGGCTATCCGAAGGACCTCACCTGGCACGACCTCGCCCGCCTGAACCGCTTCTATCGATTCGCCAGTCGGAGCGACGAGGACCTCACCGACTGGTTTCCGGACGTGCCCCTCGACCGCATCCGCGGGCTGATCGTGTTCGGGAGCGATAACGGCGGCGACGCGTACGCCTTCGACGCCCGCGACTCGACCGATCCCGCGCGACACGAGTGCGGCGTTTCTCTCCTCCCCCGCCACGGCGCCCTGAAGCGGCTGGCGAAGACCTTCGACGGATTCATCGGCAAGCACGTGATCGGCCGGAAGACGTCGATGGTCTACCGTCCCAACCGGCTCAGCTACTCCCGAGACTACGACGTCGCCCAAACCTTCCTGAACGACACCGGCTGGCCCCTCGGTCCGGACCAGGACGTCGGCGACTTCGCCCACGACCTCTCCAGCGTGATCCACTGCTCTCCCCGCGGCAAGCTCGCACGGGCGTTCAAGGCCTGGCGCAAAACCCACCCCGACCTGAAAGGCGGACTGCTCTGAAGGGGGGCTCCCTGTACGATGGCTGGTGCGGCCGCGCCGCCCCCGCGTCGGCTCCGCGGCATCTGGTCGCGGCTCGTTCCTGACACGGATCGTCACCCGGCATCCGAGGGCCGCGTCGAAGGCCACCAAACATCACCGAGGCCTGCCACGCAGGGCATGTTCGAGGCCAGACACTCAAGGCCAACAGACTGGGTAATGTGCTGAATATAGCGGGTCTGTCAGCCGTGGATTGACGCCGAAGCACGAGACCAATCGCTCGGATGGGGGGCGCGAAATTCGAGGAGCCTCTCGGGAGCCCCCCCCCAGTTTCTCGAGCTTCTCTATCTTGGGTGCGTGGCCACTGATTCCTCCTCCTGATTCCTCCTCGACACGGCGGACCTCGATGTGATGCCCCGCCAACCGGACCCGCGAATTCCGTGAATCCCGAGCCCTGCTCAGCTCCCGACGCTAGCTCGACTCTCGTCACGTACCCACCCCGCCTGCGTCCTGTCCGCGAGAGCCATCGTGCCCCACTACGCCAGCCGTCTTACCTCGACGGAAGCCGAGCTCGCCACCCAGTTCTGACATCCGGGACCTGCGTTGCGTCCCCGACCAGGGCCACGAGACCACGAACGAGCTTCCAGTGATACCCATCCTGTGCCCAGTCTTGAAGGATTTCCCAGTTTCACTGGCTTTCCTATTGATATAAAAATGTCCCCTTTTCCGGCCCTTATTGATATAAGAATGTCCCCTTTTCCGGCCCTCCCCTTTTCCGGCCCTTTTCCGGCCCCTTTTCCGGCCCCTTTTCCGGCCCCCTCGGGAGATGCGTCTCCCCGCTTTTCGAGATTTTCTATCTTGAGTGAGTGGCTACTGAATTCCCAGCGGGACCAGATACCGACGGATTTGAAGTGGTAAATGACCTGATTCGGCCAAATCAATCAAGGCTTATCCTTCGTGGTCTATTCGCAGAATGATTCAAGCACATTATTACGAAAGCTCACGACCTCCGCGAGGTCTTTCGATATTATTCTTACTAGTTCGTTACCTCGCATGTCGAGGTGATCGCCAACATCAAGGGGTTTGAAACGAAATATGCTGGCAATTTCTGGCAGATAGTATCTCAGAAATCGGTCATGATGCGCCTCGCCGGGCAAGCAATCCGACTCATCGAACCTCTTATAGCAAACCACGGACGTCATCATGTGGTAATCGCCAAGTTCGGGCCTGTTGCCAAGTTCTGTTCGATGATACAGGTAGATTTTCCGGTGAGTTCCGATCCACCTATGCTTCAAAGCAATGTTTGCAATAATCTTGGGCAAGATGATCGAGAAAAACACAGGGAAGTTATCTTCCATGAGTTGACCGGGGTCGCCATGGGGATAGCGCTCGGTAAAAGCCGCTGACAGAACCTCATGACGCAGATTGGACCTCGCGCTCCTGATGAGATCTCCAAGTGCAGTTTTATTGATATTTTCTTTGTGGACATAGGCAGTAAGAAAAAGCGAGAAACCCTCACACTCATGTCCGTCGTGATCCGAGGCGCGATTCTGCCATTCGAAGATTCGCTCAAAGGTCTTGAGTATTGGGCTGTAGGCAGGGCCGAGAGGCGGGAACAAGTTTCCGAACAAGTCAAGATTGATAACGTCAAATGGAAACAAACCGACGAATTTCTCGTGGAGCGCCTTACACGCGAATTTTCGTCGGATGCTCGAATCATCGGGCACCTTTTCGCTTGGATCAAGCCTCGACTTTCCTCGAGTGTGATTATCATCCCTGAATAGAACAAAATCCTCAAACTTCTCCATAAATCCGGCTTCACCGGACCCAAGGAGACTCGCGATCTTTGCGAACTCTTGCTCATCGGCCTCACAGTAATAGACGTTTTCAAGGCGTCCAGATGACCTGTCTCGCTTTAAGAGCTTCGCACGTTCAAGCATAAATACGTCGATGGCACTCGACGCGCAAAACGTGAAATAATTCATAGGCTGAGTCCTTCGTTTCCCGTTGATCGCGCGCCGGACTGCCTGATGCCGATACTTAAGGGCCTGGAGCCAACCGTCGTATCGGACAAAGTGCTTTACGATGTCTGTGTCGTAATCGATCCTGCTCATGACGCCGTCGAACCTCCGAGAATCTGAAACGCGATCTCCGCAATAGATTCGGAATCCTCGGCGTGCAGTCTCGCCAGCATGAATGCGACAGCTATTCTCTCCGCCGCTATGCGAGCAGTCCTGTTCTTCGGCCAAAGTGGATGTTCGTGGATGACAATGCGGTGCTTCTTCTCGTCAATATTTATCGGTACTGGTTCGCTGGTCTTCTTTCCATCTCTCGAGACTGTGTAACGCATATTGACGACGGCTTTGATTGACTCAGTGAGAGCGCTATCCCCCGTTGTTCTGGTTGATTCCGACTTGCGGCGTCCAGATAGAGTCGAGGCACGTAACGCTGATGGGAAAACGTCTTCGTTCAGAAGCTTGTGTATATGCCGCTGCATCGCCATGAAATGAGGGTGAACTTCGTTGAAACTGTGCCTATCGATGTTGAGCGCGTCTTCGAGGCCGTGCTCGACGAACACCTCTCCGCTCAACCAGTCTCGTCGAAAACCTTGAACCTTTTCGTAGTTCAAGCAGGTGAGGTCATAATCGCCAATCGCAACATTGCGTACGCGAACCAGAATACCCCTCAACTCGGCGGGCTTTATCATTCGCGTTTGAAGGTAAATATAACCATCGTACTTGAGGCGGCTGCCTTCTATCTTCCCGTCAAACTCGATTGGGAACGCCCGTGATTCAAGCTGGAGAGATTCCTTGTGCGGCAGCAATGCAGGTTTGCGAATTGGTGTTCCATCGAGTTTAACTGTGAAGTTGTAGCCTGTGAGAGCCGCAGAGAGCTTGCCCGCTATACCGATGGCCTCGGTAGCCGACGCCACAACTTGGGTCTTGGAATCGTGTTCCGAGGAGGCAATGATGTAATCGGCACGCAACGGTCCCTCGTCTACATAACTGACCGGGCAGGAGATGCATAGCTCCCAAAGAAGTTGCCAGTAGTCCCCAAGCTCTCTTATTGAACGCTTGGAAAGGACCTCGCTCAGAAAGCTCGAAAACCGCATGGGGACAAGCTGAAAGGCTTCTCGCACAACATCGTCGCTGTATCTCTGCGTGTAGGACGGGTGCATGTCTTTCGTTGACAGGAAAACCCCGGCAGCTGACTCATCGTATCGGATTTCTTTGCAAGTATATTGGCCAACCTCAAGATCAATGTTCTTCTCAGTATCAGCCGACGCCAGTTCATCACGTCGGTAAGGCCGAAGGTTAACGACGGCCTCGAATGCGGTGCGTGTCTCGCGATGATGCGAACTGATTTTGAACTGATAGCAGACCTGAGCTATCGCCAACAACCCAATGCCAATTCGCCCGATCAGCGGCCGTCCAGTTGCTGTGACCTCGTTGTCATCGGCCATGCCTACGCGTTTCCTGCTGTTGCCGATACCTCCTTCCATCAGCCGCTCGAACTCTGTCTTGGACATTCCCGTGCCGTTATCCTTGCAAGTAAGCGTGTCGAATCTTGGGGAGTTTGTGTTGATCTCGACGAGCGTCGCGTCCGCGTCAAAAGCGTTGCTGATAAGTTCCTTCAGCGCGTTGGCGGTACTGCGATAGAGCCCAGAGCTAATATGGACCAGGGTTTTTGACGAGAGTTTAATAGCTGGCATCTTGCCCCCTCCACGCCATGTGTCACTTGACGGCGATCTTGATCTATCGAAATTTCACGCGTGAATCCGGTTTATGATACTCAAGCTTTCTCGCGCTCTGCAGACCAGCACATAATCCGCTCCGGCTCCCGCCCTGGCAGCTTCGCGAACGCAACCCCAGGCGGCAGGAATGTATCGGCGAACTCATTCGGCTGCAACCGCCTACCGAAGGTACCTTGAAGAGACCGAAGTCCCCTCTGCGTTTGTACGCACGCAAACGCAATCACAGTACCTAATTGCGTCATGAAAGAGTCCGCCTGACCATCGAAATCGCTGGGATCTTGCGAGAGAAGCATGACAACCTCGCCCTTCGAGCGGCCTTGCCGCACGAGGTCGACCAGCGACTGATATCGCTTGTTCGCCAGGATTCTCCGGGCCTCGTCGATCACGAGCAGGTGCCTCAGCGTCCTGTACCCTTCGACGACCGGGGATTCCTGTTGCGAGAGCATGAAGGTACGAAGCGAGTCGAGGATTAGGAGGATGACAAGTTTCTTTAGCTCCTCCGTCGCGACCGTCTTCAGGCTAAGGACCCAGCTCTGGCCGAAGAATTCGGACGGGGTCGAAGATGCGGCGAAGACTTGGAGCTGCGTCAGCTCGTTGAGTCGGCTCAGGATGCTATCGTGCTTCTTTCCGGCTTGATCGAGTTCCCGCTTGTAAGCCTCTCGGACCGCGGACAGGTCCCTCTTTCGCTCGTGACGGATGACCTTCTCGACCGCTGTCCGAAGGATGTCGAGTTGGATGTCGCCCGGGTGGTTGCAGCACAAGGCGATTGAGTCCCTGAACTGCATTGCCGCCTGAGTGATACTGGCGTTGCCGACGTCCGGGTCGGGAAGGAAGTCGAGTGGGATGGATTCCATCCCGACCTCGACAGCCTGCATGGAGGGGAGCCCCGCTCCGAGGGCACCAACAGCACCCACGCCGGAGACGAACTCGCCCTTGGGGTCAATGAAGAGAAGTGGGATGCGAGCCGTACTCGCAATCTCGACGGCGATCTGGACGCCGGTCGTGGTCTTCCCGCTTCCGTTCTTGCCCATGAGGGCGATATGAGGCGCCTTCCCGGGTGAGTTGATCGAGAAAGTTACCGGAACCTCGCCCGGGAAGGTCCTCGACACGCTCCCCACCTTCAGGCTGATCTCGCCAGACACCCCTGGGGCAAACCCTGCGCTCGCCTTCGCTCCGAACGAGCTTGGTAGCAGTTGGGCCAGGCGGGTGATGAAGCGAACCTCATCTTCCCCGCACTCCTCAAACTCCCCCTGCAGCAGTCTCGCTCCCCTTAGCCAATGTGCTTCGAGCAGGGTGCGGAAATCGTCGGGAGTGGCACTCTCGCCGAGCTGGCCGTCGATCGCGATGATAGACATCCAGAGGTCGATCTCATCGCCAAAGAGATACTCTCCCGCGATCGGCTTCCCGCGTTCATCGGTCGGCCTGACGGGCTCCGGCGGGGCCGAATCGCAAAGAGACCGTCCGATAGACAGCCTCGCCGATTCGTACTTCGCGGTAAGGCCCAGCTTGGCGCGTATCCTGTCCTCAAACGATTCAGCTTGCAGGGTCGGCCTGAACCCGCCCTTCCAGATCTGTTCCTTAAAATCCAGGTTCATCTGCCGATCCCGTCAAAGTACCTGTCCGGATAGACGACCGATTCCTGCTTGTTCTGGTCGAACTCGACGAGGAAGTACTGCCTTACCTGCCCCTCGATCTCCTCAAAAACGGAGCCGGCAACTTCCGCGTCGTGCGTCAGGATTATCACCTGATCGAGGTCTACGTTCATGAGAGCCTTGAGCAGTCGGCGGCGGTATCCCTGGTCAGCATTGCCCAAAGGGGTGTCGATCACGAGCGGAACGCGTTTCTGAGTGATTTCCGCGAGAGCGAGGGAAAAAGCGATGCCGAAAGAGCGGCGTTCGAAGCCACTCATCATCTCGATTAGGGCATCGGGAGCATTGGGGCGGCGCAAAACAGGCGCCCCGCTCTCAGGGAAGACGATTTTTCCCTTTTGATACCGCTTGTCGGCGATCCGAACGAAGTGCGACGTCACCGAGTCCTGCAATCGCTCGACTGTGATCGGGCGTAATTGTTCACTCAAAGACGAGAGGACGGTTCGTGCCCTTTCGGCGACCGCGATCCGCTTCTGCTCAGGTCCAAGTTTGGCGAGCAACTCCTGAAATCGGCCAATCTCAGCGTTCAAATCACGCAGTTCGGCCCGCCGCTTCTTAACTTCGTTCTCGGCGGCACCCAGCTGGCGGCTCGTTTCCGAGATCTGCTCGCCGATCTCGCTGAGCTTCTCGCTGATCTTCTCGACCTCTTCCGGCAGGGTCCCGATCCGCTCCCGCCGCCAGACCGCGTCCTCTAACTGCTGCCTGGCATCCGTTAGCCTTTTGGCACGCCCCCGAATGTCGGCGACGCTCTGGCCCTTTGCCACATTGAGCTGCATCATCAGCCGGTCGCGGCTCTCTCCTCTGACGTGGCCCAGGATGTACTCCGCGGCGCAATCATTGGGGGGCGGGATGTAGATGCGCTCGATCGCCGCTTTGAAACGATCCCGGAGCCGCGACCAATTCCCAGCATCCAGATCATGCAGGATAGGATCTGACGAGTGCGGCTCGGGGAGGGCGAGTTGGAGGACCTCGTCGCTACGCTGGATCGTGCCGTCCCGGACATTCTCCCATCGCTCACGGGCAGCCTCGGCATTCAGACGGTTCGCGACGGAGGTCGCCAGGCGTGAAAGCGCCAAAGCGATGCCCATCTTGCGGGCTGATTCCGTGAGGGACTTCTCGGCGTTCCGCTTCTCAGTCTCCGCGCGGTCCACCGCCGCGTGGATCTGAACCAAGTCATCCCTTCGCTCGCCGCCGAGCTTCGACAGCGCTTCCTGGTTGTGCCTCTGGTCGGTTTCCAGGGATTCGCGTTTCTTCTCCAGAGAGCGGATCGTCTTTTCCAGGTCGACGATCTCGGACTCGAGAGCATCGCGGACTTGTATCTTCTCATCCAACTGCACTTGCTGGGAGTCGGCGTTCTTCTTTCCGCCCAGCTTCGAATGTGAGAGCTGGATAAACTGTTTGGTGGCGTCGAGCGCCTCTTCAACAACCCGGGTGCCGAAGAGCACTTCCACCGCCTTCTTCATGCCGTCCTGGCCAGAGTTGTTGATGAGCGTCTGGGCCTGCTCGCCGTCGAAGAAGAAAGCGGGCATCACGTCGGCGCGAAAGAGGAACCTCTCTAGTCGGGGGATCGCGGCGTCGAGACCGGTGTGGAGTTTCTGTGGCTTGTCGTCGAGATACAGTTCGAGCGTCTCGAATGCGTCACCGCTTTTAGGCGACCCGAAAGACGAGAAGAACCAGCGTCGAATGATTCTGATCTCCGACCCTTCCTCTTTCGCGGTCGGGGTGAAGACGAGTTCGACAGAAGTAGGCTCATCCGACGTCGAAGTCGAGCGGCGAAACCGTCGGATCGCCTCTCGATACCGTGGTGCGTCCTCGCCGTCTGTGTGAGTGAACCCCTCCGCGTGTCGCAGGCCGAACCTCCCAAACAGACCGACGTACAGCGAGAAAAGCAGGCTGGTCTTGCCGTGCCCGTTCATCGCCCCGACGAGCACGAGGGGGCGACGGCCGCTCGGCTTCTGGAACCGAAACTCGGCATCGCCGTAACTACGCCAGTTTGTGAGATGGACTTTGGACAGATACATGTCACTTCTTGGCCGAGCCGGATCGGGTCAGATACGAATCAATACAAGTTGATATATCACTGGCGAGACCTTCTTTGCGGCCGGAGCCGGAGAACTTCTCGACAACCTCACAAAGCTCGACGATGAGCTGGGTGTCTATGTTGTTGCGACGGCACAAGTCATCAATGATCGCGCGAGTGTCGCGATCCTCAAAGCAGGCGGGCGTCCTCATGGTATCTCCGATCGTGGTGCCGCGAGCTGATTCAGCCGGTCCATATCCCTCAGAACGGCCGTCGTCTCATCCCGGCCCCACCAGTCCTTGATGAGCCTGACCTCATGGTCGGTGATCAAATCAAGCCCGGTCTGCGCCTGCATTGCGACCAGCTCGTCAAGGAGCATTCGCCGGGCTTCCAGCGTGAGCGGTCCGAGGCCAGGCTGCCCGTTTCTGCGAACCTTACTCCGGTGCTCAGGAGACTCGGACACGGCCTTGATGCGCTCGCGAAAGGCCGACAGCGGCTCCAGGTATTCAAACCCAGCGTCGATGAGCCCGGTAAGTGATCCGTCCTTGTCGACGACGGTGCAGGTCCAGCAGCCGAATCGCGCCGAAGTGCTGCCGCAGGAGGGCGAGTCCGCCTCGCTCATCACGAATGGGCATTCCCCGCCTTGAGCGTTCCGGTAAAGGGTCACCAGTTCGCGATGGTTGCCGCCCCACGGGGCCCGGACATTTAGGAGGATGTGCCAAACATCGTCATTCGTCAACTCGATGATGGGTCGGAAGATCAAGCAACCCTTTACATCGTTGTGCGGGCTGAGCCTGCCTTCCGTCGCTTTCGCCTCGTATCCTTCGAGCCGTTTGGCTCTTGCGATTGACTCGGCCTTCCGTACACCGAGGAGTAGGATGACCTCGCCACTGGCGCTCGCCTTTTCCCGGATGAATCGGGTAGTCGGCCGAATCTTCATTCGGTCGGTGCACCAGCGAAAATTCCGGTTCGGAGCGGGGTAGCCCCGCCCAAGGAGGTTGACCCAAAAGGTCCAATCCTCTTCGGGATGGGTCTGGACGACCTCGATGGGGAGCCCCAGGGCCGAGACGCCCTCACTGATCAGCGCCAGTGTTTTAACCACTTGCGATTGGTAAACTGGGGATTCGACGAGCGTGTCGTTGGAAAGGACGTAGACCGATCGAGTGCGCTGATCGGGCGAAATCGTCAGGATCGATTCGATCACCACCTGTAGAAGGAGCGTACTGTCTTTCCCCCCAGAGAAACCTAATATCCATGGTTTATCATGGGATTGCAGGTACTCTTCTCGGATGGTTCGCCGAATCTCCCGGAGTCGGTCTGGGAGCGTGCTGACATCAGCCATCGCGTAAAGGGCTGTTTCGCTTGTCCTTGCGGTCGCTACCTTCATCAAGAGCCTCCAACTTGGCCGGGCGAATCTATAAAGAATTTCTTCGGCTCGCGAGGCCTTCGTAATCCATACTATCCGACTGCTAGGAGCAACCGAGAAAGCCGGCACAGGAATTCCGAACCGATTCTCGTTTAACAGTTTACAACTCAAATTTCCGCCGAGCAAGTTGGTCCCGGAAGCTCTCCGATACTCTGCCTTTACGGTGGCGTGCGCAATGCAGACTGAAGTCCTCGAACATCCGATCTACCTGGACTACGCCGCCACGACGCCAGTCGATGAGCGCGTGCTTGACGCCATGCTCCCTTGTTTTCGTACAGCTTTTGGAAACGCCGCTAGCCTCCACCGAATGGGGCGTGCAGCTGCTGAGGCCGTAGAACGAGCCAGAGAGCAAGTAAGCGACTTGGTGGGTTGTTTCAGTCGTGATGTCATTTGGACGAGCGGCGCAACTGAAGCCAACAACCTCGCCATCAAGGGCTTCGTCCGCTCGGCCGGAAGACGCTCTCCCCACATAGTCAGTCAGAGAATCGAGCATAAGGCAGTTCTTGACCCCCTAGATTCGCTGCGGCGGGAAGGGGTCGATGTCACGTTGCTCGAAGTGGACGCCAACGGCCAGATCGATCCGAGTGTCGTCGAGAAGGCAATTCGTCCAGAGACAGTCTTGGTCACCCTGATGGCAGCCAATAACGAATTGGGTACCCTGACTCCCCTACGGGAGATCGGCGCTATCTGCGGTAAGGCCGGAATCGCCATCCACACCGACGCGAGCCAAGCGGCAGGTAAGATCCCGATCAACGCGCGAGAGCTCGGGCTGACGCTGATGAGCGTTTCGGGGCACAAACTATACGGGCCGAAAGGGATAGGGGCGTTGATTTTCCGTCGTGAAGCCGGAACGAAGATACTTACGCCGATCATCGATGGCGGTGGTCACGAGCGAGGGATGCGTAGCGGCACCCTTAACGTGCCCGCAATCGTTGGGCTTGGCGTGGCCTGCGAAATCGCCGTCAGCGAGATGACCGAGGATGCCGAGAGAGTTCGGGGCTTGCGGGATGACTTTGAATCGACGCTGCTTGCCGAGATCCCAGACACGTTCGTGAACGGGGTTGATAGCCCTCGGCTGCCGAACATCTCCAACATGTCTTTCGTTGGGGTCGATGCCGAGAGTCTGTTGTTGGCCTTAGACGGCATCGCTGCCAGTACTGGCTCCGCATGCACTGCGGCTTCGATCGAGCCCAGTCACGTACTCAAGGCGTTAGGTCTGCCGGTGCCAAGACAGAAGTCCTCCGTTCGATTCAGTTTCGGCAAGCCGACGACGCTCAAAGAGGTTCGCCGAGCCCTAGAAATGATCATTCCCACAGTTCACAGCCTGCGCAGACTGGCCGATGAGGCGTTCATCTAGCCTCGCAGGCTCAGGCCGGTGGTGCGACTTGCCATGGACCAGATCCGGCCGGTAATCCCAAGGCACCGAACGGCACAGCACCGCCACGACCACTCACTGCCCGTCAAATGTGCCATGCGTGACGGGCTGATCGCACCCGACTTCTCTGTCTTCGATTACGGATGCGGCCACAGGCGAGACGTTGGCCTTCTGGCCTCAAACGGGATCAAGGCTCGGGGCTGGGACCCGGGAGGATCATTGGCCACGAACTTAAAATATGGATCATCGACCACGTAGGGATCATTGGCCACGCGTAGGGATCATTGGCCACGAACTTAAAATGGGAAAATTGGTAAGGCGGGAGGAAGTGCCGGTTTTAGAGGGTTCGGACCTTGTAGCCGGAACTCCTTTCGAACCTTCCCGAAACCATCGGGGGCTCGGCGGTGCTCGGTTCAGCCGACAAGTCGGACGATCATGACGTGCGGCCTCAGGTCGACCCGAGCGGCATCCGCGTCGCCCGATACCTGACCGACCTGCCGCCGAGCGAGCGGCGAGAGAAGGCCCTGCACGAGTCCGTCCGCCGGGCTCGTGAACGATTTTGATCGAGGGCCGGCAGACTCCGGCCGATGATCCACTTGACCGCCCGACGCCGGTGCCGTCGTCGGGGAAGCCACCGAAGTGACGGCGGCCATGATCCCGGCGCCGTCCGCCTCGGGTCCGTCGACGCACCGAGCTGAAGCCGGCGCCGAGGTCCTCGGCCGACTTGCTGCTCTCGACCTCGATTTTCGGGATTCCTGAAACTGGCCGGCGACTTTTCGGGATTGTATTGAGTAGACGCGGCGCGAGGACGCGGGCGACTGCGCGCGCTCCGTGTTTCGATCGATCGACCTCAGGGCATGACATCCCGACGCGGAGGCTTCCGACGATGACGACCGAAGCCCAGGTTCAGGGGGACGGGCGAGACGGACGACCGGGGACCGAACCAGCAACGGGGCGGGGACGAGCCGGGGACGTCCTCGACGCCGAGGCCGCGCACGCGGAACGGCGGCGGGAGATCGCGGCGATGAAGCGGGAGTTGAGGGAGATCCTCGAGGAGCTCTGCCGGCTTCGGGGCGGAGCCGAGGACGGCCGGGGTTGGGACGCGACCCGGAACGGACGCGGAGAGAGGGTCGCGACCACGCCGGAAACGCCAGAATCACGCCATCAAAGCCAATCGAAAAATCGCGTTGAAGTCCATGATCAATCAGGACTTACGGTCGACGCGCCGGGGACTACGGCGCGACGAACAAAGCCAATTTGCCTCGGGGGGCTGGGGGTGGGCGAAGCGAGCGCTCGGCCCACGGGCGTTCGACGCGGGCAGGCCATCCCGGGGCGAAGGCGATCCCGTGGAGTCGCTTCGCTCCAGCACGGCCACCCAGACGTGGGCCGGCTTTCGCTCGCCTCGGGTGGGCGCCGCGTGGTCGAGACGAGGATCGTCGACCCGGATCGATGCCATCATAGCGGCACCGTCCCGAGACGTGGTGACGTGACCTTGGGGGGCTTGCCAGCCGGCACGGCCCGGCGTGACGACCCCGGGCTCCGGCGCCTTCTGCCGGGTGCGAGCCCCCGGGTGGCCGTGGTGGGACACCGCGGAGGGCGGGCCGTGGCGTCGGACCAGCTCGGCGTAAGGGACGCGGCGATCCCGTGGTGTTCCACCACGGCCACCCGGGGACCTCTCGTGCATGCAAGGGGGGTCAGGGTGAGCCCTCGCGATCGAAGAGGGTGCCATCAAAGCCAATCGCGAAACCGCATCAAAATCCTTTTCCAATCAGAACTTACGATCGACGCGCCGGGGACTGTGGCGCGACGAACAAAGCCAATTTGCGGGGGCGGGTGGACGGCGAGAGGGAGGGGCCGTGGGGATGGCCGTTGGGCCGGGAGCGGCCCGCAAGTGGTCTGCCGGGACCTGGCCGGCTCTGCTATCGTTGGGGCGCGGCGCGGACCACGGCTCCGGGGCGAACCTGGGGACGGTGCCTTACCGACATGGCGACGGCTCATGGCTTCATTCACGCACCACATCTTCGTCTGCGGCAACACGCGGGAGCCGGGGCACAAGCGCGGCTCTTGCGCCCCCGACGGCAAGCAGACGCTCAAGGATGCCTTCAAGGTCGAGCTGAAGCGGCGCGGGGTGGGCGCGACGACCCGGGCCAATCACGCCGGCTGCCTCGACCAGTGCGAGCACGGCCCGGTCGTGGTCGTCTATCCGACCGGGATCTGGTACGGACGGGTCACGCCCGAGGACGTGCCGAGGATCGTCGAGAAGACCATCCTGGGGGGCGAGATCCTCGGGGATCTCGTCATCGACGAGAGCTGCCTGAACAATCCGGGCTGCCCGCATCGACTTGGGCCGAGAGAGGCCTCGTGATCCGTCCACACCAGGGTTTCGGATTGCAGGACAGACAGCCATGCCCGTCGGCGATCCCGGAGGACAGGCATTCCTGCCTGTCCTGTCTCGATCCCAAAAACCAGCCCGACAGACAGGAATGTCTGTCCCCCGGCCAGGCCGACAGACAGGAATATCCGTTCCTCCGGCCAGGCCGACAGACAGGAATATCCGTTCCCCCGGCCAGGCCGACAGGCAGGAATGTCTGTCCCCTGGGCCTGGATGACAGACAGGAATGTCTGTCCCCCGGGGCAGGCCGACAGACAGGAATGTCTGTCCCCCGGGCCTGGAGGCGGAGATCTCGGAGGACAGGCATTTCGGCCTGTCCCGGATTCGAACTCGAAAACCAGGCCGTGACAGGGCACTCGCGAGGCGGCCGGCACCGGCGAGGGGCGTGGAGGGAGGCGGGGATGGCGGCGGGTTCGATCGATCTCGAGGTGGTCCAGACCGTGGAGGGCATCCGCGAGGCCGTGGCGCGGGCGCGGGGTTCGTCCGCGGGGCTGCGGGTCGGGTTCGTGCCGACCATGGGCGCGTTGCATGCGGGGCATGCCCGGCTGATCGAGCGATGCCGGGAGGTCGCCGATCGCGTGGTGGTCTCGATCTTCGTGAATCCGACCCAGTTCGGCCCGACCGAGGACCTGGCGAAGTACCCGAGGACGCTCGACCGCGACCTGGAGGTGGCCCAACGGGCCGGGGCCTCGGTCGTGTTCACGCCCACCGACGAGATCATCTATCCGCGCGGCAAGGCGGCGACGTTCGTGGAGGTCCCCGGGATCTCGCACGTCCTGGAAGGCGCGGTGCGGCCGACCCACTTCCGCGGGGTGGCGACCGTGGTCCTGGCCCTGTTCGAGATCGTGAGGCCGGACCTGGCCGTCTTCGGCCAGAAGGATTTTCAGCAACAATTGTTGATCCGGCGGATGGTTGGGGACCTGCACGTGCCGGTGGAGATCG
Source organism: Aquisphaera insulae (assembly GCF_011064615.1). Taxonomy (GTDB): domain Bacteria; phylum Planctomycetota; class Planctomycetia; order Isosphaerales; family Isosphaeraceae; genus Aquisphaera; species Aquisphaera insulae. Next base: position 51,832 of record NZ_JAALJH010000023.1, on the reverse strand, counting down.
TCACGGAGCCGACGGTCCGGGAGGCGGACGGGCTGGCGATGAGCAGTCGAAACCGGTACCTGAGCCCGGAGGAGCGGGCGGCCGCGACGGTCCTGCACCGGGCCCTGGAGGCGGCCCGAGCGGCGGTCCGGGGGGGCGAGCGCGAGGCCGGCCGGGTTCGACAGATCCTTGACCGGACGATATCATTGGAACGGCTGGCCAGCCTCGATTACGCGGAGGTGGCCGACGCCGATTCGCTCGAGCCGCTGGTCTCGATCGATGCGTCTCGACGTGCCGTCGCGCTGGTCGCGGCGCGGGTCGGGACGACCCGGCTCATCGACAATGCCCTGCTCGCGGAATGAGGTGAACTTGCCCATGCGGCTCACGGTCCTCAAGAGCAAGCTCCACCTCGCCACGGTGACCCGGAGCGACCTGTATTACCACGGCAGCCTGACCATCGACCCCGACCTGATGGAGGCCGTGGGCCTGATCCCCTACGAGGCGATCCTGGTCAGCAACGTGGCGACCGGCCTGCGGGCCCAGACCTATGTCCTGCCCGGGCGTCGCGGCTCGGGGTCGATCGAGCTCAACGGCGCGATGGCCCGCCTGGGCGCCGTGGGCGACCGGGTGATCGTCATGGCGTTCGCCGAGCTCGAGCCCGACGAGATCGAGGGCTATCAGCCGCGGGTCGTGGCGCTCGACCAGAAGAACCAGGTCATGGAGCGGGTGGAATACCCGCCGATCTCGCAGGCGTGCGACCCGAGCTTCTTCTCGATGCTCGAGCCGGGCTGAATTGACCGCGCGGCGGAGGCGAGCTGAGTCGCCTCGGCACGGCTCGACTCATCTCATCACCGGAGGATGGCGGGAGGATGCGACAGGTCCTGTTCACGATCCCGTTCCTGGGCTGGCCGGTCTTCGGATACGGGGCCATGCTGGTGCTGGCCTTCGTGGGTTCCACCTGGCTGGCCGCCTGGCGGTGCCGGCGCGAGAAGCTGGACCCGGACGTCGTCCTGGACATGGCCTTCTGGGTCTTCTTCATCGGCCTGGTGGTGGCCCGGCTCTTCTACTGCATCCAGTACTGGGGCGTGCACATCCACAGCCTGATGGAGGTCTTCCAGTACTGGAAGGGGGGGATCGTCTTCTACGGGGGGGTCCTCGGCGGGACGCTCGCCTTCTTCGTCTACCGGTGGTTCCGGCCCTTCCCGCTGCGACCTTACGTGGACGCGCTGGCGCCCTCGATCATGGTCGGGACCGGGTTCGGCCGGCTCGGCTGCTTCCTCAACGGCTGCTGCTTCGGGGACGTCTGCAATCTCCCGTGGGCGGTCTCGTTCCCCAAGCCGTCGCCCCCCTGGGCCTCCGAGGTGGACCAGAAGCTGATCCCGGCCGCCTCGTCCTGGTCGCTGCCCCTGCATCCGACCCAGCTCTACTCGGCCTTCGACGCGCTCGTGATCTTCGCCCTGTTGACGGCCTATTATCCGCTCCGGCGCCGGGACGGCGAGGTCCTCGGCCTGCTGATGCTGACCTATCCGATCACGCGGTTCCTGATCGAGTACCTGAGGAGTGACGAGGGGGACTTCTTCGCCGGGTTCACGATCTCGCAGAACATCAGCACCGTCCTGTTCGCCGGCGGCCTGCTCTACTGGGCGTGGCTCCGCCGGCGTCCGGTCGGACGATATGCGGATACCGTTCAGGCGGATGAGGAGCCGGTGGCGGTCGCGGGGGCGGGGGCGCTCGGATAGAGCCCTGTCAACGTCCAGGATTTGAGGTCGAAGGACAGACAGGAATGTCTGTCCCCCGAAGTCAAGGCCACGCGGAGGACAGGCATTCTGGCCCGTCCTGAACTCGACCCGAAGATCAAGCGGCGTGAAGGACAGACAGGAATGTCTGTCCCCCGAAGTCAAGGCCAGGCGGAGGACAGGCATTCTGGCCCGTCCTGAACTCAACCCGAAGATCAAGCTCCGACAAGGCAAGAGGCCGCTGTGGCGGGTCGGCTCACGGGACCGGGATGTGGTCGAGGATCCGGCCGAGGATGTCGTCGGCCGAGAGGCCTTCCGCGTCGGCCTCGTAGCTGATCAGGATTCGGTGGCGGATGATGTCGCGGGCGAGGCTCTTGACGTCGTGGGGGGTGACGTAGTCGCGGCGGCAGAGCAGCGCGTGGGCCCTGGCGGCCCGGATCAGCGCGATCGTGGCGCGCGGGCTGGCCCCCAGCTCGAGCAGCGGAGCGATGCCGAGGCCGTAGGCGGTGGGGTCGCGGGTGGCCCTCACGAGGTCGACGACGTATTCCTTGATCGCGGGCGCGACCCGCACGGACTCGGTCAGCTTCCGGAAGGAGAGGACCTGCGCGGGGCTGAAGATCGCCGGCTCGTCGCTCGTCCGCGATTCGACGTGGCTCGCCTCGGCGACGTCCGGCAGCTCGAGCATCGCCAGCTCGGAGTCGCGGTCGGGGTAGCCGACGACCAGCTTCATGAGGAACCGATCGAGCTGGGCCTCGGGGAGCGGGTATGTCCCCTCGTGTTCGATCGGGTTCTGGGTGGCGAGGACCCAGAACGTCTCGGGCAGGACGATGGTCTCGTCACCGACCGTGATCTGCCCTTCCTGCATGGCCTCGAGGAGCGCACTTTGGACCTTGGCCGGCGCACGATTGATCTCGTCGGCGAGCAGAACGCTCGTGACGATGGGCCCGGGGCGGACGTCGAAGGTCCCGGTGGCCGGGCGGTAGATCTGCGTCCCGGTCAGGTCGGCCGGGAGGAGGTCCGGGGTGAACTGGATCCGGCGGAAGGGGAGGTCGAGCGCATTGGCCAGGGCCCGGACGGCCCGCGTCTTGGCCAGGCCGGGGACGCCCTCGATGAGGACGTGGCCGCCGGCGAGCAGGGCCACGATCAGCCGCTCGAGCAGGGTGCGCTGGCCGACGACCAGGTGCTCGAGGCGCCCGATCAGTCTCTCGAGGCTCTCGGGGGCCGAGGCCGGGATCTCGCCGGTCGAGGCGATCGCACGCGAGGGATCATCGTTCACCATGAAAGAGTCGAGTCCCTCGCGAAGGCGACGGCGGGTCGAGGCCGGGCCCCGACCGGCGCCGGTCGAGGGGCCCGCGGCCGGGGATCGTCAGGACTTGGAGGCGCGTCGCCGCTCCATCAGCTTCCGGAGGATCTCGTTGGCGGCGTCGCTGCTGTCCTTGAAGGTCTGGTTGGCCGCGCCGGTGGTCGATGTCTTGGCGGGTTCCTTGTCCTTGTCCTTCTGCGCCTTCTTGGCGACGTAGAAGGGGTTGGACGGATCGACGAACTCCTCCTCGGGGTTCGACTCCGCGGCCTCTTCCTCGGCCTCCTCGGGGGCCTCCTCGTCGGCCTCGGGCTGCTCCTCCTCGGGTTCCTCCTCGGCCGCCTCGTCGACGGCCTCGGACTGGCGTTCGTACTCGGAGTCATCGGCCACGGAGGGGGGTCGATTGGTCGCCGCGGCGACGGCGGACTTGGAGGGTGCCGGTGGGGGCACCTGGGCATCCTTGAAGGCGGCGATGGTGATAGTGTCGCCGCCGTAGACGGCCGTGGCCTGGTCGGCCGAGTCGCCGCTGCGGTCGCCGAGCAGCCAGGAGTCGATGTCGTCGGTCGAGATGTCGTCGGGGGAGGCCGGCTTGGCGGGCTTCGCGGCCGCGGCCGTGGGGGCGGGCTTGGCGGCGGGTTTGGTCTCCTGGATCGCCACCGCGAAGGTGAGCGGGCCGACCTGGACGAGGTCGCGATCGTGGAGGGCGCAGGCGCCGGAGGTCAGTGCCTTGCCGTTGACGAGCGTCCCGTTGCGGCTCCCGAGGTCGCGGACGGTCAGCGTGTCCCCCTGGAGCTCGAACTCCGCGTGCTCGCGGCTGACCTGCTCGCTGGTGGGCCTCAGATGGCACGTCTCACCGCGGCCGATCTTGAACTTGGGCCCGGCCAGCGGGATCACCTTCCCTTCAGGCTTGCCCCGGACCACGACTAGCTGCACTTTCATGAGAACCGTCCTGACCGTTGCGGTCAACAACGATGGTGGCCAGCGTCAACACATGGGCGTCAGTGCGATCCACATCCACGGAAAAGTCGAACCGCCTACCGGGACTCGACCGCCCGGCGAGGCGATGTGCGGCCGGCCGCGAGGACCCTCGAGCCGAGGACGGGCGAGATACGGAAGCCGGGCGCCCGCGCTCGATGCATTGTAACTTAGTGTTTCGGACTTCCAAGGTCCCGAGTCGGAGTGCAAGCGCGAGATTTTCCGAATCTCGGGCCGGCGACCGGGGAACCGGTCAGTCGGCGACGGCCCTGGCTCGACGACGAGCGGCCGGGGACAGCCGGCCCGTCCAGGATGCGTCGCGGTAGATGGCCTGCTCCAGCTCACGCGCGCGGTCATGGAGACTCTCGGAGAGGGGGGCATCGGCCGGGATCATCGCGAGGTCCAGCACGGCCGCGATGCTCCGGGTGATCGGCTCAACCCAGGCTTCCGGGGTGGCATCGGCGTCGATCAGGTCGCAGATTCCGGGCAACTCGGGCGTTCGCTCGGATCGGCTGAGGAGGATGGACCCATGCTGCAAGACCGCCCCGGATCGTCTCCTCTGGGCGCTGCCGACCACCTTCGACAATGCGGCCACGATATCCGACGGATCGCGATCGGTAAAGCACAAAAAGGGGCGATGAGGCCGCCCGACAACGGGGGGCGCCGGGGCCGGATCGGGCTCCGCCTCGTCGCGCGATCGGGCGTCCAGCCCGCGGGCCCGAAGCTCCGCGACGATCGCCCCGTGGACGCCCCGGTAGAGCCACGGGCCAGGCAGTGCCCCCGGGTGGCCGGCCGGGAGGGCGAGGGCATAGGTGAGCTCCCGGTCGTGCCAGATCGCTCCGCCGCCGGTGGCCCGGCGGACCACCGGCGCCCCTCGCCAGCGGGGATCGGCCGCCACATCCTCCAGGTCCTGGAAGTAGCCGAGGCTGAGGGTCGCCGGCGACCAACCGTAGAGGCGGAGGTAGCCGACCTGGGGCGTCTCGCAGACCCGCTCCAGGAGGGCTTCGTCCAGGGCCATGTTGGCGGGCCCGTCCGCGGTCGCGAACGGGAGCAGGTAGCAGTCAAAACTCACGAGACCGGCCCCTCCAGTCCGGCCGGGGCGGGTCCGCTCGCCGCGACCGGCCCGCGCGGCGGACGCCCCTCCATCATGGCGGCTCGGGTCGACGGATGATAGCCCGGATTGACCTCGAGCGGCCCCCGGCCCGGCCCCCGATTCTCGGGCGGATTCTCCAGACGCTTGGCAAGTGATTTTTTTCTCTTACAATCTTGGACGCGATGCGGGGCTCGGGGGCTGGATGCGTCGAGGCGTGCAGGCTCGGACGAGGGCCCCGGGGTACGGTGATGTTCTTGTGTTCCTCATCCCCTTGCGGGCTCGTCGGGGCGATGCTAACCTGGTCTTGCATGGGGTTTCGATCGCATCCTCCGAGCGAGGGACCGACCGGGGCCGCCCCCGCCGCTCCCGTTCATCCGCACGCCCAGCAAGGCTCGATGGGACGCCTCGAATTCCTGGTGACGGAGCCGGCCGATGGGTGATTACCTCCGACTGTTGACCATCAACGATCGGGAGGTTCCTCTGGCCACTCTCCAGCGGGCCGTCCCCTTCGGCGCGGTCTGGTCCGTCGACCATCCCGGCACGCTTGGCAATTACCTCGCCATCGGGCCGGAGATCCACGATCTCCACGGTGTCTGGGCCACGGTCGAGCGCAATCCGGTCGCGCCGAACACATTGGGCGCGGAGGAGGTCGCGGAGTTCATCGACAGCCTGGAGTCGGGCGGCCCGCCGTCCGCCGTCCGCTGGCTGAGCGATTACCTGGAGACGATCCGGGCAATCTACGCGATCCGCATCTACCCCGAGTCCATCCTCAAGCACCCTGATGCGCTCAACGCCGTCTTCGCCGTGCGGAGCGCCCTGCATGACGCGGTGGGCGGGATCGGCCAGTGGGACGACCACGGCTTCACCAACGAGAATGACCACCTGGTGTGGTGCAATCCCGGGATGACCCTCACGGGGACCACTCAGGCGGCGATCCTGGACGAGTCCACGGGCGAGTGGGCCTCGTTCGAGCTCAATCTGGACGACCCCGAGGACCTCAGCGCCTTCGTCCGGGGCGAGATCCCCAGGCCCCGACGGCGGGGGATCGTCCGCCCCTCCTCCTGACCGAGCACCCGGCCGGCCCTCGATCCGGCCGGATCCCGTAAATCCCGCCGCCGCGTCGGAAGAGCGCCGTACCGAAGGAGCACCGAGCCCGATGCCGCCGACCGCCTCCCGACCCGGCCCCAACGAGTATTCCGCCCCCCCCGGTGCCTACATCGACCTGGTCTCCGAGGACGACGTCCTCGCCGCCATGGAAGCCGGCCTCGAGGGCACGACGACTACCTTCCGGCGGCTGTCCGAGGCCGAGTCCCTGGTGCGGCACGAGCCCTATACCTGGAGCCTCAAGCAGGTGCTCGGGCACATCGTCGACTGCGAGCGTGTCTTTGGGTTCCGCGCACACGCAATCGCCCGCCACGATCCCGCGGAGCTTCCCGGCTTCGATGAGAACCTGTACATGAGCCATTCCGAATTCGATCCGATCCCCCTCGCCGCGCTGGTCGACGAGTACGAGAACGTCCGGAAATCGCACCTGGCCTTCTTCCGCCACCTGCCGGCCGGGGCCTGGACGCGGATCGGCGTCGCCAATGGCAGTCCCATCAGCGTCCGTGCCCTCGCCTTCGTGATCGTCGGCCACGAGCGGCACCACATGAGGATCGTCGCCTCCCGGTTGGGGAGGTCTTGACCGAGTCGTGGCCGCGGCTCGACCCGGCCCGGAGAAGGACACCGAGTCTCGATGCTCCGACCGCGTTCCAGGGCCTGGAGAAGGTGCTCCATGTCGGACAGGACTGGCCGTCGCGGCTTCACGCTGATCGAGTTGCTGGTGGTCATCGCCATCATTGCAACCCTCGTCGCGATCCTGCTCCCGGCGGTGCAGGCGGCCCGAGCGGCCGCGCGGCGGGCCCAGTGCACGAACAACCTGAAGCAGATCGGACTGGCGCTGCACAACTACCACGCCTCGATGGGCACCTTCCCGGTCGGTTTCCTGTATCCAACGGGCAGCGTCCCGGCGACGACATCGCCCCTGCAATACCGCTGGTCGGCGCTCGCGCAGTTGACGCCGCATCTGGAGCAGGCCGCATTGTTCCACGCGATCAATTTCGATTTCCCCCTGGCCTATCGCCCGTCCGGAGCGACGGCATTCTGGCCGTTCTATCCGGCCAACACGACGGCGATGGCGACGCGGGTCGCGGGGTTCCTTTGCCCGAGCGACGGCGCACCGGCCCCGGCGGAGGACTCCGGGCCGACGAATTACGTCTTCTGCACGGGCGACGGCTCGAACGGCGGGGATGCGACCGACGCGCCCGGGGTCTTCATCCTCGGCCGCGCGATCTCGCTGGCGAGCCTGGTCGACGGGTCGAGCGGGACCGTCGGGGTCTCGGAGCAGCTCCTGGGCATCGCCGGGCCATACACCCAGACCACGCCCACGCCGGTCCCCTCGCCGGAGGCCCGCGCCTTCGCCCGGGTCTCCTCGGGACCCCTGACCGACGGGGCCTGCGCCCCGGCGCCGGCCGGATGGCTCCTGAACAAGGGGGCTGGCTGGTGGGACGGCAATTACCTGAACACGCTCTTCAACAACCATGAGCCGCCCAACGGCCCGCGGCCCGACTGCATCACCTATCACAATCCCGGCTGGAAGGCGGCTCGCAGCCTGCATCCGGGGGGGGTGGACGTGCTCTACTGCGACGGCCACGCCTCCTTCGTCCGCGACACGATCGACCGGGCGATCTGGAAGGGCGTCTCGACCCGCGCCGGAGGAGAGGTGATCTCGAACGGCATGGACTGAGCAAGGGTCCGCCTGATTTCCCGCGGACCCGCCGCGGATATAATGAGATTGTGGCGGACGACCAGTCGGCTCGCCGCGGGGACCCAATCCCGTGATTCCTTCTCCCCAAGCGGATCACCCGACGAGGATGGCGAGCGACGGCGGCGCCGAGCCGCCACGCAGCCTGCCCGCGCGGGCGCTCAGCCAGTTGCTGGACTCGAGCCCGCAGCCGTTCGCCGTGGCCGACCTCGAGCAGCGGATCATCCACTCGAATCGGGCGTTCGAGGAGCTCCTCGGCTACCCAGCGGGCCAGCTCCTGGGGATGCGAGTGACCGATATCACCGCCTCCCAGCCGGAAGAGGTGACGCGGCACCAGCACGAGGCGATCGTCGAGACGGGGAAGAACCAGCGGATCCTCAAGGAGTATCGCCGCCGCGACGGCGTCCCCGTCCGCGTCGAGGTCATGGCCGATGTCTTCCGGGATGACGAGGGGCGGGCTGTCGGGGTCTATTGCTTCGCCACGGATATCACCGATCGGCTCCGCGCGGAGGAGGCCCTGCGCGTCTCCGCGGCGCAGTATCGCGAGCTCTACGACGGCGCGCCCGTCGGCTACATCGAGATCGACGGACGGCTGCGGATCCTCAACATCAATCGGACGGCCTGCGAGATCCTCGGATACGACGGCGATCGGCCGACGGGCCTGTCGGTCCTGGACCTGATGGAACCATCCTCCCGGACGGCGGTGGAGGCATCGCTCGACGAGAAGCTCGTCGGAGATTGCCCCCTGCTCCCCCACGAGGAGGCCTTCCGGACCAGGGACGGGCGGCGGATCGTGCTCGAGATCCAGGAGAGTGCCGCCCGCGATTCGGAGGGCCGGGTCACGGGGCTGCGGTTCGCGATCCAGGACATCTCCAAGAGGAAGGAGGCGGAGGCCCGACTCATCGATTCCGAGCGTCGGGCGCGGATCCTCTTCGACGGCATCCACGACGCGGTGTTCCTCCACGATCAGCACGGCCGGATCCTGGATGTCAACCCGGCGGCCTGCCGGATCCTGGGGTACACCCGCGACGAGCTGCTGGGGATGACGACCAGCGAGATCGACAGCCCGGACTTCGCCGCCGGCTTCGAGGAGCGGCTCCGACGCCAGCTCCGGGAGGGGGAGCTGAGCTGCGAGGGCCTCCATCGCACCAAGTCCGGGCGCCTGATCCCGGTGGAGGTGACGAGCTCGACCGTGCGGATCGACCACCAGACGGCGATCCTCTCGATGTTCCGGGACATCACCGAGCGGAAGGCGCTGGAGCGAACCCGACGCGATTTCGCCGCGGCCCAGATGCGGAACGCGCAGGAGATGGAGCGTAAGAACCGCGCCCTGTCGGAATCCGAGTCGCGCTACCGGCAGCTCGCCGAGGCCAGCCTGGACGGGATCGTCGTGGCCGACGAGGAGGGCCGGATCTCGCTCTTCAATCCGGCGGCCGCGACGATGTTCGGCCACGACCGCCTGGACGTGGTGGGGGAGCCGCTGGTGGACCTGATCCCGGGCCTCGCGGCGAGCCCGGACGGGGCGGAGACCTCGGCCCCCGAGCCCGACGGCGACGGCCAAGCCGGCCTCCTGTCGGCCAACGTGGGCCGCACTGTCGAGCTGATGGGCCGTCGCAGCGACGGGACGGAATTCCCCCTGGAGCTGTCGCTGAGCCGCGTCGAGGTCGACGGCCGGCCGCAGTTCCTGGGCTCGATCCGCGACCAGACCGAGCGGCAACGGATGCGGGCGATGCTCGCCCACACCGACAAGCTCGCCTCGATCGGCATCCTGAGCGCGGGGATCGCCCACGAGATCAACAACCCGCTGGCCTATATCCTCAACAACCTGGCGGTCCTCCAGCGCGAGGTGAAAGGGCTGCAGGAGATGATCCGGCTCTACGAGTCGGCTCGCGGGGCGATCTCCGCGGCCGACAGCCAGGTCATCTCGAGGATCGACGACCTGGCCGAAGAGATCGACTGGGCCTACCTCCGGGACAATCTCGAGCCCATGGTGGAACGGACTCGCGCCGGCGTCCAGCGCGTGGCGTCGATCGTGGGGAAGATGCGAGGCCTGGCGCGGACCACGCCGCCGGAATGGCAATCCGTCCCGCTCTCCGAGCTGACCGAGGGCGCGCTCGAGATGATGCGCGGTCGCCTCAAGCACGAGCGCGTCGAGGTCGCCGTGCGGATCGGCGACGTGCCGAAGATCGAGTGCGTCCCCGATCAGATCGTCCAGGTGCTGCTCAACCTGCTGATCAACGCCCTCCAGGCCATCGAGGCGACCGGCCGCAAGGAAGGCGGCCGGATCGAAATCGAGGCCGCTCCGTCCGGCCCCTGGATCCGGATCGAAGTGCGAGACAACGGGCCGGGCATCCCCTCGGAACACATCGAGCGGCTCTTCGACCCGTTCTTCACCACCAAGCCCGTGGGGGAAGGGACGGGCCTCGGCCTGGCGATCAGCCATGGGATCATCACCGGCCACGGGGGACGGATCGAGGTGGATAGCCGGCCCGGCCAGGGGAGCTGCTTTCGCATCCTCCTCCCCAGGCGGCCGCAAAGACGCACGACGTCGACGGCGGTCGGCGTACAATCCACGCCGTAAGTTGCATGACCGGCGGCGGCTCGCGTGATAGAATCTCCCGATCCGACGGCCTGGGGCGCGGATGTCGCGTACCCACCCGGAGGATCGACCTCGGTGACACCCCGCGGCAAGAGGGCCACCCCGACCATGCCGAGCCCCAAGCATTGCCTCCTGGTCATCGACGACGAGCCGCACGTCTGCGACTCGGTGCACGACCTCCTCCGCCGCGAGTTCAAGGTCCTCAAGGCGCATAGCGCCGAGGAGGGCTACGAGATCATGCAGCGCGAGGAGGTCCACATCGTCATGTCGGACCAGCGCATGCCGCAGATCTCCGGCGTGGAGCTGCTCACCAAGCTCAAGGCGAGACATCCCGGGGCCATTCGGATGCTCTTCACCGGCTTCGCCGACCTGGAGTCGGTGATCGCCGCCATCAACCAGGGACATGTCTTCCAGTTCCTCCGCAAGCCGTGGCAGCCGGAAGAGCTGCTCGCGGCCGTCCGCCAGGCCGCCGCGGAGTACGAGCGGCTCGAGGATGCCGCCCGCGAACGCGAGGAGCTGATCGCCGAGATCCGCGACCTCAAGGGCCGCTTCGCCACGCTCGAATCCCAGGTCCGCCTGCTCTCGTCGGCACGGTTCCCGCTGACGGACGCCACGGCGTTGCCCGGATCGGGAGACTCGGGAGGAGACGGTCCAGTGTCGCCCATATCGTCAAACTAGGCGTTGACTCGCAGCCTATGGCCGAGCGGATGAAAAGCCACACGGAGCAGTAATTCCCAACCGCACGATGACTTGAAACCGTATTATGATAGGTCACGCGGAATGGAACCCGCCGGGCGTCGCGTGTCGACCATCCGGCAGGCTCGATGGCATGGGCTCGAGACGGTCCGGCGCGAGATGGCCGGGTCCGAAATTGAGGTCGGTCATCGAGGGTCCCGAAGGACGGGAGCCATTCCTCGGGTTCGGAGCGAGCGGATGGAGCAGAGGCGGCACACCCTACTGATCGTCGATGATGAGGTGGATGTCCTCGAGAGCTTGAGGCATCAGTTCCATCGTGCGTACCGCGTGCTCACCGCGACCTCGGGGGACCAGGCCGTCTCCCTGCTGGAACAGAACCAGGTCCATCTCATCCTGTCGGATCAGCGGATGCCCGGCATGCAGGGGGATGCCTTCCTGAGCCGCGCCCGCCGGATCCAGCCGGATGCGATCCGGATGCTCTTCACCGGCTACGCGGACATTCAGGCGGTCATCAACGCGGTCAACGAGGGGCACATCTTCCGCTACATCCTCAAGCCCTGGGACACCGTCGAGCTCGAGGGGATCATCCGCCAGGCCGCCGACCAGTACAACCTCCTCGCCGAGCGGAAGCAGCTCATCGCCGAGCTCCAGGGGGCGAATGCACAGCTCGTGCACGCCAACGAGGAGCTGGCCCAGGCCGGCCAGCTCAAGACGGCCTTCATCGAGGTCGCCAGCCACGAATTCAACACGCCGATCACGCTGGTCCTGGGATTGACGGAGCTGCTCCGGCTGTCGAACCCCGACCGGACCGATGACGATCAGGAGATCCTGCGACAGATCACCGCCAGCGGCCGGCAGCTCGCGCGGCTGGTCACCAACATGCTCACGCTGCTCCGCGCCGAGGACTTCCGCCGGACCCTGCTGCGCCGCCCCGTCGACCTCGGGAACCTGATCCGTGAGGTCCTGGACCAGGTCGGCCCGTTCCTGGTCGCCAGGCAGATCCACCCGGCGGTCGACATCGCGCCCGACCTCGGGATCTTCGAGATCGACGCCGACAAGGTCTCCATGGTCCTGGTGAACCTGATCACCAACGCCATCAAGTTCACGCCCGACGGGGGCACGATCGAGCTGATCGCCAGCCTCTCGGGCGACGATGAGGCGTCCATCTGCGTCCGCGACTACGGGGCGGGACTGGAGCCGCAGGCTCTCAAGCACCTGTTCCAGCCGTTCTTCACCCAGTTCGATCCCAGTCGCCATTCCTCCGGGGATTTCGGGTTCAACAAGCGAGGGCTGGGCCTGGGCCTGAGCATCGCCAAGCAGTTCGTGGAGATGCACGAGGGCCGGATCACCGTCGAGAGCACCCCGGGACAGGGGACCCGTTTCCTCGTCGAGATCCCCCGCCGCGTCAGCCCGGTCGTCGACGATCGGGCGAGTACCCCGCCGACACCGGCCCCGTACCAGGAGGCCTCGACCTAGGACGAGGGAGACGGCGGGCCGGGCCATGCCGGCCACCTCCGCCTCACCTCGCCGGTCGCGTCGTCACTTTCGCGAGATGCTCCGATGCCAACCGCGCTGATCGTCGAAGACGAGCCCGAAGCGAATAAGCTCCTGGGTATGCTCGTGAAGCTACGAGGGTTCCAGATCCTCTCCGCATTCTCCGGCAAGGATGCGCTCCGCCAGATCGAGACCGGCCGCCCCGACGTCGTCCTCCTGGATCTGATGCTGCCGGACCTCAACGGCTACGAGATCTGCAAGTCCCTCAAGTCGGTCCGCGAGACGAGCCTGCTCCCGGTGATCATCGTCACCGCCCGGATCGCGGCCGAGAACCGGATCGAGTGCTTCGCCCAGGGCGCCGACGACTTCATCGCCAAGCCCTACACGCCCGAGCACATCTTCCAGGCACTCCAGCGGGCCGGACGCTGGGATGCCCTCTGTCATCAGGATGTCGTCCGGGGAGAGATCACGCTCGACCGGAAGCGAGACGAGGGCGAGATCCTCAGGCTCCTCGGCCAGCTCCGGAGCCTGGTCTTCGCCCGCAGCGGACTGAGCGCGGACCAGGTCCACGCGATCGACGCGGCGATCCGCGAGGCCCTGTTCGCCCCCCATGACCGCGCCGGCGCCCCGGGCGATGACGTCGATCGGACGCTCTCTTACAGCCTGGATCAGGCTCGCCTGGAGCTGCGTTTCCGGGGCTCGGAATCCTGGGTGCGACGGATCGAGGGCCTGTCGCTCGACCCGTGCAGCGCGGTCTACCTCGCCGGCTTCGACCGGATCGAGATCGACGGAATGCCTCCGTCGGCCGTGCTCACGAGGGAGCTAACTCACGCCGACTGAGGGGCCTGTCGCCTTGGAACCCCATCGCACCGTTTCCGCTCGCACCGTCGTCGACGCCGGGGTCGCCTCGGAGCTCGCAGCCCTGGCCTGGAGACCGTCGGGCTCGCCGGACGGGCGTGCCGCGGCGGCCATGGAACGACTCCGCGACGCCCACCGTGCCCAGGCTCGCCCCGATCTCCGCCGCGTCCATCCGAGCTGGCTCCGGCGCGCCCTCCAGGATGAGTCGCCCGCGGTGCGCTGCCTGATCCTGGCCCGCGGGATCGACCTCGGCGACGGCCGCGGCGCGTGGGCCGGGGCCGGCGATTCGCCCGCGGAGGCGGCCGTCGCGTGGGCGTGCTCGCTCTGGACCGAGCGGCTGGTGGGGGGCGAGCCACCGGACCCCTCCGAGCCCGCCGCGATCCTCGCGCTGACCGATCAGCCGCCATCCGACGTCTTCCGGCTCGCCTTCCTCGCCGGCGTGGCGAAGGCCGCCCTCGCCGGTGATCCCCAGGGATGGCTCGCCGACCGCCCGGCCTGGCGGGAGCACGCGGCGTGGTTCAGGTCGAGGTTCGACGCCGTCCTCGGCGACCGCGAGACCCGGCCCCGAGCCTGGGCGGCGCGGGAGCTTCCTTCTCCCGGTCGCACCCCATCCTCGGGCAAGGACGCCGAGATTTCACCGCGGAGGTCCCTCGCATCGCTCGGCCTGGTCTCGCTGGCGAGACTCCTCGTCGCCTGCGACCCCCACCGCGTCCGCTGGGCCTTGCAGCATCTCCCCTATCCCGTCGCCAAACGCATGCGGGGGCTGATGGCGGCGGCCGGAGCGATCTCCCCCGGAGTGAGCGACATCGAATTGCTGATCCTGGAAGCGGCCCGGGCGAGGCTCCGGCGGCAGCCATCGGCCCCCACGGCGAGAGTCGCACCTGATCGGGAGGCCGAGCATGCCGACTGAGGCCCGCGATCCCCGGTTCGAGACCCCTGATCCGGACGACTCGCGCCGATCGCCCGTCGTGGAGGAGGTCTGGTCGTGGCTCCCTCGGCTGGGATCTCGCGACGTCCGCATCGCGAGCCGACTCCGCCGCTGGTCATCCGCTTCCGGCACCCTTGCCTGGCTGGACCGATTGCGCGCCGAGTTCAACCTCGATCTGGTCCTCGGCGAGCCGGAGGCGGTCTGGCGGGCGTCGGGCCTGCTTCGACCGGGCCTGATCGCCCAGCTCCGCTGGCCGCGGCTGGGGACCAGGCTGGGTATCGGGCTGGATGTCCCGCTGGCCCATGCGGTCGTCGATCAACTCCTGGGTTACGAGCGACCGCTCGCGGAGACCCGCCTTCAGATCTCGCCCGTCGAGTGGGGCATCTGGGGCTACCTCGCCACCCGCACCCTACAGGTGATGGCCGAGGACCTGGGGTGGCGATCGGCCGGCTGGGATGCGAGCGAGCTGCGGCTGGATCGCGTTGGCCCCGACCCGTTCGATCCGGATTCCCTGGGCGCGATGGTGACCATCTTCTGCCCAATCCGGATCGGCGGGACGAGCGGGACGGCCCGCGTCTGGATCCCGGAGCAGGCCCTCGGGGAGATCCTCGGCGGCGTCGGGGGGACGACGGGCGGCGCAGGGCAAGGACGGTCGACGGTCACGCAGTCCCTCTCATCCCAGTGGGTGGCGCGGGCCGGCCAGGTGGCCATGCCCCTGGGCCTGCGTCGACTCCGAGCCGGCGGCGTCCTCCCGCTGGCCGAATCTCGCCTCGCCGGGACTTCTCAGAGCCCGGAAGGGGAGGTTCGGCTGGCCTGCGACCTCTCGGGCTCGGGAGAGTGCTTCTCCTTCCCCGCCATGCCCGTGGCCGGCTCCGGCGGACGGCTCCTCCGACTCTCCGGCCCGCTCGAGTGCGAACGCCGAACCCGTGAACCCTTGAACCTGGGGATGAACGCCAAGATGACCGGTGAATCCCGCCCCCCTGCCCCGGCCGCCCCGGTCCCGCCTCAGGCGGATCCGCTGGACGTGCCCGTCACCCTCGCGGTCGAGCTCGGCCGCGTGAACCTCTCCCTCAGCCGCCTGGCGGACCTCAAGCCCGGCGACGTCGTCGAGCTCGGCCGGCACAGCCGGGAGCCCGTCGAGCTCACCTCCAACGGACGCCTCGTCGGCCGCGGCGAGCTCGTCCTGATCGACACGGAGCTGGGCGTCCGGGTGACCCACGTGTTCCTCTGAGATCGACCGGATCTCGATGGGAAGGACGAACTGCACCGTCGCCTGCAGGGCCAGCACCTGGAACCCGAGCAGGGCCGCCGTCACGGCCAGGGCCGGCGGCCCCGCACCGAGGCGGTCCATCCCCGCGCCGGCCGCGAGGAGCAGCGGCGGCAAGTAGAGGATCCAGAGCCGGGCGACCTCTCCCATGTTCCGGCCCAGAACGTTCAGGAGTAGCAGGACTCCGAACGCGATCAGCGCCGCCCGCGGTGCCCGCCGGCCCGCCGCGAGGCCGCAGGCGAGCCAGACGGCCGCGGGCAAACCGAGGGCAACGGCCGTCTCGACGGGGTTGATCAGCAGCCAGGCCAGGTAAGTCCGCGGGAACTGGTCGTAGAACCCGGCGTGCTTCTGCACATTCCACCACCAGATGACGATCGGGTTGGCCCCCGTGATGGCCCAGCCCAGCGCATTGAGTGCCAGGAACCCGATCCCCACGGCCGCGATCAGGGTGCGTTTCCGATTCCGGTCCACCCCCGGGGCCGCTGCGATCAGGAGCCCCACGACCAGGCCGGCGGGCAGGAACGCCAGGGTGAAGAAGTTGCCGAAAGCGAGGACCAGGCCGCTCGCGACCGCCAGCGCCGGGCCCCGCCAACCCAAAGTCGCGACCGGGCGTGCGGCCCATGCGGCCAGGCAGGCGGCCAGCGTGGAGAGGAAGGGGTAGGCGGTGTCGGCGACCGGCTGGAAGAGGTTCGGGGCGCTCGCCAGCGGCCAGAGCGCCGCGGCGGCCCATGCGGGGCCGGCCGCGATCTCCGAGCGGCCCAGCAGGTAAAGCGGCACGACCGTGCCCGCGCAGGCGAGGAGGGTCAGCAGGCTGGTGAGGTAGAGGGCCGCGCGATCCGGACGCGAGAGGGGATAGCGCGTCGCCTCCTCGAAGAGTCGAAGTCCCATCGTCGTCGCCCTCGGCGTGAAGCGCTCGACGGCGTCCGCGACCCCCGGGTGCGCCTGCATCGAACTGAGCAGGACGCATTCCAGGGCGATCAGGCCGGGGGGATGGGTCCCGATGTGGAGGGTGTCCTGCTTTCGGATCCACGCTGGATAGTCGGCCAGGAACTTCCAGGGATCGCTCGCGGCCTGCTCCCGAGCGATCCGATGATAGCCGGAGGAGGAGATGGCGAAGTTCACGTAGCCCCACCGCTCGAGCCCGAAACCGTCGGCCGCGCCGGTCGGGAGGATCGCCTGGATCGCGATCGCCGCGAACAGGAGGGCGGCCAGCCAGCACGCCTCGCGGAGCCTCCCGGGCGGGCGACGGCCGTCGGTCAGCGACTTCAGGCCGAACGCGGCGAAGACGCCGTAGCCAACGACCGCCAGGGCCGCGAGCGCCGGGGCGATCAGGGTCTTCGGGGCCGGTGCCGGCAGCCAGACCCACTGGCCGGGAATCCCGAGCGGGATCCACCGGCGGGCGACGGCGGCCGCCAGGAGGAGGACGAGGGTCGTCTGCACCAGGAGCAGGAGGAGGACGCGGATTCTCATGCCCCGATCTTAACGCGTGCGATCGCACGCGTCATGCGGTCGTCCTGCCGACGCTGGCCGGTTGCCAGCCGGCGCCGGTCGTGGTCTGATCTTGGGGCGTTGACGTTCCTCGCCTCGCGGAGGTCCACCCCCCATGCACATCGACGACCCGGCCGGAAGAGCGACCTCGGAGAACCAGGCCCCCCTCGGGGCGGCCCCGTGGTGGCGAGGGGTGAACCGTTACCAGTGGTTCGTCTTCGTGGTCGCCTCGCTCGGCTGGCTCTTCGACACGATGGATCAGCAGCTCTTCAACCTCGCCCGCAAGCCGGCGGTCACGAAGCTGCTCGACGCCACGCCCGGCGACCCGGCGACGGCCGGCATGGTGGACGCGTACGGCACCAAGGCCACCTCCGTCTTCATGATCGGCTGGGCCCTCGGCGGGATCGTCTTCGGCATCCTCGGCGACAAGATCGGCCGGGCCAAGACCATGATGCTGACCGTGCTTTGCTACTCGGCCTTCACCGGGTTGAGCGCCCTGTCCCGGAACTTCTGGGACTTCACCTTCTACCGGTTCCTCACGGGCCTGGGGGTGGGGGGCCAGTTCGCGGTCGGGGTGGCGCTCGTCGCCGAGGTCATGCCCGATCACGCCCGCCCATACGCGCTGGGCAGCCTGCAGGCCCTCTCCGCGTTGGGAAACATGCTGGCCGCGACCTGCGGGATCGTGCTGGGGAAGCTGGAGGAAGCCGGTACGATCGGGAGTGCATGGCGGGTCATGTTCCTGATCGGGCTGGCCCCGGCCCTGCTGGCGATCCCCATCTTCCTGCGACTCAAGGAGCCGGAGCGCTGGAAGGCCGCGGCGCGGGAGGAGGAGGACGACGCGGCCCTGGCCGGGGACCCGAAGACCGTCCACAAGCTGGGCTCGATGAGCGAGCTGTTCACCGATCCGCGATGGCGGCGGAACACGATCGTGGGGATGGTGCTGGCCTTCGTCGGGGTCGTGGGGCTCTGGGGGATCGGCTTCTTCAGCTTCGACCTGATCCGCTCGGTCTTCCGCAAGCACTTCGAGGCCCAGGGCCTGACCGCCCAGCAGATCGCCGGCAACCTCACCCTCTGGACGGGGATCGCGTCGCTGGTCCAGAACGCGGGGTCGTTCCTGGGAATCAACGCGTTCACCTACGTGACCGCGCGGATCGGCCGGCGGCCCGCGTTCGCGATCAGCTTCCTGCTCGCCGCCGTCGCCACGGCATCCACGTTCTGGCTGCTCAACGACTTCTGGCAGATCTTCGTGCTCCTGCCGATCATGGGCTTCTGCCAGCTCGCCCTCTTCGGCGGCTACGCGATCTACTTCCCCGAGCTCTTCCCGACCCGATTGCGGAGCACCGGGACCTCGTTCTGCTACAACGTCGGCCGGCTCGTCGCCGCCTCGGGTCCCTATCTCCTTGGCCGGCTGACCGACCAGGTCTTCGCGGGCTATCCCGAGCCGATGCGATACGCGGGGATCGCCATGTGCTCGGTCTTCTTCCTGGGCCTCCTGGTCCTCCCCTTCGCCCCGGAGACCCGCGGCCAGCCGCTGCCGGAATGACGATCCGGGGCAGAGGCGTGACCGACCGTTCCGGTTCAAGTTACCTCGCGGGGACGGTCCCTCGCGGTCGGACCGGCCGATTCCGCGTGCGGAGGACGAACTTCCGGCGCTGGGTGCTTGCCCTCGATCACGAACTCAACCAGAATGGCGGAAAGGCCCGGGAGGGCGGCTCGGCGGAGGGATCCGCCCCTTTCCATTCAGCTCATGCGTCGATGACGATATGCTCGATCGAGAATCGACGGCCGCGGGGCGACTTGTAGTCGAAGTGGCCCAGGCCGAGCGCGCCGGCCAGCGCGATGTGCTGGGGCTGGCGGACGTCGAAGCCCTCCGTCCCCAGGGGATTGGCCGCGAGCAGGCCGCAGGCGGCGACCTTCGGGAGCTTCTCCTTCTCACGCTTCGCGTCGACGATGTCCCACTCCACGTGATCGAGCGCGACCGGATCCGTCGCCAGCAGGAGCGCGTTGTTCTCCCAGGTCCACTTCCCCTTGTCGTTCTCCCAGGCGAACGGCCCACCCTGGTAGACGGCGCGGATGCCGTCCATGACCTGGAGGACGAATTTCGAGCGGATCGTCGGGTGGCTGACGACCTGGGGGATGAACTGGTTGCAGACGTTCGTCGCGCTGTTGGTGTGCGACCGCGCCACGTTGTTCACCGAGCCGTGGCTCATGTTCTTGAGGGCGCCGGTGACGCCGGCCGAGCCGTGGTCCTTCATCACCGGGATCGCCACGATCTTGTTCACGACCTTCGTCACGAGCTTGCCGAGGTGTGAGCGATACTTCCGATCGTCCTTCGGGTCGTCGCCATAGGGGACCAGGTCCATCCAGACGAAGGCGTCGGGGTCATAGCCGGCGATCGGATCGGCGCGGAAGCTCGGGTAGTCGAGCTGGAACTGGTCCCCGCCCTCGGCGGTCAGCCCGCCGCCGCGGACGTCCGCGGGGAGGATCTTGTCGTAGCCGGCGGCGAGGAACTCATCCCGATAGCGATCGTACACGAACATGTCGCGCGGCTTCACCCCGGCCGACTTCAGCCCCTCGATGATCTCCAGGACCAGCTCGAACGACGAATGGGCATACGGCTGCCCGTTGGGGACGACCTTGATGCCGACGACGTCGCCGGGCTCGAAGAACGTCCGCCAGGCATCGACCGCCGTGGGGGCACCGGTCAGGCGTGCCAGGCCCTTCTCCAGCGTCGCCTTGATGGCCGCGCGGTCCTTGACGCCGCCGCGGATCATCCCCGGATTGCGGGCCTCCACGACCCGGCCCGGATGAAGCCCGGGCGCGCCGAACTTGCTCGCCGCCCCGGGGCCGGCCCCGACATGGCTCGGCGTGGCGCGGATCCGGCCATCGTTCGGCCCGTCCGCGGCCAGGATCGGTGCGGCGGGGAGCGCGGAGATCACGGGCAGAGAGGCCGCCGCCGCCAGGAACCCGCGCCGCTTGACGCCGCCGCAGGGATAACGATGATCCATGAGCTGGAAAACCTCGGGCCGGGGATGGAGCTGGGCCGAAATCGCCGGCTCATTATGTCAGAATCGAGAGTCCCGGCCTACCCCGGGAACGAGGTGGACCCATGCCGGTTCCAACTCCAGGTCGATCCCCCGACGACGGGGCCCCCCGCCCGTCCCCGGTTCGTTTCCCTCCGCTGGTCCCGCTGCTCGTCGCCGCGCTGGCCGGGATCATCCTCGATCGCGCCTGGGGAGGATTCGGGACTCGCCCCTGGGTCGACGTCGGCTTCGGGGCCCTGTCGGTGTGCGTGCTCGGCCTGAGCTCGCACCGCGCGTCGTTCGCCGCGGCCCTCGTGGCGACGTCCTGTTTCGGTGCCGCCTGGCATCATCATCGCTGGAACGGCCGTGCCCCGGATGATATCGGCCTCGCGGCCGACGACACGCCCCGGCCGGCCTGGATTCGCGGCGTGATCACCGACGTCGCGGGCCGACAACGCTCCGAGCCTCATGGCGGCGGTGAGCCCGACCGCGAGATCACCCGGATGGTGATCGCCGCGACTCAGATCTCCGACGGCAGCCGCTGGAGGCCCGCGTCGGGGAGCGTGGCCCTCTCGGTGGCCGGCGACCGGACCGACCTCCACGCCGGGGAGCCCGTGGAAGCGGCGGGCTCGCTGAGCCGGGTCGAGGGGCCTCTCAATCCTGGCGAATTCGACCATCGCGCCTTGCTGCGATCCAGGGGGATCGACGCGCGACTCTTCGTGGATAGCCCGGGCGCCCTGTCCATCGATCGGAAGAACGAGCCCTGGCCCTGGACCCTCCGCCTGGCCCGCATCCGCGACGCTTGCCGCTCCGAGCTGGAGTCGCACCTCGACGGTCCGACCGCGGCACTGGCCTCGGCGCTGATCCTGGGGCGGCGTGAGGACATCGATCCGGAGGACCAGGACGCCTTCACGCTGACCGGCACGACCCACCTCCTGGCCATCTCCGGCCTGCAATTGCAGGCGCTGGCGTGGTTCCTTGGCAGGCTGCTCCGGCTCTGCTCGGTGCCGAGGCTTCCCGCCTACGGGGCCGTCGGCGTGGCGACGGTCGGCTATGCCGTGCTCGTGGGGCTCGCTCCCTCGGTGGTCCGCTCGGCCGCCATGACCCTGGCCTTCTGCCTCGCGGGCGTCGCGGGCCGGTCCGCGCGGCCCGCCAACACCCTGGCCCTGGCGGGCCTGCTCTGCCTCCTCTGGAGTCCCTTCTACGCCTTCGACGTGGGCTGTCAGCTCTCCTTCCTGGCGATCGCCGCGTTGATCTGGGTGGTCCGGCCGGCTCAGGAGCTCGCGACGACCTGCTGGGGTCGTCTCTCCGCCCGGATCGGCGGCAAGCCGACGGCGATCGAGGCGCTCGAGCGCAGATTCCAGCCTCGATGGCGAGCCTGGCCTCGCTTGCTCGTGGTCGGAGCCGTCAAGGGGATGATCCTCTCGGCCGTCGTCTGGCTGGCGGCGGTCCCGCTGGTGGCATTTCGCTTCCACCTCGTCGCACCGATCGGGATCCTCTTGAATGTCCCCCTGATCCCGTTGACCACCGTCGCGCTCCTCCTGGGCGCCTCCGGGCTCGGCCTCGGCCTGATCTGGAGCCCCCTGGGAGCGATCCTGATCCGACCCGCGGAGTGGCTCTTGAGGCTGACGGAGTGGATCGTGCGATGGGGAGCCTCGCTACCCTGGGGGCATCGTTTCGTCGCCGGTCCGACGGCCTGGTCGGTCGCATTGTTTTACGTCCTGATCACGCTGGCCATCGTCGCCGGGACGACGTCGGTCATCATCCCCGCAAGGCGGCGAAGGAGCGTCGGGGCGATCCTGCTGGCGGCCGTTTCGGTGCTGATCCCCGGCTGGCTCCTCGCCGGGATCCGCCTCGATCCGCCGCCGTTCGAGGGGGACGTCCTGGCGGTCGGCCACGGCCTGGCGGTGTCGGTACGCCTCGCGGACGGCACGGCGATCCTCTATGACTGCGGCCGGATGGGTGATCCGAAGGTCGGCCGGCGGATCATCGCCCCCGCGCTCTGGATCCGGGGCATCACGCGGATCGACCAGGTCTTCCTGAGCCATGCCGACCTCGATCACTACAACGGCCTTCCCGACCTCCTCGAGCGATTCGCCGTCGGCGAGGTCCTCGTCCCTCCCGGCTTCGGCGGGGCGGCCAATCCGGGAGCCCTGGCGTTACTCGACGACCTGAAGGCGCGGAGGATTCCCATCCGCGTCCTGACCGCGCCGACGTCGTGGCGACGTGCCGGTGTGGTATTCACGGTCCTCCACCCGCCGACCGACTTTCCGATGGAGTCGTCCGACAACGCGCGGAGCCTGGTCCTCGATCTCGAGCACGCCGGCCGTCGGATCTTGCTCACGGGCGATCTCGACGCGGAGGGCACGGCCGCCTTGCTGGACTCGCCGCGGCCCGACCCGCCCCCGGACATCTTCCTGTCGCCGCACCACGGCGGAAAGACGGCAAATACGCCAATGCTCTACACATGGGCCAGGCCCAAAACCGTCATGGTGAGCCAGCGCATGCCGACGCAGGGAACCAGGGACGCCCTCACGCCGATCGAGCGAAATGGCATTCCATTCCTCCGCACCTGGCAGCGAGGTGCCATCCACGTCGAGTGGCGACCGGATTGCGTCGAGGCGAGAGGGTTTCTCGATCGACGTGACCGGCCTTGAAGCGGATACGCCACCCGAGTTTCTTTTGTCCACAAGCAAGGAAGTACGGTGTCTCCGGAGGTCAAACCCGGCCGGCCCGGGGAGGCCGAGTTGCCCCCGGGCCGGCATCGAGTTCGCCACGGCGAATCGCCGTCGAGAGGCCTCAGCTCTCGGATTCGTGGTAAGTCCCCCAAACATCATTCCCCATCGTGGAAGCCCGGTTCTTCCGATAGCTGACCAGGCGCAGCACGCCGATCGGGTCGTTCAGGAAAGCGATCCCGCCGCCGAATCCACTGGCAGCCGGGCCCTGCGGGACAGCCTGGCCGATCGCGAGATTGCCGTTCACCTCGGTCGCGGTCAGGGTCATCGCCGGGACGTAGGGCGTGCCGGTCTGGCCGATCTCGTGCTCGTGGACGATGGCCCCGCCATAGGCCGTCCCGTCGGTGGCCACGGCCTGGTTGTGCAAGAAGCGCGAGCCCACGTCCGTCAGGACGTTGCCGCCGTTGAAGACGGCACCGCCCGAGGCGACGCTGTCACCGCTGGCCACCGCCTGGTTTTGCTTGAAGATCACACCGGTGAAATGGGTGTTGGTCTGGTAGTCGTAGTCGGGGGGGCTGGCGATGGGGCTGGCGAAGATCGCGCCCCCCTTCGCGTCGCGGCCGCTGCCGGCATTTGAGCCGCGAGCCAGGTTGGTCAGGAACGACCCGCCGCGCACGGTCAGGTCGCCGTTCTCGGCGTAGATCGCCCCGCCGAGGCCCTGGCCATTGTAGGAGCCACCGTTTCCCGCGCCGGCCGCCGTCCCGCCGAGGGCCTGGTTGCTCAGGAAGCTGCACGCGTCGAATTCGGTCGTGGGATGCTGGCCCACGATGTAGACCGCGCCGCCCTTGCCCGTCCCGGCGTAACCCGAGCCCGTGTCGGCTCCGCCGATCGCCGCGTTGGACTGGAA
Source organism: Aquisphaera insulae (assembly GCF_011064615.1). Lineage (GTDB taxonomy): Bacteria > Planctomycetota > Planctomycetia > Isosphaerales > Isosphaeraceae > Aquisphaera > Aquisphaera insulae. The sequence goes on along the minus strand of NZ_JAALJH010000023.1, from coordinate 28,011 downwards.
TCGCACGCCGACGACCACGGTGTTCGGCGAGTTGATCATGAAGGCGCCGCCCGAGCCCTCGCGATAGGACGCGTTCCTGGCGTCCTTGCCGCCGATGGCCTGGTTGGAGCGGAACTGACCTCCGACGATCGTTGTATGACTTTCCTCGGCGCCGAAGGGCGTCGCGAGTGCCCCTCCGGAGGCGAGGGTCTCGGTCCCGCCGACGGCCCTGTTGGAGGTCCAGTTGGAGCGGAGGATGTCGATCCCGAGCTTGCCGCTCAGGTCGGCGGCTCCGCCCTGGGCACCTCCGCCGGCGTGGATGTCGGCGAGCACACCCTTGCCGGGCTCTCCGCCCTGGACACTGTTGCCGCTGAACGTCGTGTCCCGGAAGAGGACCGGCTCGACATACGGGTCGGTGCCGGCGCCCCCTCGGCCGTTATTCACGTAGACTCCGCCGCCATAGGCCCAGCCGCCGGCACCGGCGTACGACGAGCCGTCCGCGGGCGAGTCCGATCCCTGGCCGCCCAGGGCGAGGCTATGGACGATCCGGGAATTGAGGATCGTCACGCTGTGCCCCTTCTCGGAGAAGACAGCCCCTCCCTTGACGACGCCTCCCCAACCGACCTGGAGGCCCAGGCCCGCAGGATTCGGGCCCGCGCCTCCGCCCGTCGCCGAATTCCCATCGAGCACGGAGTTATTGATCAGGAGGGCGATGTTTCCTACGGCCAGAACGGCGCCCCCCTGCGCCTCGCCACCCTGGCCACCCGGCATGGCACCGCCGGTCATCTGCACGTCCGGCGTGCCGGCATTTCCCCCGAGGGCGGCGTTGCCCTGGAAGGTGCAGCGGAGGACCGAGAAGTCGAGGACGGGAGAGGCGTCGGTCCCGCCCTCCACCAGGATGGCTCCCGCGCCGGCCACCCCGCCGTCGCCGACCTCCGGAGAGGCCGCTGCCTGGGCGAGAGACCCATCGAGCCCCTTGCCACCGATCGCCCGATTGCTGACGAACCGCGTTCCCGAGGCGCTGACCGGGGATCCCATTGCATAGATGGCCCCGCCTCCCCCCGAACCTCCAAGGCTGGAAGGCCATTTCGTCATGACGCTCAGCGAATCTCCGCCCTTCGCGACGTTGCCTTCGAAGGAGCAACCGCGGATCGTCAGCGGGGATTCATTGACGAAGACGGCACCGCCCGCCGCCCGGCCCGACTGCATGAGGGACGTGTTGCCGCCGCCGACGGCGGCGTCCCGGCGGAAGACGCAGTTCGCGATGCCGACGGTCCCCGAGTCGGCGAACACGGCGCCACCGAAGGCTGGGGCCACGAAGTTGCCGTCCAGGCTCTCCGTCCCGGCGACGGCCTGATCGGACTGGAACGTGCAGTTGTTCAGGACCAGATCGGAACCCGAGGCCAGGATGGCCCCGCCGGCATAGCCATAGAGGTCGTCGAAGGACGCCCGGCCGTCCCGAAAGGTGAGGCCGCTCAGCGTCGCCTTCGCACCCTCGATCCGCAGAATCCGTGAACCCTGGTCGGCATCCAGGGTCTGTCGGGTGCCCTGAATGGTCAGGGCTTTCGTCACGTCGATCTCGCCGCCCGTGAGATGGAGTGTCGCACCTCGAAGCGACTTGGCGAACGTGATGACGTCGCCTGCCGAGGCACGTCCCACCGCGTCTCGCAGCGACCCCGCGGCCCCGTCGATGGGGCTCGTGACCACGATCGTGGTCAGCAACTCGCGGGTCTCCAGGGCTTCCAGCGCAAACGGGCGGGTACGACGCCCAGGGGCTCCACGTCGCTTGATCATGTTGGCCTCGACCGTAAATTCGGCCAGACCGCGTCACGACGGCGTCGGGAGAGATACGCACTTCCTCGGGCGTTGGCGTCGCGTCGGTGGCCGCTCCAGGTGCACGACCTGCCAGGTCGTTTTCAATCTCTTGCTTGTAACCATAGAACACACGCCCCTTGATTGAGATCTTCTTCGGCGGGGGGCAGGCCATCGACGGCCACAGGTTGACGGGACAAGGCTCGCGTAACACCAACCTCGATTCCTCAGTGCAGCAGGACCCAAGGAGAACACGAGTTCCGCCGACACGATCCTTTGTTCCCCTGGGTCCCGAGTCGGCCGCATACCCGGTCACGCAGTCCACGACCTCGTCAAACCACAACCTCGAGTGTTCGAAGTGGACCGTCGCCCCTTGCCACTGAGAAGCTCCGCGTCGGCCGATCTGAGGAATCGTAGCCAGGCCCCGCCCATCCTTATCGGATGGCCGCTCGCGGACATCGGTGCTCCGTACTTCCTCCTGACACCGCGGAAAGACGGCCAATCCCGCCACACCGTACGCCCGGACCGTTCTTCGGGCCGTCGTGGTCGGCCGGCGGCGGCGTCAGCTCGGAGTCGCCGACGCGCCGCAGACTCGCGGGAGCCTGAAAAAACGACATGCCCCGAACACGGGCTCGCGGCGCGGTACATTTCGAAGTCTCCAGCGGCCGACCCCTCTCGGCGGGGCTTCGTCGATCCGCCGGAAGCGATGAAGCCTCAGCCGGATGAATGACGAGATCCAGACGACCACGGCGACGGCCGCCGTGAGGAGCTTGACGACGATGGATGACATCCCATCACTCGCGAACCTGCACGGGCTGGCGATCGGCGCCGGCGGCTTCCTGCTCGGGCTCGCGGCCTGCGCCTTGATGGCCATCATCGAATACGGTGCCTGGGCGCTGGTCGTCCCGCCGCGGGTCAAGGCGACGGATCATCTCGATAAGTCGACCGACCCGGAGCGAGGCCACATCGCCATCAAGGCCGACGACGGCACGCGTCTCTCGGCCCGATGGCATCCGATCACCAATGAGCGACCCACGGGCCGGATCGCGGTCCTGATCCACGGGTTCGCGGAAGCGGCGAGGGAGGTCCAGGCCATCCGGGTCGCTGCGCTCAACGCGGCGGGCTGGGAGGTCGCCGCGATCGACCTCCGCGGATACGGCCAGAGCGACGGGGCGTATGCCTCGTTCGGCGGGCGGGAAGGCCGCGACGTCGTCCGCTGGCTCGACGCGCTGGCGCGGATGGTCCCGCGAGACGATCCGGCCGACGCCTTCGATCCGATCCTCTGGGGGCGTTCCATGGGGGCCGCGATCGCGATCCGGGCCGCGGCCGAGGATCCGCGCATCCGGGCGGTCGTGCTCGAGTCCCCGATGGTGGACCTGAACGACGCCATGCGCGTCTGGTTCCGCTCGCGACGATTCCCGGGGTCGTGGCTGCTCGCCCGGCTCGTCACGATGCGTGCCGCTCGGATCGCCAGGGTCTCCCTGACGCGGCCCCGGCCGATCAGGCTGGCAGGACGCGTGAATTGCCCGGTGCTGATCCTTCATGGCCAGGCCGATCGACTGGTCTCAACCCCCGCCGCACGGCGGCTCGCCGCGGCCTTTCCGACGCCCGCCCGAGTCGTCGAGGTCCCCGAGGCGGGCCATGTGGACGTCGTCGCGGTGGGCGGCGAGGCCCTGCTCAACGACGTCGTCTCGTTCCTGGACTCCGCGATGGCACGGGCGGGGCAAGAACGCGACGGGCAACCGGCTCGGGCGACCTGACTCGCCTCATTCGGCGGGATCCGGATCCTCGGTGGTGAGCCGGCCGGGACGGCCGGCCAGCGCGATGGCGTGGGCCGTGGCGTAGGTCCGGCAGTGGGACAGGGAGACGAGGATGTCGCCGATCCCGCGCTCGATCGCGACTTCCCGCGCGGCGCCTCGGACCATGACGCGGGCATGGCCGTCGTCGCCGGTGCGGACCTCGATGTCGGTCCAGGAGATCCCCCGGATCCAGGCCGAGCCGAGGGCCTTGAGGATGGCCTCCTTGGCGGCCCATCGCCCGGCGAAGTGCTCGATCGCATGTTTTCGCGACTGGCAGAAGCGGACCTCACGCTCGGTGTAGACCCGCCTCAGGAAGAGCTCGCCGTACTGTTCGATCATCTTGCCGATGCGCGGGCATTCGACGATGTTCGTGCCGATCCCCAGGATCTCCATCGCCGACTCCCTCCGCCACCCGACCTTGCATCCGCCTCGACGGCGCCACTCTTCCGGCGAGGTGCTCGCCAATGCCAGTCTACGACGACCTGGCGCCGTGTCCAGCGCCGGCGGCCGGTTCGCTCGCCTCGCCGACTCGCCGCACGGTGACCACGGCCCCGCCTCCGGTCACGGCCAGCGGCCGGGCCTCGATTGGGAATCCCGTGCCGTCCACCCCGCGACTCATCACCCGAGTGGTCGCCGGCGAGTCGACGCGGAAGCCCGGCAGGAACTCCTCGAGTCGACGCCCGGACAACTCCGACGCCGGCAGTCCGAGGAGTGGCTCCGCCCGGTCATTCGCCATCGCGATCAGGCCCGCTTCATCCACGAGGAGGACGGCCTCGGGGTGAGTCCGCACCAGGGTTTCGAGCCAGGCGTACCGCCGCCGCCGGTCGCCGATCTCCGAGATCACCGCCGTGACGAAGGTCCCCTCCTCGGTCTCGAACGGGCTCAGCCCGAGCTCCAGGGGGATTTCCGCCCCATCCTTCGTCAGGCCGAGGACCTCGCGCCCCCGGCCCGGCCTCGACTCGCGGCTGCCGAGGAATTCCGCGCGCCGGGCCGGGTGTTCGTCCCGGAACCGGGCCGGGATCAGGCCTTCCACCATCCGTCCCAGGAGCTCGTCGCGCCGATAGCCGAAGATCCGCTCGAACTCGCGATTCACCTGCACCACGCGGCCGTCCATATCGACGATCGCGACGCCCATGGGGGAGGTTTCGACGATGGCCATCAGCCGGCGCTCCAGGTTCTTCCTCCCGGTGATGTCCCGGGCCACGGCGAACACCAGGTCCTCGTCCGGGACGGTCTTGGCGTTCCATTCGAACCAAAGATACTCGCCGCGATGGTCGCGGTAGCGGTTCTCGAAGCGGACGACCGGCTTCCCCTCGACGAGCTTGGCCATCTGCTCGCGGGTCCGCTCCAGGTCCTCGGGATGGACGTAGTCGAGGAAGGGCCGCGACAGGATCTCCTCGCTCTTGTGGCCGAGCACCCTCGAAAAATTGTCGTTGATCCGCGTGAAATAGCCGTCCAGGGTCGCCAGGCAGAACAGGTCGGGGGAGAGCTCGAAGAACCGGGCCATCTCCCGCTCCGGCCGGCGAAGGACGTGGAGCAGGTACGAGGTCATCTCGGCGGCGACGTCGCGCGCATCCTTGGGCCGTCGCGAGCGGTCCGGCTCGAGGCAGACGGCGGCCAGGTTGGCGATCGGGCAATCGGCCTTCGCGGCGCCAAGCCTCACGGACATCGTCTTCAGGTACTCGATGGCGAACGCATCGATCTCCGCGGGGCTGACCAGGGCGGCGGGCCGGAGCGGCTCGCCGGTCAGGATCTCGAACAGGATGGCGCCCAGGCTGAAGACGTCGGCCCGCTCGTCCTGATCGGGATCCCCGCGAGCCTGCTCCGGCGCCATGTACTGGAGCGTCCCGAGCAGTTCCCCGGCGAGCGTCAGCGAGCTGTCGGCGTGCCGGCCCGCGTCGGCGCGAGCCCCTCGCCGTCCCCCGGCCGCCACGGTCATCTCCGAGGCCAGCGGGAGGTCGCCCACCGGCGAGCCCCCTTCGTGAGGCACGCGCTTTCCGTCCAGCACCCGGGCCACGCCCCAGTCCAGCACGTAGACCGTCCCGAAGTCGCCGATGAGGACGTTCTCGGGCTTGAGGTCGCGGTGGACGACGCCCCGGGCGTGCGCGTAGGCGATGGTCTGGCAGAGCTGCCCGAAGATCGTCAGCAGCCGCGGGCGATCCGCGGCCCGGTCCGATGAGGACTTGAGCACGCGGGCCAGGGTTTCTCCCACCACGAGCTGCATGCTGAAGAACGGCCGGGCGTCGTCGATCGCGCCGATGCAGAAGACCGGCGGGACGCCGGGATGCTGCAATCGCGCCGTGATCGCCGCCTCGCGCCGGAGCCGAAGCCGCAGCTCTTCATCCGCCAGGTGCTCGGGGCGCAACGCCTTGATCGCCACGTCGCGGCCCAGGGTCTCGTCCCGGGCCACCAGGATCGTCCCCATCGATCCCTCGGCATAGGGGGACGCCGCACCGTCGAACGAGTAGGTGGAGAGTGCGTGGACGAGGGGACTCGAGTGGGAATCCCTCGACGCGCCGTCACCCGCGGGGCTGGGACGCGTCAGGAGCGGATCGATGACCGTCCGATCGGTCGCGAGCTTCGCCCTGGCGGCGACATCCTCATCAGCGTCGTCGGGGGAGCCATCTGACATGGTGAATCCATCCCTCGGACAGCGGCTCGCGTTTCGACGAGCTCCGGCGGAGCGCGAGACATGACCCTGATCGATCAGGATAAGCCATTCATCCCGGACATTCCAGGACGTCCCGCGGCGATGGCGAGCAAACCCGCCCCGGACGAGCCGGGTCGTCGGACTCCTCCGTGGTCGATATAATGGAGCCTGTCAATCCGCCGGACGACCCGCGGCGACGGGCGTGACGGCGGCTCTCGCGGCCTGCCCAGGGATGAACAGACTCGACATGGACCTCCTCTCCGACCTCACGCCCGACCAGCGGGCCGCCGTGACCCACATCGATGGCCCCTTGCTGGTCCTCGCCGGCGCGGGGTCCGGCAAGACGCGGGTGATCACCCGGCGGGTGGCCCACCTGATGGAGTCCGGGATCGCGGCCGAGAATATCCTCGCGATCACGTTCACCAACAAGGCCGCCGGCGAGATGCGCGAGCGGATCGAGGCCATCGCGCCCGGCGCCAGGCTCTGGGTCGGCACGTTCCACGGGTTCTGCGCCCGGCTCCTGCGGATCCACGCCAAGCTCGCGGGGATCGACCCGGGGTTCACCATCTACGACCAGTCCGATCGCCTCCGCGCCGTCAAGGACGTCCTCGAGCAGCTCGCCGGGGACGACGCCAAGGTCACGCCGGAACGCGTCGAGGCCATCATCAGCCGCGCCAAGAATGACCTGGTCAGCCCGCAGGTCCTCCGCCGACGCGCCCGCGACGAGGCCGACGCGCTCGCGGCGAAGGCCTTCGCCGCCTATGAAGAGAAGCTCCGCGCCTGCTCGGCGGTTGACTTCGACGACCTCCTGGTCCACGTGGTCACCATCCTCAAGGAACATCCGGACGTCCGCGCCGGCCTGGACCGCCGGTATCGGTATGTCCTGGTGGATGAGTACCAGGACACCAATCTTGCCCAGTACGCCATCGTCCGGGCCCTCTCGGTCGACCACCCCAACCTGTGCGTCACCGGCGACCCCGACCAGTCGATCTACGGCTGGCGCGGCGCCAACCTCTCCAACATCCTCGAATTCGAGCAGGACTATCCCGGCTGCCGAGTCGTGAAGCTGGAGCGGAATTACCGGAGCACCAAAAACATCCTCAGCGCCGCCGACCAGTTGATCCGGCACAACCTCGCTCGCAAGCCCAAGTCGCTCTTGACCGAGAACCCGCGGGGCGCGCCGGTGAACCTGACGATCCTGGCCCGCGAGACCGACGAGGCCGACGCGGTCGCCTCGCGGATCGCCGCGATCGTCCGCGAGGGGGAGTACAACTATTCCGACGTGGCCGTCTTCTGCCGGATGACCGCGCTGACCCGCCCCATCGAGCAGGCGCTCCGGTCGGCTCGGATCCCCTATCAGATCGTGGGCGGCGTCTCCTTCTACGAGCGTCAGGAAGTCAAGGACATCCTCTCCTACCTCAGCCTCATGGCCAACCCGAAGGACGACCTGGCCTTCGCCCGGGTCGTGAACGTCCCGGCCAGGGGCCTCGGCAAGACGTCGCTCGACCACCTGGTGAAGGCCGCGCGGGACCGGGGCATCCCGCTCCTGGCCATGGCGAAGTTGGCGGACCAGGCGGAGGGCCTGAAGGACAAGGCCGTCCGGGGCTTCCGGGAATTCTCCCGGCTCATCGAGGAGCTGACCTCGCTCTGCGACCATCCCGCGGAGGAGGTCATCCGGCAGGTCCTGGAACGCACCCGCTATCCCGAGTACCTGGCCGAGAATTCCGAGAACAAGGGGGAAGATCGGCTCGCCAACCTGGACGAGCTGGTCTCCGCGGCCCACGAGTTCGAGCTCGAGCATCCCGGCTCCCACGTCCACGACTTCCTCGCCGAGATCACCCTGGCCTCGGCGATCGATCGCTGGGACGAGCAGACCGGGGCCGTGACGCTCATGACGCTGCACGCGGCGAAGGGCCTGGAATTCCCGGTCGTCTTCATCGTGGCGCTGGAAGAGGGGCTGCTGCCGCATTCGCGGGCCAACACCAACGACAAGGAGCTGGAGGAGGAGCGGCGGCTCCTCTTCGTGGGCATCACCCGCGCCCGCCGCGAGCTCTATCTCAGCCGCTGCCGGATCCGGACGTTCCGCGGCCAGCAGCAGGCCACGTTCCCCTCGAGGTTCCTGGAGGAGCTCCCGCTCGGGGAGATGGAGTTGCACGATCAATCCGGCATCTCCGACCCCGAATATCCGGCCTCTCGCGGGAGCGCCTCGGGGGCCTGGGGCCGGCGGCCGCCCCCGCCCGGCGTCCCTCGCCATCAGCAGCCCGGCGGATTCCGCCTGACGACGGCGTCGCAGCTATCCGGCGCGGGGCCCTCCGGGTCGCAGGCCGATCTCGATGCCTTCCGTCCCGGCATCACGGTGATCCATCCCGAGTTCGGCATGGGTCGGATCACGGCCGTCGAGGGGGCGGGGCCCAAACGCAAGGGGACGGTGGCGTTCGCCACCGGCCAGTCCCGGACGTTCATCCTGGCCCTCTCCCCGCTCAAACCGCTGGTCCGACCGGGTGGTGCAGGGCCGCCCCGGTCGACCTGATCGGTCGGCCTCGGGACGGAGGCCCCCCTGCCCGGCCGTTTTTCGGCGGACCGGGGGCGAATTCGTCGCGCGAACACGCTATAAGTATATGGACCCGCATCGCGGGCGAGGGCGGCCCGCGACAGCCCCGGCGCGGGCCGAGAGGCGGCCAGGTGTGGCCCCGGAGAATGTAGAGAAGATGGTCCGGCTGGGAGTGAACATCGATCATGTCGCCACGCTGCGACAGGCGCGCGGCGGGAAGGAGCCCGATCCCGTCTGGGCCGCGGCGCTGGCCGAGCTGGGTGGCGCCGACGGGATCACGATCCACGTCCGCGAGGACCGCAGGCACATCCAGGACCGGGATCTCCGGCTCCTCCGCGAGACGGTCCAGGTCCGGCTCAACCTGGAGCTGGCCGCCGCGGACGAGATCGTCGACCTGGCGCTGGAGGTCCGCCCCGACCAGGTCACCCTGGTCCCGGAGCGCCGCGAGGAGCTGACCACGGAGGGGGGGCTCGACGTCCTGGCCCACCGCGAGCGGATCCGCCGGGCCGCGGCCCGCTGCCACGACGCCGGGATCGAGGTCGCCCTCTTCCTGGATCCGGAGCCCGCCCAGCTCGAGGCCGCCCTGGACCTGAAGATCCAGGCCGTGGAGCTCCACACCGGTCGGTACGCCAATAGCCCGGAAGGGACAGCCCGCGATCGCGAGCTCCTCGCCCTCCGCGAGGGTGCAGCCATCATCGGCTCGGGCGGCGTCGAGCTCCATGCCGGGCATGGGCTGAATTATCGGAACGTCCTGCCCGTCGCGGAGCTTCCCCGCATGTGCGAGCTCAACATCGGCCACAGCATCGTCTCACGCGCCCTCTTCGCGGGGATGGAGCGCGCGGTCCGCGAGATGCTCGCGGCGATGCGCGGGGAGCCCCCCGGCCTGTGACGATTCGGCCGGGGTGATGCGAGTTCTTATCAACAAACCGTGATCGGGATCTTCCATCGGGGTCGGGCAATTCCTTAAATTATACAAGACGCATGCTGCGAGACGGGTCGACCTGTGATCAATCGACCCTGATCATCGAGCGGTCGATCCGATGGACATCGACCGGCCCTCCGGGGCGAGCGGCGGCGGCGGGGAAAGTGGCATGGCGACGAAGGGCCGGATTTTCGCGGGCTGCACGGTAGCCCTCATCACGCCGTTCCGGGACGGCAAGGTCGACGAGCCCGCGCTCAGGGAGCTCGTGGAGTGGCACGTCCAGCAAGGGACGCCGACGATCAGCCCCGTCGGGACCACCGGAGAGGCCCCCACGCTCTCGCACGACGAGCACGAGCGGGTGATCGCCGTCGTCGTAGAAACGGCGGCCGGGCGGGCCAAGGTCCTGCCCGGGACCGGGTCGAATTCGACCTCCGAGGCGATCCGCCTGACGAAATTCGCCGCCCGGGCCGGTGCCGACGGCGCCTTGCTCGTCGCCCCCTACTACAACCGGCCCAGTCAGGAGGGCCTTTTCCGGCATTTCGCGGCCGTCGCCGAGGCCACGGACCTGCCGCAGGTGCTCTACAACATCCCCGGCCGGACCGGGCGCAACATGGAGCCGGAGACGGTGGAGCGGCTCTGCCGCCTGGCGCCGATCGTCGGCATCAAGGAGGCGGCCGGGTCGCTCGACCAGGTGAGCGAGCTCCTCGGGAGGACCGACCTGACCGTCCTCTCCGGGGACGACAGCCTGACCCTGCCGATGCTCGCGGTCGGGGCGGAGGGCGTGATCTCGGTCGTCGCCAACCTGGTCCCGCGCGACGTCATGAGCCTGATCGCCGCATTCCGCGAGGGCCGCCTCGATGAGGCCCGGCGGGCCCACGCCCGCCTCTTCCCGCTCTGCAAGGACCTCCTCGGCCTGGCGCCCAACCCGGTCCCCCTCAAGGCCGCCTTCTCGATTCTCGGCCGGGGCCGCGGCGAGCTCCGGCTCCCGCTCTGCCCGCTCGACGGCCCGCCCCTGGAGACGCTGCGGTCGGCGCTCGATCGCTACGGACTCCCGACCGATGCCCAACGCTGAGTTCCCGAATCAATGATGACATCATGTTACAACAGATACTCCATCAGGGCCACCGTCCCCGCGAGAGGCTTGACAGGCCGTCGCCGTCTCCCTAGTGTTCAGCGGAGGCACGCGTTCGCCGCGGCACGCACGCCGGATAGATAAGGCCCTCGCCCGAGGCCCGCAGGCCGATCAAGCGCCCAGCCTCGCAATCCATCAGCCAGGCCAAGAGATCAACCCGCGTCCCAGGCCGTCCTCGCACCGCAAGGTCCGCGAACGACGGCCAGCCGTCCCTCGAACTTCAATCCCGTTCCATCATCTCCGATCCGAGGTGCGATTTCCCCGCCCCCCCCACCGGGCAAGATCCTCCGACGACGGAATCTCTAACCCGAAGGAATTCATTCATGGCTCGCAAAGACCCGAAGTCGGTCCCGACCACGAACGGTCAGTCGCATGACGGCCAACCCGAAGTCTCCGACCAGTCGATCCGGGAGCTGGCACAGGTCTTCAAGCTCCTCAGCGACGAGACCCGACTCCGGATCCTCTTCTACCTGGCGCTCTCCGAGAATCGCGAGCTCCACGTGACGGACCTCTGCAACCGCCTGGGCCAGAGCCAGCCCGCGGTCAGCCACCATCTCGCCCTGCTCCGCGTCTCCGGCCTGATCGAGTCCCGCCGCGAGGGCAAGCACAACTATTACAGCGTCCGGACCGAGCACTTCGGCGACCTCCTCCTCAGCCTCTTCGCCGCCGCCGGCGAGGTCCCTCGGAACAAGAAGTACAAGTTCCACGACTTCGTCCTCGCCTACAACGGCGCGTGATCCCGCGGTCCTCCGGCCACGATTTCCGCGCCGTCCCTCGCGGCCATCCGGGTCCCCTCCCCCCTCCCGCCCGGCGGGAGAGGGCTGAGGAGGCCCCCGGAAGAGCCCCGCCCGCCAGCCGGCCCGGTCGCCCCTCGCTCTCCCGCCCCCCGCCCCCGCCCCCCTTCTCCGCGCGGTTCGCCTTGACCGCCGATTACCTTCCGCGCAGAATGCCGCCCTGAATGGACCCGGCCCGGGGTCTCGGTCAGGGCGTCTCCACGAGGGTTGCTCGTCCGACAGATCGTGCCGCGACCCTCTCGGGCGACCGAGTCCCTCTTGCGGGCGGGACCGGCGTGGGCGGTAGCTACGGATCACCAGCGGTAGAAAAGGAGTTGTACCGATGGTCATTGCTTCGCGTGCGATCATGGCAATGGGAGCTGGTGCGATGGGGCTCTGCCTCCTGGTCGGGCCATCCCTCGGCCAGCAGGCTCAGGATCCCGCGGTCCGTCGGTCCGCGAACACGACGCCGGCCGCCACCCCCGCGCCCGCGGCGCCGGTGCCGGCGGTGATCGGGACCATCGACATGGACGAGGTCTTCAAGAGCTACGAGAAGGTCAAGGTCTCGAGCGAGGAGTTCAAGTCCGCCGCGCTGGCCCGCAAGGCGGACCTCCAGAAGCTCCAGGCCGAGGCCGCGGGCGAGGCCGAGCAGCTCCAGAAGCTGATCCCCGGCACCGAGGACTTCAAGAAGCACGAGAATCGCGTCACCGAGCTGAAGGCCAGGTTCGAAGCCGGCCGCGAGCTGGCCGAGCGCGACTTCGCCGGCCGCGAGGCCGAGGCCATGGCCACGCTCTACAAGGAAGTCCAGGCGATGGTGGCCCGCGTCGCCCAGTGGCGCAAGCTCACCTACGTCGTGAAGATCTCCAACCAGCCGGTCCTCGGCAGCAACCCCAACTCCGTCATGGCCGCCATGGCCAACACGATGGTCTACGCCGATCCCCGCAACGATATCACCAAGGACGTGGTGTACAACCTGAACCGGATGTACAAGGCCACCGGAGGCGCCGCGGCCAAGCCGGCCGCCGCAGCCGCCGCGACCACGCCGGCCGCCACCACGGCCCCCGCCCCGGCCGCCGCCGGTGCCGCCGCCCAGCCGGAAGGCGGTAACTGAGCCCGATCCCATCGGTCGAGTCGAATCCAGGGTCGTCCGGCATCTCCACGTCGATCGGGCGGCCCCAATCTCCCTGCACGGTCTCGCGGCCCCTCCCGTCTCGGAGGAGTCGCGGGGGCCGGAGCCGGACGCGGTCCGCCGCGCCAGGGTCGACGCAGGCCCCGGCCGATCCCACCTCCGCCGGCGGCCGCACCGCACCGTTCATCGAAAAAAGGCCCGCAGAATGCTCACGTCCAGGCGACTCCAGCGCACGCTCGCCCGCACGACCGAGGTGCGCGGCATCGGCTTCTTCCGCGGCGACGACGTCGCGATGCGGTTCCATCCCGCGGAGCCCAACAGCGGCATCGTCTTCGTCCGCTCCGACCTCGAGGGGGGGCCGTCCGTCCCGGCGACGGTGCAGCACGTCGTCCCGTCGCAGCGGCGGACGACCGTGGAGGACGGCCCGGCCCGGGTCGAGATGATCGAGCACGTCATGGCCGCCCTCGCCGGCCTCCGGATCGACAATTGCCGGATCGAGATCGACGCGCAGGAATGCCCCGGCTGCGACGGCTCCAGCCGCGCCTTCGTCGAGGCGTTCGACGAGGCCGGGATCGTCGACCAGGATCAGCCCCGCCCGGCGTTCGCCCTGGAGCGATCCTTCACGGTCCGCGAGGGGGACGCCCTGCTGGCGGCCCACCCGGGCACGACCGAGTCGCTGACCCTCTCCTATCACCTCGATTACGGGGCCGACTCGGCGATCGGCAGCCAGAGCTACCTGATCGACCTGGCCCCGGCCCCGTTCCGCAGCGAGCTTGCCCCGAGCCGGACCTTCGTGCTCGAGGCCGAGGCCCAGGCCCTCCGCGCCGCCGGGATCGGCCGGCGAGCCACCGCGGCGGACGTCCTGATCTTCGGCCCGGAAGGCGTGGTCGGGAACTCGCTCCGCTACCGCGACGAATGCGCCCGCCACAAGGTCCTGGACATGGTCGGGGACCTCGCGCTGCTGGGCATGGACCTGCACGGCTTCGTGGTGGCGCACCGGAGCGGCCATCACACCAATGCCGCGCTCGTCCGCCGGCTGGTCCAGGCGGTCGAGAAGGAGAAGGAGCTCGTCGCCCGACCGCCGACGCTCCCGCTCCGCGACGACGGGACGATCGACATCCAGGGGATCAGCGCGATCCTCCCGCATCGCTTCCCGTTCCTGCTGATCGACCGGGTGCTCGAGGTGAACGCGGGCCGTTCGCTCACGGCGATCAAGAACGTGAGCGCCAACGAGCCGTTCTTCCAGGGCCACTGGCCCGATCGCCCGATCATGCCCGGCGTCCTGATCATCGAGGCGATGGCCCAGGCGGGGGGCGTCCTCGTCGCGGCGACCGTGGATCCCGGCAGCCGCATCGCCCTGCTCGCCTCGGTGGACCAGGTCAAGCTCCGCCGGCCGGTCGTCCCGGGGGACCAGCTCCGGATCGAGGTCGTCGCGGAGCGAATCAAGTCGACGTCGGCGAGCGTGACGGCCGTCGCCCGGGTGGACGACGCCGTGGCCGCCGCCGCCAAGATCCGGTTCGTGCTGGTCGAGGCCAGGCTCAGCGCATGATGCGATGAGGCCTGGCCCGTTCGAAAACGAGGAATCCATGGCTCCGGAGGGAACCGTTCCATGGCCACGATGATTGCGGACACCGCGTCCATCGATCCCCGCGCCGAGATCGCGGACGACGTCGAAGTCGGCCCCTACTGCGTGATCGGTCCCGACGTCCGGATCGGCCGCGGCTGCCGGCTGATCGCCCACGTCTGCATCCAGGGCCACACGACCCTCGGCGAGGGGAACACCGTCCATCCCTTCGCGGTCCTCGGCGGCGAGCCCCAGGATTACTCCTACAAGGGGCAGCCGACCCGCGTCGAGATCGGCGACAACAACGTCTTCCGCGAGGCCGTCACCGTCCATCGCGGGACCGAGAAGGACCGCCGGGTCACCACGATCGGCTCGAACAACTACTTCATGGCCAACGTCCACATCGGCCACGACTGCGTCCTGGGCGACCGGATCCTGGTGGCGAACAACACGATGTTCGCCGGCCACATCCAGGTGGAGTCCTACGCGTCGATCTCCGGCGGCGTGGGCCTGCACCAGTTCGTCTCGGTCGGCGGCCACACCTACATCGGCGGCCTCTCGCGGATCGTCCACGACGCCCCGCCGTACATGCTGGTGGAGGGGAACCCGTCGAAGGTCCGCTGCATCAACGTCGTCGGCCTGAAGCGGAGCGGATTCTCCGCCGAGGGCATCGCCGCGCTCCACGAGGCACACCGCCTCCTCTTCCGGGCCCGGATGACGCCGACCCAGGCGTCCGCCGTGCTCGAGGCCCACGGGCATTTCACGGCCGAGGTCAAGCGGCTCATCGAGTTCATCGAGCGCCAGCAGCAGGGCAAGCACGGGCGCGGCCAGGAACGAGCAAGGGGTTAATCCATGAAGCGACTGCGTGTCGGCGTGATCGGGGTGGGACACCTGGGCCAGCATCACGCGAGGATCCTGGCGGCACTCCCCGAGGTCCAGCTCGTGGCGGTGGCCGACTCGCGGCCGGAGCAGGCCCGGCTCGTCGCCAGCCGCCTGGGCACTCGCGCCCTCGACGACTACCGCGACCTGCTGGACCAGGTCGACGCCGTCTCGGTCGCGGTCCCCACCACCCTCCATCGCGAGGTCGCCGGCGCCTTCCTGGAGCGAGGCATCCCCACGCTCGTGGAGAAGCCCCTGGCCGGCTCGCTCGCCGAGGCGGAGGAGCTGGTCGCGCTCGCCCGGTCCACGGGGACCGTCCTCCAGGTCGGCCACATCGAACGCTTCAATCCGGCCCTGTCCGCCCTCCAGAACAAGGCACTCCGGCCCCGCTTCATCCACGCCGAGCGGCTCTCGACCTACACGTTCCGCTCGACGGACATCGGCGTCGTCCACGACCTGATGATCCACGACATCGACCTGGTCCTGTCCATGGTGGCGGCCCCGGTCCAGTCCGTCTCGGCCGTCGGCCTGAGCCTCTTCAGCGAGCGCGAGGACGTCGCCGACGCGCGGGTGCTGTTCGAGGACGGCACCGTGGCCAACATCACCGCCAGCCGGGCGAGCTACACGGCCGTCCGGAAGATGCGGATCTGGGCGACCGAGGGCTATGCCTCGCTCGATTTCGGGGCCAAGCAGGCGACCATCGTCGAGCCCTCCGAGGCCTTCCTCGCCGGCCAGCTCGGGCTGGAGGGCCTGGACATCACCCAGCCCGCCGCCGTCAAGGAGCACCTCTTCGGCAAGATCCTCCGCGTCGATCGCGTCGAGGCCGCGGGCCGGGAGCCCCTGGCCCTGGAGCTCGAGGAGTTCGTCCAGTCCGTCCGCGGCCAGGCGCGCCCGCGCGTGGGCGGCGCAGAGGCCCTCCGCGCCATGTGGCTGGCGGACCAGATCCTCAAGAGCCTGGACGCTCACCGCTGGGAAGGCGAGCCCTCCGTGGCGACCGCCCCATCCCTCCCGCCGCCCTCCGCCTCGGTCTTCCGCGGCCCCCACGCCTGGCGCCTCAACAGCCTCAAGCGGAGCCAGTCGCCCCGGACCGTCGGCCATTGATTGCGGCCGAACCCCTTCCCTCCCTCGGTGCCCGGCGCCCCGGGCCGGCTCGATCAGGACCTGCCACGGCCATCGCCCGTGCCCGCGAGCGCGATGGCTCGATCCTGTGGCCGCCGCCTTGATGTCGGGGCCGCCGCGCCGAAGAATCGGCTAGGCGTCGCGCTTCATCGGCGGCAGCACGGCATCCGTAATCCTCGTGACCGGCATCAAGAAGGACATACGCGTGCGCGAGGAAGCGTCGAGGATCTGGTCGGCCGCCCCGTACTCGGATTACCTCCGCGTGCTCGCCCGGCTGCATCTCGGCGTCAGCCTCCGCGGCAAGCTCGACCCGTCCGACGTCGTCCAGCAGACGGTCCTGAGGGCCCACGAGAAGGCGGGGCAATTCCGCGGCGAAACCGAGGCCGAGTGGATGGCCTGGTTGAGGACGATCCTGGGCAACGTCATCGCCATGGCTCGTCGCCGCTACGCGTCCGACACGAGGGACCTCGGGCGGGAGCGGTCGCTCCAGGCGCGACTGGACGATTCGGCGTCCCGTATGGAGGGCTGGCTCGCGGCCGACCAGACATCGCCGAGCCAGCGAGCCTCGCGCCATGAACAGGCACTCCGACTGGCCGCGGCCCTGGCGAGGCTGCCGTCCGACCAGCGTGAGGCCATCGAGCTCCATCATCTGGAGGGGCTGACGGTCGCCGAGGTCGGCCTGCGCATGGGCCGGACCAGGGCGGCCGCGATGGGCCTTATCTTCCGCGGACTCAAAGCCTTGCGTGGACTCCTCGAGGAGGTGTCGGGGGAGGGATAGCCGTGACCGATGAAGGTCGAGACCACGATCAACGCCTGAACGCGATCCTCCTCGACTACGTGGATTCCGTCGAGCGAGGAGAACATCCCGACACGAAAGCGATCCTGGCGGCCCATCCGGATCTCGCCGACGATCTCTCCGTCTTCTTCGGCGGCCGGAGGATGATCGAGCGGCTGACCACGGATTTCCGCGCGCCCGCCCGCGTCGGGACCGCCTCGGCAACCCTCGACGAGCCGGGACTCGGTCGGATCGGTGACTTCCGGCTCATCAGGGAGGTGGGATCCGGCGGCATGGGGGTCGTCTACGAGGCCGAGCAGGTCTCGCTCCGGCGTCGCGTCGCGCTCAAGATCTTGCCGTTCGCCTCGACGTTCGACCCGAGGCAGCTCCAGCGGTTCCGCAACGAGGCGCTCGCGGCCGCCCAGTTGCACCATACCGCGATCGTCCCGGTCTATGCGGTCGGCATGGAGTCGGGCGTCCACTACTACGCCATGCAGTACATCGACGGCCAGAGCCTCTCGGAGCTGATCGAGGGGCTTCGCCGCGCCGGGCCCGCGGGGGTGAGCGAACAATCCGGTACTCGCGACGTCAGCTCGACCGGGTGGGTCCCGCCGCGGCCGGGACCGGACTCGTCCGACACGCTCGCCTATCCGCTGCCGATCGTGCCCGAGGGACGTCGCGGGCCGCGGGCCCCGTCGGCCGTCGCGTCGGCGGTGCTCTCGACCTTCTCCGCGGAGCGAGGCGCTCGATTCCGGCGCTACTTCGAGCGGGTCGCCGGCCTCGGCATCCAGGCGGCGGAGGGGCTGGAGCATGCCCATGAGCTGGGCGTGATTCACCGTGATATCAAGCCGGCCAACCTGCTGCTGGACGCCCGCGGGGACCTCTGGATCACGGACTTCGGGCTCGCCCTGCTCCGGAGCGACCCGGGCCCCACGATGACGGGAGAGCTGGTCGGGACGGCGCGATTCATGAGCCCCGAGCAGGCGAGCGGCAGCCGGGGCCTGGTCGACCATCGGACCGACGTCTATTCGCTGGGAATCACGCTCTATGAGCTCCTCACGCTGACTCCGGCCTTCGAATGCCCGGATCGCCACGAGCTGCTCCGCCAGATCGCCGCGGAGGAGCCCAGGCCGCCCCGGGCCATCGATCCCTCGATCCCGATCGAGCTCGAGACGATCGTCCTCAAGGCGATCGCCAAGGATCCGGCCGAGCGCTACGACACGGCCGGGGAGCTGGCCGAGGACCTCAGGCGGTTCGCCCAGGACCGGCCGATCCTGGCACGGCGGCCGACGCTCCCGGAGGTCGCGGCCCGCTGGGTGAGGCGGCACCGCGCCCTGGCCCTGGCCAGCGTGGCGAGCATGGCCGCGGCCCTGGTCGGGCTGTCCGTCTTCGCCGCGATCCTCGCCCGCGAGCACTCGCTCACCAAGCTCGCGCTCGAGGGCCAGCGCGAGAAGACGCGCGAGGCCGGCGAGCAGCGGGCCGTCGCCGAGGCGAACTTCCTCAGCGCGCGGAAGGCCGTGGACTTCTTCGCCGAGTTGAGCCGCGAGGAGCTGCTCGAATTCCCGCCGATGATGGACGTCCGTCGCAGGCTGCTCGAGGCGTCGGTTGCCTACTACCGCGAGTTGCAGCAGAGGCGTCCGGACGATCCGGCGCTCCGTCGAGAGCTGGCGTCGAGCCGGGCGCGACTCGACCGGCTGGTGGAGGACATCGCGGCCATGTCGGTGCTGGATGCCTGCCTCCTGCTGTCGAACCCATCCGCCCAGGCGGAGCTTGGGCTCTCCGCCGAACAGTTGGGAGAGCTCAGGACGGACGTCCTGTCGCTCCCGGAACGCCTCTTCCGGAGTCGTCCCGAGCTCCCGGGCCGGCCGGCGAGGTGGAAGGGGCTCGCGGACCTGGCCCGCACCGCCCGACAGGCCCTGGCCCGGACGCTGACGCCGTCGCAGGCCCGCCGACTCGATCAGATCGCGTTGCAGCATCCGGGCCCGCACTCGTTCACGCAGCCGGAGACGATCCGTCGCCTGGGACTCTCCGAGGCCCAGCAGGAGCGAATCCGAGATATCCAGGTCGAGGCCGGCCGGGAGATCCTGAACTTGATGGGGCCGGCGGAGGAACCCCGCGAGGCCTGGATGCGACAGGTCGAGGTGTGGAGGAGGGCCAATCGTGAAATCCTCGGCCTGTTCACGCCCTCCCAGCAGGCGACCTGGGACGAGATGATCGGACCGCCGTTCCAGGTCGCCACTCCGTTCCCGCTCACGCCGCGTCGCGAGGCCCCCCCGGTCCCGGGTAGGTGACGAACCGGTCCCCGGGAATTCTCGCGCTTCACTCGCCCGGCCCACGCATCCTCTCTCCCAGGGGAGGCGAATGTCCTTCCGTCGCATCGCATCGCGGGAGCCGGAGCATGGGCAGTCGTCGTCGACCCGATCGGAGATCGATCAAGGTTCCGCCCGCATGGCGGATCGCCGCCGGCGCGCTGGCCGGCTTCTTCGTCGCGATGGGGACGGCCAAGCTGTCCTCCTACCGGCCCGCGCCGGGATGGTTCGGCGAGGTCCCCTGGGTCCTCATCGGCTGGACCGAGGTGATCGGCGGCCTGATGCTCCTCTCGAGGAGGTTGGTCTCGCAGGCCGCCGCCATCCTCGCCGTCGTGGCCGCCGGAGCGGCGGTCGGGTTCCTGCTCGACTCGGAGAGCCGTTGGGGCCTGATCCCGGCCCTCGCCATCCTCGCCGGACTGATCCTCGTCGGCTACGCCCGGCGGCCGGGCGCCCTGCTCCGGGCGAGGCTGCTCCGCGCGGTCGAGCGATACGCCGAGGCGGAGCAAGACCGATGGCGTGGCACCGGAGTGGGCGCGACCGACCGCTGAGCGTCGCCGGTCCCTGGGAGTCTGGTCCACGGCTGGAGAGGTGAACCGAGTATGTGGCGGATCGCGCTCAAGATGCTGCTGGGTGACACGGCGAAGTTCTGCGGCATCCTCATGGGGCTCACCTTCGCCGCGATCCTGATGATGCAGCAGGGCGCCATCTTCTGCGGCCTGATGAAGCGCACCGCCGGGCAGATCAACGATATCTCGGGCGTGGACCTCTGGGTCATGGACCCCAACGTCCGCCACATCGACGACGTCAAGGCCATGATGGAGAGCAACCTCCACCGCGTCCGGGGCGTCGACGGCGTCCTCTGGGCCGTCCCGCTCTACAAGGGCTCCGGCCGGGCCAAGCTGAACACGACCGACGCGAATGGCGAGCCGGCCACCATGATCGAGTCGGTCATCCTGCTCGGCCTCGACGACACCACGCTCGTCGGCGCCCCCCAGCCCGAGAAGATCGTCGTCGGCGAGCTGCTGGACCTCCGGATGCCCGACGCCATCATCATCGACAAGATGCAGCTCCCCAAGTACTACCCCGGCGAGCCGTGGGGGGACCTCGAGAAGCTGGGGGACGCCTTCTATCGGCGTTTCCTCGGCCGCGAGATGGAGATGAACGACCACCGAGCGACGATCGTGGGGATCTGCAAGGCCGCCCCCACCTTCGGGTCCAACGCGGTCGTCTACACGACCTACGGCCGCGCCAAGCAGTTCGTCGCCCAGGAGCGGAAGGTCCTCAGCTTCATCCTGGTCCGCACCGACCCGACCTGGAAGGCGGAGGACGTGGCGAGGAACATCCGCGCCAAGACGGGGCTCGGGGCCATGCGTGCCGCGGATTTCGCCCGCCAGACGATCTTCTTCTTCCTCACGAATACGGGGATCGTGATCAATTTCGGGATCACCTCGCTGCTCGGCCTCTTCGTGGGGACGGCGATCGCCGGCCAGACGTTCTATCTGTTCACCGTGGACAACCTGAAGCAGTTCGGGGCGCTCAAGGCGATGGGGGCGACCAATCCCAGGATCGTCGGCATGATCCTCCTTCAGGCGTCGGTCGTCGGGCTCATCGGCTACGGCCTGGGCGTGGGGATCTCCACCTTCGTGGCCGATCGTGCGTCGGCCGGCGGGGGCGAGGTCGAGTTCTTCGTCTGGTGGCCGTTGCTGCCGATGACGGCGATCGTGGTGGTCCTCATCTGCATCTTCTCCAGCCTGCTTTGCATCCGTCGCGTCATGGTGCTGGAGCCCGCCGTTGTCTTCCGGGGCTAGGACGTCGGGCGTCGGCGATGTTCCCTCCTCACTTCGGGTCGAGGCTTCGTGATGACTCAGGCCGTGGCACCAGAGCGGGCAGCCGACGACCTTCCGGAGGGGACGCCCCGCGATTCGTCGGACGTCGCCGTCCGGATCCGGGGACTCTCCAAGTCCTTCGGATCCGGGGCGCAACGGGTGGCCGCGCTGCGATCGGTGAACTGGGACGTCCACGCCGGCGAGATGTCGATGATCGTCGGGCCCTCTGGCTGCGGCAAGACGACCCTCCTCTCCGTGATCGCGGGAGTCCTCGACGGCGACCAGGGGACCGTCTCGATCTTCGGCCATGAGCTCACCTCGCTAGGGGACCGCGCCAAGACGAGGTTCCGCGCCCGCCACATCGGCTTCGTCTTCCAGCAGTACAATCTCCTCCCCGCCTTGACGGCCGCGGAAAACGTGGCGGTCCCCCTGGTGCTCACCGGTTGGGCCTGGGCGAAGGCCGTCCGGCGGGCCCGCGAAGTCCTGGAGCTGCTGGGCCTAGCGGGCCGGACGGAGAACTTGCCGAGCCAGCTCTCCGGCGGCCAGCAACAACGCGTGGCGATATCGAGGGCGCTGGCCCACGAGCCCTCGCTGCTGGTCTGCGACGAGCCGACCGCGGCTCTCGACCATGAGTCGGGCCAGAACGTCATGGAGCTGCTCCGCGGGGTCGTCGTCCGGCCCGACCGCGCGGTCATCGTCGTGACCCACGACAATCGAATCTTCCACTACGGAGAGCGGATCATCCACATGGACGACGGCCGGATCCTCAAGGAAGTGCGGCGTTCCACGACCACGGCGGGATGAGTCGCCCACGGCCCCAAAGACGGACCCATACCATGTTCACTCGTCGCATCGTCCCGATCCTGGCCATCGCCGGGGTCCTCTACTCGATCATCTCGACCGTCATCGGCGCCAGGCCGGCCGAGCCGTCGAAGCCGGTCCTCGAGCCCCACCCCCGGCCATCCAAGGAGCGAATGCTCGCCGGATCGGGTCTCGTCGAGGCGCGGCGGGAGAACATCCCGATCGGCGTGAACGTCCCCGGCGTGGTCATCGAGGTCCTCGTCAAGCGAGGCGACCACGTCAAGGTGGGAGACCCGCTCTTCCGGACCGATGATCGAGACATCCAGGGTCAGATGGGGGTGAAGCGGGCCCAACTGGAATCCGCCAAGGCCCAGGTTCACAGGCTGGAGGCCGCCCCTCGCGCCGAGGACTTGCCCCCGCTCGAGGCCGCGGTCCAGGAGGCCCAGGCGCGGCTGAACGACGCCGAAACGTCGCTGGGGAGGACCCAGCACCTCCACGATCGCCGGGCCGCCACGTCGAGCGACCTCGACAAGGATCGGTTCACCTACCATGCGGCCGCGGCCGCATTGACGCGGGCCAAGGCGGAGCTCGACCGCGCCAGGAAGGGGACCTGGCGCGAGGACATATCCGTCGCCAAGGCGGCCGTCAAGCTCGCCGAAAGCGAGCTGAGCAACATGCAGATCCTGCTCAACCGGCTCACCGTCCGGGCGCCCATCGAGGGGGATGTCCTCCAGCTCAACGTGCGGTTGGGCCAGTTCGCGGCCATGACCTGGAACGAGCCGATGATCGTCCTCGGCGACATCAACCGCCTGCACGTCCGCGTCGACATCGACGAGAACGACGTCCCCCTCTTCGACAAGGCCAGCGCGGCGATGGCCTACATGAAGGGGAGGTCGCTGGGGCGATTCCCGCTCCGATTCGAGTACATCGAGCCGTACATGATCCCCAAGCAGAGCCTGACCGGCTCCTCCTCGGAGCGAGTCGACACTCGGGTCCTCCGGGTGGTCTATTCCCTCCCCGACGGCTGCCAGCAAGAGGTCTACGTGGGCCAGCAGATGGACGTCTACATCCGGGTGCCGAGCGAGCGCTGGGACGCGACGTTCGACGCGGTCGGCCGTCCGGCCGCCCCCTTCGAAACCTCCCCCGGCGGGACCGGGAGACAGCCTGAATCGCAGGCCGAGCGGGCTCCCGAAAAAACCGACTCGTGACCGCGTTCGGCCTGCTCCCGTTCCGCATGCCGCTCGCCCCGACGGAGTGGGGCAACGTCTATCCGCCGGTCGAGGCGGGGACCGTGTCCGCTCCTTGTCCGGCCGGCAATTGCCCCGTCGCCCTGGCGGCCAGTTGCTGCCGCCAGGCATCGATCGGACGATCGACGGCGTACCAGATCACGATCGCCGACGCCAGGGTCAGGAGCCCCGTCAACGCTCCCAGGTTGCGCTGCACCCAGGGCGAGCCGGACATCCGCAGGAGGTCGATCACGAGCCAGTGGACGAGATAGACGGGGTAGGACAGCTCTCCAATCCGCCGATCGATCCGATTGCGCTTGGTGTACGCGAAGAGGAACGGCAAGGCCACGGGGAAGATCACCTCGATCGGTTCGAGCTGCAAGGCGTCGGCCGGGAACGGGATGAATCTCCACGGCAGCTTGCAGAACGCGAGGAGAGCCGCCCGAGCGGCCGCCTCGCCGGCCGGCTTTCGCGGGGCCCCGCCCCGCACCCTTCACACCCGGTCCGATGAGCCTCGCGGCCAACGCCTGAGCGTCCCAGCGCCGAGTCCTCCCCCTCCGGTCGCGGCCGTCAAGGCCGCCGACCCAGGGTCCACACGCCCCGGTCCTGATCCGATCCCTCCCCGCCGCCCGCCTCCGGCTCCGGACCGCACCAAACCCGCCCGAGCCCTCGCGTCGTCCGCCCCGCTCGTTCCTCGCTGAACTTGGAGCCGGCGCCGACCGCCCCGGACAGCCGGCAATCCCGACTGGTTTGACCGCCTTCCTCTCTGGACTGCCCGGACCGCCCGCTTTGGGTGCCTCGCTTTGGGTGCCTGGCCTCTTACAGCCTCTTGAGAATCCGGCCTGCTACAGCCCCCCTCAATCCACGAACTCCGATGATCCACACGAGTCACTGTTCACCGCGACGGTATACAGCAGGGATCCTCCGATGAGAAACGACATGTACAAATCATTTAATGCCGATGACCGGGGACGGTGGTCCTTTCTGAACCCGAACGACAGTGCCGATCTCCGATGAATGGCACACGTCGAGCAACTCCATGGCCGTCGGCCATGCGCGGCGTCTTGTGAGCTGGCAGGATTCCCTTCGGTCAAGAAGTATCCCCGCGCGGCCAATTCCTCTCCGATCTGCAAGCCGACGAAAACCGGGAATCGCCTGCCATCAGGACACTTGTTCGACGCATCTCATTGAGGGCTCATGCCTTCAGCACACCGGTCAGGCAAGCCTTCCGTTTGGCGTATAACCTGCTAACCCCCCTCGCAGGACATGGACCATCACCCGACCCACCTTGCTCGGAATGGAACCTTCCTGGCCATGAGTCAATTCCTCTTGCGTAGGCATCGCCGTCGGGCCGGCTTCACGCTCATCGAGCTCCTCGTCGTCATTTCGATCATCGCGGTGCTGATTGCGCTGCTGCTGCCCGCTGTCCAGGCGGCACGCGAGGCCGCTCGCCGCGCCGCCTGCACCAACAACATGAAGCAGATCGTGCTGGCCTTCCACAATCATGTCGTCAACTACAACGCCTTGCCGCCCGTGCGCACCGAGACACCGAGCTACGGATGGGCGGTGAACCTGCTCCCCTTCCTCGAACAACAGGTCCTCTACAACGGGTTCAATCTCAACAAGAATTTCTACGACTATGACAATCAGACGGTCGTCCGCGTGGCGCTCCAGGTGTTCGTCTGCCCCTCCACGCCCGAGGGGCTCCGTGATGTCCCCCTGGGCCTCGGCAAGACCGTGTATGGGACGCGGGGGTTCGTCGGCGACTACAAGTGCAATCACCTGCTCAACTCGATGTATCAGGTCAACGGCGCCGCGGGGAACCCCGTGCTGCTCCGCGCCGGCAAGTACCAGCAGCTCAGCGCCATCACCGACGGCACCTCGCAAACCACCCTGGTGCATGAACAGGCCGGCCGGCCCGATTTCTATCTCAAAGGGGAGAAGATGCAGGCGTCGAACGCCAATCTCACGGACGTCAACTGGTGGGACGCCTGGGCGTCGTACTCGCACTTCCAGTACCAGGGCTACACCGCCGACGGCAGCAAGTTGGGCTGGGCCTGTTCGATCAACTGCAACAACGGGCAGGGGATCTACAGCTTCCACCCGCTCGGGGCGAATGTCGGCTTCTGTGACGGCAGCGTCCGCTTCCTCAAGGAGACCGTCCCCGTCGCCATCGTCTTCGCGCTGGCGACCCGCAATGGCGGCGAGCTCCTGTCGGTGACGGACTATTGAGTCCCAGCGAACCAAAAGCTCTGCACCCGCTGTCTCAGGCGAGGCCCCGATGCTCGAATCGACCCATCGCTCCCGCCACGACCCGGCCTGGCTGGTGCTCGGCCTCTTCCTCGTCGTCGGCTGCCGCGGTGAGGACACCGGACCGAGAGTCTACCCCGTGTCGGGGAGGATCCTGGTCGACGGCAAGCCTGCGGCGAAGGCCGAAATCTCCTTCCATCCCCTGGACCCGCGGTCCAGGCAGGCACCGCAGCCGATCGCCATCGCGGAGGAAGACGGCTCGTTCCGGCCCAGCACGCGGCTGTCGCAAGACGGCGCCCCCGCCGGGGAATACACGCTGACGGTCGTCTGGCGGAAGATCCGGGTCGACCACGGCGAGGAGGTCGCCGGGGCCGACCAGTTGAACGGCCGATACAACGACCCGCATCGCTCCGGCTTGCGGGTGACGATCAAGGAGGATGAGAACACCCTGGACCCCATCCACCTGAGCCTCAAGGCGAAGACCGGACGCTGAACCGACTTCGACCGTATCTTCGAGAGATCCATCCCCATGACGACCACCACGACGATGACCCCGGCCGCGGGCCCCGGAGGAGTCGCCTCGCCGACGGCTTCGACTCCCGTCCGGGCCGAGCACCTGACCAAACGATTCCGCCAGGGCGAAGGGGCCGTGGAGGCGATCCGGGATGTCTCCATCGCGATCGATGGCGGCGAATTCGTCGCCGTGATGGGGGCCAGCGGCTCGGGCAAGAGCACGCTGCTGCACGTCCTGGCCGGCCTCACGCGGCCCGATGAGGGGCACGTCCTGATCGACGGCATCGACCTCGCTTCGCTCTCCGACGCGCGCCTCACGCACTTCCGACGCCGTCGGATCGGCCTGGTCTTCCAGGCGTTCAATCTCATCCCGACCTTGACCGCCGCGGAGAACATCACCCTCCCCCTGCTCACCGACGGTCGCAACGACCTGATCGCCGAACGACTCGACCCGCTCCTGGACCGTCTGGGACTCGCCGCTCGTCGGAATCACCGCCCCGACGCGATGAGCGGCGGCGAGCAGCAGCGGGTGGCGATCGCCCGCGCCCTGATCACCGAACCGGCCCTGGTCCTGGCCGACGAGCCGACCGGCAGCCTGGACTCGGTCACCGGCCAGAAGACCTGCCGGCTCCTCCGCGAGCTCTCCGAGGAGCGGCGCCGGTCCATCGTCGTCGTCACCCACGAGCCGGCGGTGGCCATCTGGGCCGGCCGGGTGGTGGTGATGAAGGACGGGCGCATCCTCGACGAGTTTCGCGCCGACGCCTTCAAGGACGCCCATTCGCTCGCCGCCCATTACCAGGAAGTCGTGGGTGCCATGCCAACCTGAGGCGATCCTCGGTCGATCCCGCATCCAACCTCATCGCCCCGGAGGACGTCCCATGAGCAGAGCGGAATGGAAGGCGGTCGCCCGGCTGGTCATCGCCCACGTCCGGCAACACCCCGGCCGAATCCTCCTGACCAGCATCTCGACGATGGCCGCGGCCTGCGTCGTCGTCTGGGTCGTCAGCGGTTACGACTCGCTCGCCGGACGGTTCGGCGACATGGGCGAGGACTATGTGGGTCCCTACGAGATGCTGCTGCTCCCGAGCTCCGCGGCCGATCCCGCGGAGGGATTCGGCCAGCGGGTCTCGGCGGCGCTCTCCACGGATCTCGTGGACGCGATTCGGCGGGACCCGGCCGTGGCGGCGGTCGATCCGGTCTACGAGACCCGCGCCCGCGTCCGGAGCGGCAACGCCGGCGCCGCGCCGGCCGGTCGTGGTGGCGGCAATGCGGCCGACCCCGAGGCCGAGCCGATCCCGGGCGGCCTGGCGGCGCCGAAATCGGGCTCGGGCCCGATCATCATGGGCGGCATGGGCCAGCTCCGGTCGCAGAGCCGGGTTCCGACCCTCGTCGGCACGAACGCGGCCCAGCCCCCGCAGAAGGTCCTCGAGGGCCGCTGGTTCGATCCCAGTCGGCCTGAGCTCCAGGAAGGCGCCATCACGAGAGACTCGGCCGAACAACTGAGGATCAAGCTCGGTGACGAGGTTGCGGTGATCTCAGACCCGTTCGGCCGCGGGGGCCCGGGAGCCGGCGGCCGTGGCGGGGCATCCGCTCCCGTGCCCGCCGGGGGGCGGATCAAGATCACGGCGATCGTCGACCAGCCGAAGCGACTGCCGGGCCCGAAGTTCATGGTCGGCCTGCCCCCGTCGCGAGACGCGGCGCTGCGGGGCGGCCCGGCGGCCAACGCGGTGTATGTCCCGATGGCGACCGCCGAGAGGCTCTCCGGCTCCCCCGCCCGGATCACCTATGCCGGCGTCGCCCTCAAGACCGGCCACACCGTCGACGGCTTCCTCCCGGGCTGGAGCGCGCGGCTTGCCTCGGCGACGCCGCCGGTCGAGGTGCGCACGGCCGAGAGCGTCGAGAGCGAGGTCAACAGCAGCACGACCTTCGAAACCGTGCGAGTGCAGGCGTATTCGGCCACCGGGATCTCGCTGCTCGCCGCCCTGTTCATCATCTTCACCAC
>NZ_JAALJH010000229.1 GCF_011064615.1 Aquisphaera insulae | reverse complement strand
CTTGCGCCCTGGGGCGTGACCTGGTATACCGTCCACCATCGTGTGATCGAGCACCGGTGGCCGGAGAACGACCATGGCGACGACCCGCAGCAAGCTGGACGAGATCGTGGAATCCTTCTCCACGATCGAGGACCCCCGCTCCCACATCAACCGACGGCATCCCTTGCCCAGCGTCCTGGTCATCGCGGTGCTGGCGGTCCTCGCCGGGGCCGCCGGGCCCACGGCCATCGCACTCTGGGCCGAGCAGAAGGAGGCGCTCCTCGTGGGACTCCTCGACCTCCCCTTCGGCGTCCCCGGCAAGGACGTCTTCCGCCGCGTCCTGATGCTGATCGAGCCCGATGCCTTCGGCGACGCCTTCAATGCCTGGATCGACCGCCTCCGCGGCGAGGCCACGGCGACGACCGGCGTCGATCGCCCGATCATCGCCATCGACGGCAAGACGGCTCGCCGGAGTCACGACGTCAGGAACGGGCTGGGCGCCCTCCACGTCGTCACCGCCTGGGCCGGCGAGCTCGGGTTGGCCCTGGGCCAGCAGGCCTGCGCCGAGAAGTCCAACGAGATCACCGCGATCCCCGAACTGCTCGGCAAGATCGACGTCCGGGGCGGCATCGTCACGATCGACGCCATGGGGGCCCAGAAGGCGATCGCCGCCAAGGTCATCGAGGGCAAGGCCGACTACGTCCTGGCCCTGAAGCGGAACCACGAGGCGCTGCACACGGCGGTCATCGAGCACATCGACGAGCGGCTGGAAGGGGACCTGGAGGATGCCCAGGAGCTGACCACGACCGACCGCGGCCATGGTCGCGAGGAGGAGCGGACCTATCTGCAACTGCCGGTCCCCGAGGGCCTGCCCGGTAAGGCCGACTGGAAGGGGCTGAAGTCGGTCGCCCTGGTGACGTCGGTGCGGAAGGTGGGCGAAAAGGTGAGCGTCGAGGCCCGATACTATCTCAGCAGCCTGCCGGTGGACGTGAAGCTGTTCGCCCGCGCGGTCCGCGGCCATTGGGCGGTGGAGAACTCGTGCCATTGGAGCCTCGACGTGACCTTCCGCGAGGACGATTCGCGGATCCGCGAGCGGGTCCTGGGTAACAACATCAACTGGCTCTACCGCTTCACTCTCTCGATCCTCAAGCAGCACCCCGACCGCCGCCGCAGCCTGATCATGAAGCGCCGCTGCTGCGGCTGGAACGA
>NZ_JAALJH010000228.1 GCF_011064615.1 Aquisphaera insulae | reverse complement strand
CCTGGGCGATCGGCCGCGAACCGGCGGGCAGGTCCTGGCCCGCGAACAGGGCCGCCGCCTCCCCGGACGAGAGCGCCGCGAGGTCGAGGCCCAGCGCCTTCGCGAGCCTGTGGTTCAGGACCGCGACGCGAGGTTCCCGGACCCTTGCCGGCTGAACCGGCGTGAAGAGCGTTTCCGGCAGGCGGGCGTAGGTGTTGTCGAACCGCCAGCCGATCGTGTCGTGGGCCGCATCGGGAGCGGTCGGGGTGGTCATCCAGGGTCTCCAGGGTACGCCTCGAAACGGCCCATTATACGGGTCGGGAAAGAGGCTCACCCATGCTCGTCCCGTGCCGCGACCTGCCTGCCGATCCCGGGCGGCGTCGAGCCACTGGGATTGTCGCAAACGGCGGGGGGTTCAGGACGCGGAGAGATTGATTGACAGATGGCACTGGGTGGCCGTGGTGGGACACCACGGGGGCAGGCCGAGTGGGTGGACCGGCTCTTCACCAAGGCCGAGGCGGTCCCGTGGTGTTCCACCACGGCCACCCGGAGGGTCTGCGTCGGAGCAAAAGCTATCAACGTCCGCCATTGCGTACGGTGCTCCATCTCCGGCCGAAGCCGGCCAATCGCGCCGGCTGCCCCGGTCAGTAGCCCCCGATTTCGCCGATTTCCGCGGCGACAATCCGCGAGAAATCTCCCCGGGCCCGGTCGAAAATCGCGAAACATGGCGCACTCTCTCTATAGAGGCCTTGCGCCCCGGCGAAGCTGCGCGCCGGTCGGCGTGTCCCCTGGGCGGGCGGCGATGCGATGGTGGAGGTCCCACGATGAGGTGTGGCCGGGACGTCCCTGACTCCGAGACGAGGAACCGGATCTCGAAGGACGCGGGGATCGGTCATTTTCACCCGCAGGCCGGGGGGGGCGAAGCCAATCGAAAACCGCGTCGGGAACGTTGCCGGAAAAGAACTTACGGCGAGTCCTTCGAAGCAGCCCGCGCGACGACCGAACCCAATCACGAAGCCACGACGACCGGGGCGGTGGCCGCGTCGGCCGTCTTCGTGGCGGCATGTCGGTCCCATCCCCACGTTCCCCGATGCGAGTCGGCCTCCGCTCGCCGGCGACCGCTCCTCGTCTCATGGAAAAGACGCCATCGAAGCCAACCCGCAAAAAGAACTCAAAGTCTTTTCTACCAGAAACTTATGGGATCAATCACGGGAACACCGGCGCGACGATCAAACCCA
>NZ_JAALJH010000227.1 GCF_011064615.1 Aquisphaera insulae | reverse complement strand
TCTGACTCTACCGACCGAATCCGCTTCCTCAGGGCTCCTCTCCGGAGCCGGATCGCTTCGCGGAGCTCGGCGGCATCGCCGGGTGTTGGGTTCGCTTCTGGAAGAGGGAGAGGCGTTCGTCGAGGAAGCTGGGGCTGATCCAGAAATCCGTCTGCTTGACCGCCTCGAATGCCTGACCAAGGTCGATCAGCCGCTCCTGGGGGGCCGGTTCCAGCACGCCGATCGTTCCGACGACCCGGATTTCACGTGCGGCTGCCGCCTGGCGACCGAGCCGTTCATCGATGAGGAGACGATCTGCTGGAAGCTCCAGCCGAGTTTGGAGATGGCGACCTGGTTGACGTGCAGGGCCTTCGCCAGCTCGGCCTGCGTGCTCGACGCCCCGCATTCCCGGAAGATCGCTCCCTCGCTAGAATCCGGGCCAGGGCCGAGGAGTCGACGGAGCCTACGGCCCGACCCACCAGGACTCGGTGCGGAGGGACCGCGGATGTTCGGGCGCACGGGGGCGATCGTCATCGGTGTGCTTCTATCCGGCATGGCGCCGGCCAATTTCCTCGCCGCCGACGAGCTCGGCCCCGACGGGTTCATCTCCAGGGCCGGCACATTCCGGCTCTATCACGGCGAGCTTACGTTGCGGATCTTCGAAGCGAAGGGCAAGCTGAACTACGAGGTTCGCTCTCACGTCTCCATGCGCAAGTCCCTGTTCCGACGAGAGACACTCGAGGTGGCGTACCGGCCCACGGAGCCCTTCATCGAGAAGGATGCCCCGTGGTTTGCCCTGGTCGAGTCGCCCGGTGCGAGGTCCCCCAGGGGCATCTGGATCTTCGACGGACGTGATCGGCTCGTCCGGGTCGCCTACGACCCCTCGAAGGGCCCCGACGAGCACTGGGGCGGAATCTTGCTGGATTCGGACGCTCGGCCCTCGATCGTGACCGAGGCCCCCGGGGAGGTCCGATCGCGTCTGCCGGAGGCATTCAAGACGAAGTTCGAGGGCGGGTCTCGTCGGGGTCGTCCCACGGGGTCATTCTAGAGCGCGTAACGCTTGGATCGCGTGCGGACTGGGAGCCGGCTTCCACAGGGTTTGCCTGTGGCATCAGCCTGGGGGATAGCCAAGGCTCACCCGGTCGCCGGACGGAGCCGGCTCCCACAGGGCTCGCTCGTCGCATCGGCCTGGGGTGGCCACGGCTGGCGCGGTCGCTCCTTGCCCGTGGTTGATCCGAACGTGAA
>NZ_JAALJH010000226.1 GCF_011064615.1 Aquisphaera insulae | reverse complement strand
GTAATGGTCAAGTCCTCGCGATTGAATTTGTAGATGAAAATCCAGACCCTCTCCTTTGTAGGAAAGTCCTTTCATGTGCTCGCGAATGGGAAAAATACATCAACCTACGGATTCTCACCGTGCCGCTTGGTGAGCACGCAGAGAAGTTTGGGCTCCAAGATTCATGTATTCGAATCAGTTTTCGCAACAAAGGTCACTATTCGAGCGTCGGCACGGATAGTCGTCTAGAGAAGGATCATTCGATGAACCTAGAAGTATCTAGGGATTCGAATGATATGGAAGTCAAAAGGAGTGCTCTGCATGAGATAGGACACGCCCTGGGTTTTCAGCACGAACACCAAAGTCCTGCCGGCGGCATTCAATGGAAGCAACCAGAGGCCATGCAATACTACTTAAAATATACGGGGTGGAGCGAAGACAAAGTGCAGTCGAATATTTTCGGACGCTTAGAGCGTGCCCATGTTGTAGCCACTTCTTTCGATGCTAAGTCAATAATGCTGTACCCGATTCCCCCTGGATTGACCACGAATGGTTTCTCTGTCGGCTGGAATAACGATCTGTCCGCAATAGATAAACAGGCTGCAGCAGCTATCTATCCGCCTTATGTCGATAAAGCTCACGGAGTGGTTGTAAAAATAGCTCCTGGGTTTGTGAAGCCAGGTGTGATCCTTGGTTCTATAAGTGACGACTCGGTTTTCCGCAGACTTTCTCGATTTGGAGCATCTAACGATCCAGTTGCTCTGGAGCCAGGCGATGAGATCACCGCTATCGATGGTCGTGAAATCAAAGATATTCAAGACTATAAAGATATGGCCAGATTTTTAGATCAAAAGATTCTTGTCCGCGTCTGTGATGTCCGAAATGGGCAAGACTTTGACTTAGTAACTCGAGGAGCCGAATAAGGCGACCGGGCGATGAAATTCTACCGCCTGTCCGGGATAGAGTGGGTGATCGGTGATGCAGGAGATCGGGTGATTATCGGGATTCGTCACGGATGGACGGGGGAGGATAAGGGGTCAGGAGGGAGGATAAGGGGGGAGGATAAGGGGTCAGGAGCCTTAAGGGAGGATAAGGGGTCAGGAGCCTTATTCACATCCGTTTCGGGTTGTCCTACTATGAAGCCATGCCAAGACCACCTCGAGCGGCTGAAGGCGGGCTGATCTACCACGCGCTGAATCGCGCCAACGCGCGGTTGGGCATCTTTGAAGGCGACGACGATTATGCCGCGTTCGAGCGCGTCCTCGTC
>NZ_JAALJH010000225.1 GCF_011064615.1 Aquisphaera insulae | reverse complement strand
GTTCGTGGCCCGCTAACGAGCGTCAGGCTAGACTGAGCGAGGGAAGTTGATCCTGCCGCGATGGCGGCTTACTTGAATTTCAGGCTGCCCCGGAACCGGCCCGCCGCATCGCTTTTTTCTGCTCACCCCGGGGCGGTCTCGGTGCGCCGGTCCGCTGAGCTTCAACGTCTAGCCGAGAAAGAGCACTACAGGACGCGCATGAACTGGCGGAAACTGATCACCGGCATCTATGAAAGCCGACATCAGCAACCTGGGATCGCGGGCAAGCCGGAGTTCCACCCCGGGACATCGGCGGCCAGCATCGCTGACGCGGAGGCCGCCCTGAATTCCGCGATGCCCGCCTCCCTTCGCTCGTTACTACTCGAAACCAACGGCGTCATGGACATGATGGCGATTGACGGCGGCGATTGGTTTGAGTCGATGTGGCTGTTGTGGAAGATCGAGGAAGTCG
This sequence comes from Aquisphaera insulae, assembly GCF_011064615.1. Taxonomy (GTDB): domain Bacteria; phylum Planctomycetota; class Planctomycetia; order Isosphaerales; family Isosphaeraceae; genus Aquisphaera; species Aquisphaera insulae. Next base: position 797 of record NZ_JAALJH010000225.1, on the reverse strand, counting down.
TCGAACAGAACCGCTTTTTTCGTACGGCCCATGAAGAGGGGAAATACGAACGCGACTTCAGCCACCTGGTGTTCTTCGCGGGCGCGAGGACTGACGGCATCCTGTTCGCCTTTCCTGTGGTAGATGGGGTTTGTGACTCGCGAGTCGTCGTGTGGCATCCGATCATGGATGAGTTGGACGACCTCGCGCCCTCTCTCGAGGAGTTCCTTCGCGGGTGGTTGACGAGTACAATTTCGGTCTGAGTCGAGTCGCTGGCGGGCGAGCCGGCTAACAAGTCGTTGCACATGAGGGACCGTCATTACGGTTCTTCGAGATACCACGTTCCTTGCCGCCGGCCCGCAAGTGAGCGAAGTCGTTAGGCGGGTCGGGACTTTACCGTGGCAAGGGGTGATGAACCTTACCTCGGGATGGGACGCGCGATGCGGAGGGCTGGAACGCCTGGCTCGAATTTCCCGCTGGCGGGACGCAGCGCAGTGAGTGGCCACGCGCAGTGAGCCAGCGAGTGGCCACGCACCCAATCTAGGGAAACCAGGGAGGCGGGAGTAGTCGCCTCAAGCGCGGATCGTCAATTCCGAACGGCACGGTGGACAAAAGACGACTATCGAGCTGGGCTTCATCCGTGGGAGGTCGCGCCGATGGCCACGGCTCTTCCGGCTCGTCGATGTGGGTGGCCTTCCACGCCTGGAATTCGATGCGCGCTTTCCTCTGTGTATTCCCCGGACTACCTGCTTCGGGTGCTTGGCCTTCGATGCCGACCCGCCACGGGGCGCCGGTCCTGGCGATCCAGAGACGGCATC
>NZ_JAALJH010000224.1 GCF_011064615.1 Aquisphaera insulae | reverse complement strand
CCTACGCCGGCCACCAGTACGGCGGCTTCACGATGCTCGGAGACGGGCGGGCCATCCTGCTCGGCGAGCACCGGACGCCGTCGGGCGGCCTCGTGGACATCCAGTTCAAGGGGTCCGGGCGGACGAGGTTCTCTCGCGGCGGCGACGGGCTGGCGGCCCTCGGGCCCATGCTCCGCGAGTACATCATCAGCGAAGCCATGGCCGCCCTCGGCATCCCCACCACGGGGAGCCTCGCGGTCGTCACCACCGGGGAGAAGGTCTACCGAGAGTCCCCGCGGCGCGGCGCGATCCTGACCCGCGTGGCCGCCAGCCACATCCGGGTCGGCACGTTCGAGTACGCGGCCAGGCGGGACGAGGCGACCTTGCGGGCGCTCGCCGATTACGCGATCGACCGCCATGATCCCGAGCTCGTCGAGGCCCCGGAGAAGTACCTGGCGTTCCTGAAGGCCGTGGCGGACCGCCAGGCCTCGCTCGTCGCCCGCTGGCAGCTCGTCGGCTTCATCCACGGCGTCATGAACACCGACAACGTGGCCATCTCGGGCGAGACGATCGACTACGGCCCGTGCGCCTTCATGAATGCCTACGACCCCGGGACCGTCTACAGCTCGATCGACCGCGGAGGCCGGTACGCCTACGGCAACCAACCCAGGATCGTGCAGTGGAACCTGGCGCGGTTCGCCGAGACCCTGCTGCCATTGATCGACCCGGAGCCGGAGGCCGCGGTCGCGGCCGCGACGGAGGTCCTGGAAGGCTTCCCCGCCGTGTTCGAGCGGTACTGGCTGGCCGGGATGCGTGAAAAGCTGGGGCTTCAGTCGGAGGAAGCCGGGGACGCCGACCTGGCCCGGTCGCTGCTCGACTGGATGCAGAAGGTGCGAGCCGACTTCACCAACACGTTCCGCGACCTGTCGGCAGGCCCGCCGGTTGGCGAGCGGTATCGGGACGCGGAGTTCCAGGCCTGGTACGCCCGGTGGCAGGAGCGAGTCGGGCCGACCGGGCCGTCCTACGAGCTAATGCGGTCCGTCAACCCCGCGGTCATCCCGCGGAACCACCGCGTTGAGGAAGCCCTGTCGGCCGCCGAGGACCGCGACGACCTGTCGGTCATGCACCGGCTGCTGGACGCGCTGGCCTCGCCCTATGAGACCAGGGCCGAGCACGCAGAATACCGTGACCCGCCCGCCGACGAGGCTGGTTACCGGACGTTCTGCGGGACCTAGGCGCAATACCGTTCAACGAAGGCTCGTCTCGTCTCGCA
>NZ_JAALJH010000223.1 GCF_011064615.1 Aquisphaera insulae | reverse complement strand
CGGATTCGATCACGCGGAAGTTATTCGCCCTGATCGCGCGGTGCCAGCAGATGCTCGGCAACTTGCCGCGGGCGATCGCGGCCTGCGACGAGGGCCTGTCCTTCTTCCCCGAGGACGCCGAGCTGCTCTTCCGCAAGGCGGTGGCCCACCGCGGCTCGGGCGACCCGGCCGCGGCCGAGTCGTCGTGGCGCAGGATCCTGGGGCTGCGGCGTCCGGAGGAGTTCGCCAGCGTCGACCAGGGGATCTACGGCCACCTCACCCGTCGCAACCTCGCGCGGCTCGCCGAGGAGCGCGGGGACGCGCGGGAGGCCGGTTCGCAATGGCGGGAGGTGCTGACCGAGTGCCCCGGCGACGCCGAGGCCCTCTGGGGCGTGCATCGGCTGGATGGGCCGATCGAGCCGAGTTCCGTCCCCTGGCTGGTGGAGGGCTCGACACGGGCGGTGGTGCCGATGGCCGGGCCGGGCGATTTCGACCCGTACCTGGACCTGGCGCGGCGATGGGTCCGTGACCTGGCGGCGACGACCGTGGTGGAGCTGGGCGTGCGCCGGGGGGCGAGCACGCGGGCCTTGCTGGAGGGGGTCGGAGCGACCGGCGGGACGGTCTGGGGCGTGGACCTGGAAGACGCCCACGGCATCGACGACCCGCGGTTCGTCTTCATCCACGGCGATGCCGGCGATCCGGCGGTCGTGGCGCGGTGGGAAACCATCGACCTGCTGCACATCGACACCGACCCGCACACCGAGGCCCAGACCCTGCGCTGGCTTGACCTCTACGCCGATCGCTGCCGCGCGATCGCCTTCCACGACGCCCACCACCCCGGCTTCACCGTCGGCAAGGCCGTGCGGTCCTTCGCCGCCCGTGGCGGCTGGGACGTTTTCGAGTACTGGGGAAACCCGTCGGGGTGGACGGTGATGGTGCGCCGGGGCGAGGCCCACACGATCGGAGCGGTTCTCGGCTAGAAGCAATACCGTTCAACGAGGGGTAGGGGCACACGGGCTTCGACAGGGTCTCGAACCGCGATGGTACGAGACCGAGGTCAACGTCACGTCGGCTCCGTGCTGGGCCTGGATGGCCGTGGTGGAACACCACGGTGCGGGAAGCTGTTGCGCCTAACGGGCTTCGCCTGGAGGCCACGGCGGTCCCGTGGTGTTCCACCACGGCCACCCGGACACACTCCTTGCCTGCCAGGATGTTCACGTTCGGCATCCGCGATGCGAGACGAGACGAGCCTTCGTCGACCAGTATTGCGGCTAGAAGATCCCCGGTGGTGGACTGTTGTGGACACGCCGGGTATGTACCCGGTCGCCGCGCCTGTCGCGTGGGCG
>NZ_JAALJH010000222.1 GCF_011064615.1 Aquisphaera insulae | reverse complement strand
GGCCGCCGGGCGCTGCCGGCCTCGCTGCCGCGCAAGGAGGTCCTCCACGACCTGCCCGCCGAGCAGCTCCCGTGCCCCGACTGCGGCGAGACACGACGGCGGATCGGCGAAGAAGTCCGCGAGCAGCTCGAATATGTCCCGGCGTCGATGATCGTCCTGCGGCACGTCCGCCCCAAGTACGCCTGCTCGTCCTGCGAGTCCAACGTGGTCATCGCCGAGCGACTCCCCGAGCCGATCGAGAAGGGCCTGCCGGGGCCGGGCCTGCTGGCGCAGGTCGCGGTGAGCAAGTATGTCGAACACATGCCGTTGTATCGCCAGGAGGGCTTCTTCCGCCGCCACGGCATCGAGCTGCCGCGGTCGACGACCTGCGACTGGATGGCCGCGACGGCCGACCTGCTGGAGCCGATCCGGAAGGCGATGCTCCGGCGGATCCTGCTGTCGCGGGTGATCGGCACCGACGACACGCCGGTGAAGTGCCAGGACCCGCGCACCGGGCTGATCACCGAGGCCCGGCTCTGGGAGTACCTGGGCGAGGCGGACCATCGGTTCGTCGTCTTCGACTTCACGCCCGACCACTCGGCCGAGGGCCCGACGCGGATGCTGGAGGGCTATCGCTCGGGCTACCTCCAGGCCGACGCGTACTCGGTCTATGACCAGATCTACGCGCGAGGGATCGTGGAAGTGGGGTGCATGGCGCATGCCCGGCGGAAGTTCTACGACGCGCGGAAGGCGGACCCGGAGCGGTCGCACGTGGCGCTGGCGTGGATCAAGCGGCTCTACGAGGTCGAGGATGCGGCGAAGGAGGAGATCGCCGCGGCGACGGCGCGGCTGATCGCGGCGGCCGGCGCCCCGGCCGAGGCGTCGATCGAGCGGGAGTTGGCCGAGGGGATCTTCCACCGCTCCCGGCAGGAGCGATCGGTGGCGATCCTGGACGGTTTCGAGGCGTGGCTGGAGTCGGCGGCCGACGCGGCGCTGCCGAAGTCGCCGCTGGGCGAGGCGGTGGGCTACGCGCGGAATCACTGGGCGGCGTTGAAGCGATATGTCGACGCGGGTTACCTGTCGATCGACAACAACGCGGTGGAGCAGTTGCTGCGGACGATCGCCCTGGGCCGGAAGAACTGGCTGCATGTCGGCGGCGCCCGCGGCGGCCGGACGGCGGCGATCCTGATCAGCGTGGCGCAGAGCTGCAAGCTGCACCGCGTCGAGCCGTGGGCGTATATCCGCGACGTCCTGGAGCGGGTGAGCACCCACCCGGCGAGTCGGGTCGACGAGCTGTTGCCCGACGTCTGGAAGCCGGGGTAGGCGACCCCGGCGAACCGGTCTCGTCATCTCATCCCGCCCGATCACGCCGTGATC
>NZ_JAALJH010000221.1 GCF_011064615.1 Aquisphaera insulae | reverse complement strand
ATTTCCGCCTCGGTCAGGCCGGCGTGGAGAAGCCCGCGAATCTCCTCGGCCAGGATTTCGCGTCGCCAGGCCCGCCGCTTGTCCAGGTGGCTGGGGCGACGCGTCGAGTCGTCCCACGGCGAGGCCGCGCGGTTCACCAGCGACTCCTCCGAGCGGCCCCAGGCCCAGACCTCGGTCATCGTGTAGGTCCACAGGCAGGTCAGGAATGATCCCACGCTCGCCCAGATGTGCCGCACTTGCTGCTGGCCGGCCCCGACGATCTGCTTGACCTCGCGGAAGGCCGTCTCCAGGCTGAAGCGGTCGGACACGATCCCCAGGATGTCGGCCACGGTCGCCGTGACGTCGGTGCAGAAGTACGCCCGCCAGCCGGTCGGCTCGTCGACCAGCACCACGCGGATCGCCCCGCCGGCCGGTCGCCAGGTCGCCACGAACGTCTTGTATCGCTTCTCGACCTCCTCGCCATAGATGGTGACCGGCCCCCGCGACCAGCCGCGACGATCGGCGGCCCGACGGGCCAGGTCGATCCGCCGCTCGCCGTAGATCCGCGGCCGGCCCCGCTTGCCGGGACGCCTCGGGCCGGGCACGTCGAAGAGCGCCGCGTCCTTGCGGAGCCGGCTGACGACCGTCACGCCCAGCGCCGCGAGCGGCTTGAGGAAGTTGGCCTTGGCGTAGGCCCCATCGGCCACGATCCAGATGGACTTGCCCAGGTATTTCAGCCGGGTGAGCGACCATTTGACCAGCTCGACGGCCATCTCGAGCTTGGTGCGGAACGCGGGGCGATGTTTCGGGTCGATCGCCGGCAGGTCCACGTCGCGGACGTAGAGCCGAGCCAGCAGCGGCAGCGCGATGACGCCCCAGGCCGAATGAGTGGCCAGCAGTCCCAGGACGACGAAGACATGGCCGTAGAGCCGCGGCGAGCCGACCGGGCCGGGGGTCGGGTTGTGATGGATGCCGGCGCCCTGGACGAGCGGGCCGTGGCGGCGAGTGGGAGTGTCGTCGAGCGCCAGGACGATCCGCGGCCGATCGGCCAGGAGCGGCTTGACGACCTCGGTGAGCAAGCGGAAAGCGACGCGGTCGCCATCCCGTCCGGCGGCGGCGACGGTCGTATAGCAGCGACGGAACGAGCGGCTCAGGCCGGCGCCGCGGATCCACGAGGTGACGGTCCTGCGACCACGAGCCAGGAGGGCGCCGAGGAGGAGCTTCGCCATCCTGGGGGCATGCCGACGCTCGAGGGCACCGGCGAGGCGAGAGAACCACTGGCAAGGGACAGGTCCGGGGTGCGAAGATGTCATGGCTGGCTCCGTCCGGTTCGGTGGTTTGGCGTGATAACCGCCATCGTCCCGGTCGGACCAGCATTCGTCTACCCCTCCCCACTCAGACGCTCAGGGTGGTGAATCGCGGAAAGTGCAG
>NZ_JAALJH010000220.1 GCF_011064615.1 Aquisphaera insulae | reverse complement strand
CAGCCCTGTGTAGATACGGGTTTGTACATTATTTCTCACGCGTTGATGATTTCGCCTTCTGCTTCTTCTGCTCCTTCTGCTCCTTCTGCTCCTTCAGGAGTCTGGCTGTGGCGACATGCTTGATCTTGGCTCCGCTCTGCTTCTGAGGGCGGGGCTTCTTCGGGCCGCGCCGCTGCTTCCGGAATTCCGCGAGCCGCACCGCGGCGGCCAGCGTCTTCAAGTGGAGGCAGAGCTCTTGCGGGCTCATCTCCTGGAACACCACCCACTCATCTTCCGGGATCGCGATCATCATCCCGCGGTGTGTCCCCGACACCTCCTCGGCCAGATCGGAGCCCGAGATCTTGTCGTCGGACGCCGCCTCTCCGTGCACCGATCTCAAGGCCGCCTTCACCGTGCTCAGCACGTTGTATGCGACCAACGCCAGCGCGAACGCGAAGAGCGCCGCCTTCGGGTAGCCCAGCGCGTTGATCTCGCCATGGAGCGCCGCCTCCAATTCTTGAAAGGCGGTCTCCAGGGTCCAGCGCCTTCGGTACAGGTCGGCCACCGTGATCGCATCGGCGACCTTCGCCGGCAGGTTGGTGAGGATGTGGATCGCGCGGTCGCCATCGCGGGTCGCCTCATCCAACTCGACGGTGATCCGCCGCACGAGGAAGATCTCGCCCTCGGGATTGGTCAGCCGCAGGGTCTGCTCGAAGACCTCGCCGGTCTCGCAACGGCCCCGGGAGGCCCTCTTGCCGACGGCCTCCCAGGTCAACGTCGTGCCGTGCTGACGGGTCACGAAGCAGCCGCCCCGACCATCGATCCCGAAGAGCAACGACGTGGTGCAGAAGTTCCGATCGTCGATCCACAGGTCGCCGGGCCGGACCAGCGCCAGGATGTCCTCGGTCATGCTCCGCTCTTGGGAGTGGCCATCCTCGCAGAGCACCACGTCTTCGATGAGCATCCGCCGGGGATCGAACACCACGAGTGCTTGACCGGGCAGGGCGCCGGCGCGGATGAACCGCAGGGGCTTGATCCGATGCTCGGTCCCCGGCAAGTGGCTGCCGTCGAGGATCTTGACGCGATAGCCTTCCAACCACGGCGCATGGGCGCTGCCCAGTTCGTCGATGACCTCCCTCAATGCCGAGTTCGATCGCCGCACCAAGGCGGCGCTGGTGCCGGTCTCGACCCGATTGATCTTGTCGTAGACCGCCTTGCGAGTCACGCCCAGGGTGGGGCCCATCTTCTTGATCGCCGAGTTGATCGATGGGCGGATGCGGCAGACGACCACGCTCATCAGTTGAACGACGTCCGAGAACAAGAGAGTCCGTGTGTACTGGGATTCCGCGTGCTCATCGAAGAGCGAATCCACGATCGTCGGGGGCAGAGCGTTCTCCAGCAGCGTCTGGACCATGACGCTGACCGGGGAATCGGCCGTGAAACGCTGGAAAACCTCGCCGTGAAGCATGGCTGCCTCCTTGACCGGGATTCCTCAACTCCATACAAGGGGACAGCTTATCAAATTGTTTAAC
>NZ_JAALJH010000022.1 GCF_011064615.1 Aquisphaera insulae | reverse complement strand
ACCGCAAAGTTTATCCAATCGTCATAAAAGTGCGCGCTGGCCCTGGGGGTTTGTCTATCCTCGTCCACCCCGGAGGATGCAGAGAATTCCCGTGCCATTCGTTCCTGATACTTTCCGCTGGTTGACACCCTCCCGCTGGTCACCTTTTCGCGGGCTCCCTCATCGCCGAAGGGGCGGATTCATGGCTAGCGACCAGGCGTCGGTCAGCGCCTCACTGAAATCCGATACTCGCGCTCGGAGCCCTTGAAACCGGGGCGGGGCGAAACGGCCTTCAGGATCACGATCCCGCCCTCGAGGCGGTATTCGAACGGCTTCCCCAGCACCGGGTCGGGCGGCGCGGGCGTGTCGGGGGCGAGCTCTTCCAGCGAAGCCGGGAACCTGCCTTCATGGGCTGCCGCATGGGCCCGCAGCGCCTCGACGCACTGCAGAAGGGCCGACTCGCGCTCGCGAATGGCGAACATCAGGAGTTGCGAGGTGACGCGCGGGACGAGCGTGAGCAGGGGGTTGTCGGTCTTGGTGTCGTGGAATCGTGCGACGCTCTTGCCCAGCCCCTCGGATGCCTGCCAGTACGGCATCCCGGCCCACTTGTACATCTCGTCCACTTCGCGGCGGTACTCGGCGACCATGTGGCAGAGCACCGCCGCGGCCTCGGGCATCGCCCCCGCCCGGCTCGCATCGCCGGTGCTTTGCGCCAGCCATTCCCTCGCCCGCGGGAGCATCCGCTGCACGTAGTCGGCCGCGGCCTTCCGGGCGGCGGGGGCATCGGATTGGCCGCCGATCAGACGCCACATGTCCTCCATCAACTGCTCCGCCCGTTGCGCCGTCAACTGCTCCGGGCGGCGGAGGTCCGGGAAGGTGAAGTAGACCGAGGCCTCTTCGATCTCCAACGCCTGGCGTGGGTCATGGAACGGGCGCGGCAAATTGGCCAGGGCCCAGTACAGGTTGGGCGAGCCGGGGGCCTCGGCCCACTCCCGCAGGACGTCGAAGAGCACCTTCTCAATGCCGTCGCTGTCCGACGATGCCATCGCGTACAGGAACGGTGTCCCCGTGTTGTAGGCCCTGGCCAGCGCGAATCCCGCCTGGAGGGACCGCAACGCGTCGTCATGGCGTCCGTCGCGGATCTCCAGGCGGATCCGCAGTGCCAGCAGGCGGCCCAGCAACCGTCCGTTCCGTACGTGGCGCAGGCTCAGCCGCAGCCCCTCCTCGCGGATCGCGTCGTCCCATTGGCAGAACGATCGGTGGCCCGCGACGTCGAGCAGACGCAGGGCGTCGGCGAACCGCGCCACGTACGACGCCGCACCGGTCTTCGGCAGATCGTCGAGCGGCGTCGCCAGGAATCCCTCGACGGTGTCGAAATCGACCTCGGCCCCGGCGGGGAATGCCGCGAGGTAGACCGTGGCGGCGTTCCCCGGGCCCTGCTCCGCCACCGGCGGCAGCAGGCGATGCTTGAGCGCCGGCACCGGCAGCCGCGCCGGAGCGATACTCAATCGTGCCTCGCGCGGCGTCTCGAGCGGCCTCTTCTGGGCATCGGCGTTGTCTGCAGGGCCCGCGAGACTGACGAGCAGTGCCGCGGTGCACGCGAGGATATGACGCGCCATCATGCGACTCTCCCGGTCTTGTCTGTCGCCGCCCAGGGCGAATCGCCCCCGAGACTGGCGGTGCGACGAAGCCGCGCGATTCTACGACAACTGTCATAGAATTCAAGAGGGTGGCAGCTTGGGTCGTTGGGCCGTGCCGAATCGGGCAGGGAAGCCCGGCGGGTCCAGGCCGATTGATTTCGGATGGCCAACCCATCGTCGGATGGCCTCCGCTCCTGAGACTTGCGGTGATGAGGTCCACTGCAACCCTGAAGCGTCGTGCCAAATAGATCGCAATTGACCGCGCCATTTACCGGCGAGCGAAACAATCGGCACTTGACCTCTATTCAGCTACGTCATCCGATAATGTGCGATATCGGATACGCAACCATCACGCACACTATCAAGTGCGTTGCGTTCGTCGGACATTGGAGCTATATTGTCTGACAGTAAGCTGGCAAGGAGCCCTTCTCATGGACCGCATCACCTTTCGGGTCGACCCTGCCCTCAAGGAACAGCTCGAAGCGCAGGCCAGAGCCGAAGGCATTCGCCCCTCCGACCTCGTCCGGGACGCCCTGCGCGAGCACTTGAAGCGGCGCAAGCCACCCGAATCCGCCTACGACCTGGCCGAGCGCCTCGGCGTCATCGGATCGGCCAAGGGGCTGCCTCCCGACCTCAGCACCAATCCCGCCCATATGGAAGGCTTCGGGCGTGACTGATTGCGTTCTGCTCGATACCGGCCCCATGGTCGCCATCTTCTCAAAAGACGATGCCTACCACGAACGGTGCGTCTCCGCCCTGGCTTCCCTACCCGCGCCGCTGCCGACATGCTGGCCGGTCGTCGTCGAAGCCGCATGGCTGCTGCGCACGCGGCCTGCAAGCTTGCACCAGATGATCGACGGCTTCAAGAAGGGATTGTTTGCCCTGCTGTCACTCGACGCCGACGATCTGGTCGCCGTCGCCGAAATCATGCGCCGCTACCAAGATGCAGGCTTGCAGCTAGCCGATGCCGCCCTGGTCCACCTCGCCGAGCGAGAGGGCGTCCGCACCGTCTTCACCACCGACCGCCGCGATTTCTCGATCGTCCGCCTCAAACATAAGCGAAGGCTGACGCTTATCCCGGACAACCAATGACCGAATCAGCACGCGAAGCGGTTACACGCCTTTCGCGTCCCGCGGCGTTACCTTTCACGTTCTGGCCCGATCGGGTGGCCAGGATCGTGCACCTGACGCGCCCCGCCTCCACGTCCATACCATCCGTCGCGTGACTCTCGCTCAGATCCGCCGCGAACCGAGGCGCCGGCAGTCCCTGCGTGCCGAGGGCCTGGTCCAGGGACGTCCCCTCCTCGTCATCGAGCACCCCGGCCATGAACACCCGGCGTTCGGACCCGCGGCTGGAGGGCAACTCCAGCAGCTCCCGCGTGGCGATCGCCGCGCCGCTAGACGGGTCGAGGTGGCCATGCATCGAGGAGAAGAGAGGTCGCATGGGGGAGGAGCCCGTCCGGGTGTACCGACTACCACCGCGCGATTGTAGGGGCACGGCCGCCGATTTTCTCCATTTTGGTGAAACTCGGGTCGGGTTCGCCGGGACTGTATTGAGTAGGGAGGGATTCCTGCGCGCAGGGCGAGAGGGAACCCTTCGGATGATCTTTGCCAATTCGGTGGCAGTCGAAGAAGGACCGGTGCCGGCCCGCGCGGAGGACGCGGGCCGGCGAGAAGGGAGCCAAAATCGGATGGCAAAGCCAAAACAGGATCACCACAAGGAACCTTCCGCCAACTTGTTACGAACACATCGGCGATCACTAACGCGACAAACGAACCCATTTTGCCGGGGGTAAGGTCGCCGCGATTCCGAAGCCGGAAACTCGTGGACTCCTGAAATCCGTCACGGGAAGTCGTGTCGCAGACTGTCCCGAAAGCGTCGGCTGATGGTGTTCCATCGCCCGGGAATGGGCGACAGGCACCTCGAAGAATCGGAGCCAGTGCCCATGCCCTTTGGTCCCGCGGCTTTGTGCGATCATCTCCTGGATGATCGCACGCGGGCAGATCCGACGGGAACTCCGGCTGGCCCTCTGGTCCGATCCAGGGCCGTTGGAGCGACCTTGCCTGGCCATGGATCTCGGCGCAAGTCCGAGAGCTATCCACCCCGCGGATTCGACGTAATCGACCATAAGCAAAAGACTAACGACTCGCATCAAGAATCGACCGAGTGACGATCGAACCCAAAGTCCGGGGCATTCTTTCCAGGGCCGAACGGAGGGGGGCGTGGGTCGAGAGATCAGGCAACTGGAGTGGCTCGCTTGCTAGGTCTTGGGGGCTTCGAGTAGACTCTTCAGATCGTCTCGGGCCTCCCTTCCGCTGCATACATGCAGTTTGACGGGATTGGCCCGTGCTTTGCGCGCCTCTTCCCGCAGCAACGCGGCCCCATTTTACGCACCGCCAAGGTCAGGATTCGTTTCGATGTCCAGCAAAGACGCCGACAAGGGCAAAGACAAGCCGAAGGATAAGGACAAGGCCAAGGCCGGCGGCGGCGCGCCCAAGGGCGACGCCAAGAAGGCCGACGCCAAGCCCAAGGAGAAGGACAAGGAGAAGAAGGCCAAGGACGGGGCCGAGGCCGCCGAGGCCAAGGTCGAGAAGGCCCCGGAGGCTCCGCGGCCCCCGGCCGATCCCCGCATGAAGTACATCAAGAAGTTCCACGGCAAGTTCCTCCCCCGCGGCCCGCTCCGGGATCGCCACAAGGACCTGATGACGAAGTGGAACTCCGGCGAGGACCATGGCGGCGTCACGGTCGACGAGCTGAAGTCGCTCTACACCGACTGGCGCGCCTCCCGCGAGAAGCCCTCCAAGAAGAAGGCCGCCGTCTGATCGACGACCTCGATTCGGTCACGGTCGACCCGGCCCCGAACGCGCGGGCCGGGTCGGGCGATCGTGACCACCGCTCGCCCGCCATCCCCTCGCGGACCGGTCCGGCCCGATTTATCATGGTTCGCCGTTCCGAGGTGAGATCGTTCCCCGGAGGAAGACCATGCCCGATCGTCGCCGCTCGTTCGCCCCGCTGATCGCCGTGCCCATGCTCTTCCTGGGGGGGGCGGTTCGCGAGGACACGCCGATCCACACCGCGGCCGATTCGATCCGGCCGGAGCGGATCCTGGAGCACATCAAGGTCCTCAGCGACGACGCGTTCGAGGGCCGCGGGCCGGGCACTCCGGGCGAAGAGAAGACGGTCGAGTATCTCACCGGCCAGCTTCGGGCGATGGGGCTGAAACCCGGGAACCCGGACGGCAGCTTCCTCCAGAACGTGCCGCTGATCGGCTTCCAGGCGACCAGGGTCTCCGGGTCGTTCCGGATCGGCGACACGTCGATCGCGCTCGAGTTCCCGAGGAACCTGGTGGCCGTCCCCGGCAAGCCGGGCGAGCAGCCGAGGCTCGACGGCTCGGACGTGGTCTTCGTCGGCTACGGCGTCGAGGCGCCCGAGTACGGCTGGGACGACTTCAAGGGCCTGGACGCGAAGGGCAAGACGCTGATCATGCTGGTCGGCGACCCGCCGATCCCGGACCCGAAGGACCCGGCCCAGCTCGACCCGGCGATGTTCAAGGGCCGGGCGATGACATACTACGGGCGCTGGACCTACAAGTATGAGATCGCCGCCGCCAAGGGTGCCGCCGCCGTCCTGCTGGTGCACGAGACGGGGCCGGCCGGATATCCCTTCTCGGTCGTCCAGGGGAGCTGGAGTCGCGAGAATTTCGACATCGTCGACCCGAAGGCCGGCCAGACGCCAAAGGTCGACGTGAAGGGGTGGATCGACCTCGCGACGGCCCAGGCCCTCTGCAAGGCGACCGGCAAGGACTACGCGGACCTGAAGGCGAAGGCCCTCTCCCGCGACTTTCGTCCGGTCGAGCTCGGCGCCAAGGCGAACATTGCCATCGAGGCCCGTTCCCGACTCGTCCAGTCGCACAACGTCATCGCCCGCCTGGAGGGGTCCGACCCGGCGCTCAAGGATGAGTACGTCATCTTCACGGCCCACTGGGACCACCTGGGCCGCGACCCCGAGCTGAAGGGGGACCAGATCTACAACGGTGCGGCCGATAACGCGTCGGGCTCGGCCGCCGTCCTCGAGCTCGCCCGGGCGGCGACGAAGCTGACCCCGGCACCGAAGCGGTCGCTCCTCTTCCTCTTCGTGACCGCGGAGGAGAAGGGCCTGCTCGGCTCCAAGTACTACGCGACGAATCCGCTCTACCCGCTCACGAAGACCCTCGCCGACATCAACCTCGACGTGATCAATCTCTGGGGCAAGACGAGCGACCTGATCAGCATCGGCATGGGCCAGTCCACGCTCGACGACCTCCTGGTCGACGTCGCCAGGGAGCACGGCCGGACCGTTGGACCCGACGCGGAGCCGGAGAAGGGCTACTACTACCGCTCCGACCACTTCGAGTTCGCCAAGCAAGGGGTCCCGGCGCTCGATCCCAAGGCCGGCAAGACGTTCCCCGGCAAGCCGGACGACTACGGCAAGAAGAAGGCGGACGAGTACACCGAGAAGGACTATCACAAGGTCAGCGACGAAATCAAACCCGACTGGAACCTCGCCGGCGCGGCCGAGGACCTGGGGGTCGTCCTCGAGATCGGCTACCGGGTGGCCCAGGGGGACGTCTTCCCCGAATGGAAGCCGGGCAGCGAGTTCCGCGCCCGCCGCGAGGCGATGCTCCGGCCGGCCCCGAAATGAGCGCGGCGTCCGGGGGGGGCGACGTCGTCGTGCTGATCCCGATCTACAACGACTGGGCCTCGTTCCGCATCCTCATCGAGCGTCTGGACTCCGCCCTGAGAGCCCGCCCGGCGGGCGGCGATTCCTGCCGCGTGGTCGCCGTCGACGACGGCTCGACCGAGCCCCCGCCGATGACGCTCGACGTCCCGCGGCTGGAACGGATCGCCCGGGTGGACGTCCTCCGACTCCGGCTCAACCTCGGGCATCAACGTGCGATCGCGGTCGGGCTCTGCCACGTCCAGGCGTGCTGTCCGTGCCGGACGGTCGTCCTCATGGACGGCGACGGCGAGGACTCGCCGGACGACGTCTCCCGGCTCCTGGATCGCTGCGAGGGCGGCGGCGGCCGGAAGATCGTCTTCGCCGAGCGGGTGAAGCGATCGGAGAGCGCGACGTTTCGGGTCGGTTACTTCGCCTATCGGCTCCTCCACCGGGTGCTGACGGGGATCCCCGTCCGGGTCGGGAATTTCAGCGTGATCCCGGCGACGGTCCTGGACCGGCTGGTCGTCTCATCGGACCTCTGGAATCACTACGCGGCCTCGGTCGTGAAGGCCCGGCTCCCGCATGACATGCTGCCGACGCCGAGGGCCCGCCGGCTGGCCGGCCAGTCGCGGATGGACGTGGTCGCACTGGTGACCCACGGGCTGAGCGCTATGTCGGTCTTCGGAGATCGGATCGGGGTCAGGCTGCTGATCGCCGTCAGCGTGCTGACCGGGCTTGCGCTCGCCGCGCTCGGGGCCACGGTGGCGATCCGGCTGACGACCTCGCTGGCGATCCCCGGCTGGGCGACCACGGCCGCGGGCCTGCTGGTCGTCCTGCTCGCCCAGCTCTTCCTGCTGATGATGGTCTTCGTCTTCGTCGCCCTCGGGGGCCGCGAGGGGTCGAGCGTCATCCCGGCGCGTGACCACGTCCATTACGTCGCGGGGATCGATCGGATCGATCCGCATCATGAGTGATCAGGTCTATCCGGGCAAGGAGCTCGAGCTGTTCGCGGCGGCGGTCCGCTGGAAGGACTACTGCCGGGAGCGCCTGGGCCGATACATCAAGGGCGATGTCCTCGAGGTCGGCGCGGGGATCGGCGGCACGACGGCCGTCTATTGCGACGGGTCGCAGGCGAGCTGGACGTGCCTGGAGCCCGACCCGAAGCTGGCCCTGGAGCTCGCCACCAGGGCCGCCGCCGGGGGCTTCGCCATCCGCCCCGAGGTGATCGCGGGGACCCTCGAGGACCTGCCCGCCGGGCGAGCTTTCGACGCGATCCTCTACATCGACGTCCTGGAGCACATCGAGGACGACCGCGACGAGCTGGTCCGGGCCGCGGGCCATCTCCGCGCGGGAGGGCACCTGATCGTCCTCTGCCCCGCGCATAACTTCCTCTATTCTCCGTTCGATCGCGCGATCGGCCATCACCGCCGGTACAATCGGCGGATGTTCCGCGCGATCGCGCCGACCGGCCTGGACTCGGACTCGATGACGTACATGGACTCGGCCGGCATGCTCCTGTCCCTCGGCAATCGAATCCTGCTGAGGAGCGGCATGCCGACCGCGTCGCAGATCCGGCTCTGGGACCGCGCGTTCGTTCCCGTTTCCAGGTGGCTCGATCCGTTGCTGGGACGAAGGCTGGGGAAGTCGGTCGTGGCCGTCTGGACCCGCCGGTCGTGAGGCGTTCGATTCCGTTCCGTTCCCGCGATGTCGCAGGTCCAGGGGGCTCACTCGATGCGTGCCGCTCGGTTCCTCTCGCTGTGTCTCCTCGTAATGGCCGGCCGCGCGGCGGCCCAGACCGCCCGGAACGTGGACTGGCCCCGGGTCGGCAATGATCCGGGTAGCATGCGGTACTCGACGCTCGACGGGATCAACCGCGAGAACGTCGCTCGACTGAAGCCCGCCTGGACGTATCACACCGGAGAGCTCCAGGGACGCACGGGCAAGACGATCGAATGCACCCCGATCGTCGTCGACGGGGTGATGTACCTGACCACGGGCTATCTCCGGGTCGTGGCGCTCGACGCCGCGACCGGCAAGGAGCTCTGGCAGTTCGACCCGCTCAAGGATCATCCGAGCGGCCGCACCCCGGCGTCCGGGGGCGTGAATCGCGGCTGTGCGTACTGGTCCGACGGCAAGCCGGACGGCGAGCGGCGGATCATCCACGGCGCCGGGGACGGCCGGATTTACTCCCTCAATGCAAGGGACGGCAAACTCGATCCCAGGTTCGGCGATGGGGGCATCCGCGACCTTCACAAGGAGCTCGATCCGAAGTATGCCGCGATGAACTACGGGCCGACCTCCGCCCCGGCCCTGTGGAAGGACACGATCATCGTCGGCGTGTCCAACGACGAGGGCCCGGGCCTGGCGGCCCCGGGGGACATCCGCGCCTTCGACGTCCGGACCGGCGCCCAGCTCTGGGCCTTCCGCACGGTGCCGCGTCCGGGCGAGTTCGGCGCCGAGACCTGGGCGGCGGACTCCTGGAAGGACCGCGGCGGGGCGAATGCCTGGGGCGGCCTGAGCGTGGACGTCGATCGCGGAATGGTCTTCGCCGGGACCGGCTCCGCGGCGTTCGACTTCTACGGCGGCGACCGCCACGGCGACAACCTCTTCGCCAACTGCACGCTGGCCATCGATGCCCGCACAGGCCGGCGACTCTGGCACTTCCAGACCCTCCGGCATGACCTCTGGGACCACGACCTGCCGACCTATCCCAACCTGGTCACGGTCAGGCACGGTGGCAAGGCGCTTGATGCCGTCGCCCAGGTGACGAAGACGGGCTTCGTCTTCCTCTTCGACCGGGACACCGGCAAGCCCCTGTTCGAGGTGAAGGACGTGCCGGTGCCCGCCTCCGACGTCCCCGGCGAGAAGGCCGCGGCGACGCAGCCGATCCCGGTGAAGCCGCCGCCGTTCTCGGTCCAGTCGTTCGATGAATCGAACGTCACCGACATCGGCCCGGCGAACCGCTCGTTCGTGCTCGAGCGACTGAAGACCTACCGCCACGGCACCGCGTTCGAGCCGCCGAGCGCGCGGGGCAGCGTGGTGATTCCCGGCTTCCACGGCGGCGCCAACTGGTCCGGGGCCTCGTTCGATCCGACGACCGGCCGGCTCTACGTCAACTCGAACAACGTCCCGAACGTCCTCACCCTGAGCGATTCGAAGCCGGACGAGCGGGCGAAGATCGGCCCGTACCGGCACAAGGGCTACCTTCAGTTCCTCGACCAGGAAGGCTATCCCGCGATCAAGCCCCCCTGGGGCGTCCTCTCGGCGATCGACCTCAATGCGGGCGAGATCGCCTGGCAGGTCCCTCTCGGCGAGTACGCCGAGCTCAAGGCCCGGGGCATCGCGCAGACCGGGACGGAGACCTTCGGCGGGACGATCGTCACCGCGGGGGGCCTGGTGTTCATCGCCGGGACCAAGGACGAGAAGATCCACGCCTTCGACAAGGCGAGCGGGAAACTCCTCTGGGAGCACCCGCTCCCCGCCGGAGGCTACGCCACGCCGTGCACGTATCAGGTCGACGGCCGCCAGTACCTCGTCATCGCCGCCGGCGGCGCCGGCAAGCTCCGCACCCGCGCGGGCGATGCGTTCGTGGCGTTCCGCCTGCCGGATTGAGGGATCGGAAGTTACCTCGCGTAGCTGCTCCAGGGATAGGCCGTCAGCTTCTTGACGAACCGCAGGCCGGAGTCGTCCCGCCGCTCGATCCGCGACCACGGGTCCTTCATGCCCGCGATCGCGTAGACCGCCCCCACGGCGATCAGCCCGGCCATGACGGAACAGGCCACCTTCCGTTTCCATCGTCCGATCAGGATGACGGCGAACGCGAAGGTGGCCGGGGAGATCGCCAGCAGGTGTCGGGTCCCGTACGAGAGGCCGGCGAAGTCCGTCCGGCGGACGCCCCAGGTGTAGTAGCCGACGAGGACCAGGATCGAGGTCAGGACGATGATCGCCAGCGGGCGGAGCGCATCGCCCCGACGGGCGGCGATCCAGGCGGCCCCCATCGCTCCCAGGATCAGGGCGGGCGTCACGGTCAGCCAGCCCTGGGGGCCGAAGAGGAACTCGAGGCCGAACCGCCAACGCGGGCCGCGTTCCACCCAACGGCCCGGCCCCGTGGTCCAGTAAGAGCCCTCGTAGTCGAAAAGCCGGGGGTTCATCTCCACCGGGAGCGGCGAGCCCGCGATCCGATACTGGAGCCATGCCGCGGCGAGCAGCGGCCCCACGCAACCGGCAAGATAGGCGACCGGAATCCCGCGGCGACGGACCGCCAGCCAGACCGTCAGCGCCGCCGTGAAGAACCCGCCGGCCGGAAGGTCGATGGTCGCCGCCAGGCCGGTCAGGAGGCCGGTCGCGAAGTGCCCCCACCCGGAACGGCCCACTCCGTTCCCGGTCGCCACGATCGCCAGGGCGAGCGTCAGCAACCCCGCGGCGACGCTGTGGTTGTTGAACGTCACCCCGTAGACGAGGAGGAGCGAGCTGTATCCGAAGCCCAGCGTGAGGAGATCCGCAACGATGGGGTTGATCGGCGCGAGGGCGATCAGTCGCCGCAGCCCGACGAGCGCGAGCCCGGAGCAGAGGCCGACGATTCCCCACACCAACGCGGCGTTCACGGCCTGGAAGTCCCCGGGCCGGCTCATCTTCCAGCCCATGCCCCAGTGGAGCGGAGCGTACAGGCCCGCCGCGATCGCCGAGAGCATGGGCGGCTTGTCCGAATAGATGTGGGGGCCGATGCGGACCTGATCGGGCGAACCGCTGATCGCCAGGAGCGGAGACCGCTCGATGGCGAGCGTCCCGCGCTCCACCAGGGACTCGATCGTCATGTACCGCGACCAGACGTTCCCGCTGTGCCTCGGCGGGGACGTCAACGGCAGGAGCGTGATCCAGTAGAGCAGCCCGATCAGCCAGGAGCGCCTCGCGAGGCCCCTGGTCGCATTCGTCGCGATCGATTCGTCCACGGACTCGGCCCTCAACCCTCCAGCGTGTCGCGTATCGTGGCCACCATGATAAGCTATCAGCCGGGAAGAAGTCCGGGATGCGAGTCGAGTTCGAGGGCCGATCCTTGAAGCGCTGGCCGATCGTGGTGCTGCTGGCGATCCTCGCCCTCGATGTCTGGTATCGGGCACACACCTTCGCCCCGCTCTTGCCGTCGGCACGGATGCTCTGGCCGACGGCGACGGGGCCCTCCGAGCCGCTCGATTGCGACGAGACGGCCTATGCCTACATGGGGCATCGAATGGCCCTGGGCGACGTCCTCTATCGCGACCTCGCCGAGCACAAGCCCCCGCTCGGCTACTGGATCTACGAGCTGGCCGTCGTCCTGGGCGGATACCACGAGCTGTCCATCCGGCTCATGGCCATCCCGTTCGTGCTGGGCACGATCGCAGTCCTGTGGTGGCTGGGCCTGCGCCTGTCCGGCCCGGCCTGCGGCTGCCTCGCCGCCGCGATCTTCGCGATCGTCGGCACCGATCCGTACCTCTACGGCAACGGATCGAACATGGAACATTTCATGAACTTCTTCTCGGTCGCGGCGCTCGCCCTGTTCCTGCTGGGCTGGTCGAGCGGTCGGCGCGGGCCGATCCTGGCGGCCGGGGCCTGCGTGGGGGCCTCGGCGCTGGTGAAGCAGGTGGCGATCGTCCCGGCCGTTGTCTTCGGCGGGTTCTGCCTCCTGAAGCCGAGCGGAGAGTCCGCGCCGGGGCGATCGTATGCGTCGCGGCTCCTCGACGGACTGGCCTTCGCCGCGGGCGTCGCCGCGCCGATCCTCCTCTCGGCCGGTGTGCTCTGGGCCCAGGGCGCCGGCTCGTCGGCGATCGACGAGATCTTCCGCTATGGCCCGGCGCTCGCGACCGACACCCTCCCGGAGCCGAATGCCCCGCCGGCCCTGGTCCGCTGGCTGACGGGGAACGCCGCGCCGGACGGCAAGCTCCCCTGGCCGTTCGGCAGTACGAACTACCTGGTCTGGTGGGGGACCGGCTCGTGGCCGATCTGGCTCGCGACCGCCTGCCTCATCGCCTATCTGCTCCCGGGCCGCCGCGTGGCGCCTCCCCTGCGGCTCGTCGCCGCCTGGACGGTCGCCTCGGCCTTGCAGGTGATCCTGCCGGGACTCTACTGGCAGCACTATTACCTGCTGGTCACCCCGGGAATCGCCCTGACAACGGCCATCGGGATCACGGGCGCGGCCCGTCCGCTCGCGCGAAGATGGAGTCACGAGCCCGGCACGCCGCGACCGGGGGGCGGCCTGGTCGCCGCCTCGCTGATCGCGTCGATCTGCCTCGCCGCGGCGGTCCTCGCCGTCGCCTGGATGCAGGTCCGATGCTACTTGCTGGTTCCGCCCCAGGAGCTGACCGTCCGCTACAAAGGGGGCGGCCAGTGGGTGACGCTCCGGCACTGGGGGAAGGAGCTGGATCGGCGCCGAACGGTCTGGCCCGATCCGAGGCTATACGTCTGGGGGTATCAGGCGCCACTCCATTTCTACGGCAAGCTCGACGGCGTGACCCGGTACTTCTTCGTCGACAACCTCCTCCGCGACCAGGCGGAGCGGGACCATCCCCTGATCCGACCCCGGATCGAGGAAATCATGACCAGCCTCCGCGCCCACCAGCCGGGCCTGATCTTCGTCGGCTATCCCCCCTTCCCCGCACTCCGAGCGTTCCTCCGCGAGTACTATCGCCCCTCGTCGCTGGTCCCGGGGATGAACGGGATGGGCCTGTGGGTCGACCGCGAGCATCGAGACGCGTTCGAGTCCGCGGGCTCCCTGTCCGCCCGGAAGGGTGCCGCTCCGGAATGAGACGCCGCGTCGGCTGGAACGAATTCGGCCATTCGGTCATCTTGACGAGAGATTCAGTGTGGAGGCTTACCGGGCCGCCGCCATGGCGAGCCTGCCCGCCGAGGTTCCGACGAGGGCCTCGTACCGGTCCCGAAGCCCTCCCATGATCGCGCCCCAGGACTGGCTGAGGGCGAACGCCCGGGCCGCCTGTGCCATGTCGGCCCGCCGCTCGGGGTCGCGGACCAGGGACAGGACGGCGTCGGCGAATTGTGCGGGCGTCTCGGCGGGATCGACGAGGAGCCCGGTCTCGCCGTCGCGGATCGTGTCGCCCACGCCCCCGGCACGAAGGGCCACGACGGGCATGCCGCTGGCCATGGCTTCGAGGACGACGTTGCCGAACGTCTCGGTGAGGCTGGTGAACGCGAAGAGGTCCCCCGCCGCGTAATGGTCCGCCAGGTCCTCGCCGGTCCGATAGCCGGCGAACCGCGCGATCGAGCCCAGTCGCCGCTCGAGCTCGACCCGTGCCGGTCCGTCGCCGACGAGCAGGATCTTTAAGCTGGGGACGCGGCTGGCGATCAGCTCCAGGGCATCGGCCAGGTAATCGACGTTCTTCTCGGCCGCAATTCGGCTCACGTAGCTGAGGACGAGATCATCGGGCGCGAAGCCGAGTGCGGAGCGGACGGCATCTCGGCCCGGCCGGTCGGGACGGAAGAGCGTGCCGTCAACGCCTCGGGGCCAGAGGACCAGCCGCTCGAAGCCACGCGATTCCAGCTCGGATATCGTCGTCCGAGACGGCACGTAGGTCTCGCTCGTGGCGTTGTGGAACCAGCGAAGGTATCGCCAGACGATGCCCTTCGACCATCCGACTCGATAGTGACGGCTGTACTGATCGAAGTTGGTGTGGAAGCTCGAGACGACCGGCAAGCCCCGGCGCCGGGCGTGCCGAAGGGCCGTGAGTCCCAGCGTCGCCTCGGTGGCGACGTGGAGGAGATCCGGGCGAAATCCATCGATCGCCCGGCAGAGCCCGCCGAACGGGGGCAGGGGCAGATACAGCTCGCGGTAGAACGGCAGGCGAATCGATCGGACGCGATGGACCTCCAGAGAACCGGGGTCGCCTCCAATCTCCGCCGCGGATATCTCCTCACGGCCGTAGTCCGGGCGCACGAGCTGGACCTGGTCACCGCATTCCACCAGATAACGCACCAGCTCGCCGAGCGTCCGGGAGACGCCGTTGACCTGGGGGAAGTAGGTCTCGGTGACCAGGGTGACACGCATGGACGAGGCTCGATGCTCGCGGGAATCTCTCCGCCCGGTCGGGTCCGCGAGCCGACCGGCCGTTCTCGTCCATCGATTCTGCGATCCGGGCCCGGCGGACGCCAGCCGAGTGCCGATCGAGCGGGGAGCGAGCATGTCGATTCCACCCTCATCCTGTTGCGATCGGATGAAGCCGCCGTGAATGTCGGGGAAGACTTCGTGAGGGGACACCTCCGTTGGGAAGCGTCCGCCGGTGTGATAGGATCGCCCGGCAGCCATCGAACTTCCGCCGGTCGGATATTATCGAGGGGAAAGGGCTCCGATGAGAGCGATCAGTGCGAACGCCCAGAGGGGCAGCCGCCGCGACTTCCTCCGACTCGCCGCGGTCGCCGGCTTCCCCGCGATCGTGCCCGCCTCCGCCCTGGGTCGAGGCGGCCGCGTCGCGCCGAGCAACCGGGTCACGGTGGGCGTGATCGGGACCGGCAACCAAGGGATGAACGACATCCAGTCGTTCCTCAAGGACGATCGCGTCCAGATCGTCGCCGTCTGCGACGTGAACCGAGAGAGCCCGGGCTACTGGGACGGCAAGGTCGGCGGGCGGGAGCCGGCGAAGCGGCTCGTCGAGAAGCACTATGCCGCGAACAGGCCCTCCGGTGACTATCGCGGCTGCGACGCGTACGTGGACTTCCGCGAGGTGCTGGGCCGGAAGGACATCGACGCGGTCGAGATCGCCACGCCCGACCACTGGCACGCCATCCCCGTCCTGGAGGCGTGCCTGGCCCGCAAGGACATCTACTGCCAGAAGCCCCTCGCGCTCACGATCGCCGAGGGACGGGCCATGAGCTACGCCGTCAACAAGCATCGCGTCGTCTTCCAGACCGGCAGCCAGCAGCGCTCGGACCCGCATTTCCGCCAGGCCTGCGAGCTCGTCCGGAACGGCCGGATCGGCGACCTCAAGGTCGTTCGCGTGGGGCTGCCGGGCGGACGGCCGGATTTCGGCAAGACCGGCGATCGCAAGCAGGTCGAGCCGGTCCCGGCCGGCTTCGAGTACGATCGCTGGCTCGGCCCCGCGCCACAGGCCCCCTACGCCCCGGCACGCTGCCACGTCAATTTCCGGTGGATCTACGACTATTCCGGCGGCCAGGTCACGGACTGGGGCGGCCATCACCCCGACTGCGCCCAGTGGGGCATGGGGACCGAGCTGACCGGCCCGATCGAGATCCGCAACGCCCACGCCGAGTTCGCCGCCGACCCCCTCTGGAACACCGCGACCGAGTTCTCGTTCGAGGCCGTCTACGAGAACGGCGTCCGGATGATCGTCTCCAATCGCAACACCATGGGCGTGACCTTCGAGGGGACGAAGGGGAAGGTCTACGCGAATCGCGGCAAGCACACGGCGGAGCCGGAGTCGATCCTCGCCTCGAAGATCGGCCCGGACGAGATCCACCTCTACCGGAGCGACGACCACTTCCGCAATTTCATCGACTGCGTGATCTCGCGCGGGCCGACCGCCGCGCCCGTCGAGGTGGCGCATCGGTCGATCACGATCTGCCACCTCGGCAACATCGCGATGCGGCTGGGTCGCAAGAGCCTGAAGTGGGACCCGCGGACCGAGCAGATCATCGGCGATGACGAGGCCTCGCGGATGCTCAGCCGGCCCTATCGCGAGGGCTGGACGCTGCCCACCGTTTGATCCCCAACGGGATCCCCCCCATGGAGCCATCATGAAGACCAACCCCGTCATTCGGGCGCTCAAGGCCGGCAAGCCGCAGATCGGCACCTGGCTCTCCCTCGGAAACGTCGGCGCGGCGCGGTTCATGGCAAGGACCGGATTCCCGTGGCTCACGGTGGACCTCGAGCACTCGCCGACCGACATCCAGACCGCGGCCACGATGTTCGGCGCGATCGCCGACGCCGGCTGCGTCCCGCTGGCGAGGATCCCGGCCGGTAAGCACGAATGGATCAAGATGGTCCTCGACAGCGGAGCCATGGGCATCGTCGCCCCCATGGTCATGGACGCCGACGAGGCCCGCGCGATCGTCGCCGCCACCAAGTACGCCCCGCGCGGGAATCGCTCGGTCGGCGGCGGCTTCCACGCGATCAACTACGGCGCGACCGCGGACGAGTATTATCGCCACGCCGACGACGAGATCCTGGTGGTGATCCAGACCGAGCACATCCGGGCGGTCGAGATCGCCGACGAGATCTACTCGGTCCCCGGCATCGACGCCATATTCGTCGGCCCCAACGATCTCACCTGGTCGATGCGCGCCCCCGACGGCACCTTCCCGACCAAGGAGGAATTCGAGGCGACGCTCGACCGGATCCTCGCGGCCGCCAACCGCCAGAAGGTCCCCTGCGGCCTGCACACCTTCTCCCCCGAGGACGCCCTCCGGCGGGCGGAGCAGGGCTTCCGGTTCATCGCCCTGGGCAGCGAGCTGATGTTCATGCTGGGCGGGGCCGCGGACGCCGTCAAGAAGACCAACCCCTCGGCCGCGGGGGAAGGTCTCGCCAAGTACTGAGGCCCCCGAGGGACGTTCACGACTCGTCGATCCGCTGCTCGAACGGCGGCTTCACCCGGTCGGGGAGATGGACCATGCCGGCGTCGTCGGCCACGTGCAGGCCTGAGTCGACGTAGAGGATGTCGCCGTGGACCTTGCGGCCGTGCTTCGAGGCCAGGAAGACCACCGCCGCGCCGACGTCCTCCGGAGTGGTCAGGTTGCGGATCCCCGCGGGGAAATCGGGCCGGCCGTGGCGGGCCTGGATCTTCCGCTCGTTGGGGGTGTCCACCCAGCCCGGGGCGACCATGTTGCAGGTGATCCCTTCGGGCAGGCACTCGTTGGCGACCTGCCGGGTCAGGCCATACAGGCCGGCCTTGCTGATGACGTACGGGAAGAGCCCCGGCATCGGGCGGGTCGACCGCGTGGATCCGATGTTGATGATCGTCCCCTTCCGCTTGCGGAGCAGCGGCAGCGCGGCCTTGATGCCCAGCCACGGCCCTTTGAGGTTGATCGCCAGGGTCTGGTCCCAGAGCGCCTCGTCGGTGCTCTCGATGGTGCCCCGCGGGCTGATGCCGGCGTTGTTCACCAGGACGTCGAGCCCGCCCCAGCGAGCCTCGACCTCCGCAATGACGCGCGACCACTCCTCCGCCGAGGTGACGTCGAGCCGCACGCCGGCCGCCTCGACGCCCTGCCCGGCGAGCCTGCAGGCCGTCTCGCCGGCCTCCTCCTGGAGGATGTCCGCGACGACCACCGCGTATCCCGCCGCCCCGAGTGCCCCCGCGATCCCCGCGCCGATCCCCTGCGCCCCGCCCGTCACCAGGGCGACCGGCTTGCCGTTCGTCTCTGCCATGATCGGCCCTCGATTCGCCTCGACCTCGACCCTGGATCGCCGCCGCGATATCGGAACGGACTTCATGATGCACCCCGGCCGGGGCGTCGTCAACGAACCGGCCGGACTCCTTTCGCCGCCCGATCGGGGCCGCTAAGATCGTGATCGAACGTCCCTCCCACGCGAACCCGCCCTGCCCTGATCGACGGAGTCGAGGCCGATGTCGACGCGATCGCCCAACCCACGACCCTTCCCGAGACGACTCGTCCGAGCCCTTGCCCTGGCCGCCCCGCTCCTGTTCGCCTGCCCGGCGCAGGCCTCCGATCCCTGGCTGACGCTCAAGGGGGGAGATGGACCCGGGCATGGCAAGCGGATCGTGCTCGTCAGCGGCGACGAGGAATACCGTTCCGAGGAAGGCTTGCCGCAGCTCGCGAAGATCCTCGCCAGGCGGCACGGATTCGACTGCACCGTCCTGTTCGCAATCGGAGAGGACGGGACGATCACGCCCACGCGGACGGACAACATCCCAGGGCTCGATGCGCTCCGATCTGCCGACCTGATGGTGATCCTCGCGCGATTCCGCGACCTGCCGGACGACCAGATGAAGGCCATCGCCGATTACGTCGCGGCGGGGAAGCCGATCGTCGGGCTGCGGACGGCGACGCACGCGTTCAATTCGAAGGAAGGCCGAACCTATGGGCGGTTCTCCTGGCAGAGCAAGGCGTGGGACGGGGGCTTCGGCCGCCAGATCCTGGGGGAGACCTGGATCGCCCACCACGGCGACCACGGCCACGAGAGCACCCGCGGCGTGATCGCGCCCGGGGCGGAGAACCACCCGATCCTCCGCGGCATCAAGAGCGGCGACGTCTGGGGGCCGACCGACGTCTACCGCGTCCGGCTCCCGCTCCCGGGCGACAGCACGCCACTCGTCCTGGGCCAGGTGCTGACGGGCATGAAGCCCGAGGATCCCCCCGTTGCCGGTCCGAAGAACGACCCGATGATGCCCGTCGCCTGGGTGAAGTTCTACGCCGGAGAATCCGGCAAGTCCGGCCGCGTCTTCACGACGACGATGGGGGCCTCGCAGGACCTTGCCACCGAGGGGACCCGTCGGCTGGTCGTCAACGCCTGCTTCTGGGCCGTCGGACTGGAGGAGGCCATCCCGGCGCGGACCGACGTCACGATCGTGGGCGAGTACCATCCGACGCCCTTCGGATTCGATAAACACACGCGGGGTGTGAAGCCGGAGGATCTGGCCAGGGATTGAACGCGTGGTTGAGAAGGGATTCGTCGGCCCCCGGGGGAACCGCCGGTAGGCGTCGCAACTCGGGGCCGGACCGCGACGTGACCAGGAGTCCCGAGGATGTCGAGCGAGCGCGGTCCCCAGGAGTCGACGAGTGCCGGGTTGCCGCCCAGTCCGCGCCGGCCCGCCTGGTGGCAGCTCGTCCGGTTTGCGGGAGACCCGCTCGGGCTCCTTGACGACGGCCATCGCGAGTTCGGCGACGCGTTCACGCTGGACATCGCCGGGAATGGAAAGTTCGTGATGCTCTCCGACCCGGAGGTCGTCCGGGAGGTCTTCCGCGGCGACCCGGAGGTGCTCCATTCCGGGGAGGCCAATGCCCTCTTCCGGGCCACCGTGGGGCAGAGTTCGGTGCTGGTCCTGGACGAGGCGCCGCATGCCCGCCAGCGGCGGGTACTCGTCCCCCCCTTGAAGGGGGATCGCATGCGCGCCTTCTTTGAGGCCATGCGGCTGGAGACACTCAACGCCCTGCGCCAATGGCCAAGGGGCGTGCCGGTCCCCTCGCTGCCGGTCATGAGGAGCATCACAGCCCGCGTGATCCTTCGGACGGGGCTCGGTCTCGAGGCCGGGCCAGAGCTCGACGGCTTCCAACGGAAGATCGAACGCATGCTCTCGCAAGGGCGTCAGAAATATGCCCTGGTGATGATGACCGTCATCCCGATCGATCGCCTTACGGGCTCCCGCTGGGCTCCTCTCTTTCGCCAGCTCCGCGACCTGGATGAGGACCTGTTCGCCTTCATCGCGGCGAGGCGCCGCGGGGAGAAGCCCGCGGCCGGCGAGAATGTGCTCGACGACCTCCTCGCGGCTCGCTACGAGGATGGCTCGGCCCTGGAAGACCGCGAGGTCCGCGACGCCCTGTTCACCATCCTGATCGCCGGCCACGACACGACGGCGCTGGGGCTCTCGTGGGCGCTCGTCGACATCTCGTCCCATCCGGAGATCCAGGATCGCGTCACCGCCGAGGTCAGGGGGGCGACGTCCGACGGCCTCCCGCAGGCCGAACGGCTGCCCGACTTCGATGTCCTCGACGCGACGATCCGGGAGAGTCTCAGGCGATGGCCCGTCGTGCCGTTCGTCGTCCGGAAGACGGTCAGGCCGTTTGCGGCGGGCGGGAGGGAGTACCCCCCGGGCGTGGTCCTTTGTCCCTGTTCTTACCTCGTCCATCACCGCGAAGACCTCTATCCCGAGCCGGCTCGGTTCCTGCCGGACCGTTTCCTGACGCGCAAGTTTGGACCCCACGAATGGTTCCCCTTCGGAGGCGGCAACCGAGTCTGCCTCGGGATGCCGTTCGCCCTCTACGAGATGAAGGTCGTGCTCGCGACGATGCTGGCGCAGGTCCGCATCGAGCGTCCCCCGGGAGCACGGTCCACGCCCCGGCGGTACGGCCTGGTCATGGGTCCGGACGACGGCGGCCGGATCATCATCCGGCCCGGATGAGGGACGAGCGCGGCTGACTCGGTCACGCTTCCATCCGAACCCCAACGAATCACCGGGGCTGCCATCGTGTCCGACCCGATCCTCCACACCGACCGCCTGATCCTCCGGCCCTGGCGTGACGAGGACCTCGAGCCGTTCGCGGCGATCAACGCCGATCCGGCGGTGATGGAGTACTTCGCCGGCCCCCTGAGCGTCGAGGAGACCGTCCAGTTCGTCAATCGGATCCGCCTCCACTTCGCGACCGAGGGCTTCGGGTTCTGGGCCGTCGAGGCCCCCGGCGTTGCGCCTCTGGTGGGGATGGTGGGGCTGGCCCGCCCCAGGTTCCAGGCCCACTTCACGCCGTGCGTGGAGATCGGCTGGCGGCTGGCGCGCGACTACTGGGGCCGCGGCTACGCCACGGAGGCCGCGGCGGAATCGCTCCGTTTCGGCTTCGAGTCGCTCCGGCTCGACGAGATCGTCGCCTTCACGACCCTCCGAAACGCACGGTCGCGTGCCGTGATGGAGCGGCTCGGGATGGGCCGCTCCGCGGAGGATGATTTCGACCATCCGAACCTGCCGGAGGGCCACCCGCTCCGACGTCATGTCCTCCATCGGATTCGTCGGGACGGGTGGCGAGAGCCCCGGCGGCCGGCTGAATTCCCGGGGTAGACCGGTTCGGCCCGGGGATCGGTGGGGGTGGTCGATCGGACGGCCGGGTCGTGCTATACTGGCCCCATCGATCGGGAGGCATGGAATCGGAATTCCTCCCGTTTTCGAGCTTTGCGCCCGGAAAGGTGGTGTCGGATGTCGCTGGCGAAGGTCGACGCGTATCTCGAGTCCCATGGGGCTCGGTTCGAGAACCAGCTCAAGGACCTGATCCGCATCCCGAGCGTCAGCGCGCAGCCGGACCACGACCCCGACACGCGGATGGCCGCGGAATTCGTCCGCGACGACCTCGCGGCGATGGGGCTGAAGGCCGAGATCATCCCGACCAAACGGCATCCGATCGTCTACGCCGAATGGCTGGGCGCGAAGGGGAAGCCGACCGTCCTGGTCTACGGGCACTACGACGTCCAGCCCGCCGAGCCGCTGGAGCCGTGGCTCTCGCCGCCGTTCGAGCCCACCGTGCGGAACGGCAACCTGTACGCCCGCGGCGCCACCGACGACAAGGGGCAGATGTTCACGCATCTGAAGGCGGCCGAAGCCTGGCTTCAGGCCACCGGGGGCCTGCCCGTGAACGTCAAGTTCCTGATCGAGGGCGAGGAGGAGATCGGCGGGGCCAACCTCGAGACGTTCGTCGCCGAGAACCGCGAGCGGCTCCGTTGCGACTACGCGGTGATCTCCGACACGAGCCAGTTCGCCCCCGGCCAGCCGGCGATCACCTACGGGCTCAAGGGACTGGCCTACTTCGAGCTGGGCGTCCAGGGGGCCAATCGGGACCTCCACTCGGGGACCTTCGGCGGGGCGGTGCAGAACCCCCTCAACGCCCTCGCGACGATACTGGCGAGCCTGAAAGGGCCCGACGGCAAGATCCAGGTCGCGGGGTTCTACGATTCGGTCAAGCCCCTGGAAGACTGGGAGCGGGCTGAGTTCGCCAGGCTGCCGTTCTCCGAGGAAGACTTCCAGTCCGACCTGGCGGCCCCCGCCCTGTTCGGCGAGGAGGGATACACCACGCTCGAGCGGAAGTGGGCACGCCCGACCTGCGACGTCCACGGCTTCTGGGGCGGCTACGCCGGCCCCGGGCCCAAGACCGTCCTCCCCTGCAAGGCGGGGGCGAAGCTGAGCTTCCGGCTGGTCCCCGGCCAGGACCCCGGGACGGTCGATGAGCTGCTGCGGGCCCATATCGCCAAGGTCACGCCGCCGGGCGTCACGGTCGAGGTGACCTCGCTCCAGGGCGCCCCGGCCGTGCTCGTCAACGTGGACACGCCGGGATTCCGCGCGGCGGTCCGGGCGGTCGAATCCGGATTCGGCAAGAAGCCGGTGTTCATCCGCGAGGGGGGCTCCATCCCGGTCGTCGGGCTCCTCAAGAATGAGCTGGGAGTCGACACCCTCCTCCTGGGCTGGGGGCAGAACGACGACAACCTCCACGGGCCCAATGAGAAGTTCTCCCTCGCCGATTTCCACCGTGGCATCAAGGCGGGCGCGCACCTGCTGCACGAGCTGTCGGTCGAAAAGACGGACTAACCACAGAGACGCCGAGACACCGAGAAGAGAAGACGAAGAAGACCGGACTTGATACGAGCAAACGGAGAGAACTAGCAAAGGGAAAAGGTGTCCCCTTTTCCCAGCCCCGTCCGCGGCCAGGGGCACGGGCACAGAGCGGGATAAGACGGGACGAGACGAGAACAGGATCGGCCCCGCCGCGGAATCGCGGGGGGCTCGCCGACGAAGGTAGAACGACCCATGCTGGACCTGAAATACGTCGTCGCTCACGCCGACGAGGTGCGGACGAACTCGCGGAACCGGAACGTGCCGGAGGACGTCCTCGACGATATCGACCGGATCGTGGCCCTCGAGGGCGAGAGGCGGTCCTTGCAGTCGGCCGTCGAGGAGATCCGCCGCCGCCAGAACGAGGTGGCCCAGGCGACCGGCAAGGAGAAGGATCGCGAGCGCCGGGGGGAGCTGATCGAGGAGGGCAAGCGGCTCAAGGGCGAGGCAGGCGACCGCGAGGAACAACTCCGGGTCCTGGACGACGAGATCCGCCAGCGGCTCCGCCGGGTGCCGAACCTGACCCACCCGGACGCGCCCGTCGGCCGAACCGAGGATGACAGCGCGGAGATCCGCAAGGTCGGCACGCCGCGGACCTTCGACTTCCCGGTCAAGGACCACGTCGAGCTCGGCAAGGCGCTCGACCTGATCGATTTCGAGACCGGCGGCAAGGTCAGCGGCACGGGCTTCTACTTCCTCAAGAACGACGCCGTGCTCCTGGACCTGGCCCTCCAGCAGTTCGCCATCCGCACCCTGGTCGGCAAGGGCTTCGTCCCGATCATCACCCCCGACCTGGCGCGGAACAGCATCCTGGAAGGCATCGGCTTCACGCCCCGAGGGGTCGAGACCCAGGTCTACTCGGTCGAGGACACGGACCTCAGCCTGGTCGGCACCGCCGAGATCACCCTGGGGGGGATGCTCGCCGACGAGCTGCTGGACGAGGCCGCGCTGCCGATCAAGCTGGTCGGCCTCTCGCACTGCTTCCGGACCGAGGCCGGCGCGGCGGGCCGGGCCAGCCGAGGATTGTATCGAGTCCATCAGTTCACCAAGGTGGAGATGTTCGGCTTCACCACGCCCGAGGGCTCGGGCGCGATCCACGACGAGATGCTCGCGATCGAGGAGGAGCTCTTCACGGCCCTCGGAATCCCCTACCGGGTCCTCGACATATGCACCGGCGACCTGGGCGGGCCCGCCTACCGCAAGTTCGACGTCGAGGCCTGGATGCCCGGCCGCGGCGAGCACGGGGAATACGGCGAGGTCACCAGCACCTCGGATTGCACCGATTACCAGTCCCGGCGGCTGAATATCCGCTACCGGCCGGCCGGACAGAAGGGGACGCGTTTCGTCCACACCCTGAACGGGACCGCCCTGGCCCTCTCGCGGGCCCTGATCGTCGTCCTCGAGAACTACCAGCGTGCCGACGGCCGGATCGACGTCCCCGAGGTCCTCAGGCCCTACATCGGCAAGGACATTCTCGGCTGATCTCGGTTCAACATCTTGCGCCCGAGACGCGTATCATAGGACGAGGGCCGGACGGTCGTGCCGGCCCGTTCGCTCGCACTCGCCCGCGGTCGTCGTCCTCCTACTTCCAGGAATACCACCGGGATCCCTCCTCACACCTCGACATCAGGGGCGGTGAATGGCTGGAAATCCGCCGCAGCGAAACGCCCTCCTGCTCCCGGACCTCCGCCTGCTGATCCGGGGCGGCGAGGTCGAGGCGTTGCGCGAGTTCATCGAGGACCAGCACCCGGGCCGCACCGCCGAGCTGATCGAGGATCTCCAGTCGGTGGACGGCGACGCCCTCTTCCACATCCTCCCGACCCGCGATCAGGCCGAAGTCCTCAGCTACCTGGACACCGAAAGCCAGCACCGGATCGTCGAGTCCATGCCCCTGCGGGATGCGGCCGACCTGCTCCACATCATGTCCCACGACGAGCGGGCGGACCTGGTCAAGCGGCTCGACGAGGACTTCGTGGACGGCGTCCTCCCCCACCTGGCCCAGGCGGAGCGCGAGGACATTCGCCGCCTGAACAGCTACGAGCCCGGGACAGCCGGCGCCGTGATGACCACGGACTACGTCACCCTGCCCGCCCACATCACGGTCCGCGACGCCCTCGAACGGCTCCGGCAGGAGGCGCCGGACAAGGAAACGATCTACTACTCGTACGTCGTCGATCACAATCGTCGCCTCATCGGATTCGTCTCCCTGCGGACGCTGATCCTCTCCCGCCGCCCGGCGATGATCGAGGACATCATGCAGCGGGACATCATCTACGGCCGGGTGGACGAGGACCAGGAATCGGTCGCCCGCCAGATCGACAAGTATGACCTGATCGCGCTCCCGGTCGTGGACGCGAGCCATCGGCTGGTGGGCATCGTCACCCACGACGACGCGATGGACATCCTCCGCCAGGAGCAGACCGAGGACATCCTCAAATTCGGCGGCGTCTCCCCGGACCCGGAGGCCGACACCGCCCCCTACTGGTCGAGCACCGTCCCGGACGTCGTCCGCCGCCGGATCAAGTGGCTGCTGATGCTCTTCCTGGCCGCGGAGCTCACCATCCCCCTGGTCAGGCACTTCGAGTGGGTCAAGATCCGATTCACCGCGCTGGATTTCTTCCTGCCGTTGATGCTCGGGACCGGCGGCAACGCCGGAAGCCAGACCGTCGGGACGGTGATCCGCGGCATGGCCCTGGGCGAAATCAAGGGTCACGGGGCCTGGCGGGTGATCGCCCGCGAGTGGCTCACGGGTGTCTTCCTGGGATTCATGCTGGGGACGGTCGGCGTGGGCTATGCCCGATATCGATGGGGCCAGCCGTGGGGGATCTCCCTCGTCGTCGGCCTCACGCTCCTGGGCATCTGCACCTGGTCCAACACGATCGGGGCCATCGTCCCCTTGCTGGCCCGTCGCCTCGGCATCGACCCCGCGGTGATCTCCGCGCCGTTCATCAGCACCCTGGTCGACGCGACCGGCCTGGTCATCTACTTCACGACCGCCATCCTCCTGCTGATCAAGCTGGGCGCCTGACCCCAGATCCCCGCCCTCGCCACTGACTCACGAATTGGCGTAGATCCGCCCCATGCGATGGCTCGCCCACCGGGGACGGCGGCGGAACCAGACCAGCTCCATGGCGTAGGCATGATAGGTCAGCCCGAGCATCCGCATCACCACCATGGCCTCGTAGAGGACGAAGACCCAGAAGGCCCAGAGGGCGACGGCCTCCATCCACATCCTCGGCATCCGGTAGAGCTGGCCGTAGACGCCCAGGCCCGCAAGCGCCATGGCCGAGGCGGCCACCAGGCAGGGCACCAGGTAACCCCAGCCGATCCGGACGATCGCCGCCAGGACCGTGACCGGGTTGGCGGCGAGGATCGTGTCGTGCGTGAGCGCGGCGGCGAGCCCCATCTGGCCGAAGGCGGCCCCGAGGATCAGGATGTCCGCGATCACGAAGCCGTTCCACCAGTCGATCTTCCCGACCACGATCCAGGCGACGAGGAGCGGCAGGCCCGCGACGGCGGCGCCGAAGAGCACGGCCCAGATCCAGCGGCCGATCCCCTCGGCGACGTCGGCCGGATGCCACTCCGGCCATCGCGGCTGGTCGTTCTCGCCCATCGCGCTGGCCACCAGGACGTGGCCCAGGAACAGCAGGACGTAGCCGAAGATCATCGAGAAGCTGAACAGCATGGGCAGGAAGATCGGCACCACCACGAGGCCGAGCGCCCAGTCGCTCTTGGAGAGCGGCTCCAGCATCGCGATGAAATCGAAGACCGGCAGCGAGAGCAACCAGAGCACCGGCGGGAAGAGGACCAGCAGCCCGAGCCCCGGCCCGTCCGAGAGCGGATAGGCGAGGCATTCCCCCAGCGTGGGAGGGATCCTCGGATGCTTCCACCGCAGGGCCACGTACGATTCCTCGCGGTCCTCGCGCGGGATCACCCGGAACCCCTGCGACGCCTCGGGATCATACCAGCGCTTGAGCTTCGCCATGGTCGCCTCGGCCAGCGGCTCGCACGATCGAGCGATCCGTCCCTCGAAGCCGAACCCCCGCAAACGGGGGACCGATGCTCCACATTCCGACCGACATGGGCCGGGCCGTTCCGCCGCGAGAGGATACCGGCTTCGAGATGACCATGCAAACCCGCGGCGGACGGAGGTCCTCTCCGAATACCTTAGCAGAGACAAACCCCCGATTGCGAGGGCGAACCGGCCCCGACTTGGGTCCGGCCCCGGCGCCTGGCACAATGGCGGGAGTTCGGGCACGACCATCCGACACCACGACGTCGTGAGGACCCTCCCATGCAACGCCTCATCCCGCTCCTCGCCCTGTCCTTCTTCGCTCCCACGGCCACCGCCGCCGAGCCGATCCCCGATCGCCTGGTCTGGGTCTTCGGCTGGGACCTCGAGAAGTCGCGGGACGTCCCGGAGATCATCCGCGTCCTCGACACGGCCGGGGCACACGGGATGACCGGCGCGGTCCTCCCGCTGGGGATGGACACGCTCTGCAAGAAGCCGCCCGAGTACTTCGATCGGCTCGAGCAGGTGAAGGCCGCCTGCGAGCGGAACCGGCTGGAGTTCATCCCGTCGATCTTCGCGGTCGGTTACGCCGGGGGGATCTACGCCCACGACCGGAACCTGATGGAGGGACTGCCCGTCGAGGACGCCCCCTTCGTCGTCCAGCGAGGGGTGGCGACGCTCGCGAGCGACGCCCCCGCGGGGATCGCCAACGGGGGTTTCGAGGACCACCGTAAGGACCAGTTCGCCCGGTTCGGATTCCACGACCAGCCGGGCGAGATCAGCTTCGCGGACGGCCGCGTCCACCACGGCGGGAAGACCTCGATCCGGTTCGAGAACTTCGCGGCCAACCCGCACGGCCACGGCCGGATCTACCAGGAAGTGTCCCTCCGCCCCCGGCGCTGTTATCGGGTCGGCCTCTGGGTCAAGACCGAGGGGCTGGAGCCCGCCAATGCCTTCCGCATCACCATCCTCGCCAAGGACGGCGACCGCGAGCTCGCCCCCAAGTCGTTCGAGATCCCGGCCACGTCCGACTGGCAGAAAGTCACCTACCTCTTCAACAGCCAGGCCGAGACCTCCGCGCGGTTCTACGCGGGTGTCTGGGGCGGCAAGAAGGGGACGTTCTGGCTCGACGACTGGACGCTCGAGGAGGTCGGCCCGATCAACGTCCTCCACCGACCGGGCACGCCGGTGACCGTCCGCGGGGCCGGCGGCACGACCTACGAGGAGGGCCGCGATTACGCCCGGCTCAACGACCCGGACGCCCACCCGGCCCGCGTCGATCGCCCCGCGCCCGCGCTCAAGATCCCGGCCGGCAGCCGCATCAGGGAGGGCGAGAAGCTCCGGGTGAGCTGGTATCACAGCGTCCTGATCAACGACTGGCAGCAGACCGCATGCATGGCCGAGCCGGCCGTCTACGAGATCTACGATCACGAGGCGACGCTCCTGGCGCAGCACCTGAAGCCGAAGCGGATCCTCCTGAGCATGGACGAGATCCGGATGGGGGGCACCTGCGCGGCCTGCCGCGGCAAGGACATGGGCAAGCTCCTGGGCGAGTGCATCACCCATCAACAACAGATCCTCCGCAAGCATTTCCCGGGTGTCGAGGTCATGGCCTGGTCGGACATGCTCGATCCCGATCACAATGCCCATGGCAACTACTACCTGGTCTCCGGCAGCTTCGCCGGTTCGTGGAAACACGTCCCCAGGGACCTGGTCATGGTCCCCTGGGGCTCCGAGCCCCGCGAGAAATCGGTCCGGTTCTTCGCCGGCCTTGGATTCCGCTCGCTGGGCGCCTGCTACTACGACGCCGACGACCTGAACGAGGTCAAGGGCTGGGTCGCCATCGCCCGCAAGGAGCCGAAGCTCACGGGCCTGATGTACACGCCGTGGACCCGCAAGTACGACCTGCTGGGGGCGTTCGGAGATCTCCTGGCGCAATGAACGGTTGGTATTGATTGCCCCACAGCCAGGATCTGGACGTGACGGTTGTCGTTGCCGCTGACTCGGCCCGCGATGCGGTTGGGAACGAGCCCCCGGCGCGATCGCCTGTCAGCGCCTGGCTCGGCAGGAGCCTCGCCCTCCCATCCGGAAAAGAGCCGCTCCCAGCCCGGGAGGGCGAGGCTCCTGCCGAGCCAGGCGCTGGCCAAGGCTTGCCTACAAGCCTCGTTCCCGCGCAACAAATCCTGGACAAGACCCCAGGCTCGTCCAGGCCAACTTTCTATCGCGCCAGAGACCTCCTGCGGACACCCTAAGACCTCGTCATGCAAGTTTGTGTGGGGTGCGTCGGGCGGAGCCCGGACGCACCCGATCGGCCGGTCGTGACGCGATGGCCGGCGAGCTTGCGCGTCGCGGCTATTCCCCCCCGTCGGGCGGGCTATCCGTGAAGAATCGCATACGGAACTGCACGCCTCGATAGAAGCCGCGTTTCCGAGTCTCGCTGACCGGCTGCCCGATGTCTTCCGGACGGAGCAGATCCCGGATCTGGCCCGTCACCTGAAGGATACCCGTCCCCCCCTCGCGGGTCGCGAACAGGAACGTCGCGGTCGCGTCGGGATCGTAGGTCTTCGTCGCCTCGTCGTAGTGCATCAGCCAGTCCGTGACCGGCCGGCCGAGCTTCGGAGGTCCCGCCTTCAACTCCTGCTCCATCCTGTCGAACCGGTCGTTGTCGATCTCCCAGGCCCGAAGCCCCAGCGGCTTGAGGCCGAAGTGGACCCGGTCATCGCCGGGGATTCGGTAGTGCGTCCCCTGCAGGTCGATCCCCTGGTCGGCCGCCCACGCCTCGATCGCGCCCGGCTTCGGCGCGACGGGGTCGCCGAGTTCGCCGGGCCACGTCGTCATCCGGCCGGAATCCAGGTCCTCGAAGGTCCTGTAGTATTCCAGCGGCTGGGGCGGCCCCAGGATGATGTTCGCCCGGGTCGTATCCCCGTGGACCGCCGGGCCGGTCGGGAACGGCTGGTCGGCCGGCCTGACCTCGGCGTGCTCGTCCGGGAGCGACGGGAGGCGGACCGAGGCATAGCGGCGATCGTCGGTGAACTTGAGCCAGTTGACCTCCCACCAGTCCGCCCATCGCCGGGCCAGCCGATGATACTGCCGCTCCTTGATCGCCCGCTGGAGGTCGTTGCCCCCCGGCGTGACGAAGTTCAGCTCGTCCTCGTGGAATCGCTGGCCGGTCAGGGAACGGAGCGCGCCGGTGATCTCCCGGAATGGCGTATTGAGCGTGAAGTTGTTCTTATCGACATCCTTCGTGTCGTTGTCATGCTTCCTCATGAATGCAAACAGCTCGGGGTCCTTGAGCGCGATGCCATAGTCGCTGCCGGCATTCACCAGCGTGCGGGGGATCGCCCGGATGAGCGCGGGGATCGCCCGCGGATCCCCGATCGCCCGGAGCGTGAAGCCCAGGGACCGGAGCATGCGTTCGTCGGTCGTGCGGTCGAGCTCGTCGATCAGCAGCGGGACCGCTGGCCGGCCGATCCGAGTCAGCTCGCGGATGGCGGGAGCCCACTTCTCGGGCTCGGAGGCATTCGTCGGGCGAGACTGGGCGACGAGCTCGGCGACCCGCTTCGCCAGAGCCTCGGGCACGGGCTCAGCCTTCGCCGGCTCCTGGGCCTCTGCCGGCTCCGGGGTCGACCCCGCCGGAGCGGCATCGGTCAGCCCCACCGCGGCGAGTCCCAGCAGGACGGCCAGGGAGGCGAATCGCCGCCCTCGCCGGGGCGGGACATGCTCGGCAATCATGTCGATCCGCTCGGAGAGATGGCGTTGGCTGCCGAAAGCGCCGACCGTCCCGATAATCA
This sequence comes from Aquisphaera insulae, assembly GCF_011064615.1. Taxonomy (GTDB): domain Bacteria; phylum Planctomycetota; class Planctomycetia; order Isosphaerales; family Isosphaeraceae; genus Aquisphaera; species Aquisphaera insulae. The sequence goes on along the minus strand of NZ_JAALJH010000022.1, from coordinate 78,732 downwards.
GCGGATGGGCATCCCGACGGACGGTCAGGTCGAGTACGGTCATGCCGTAGGCCCCGCGTCGGCCCGGTCCGAGTCGATCGAGCACGCTCGCGTCGCACGCGAGTTCCCGATCGGTCCGAGCCCTCGCCGCCGCCCACCACGCCACCGGGTTGAACCAGTGGACGGCGCAGGCGATCGTCCAGAGCCAGTCGACGGCCGCGTCGCGACGGCGGAGGTGGGAGAGCTCGTGGAGCAGGATATGCTCGAGATTTCCCCGGCTCGTGGATTCCAGGATCGATCGCGGGATGAGGATGGCAGGGCGGATCACGCCCATGGCCGCCGGCCCGAATCCGTCCTCGGAGACCTTCAGCACGGGCCGCCATCCCAGGCCGATCCGGACCCGGCACGACTCGAATAGGGCCGCGAGCTGGGGATCATCCGCCGCGACCCAGTGGCGGCTGCGTCGCGCCAGGAGGACGAGCGAGCGGAGGGCGCGAAACGCCACGAGCGACACGCCCAAGACCCAGGCGACCGCCGCGGCCTGCCACCACGTCCATGATCGCGCTGGCTGAACGGCGGCCGGCTTCGCGGGGGCGTCCTGTTCGACGGGAACCTCGGCTCGTCGCGAGACCGGCGAGGGTTCGGGGATCGCCACCGGCTCAGCCTGAGCGGGGGGTTCGATCCTCGGGGATTCCAGGACGTCCATCGGTGGCGACTCCCGGGGCTTCACGTCGAACAGCCCATAGGCGCTCGCCGGGCTCTGCGGCAGGACCGGGAGCAGCAGCCTCGCCAGCACCACGCCCCAGAGGGCGTACCGCATCGCGGCCGTCAGCCTCTTCCCCAGCAGGGCCCGGATCAGGACAACGGCCAGGACGAGGATTCCCGCCTGCCAGCTCGCCCGCCAGAGCAAGTCGAATCCGGTCATGACTCATCCCCCTTCCGCTCCTGCGCGAGCCGCTTCTTGAGCCGGTCGAGCTCCTCGGGGCCGAGCTTGGCCTCGCGGGCGAAATGGAGCAGCAGCGAGGCCGCATCGCCGTCGAACACCTTCTTGAGGAACGAGCTCCCGAGCTCCCGGACGCTCCGGCGCCGGCTCACCGCCGCCCGGTAGACCGACCGCGTGCCGTCCCCCTCGCGACGCAGGACCCCCTTCTCGACCAGCCGCGAGAGGAGCGTCCGCACCGTCCGATGATTCCACCCCTGGGCCTCGGCCACCCGATCGATGACCTCCGCCGGGGTCGCCGAGCCGATCGCCCAGACGACCTCCATCACGTGCCACTCGGCGTCCGTGATACGCGACTCCGCCTCGCCCATGATTTGTCCCCCGGAATGACTACAGATGTGGTCAACAGCGGGATTTGACCACAACCGTAGTCACACGTCAAGGGGCGGCTTTCGGTTCTTCCGCGCTCAGTTATCGAGATCGACGTCGAGCGTGAGCACGTCCCAGTGGGCGTCGAGGATCTCGAACCGGATTCGCTCCTCGTTCTTGAACGTCTCCTGGTCGGGGAAGAGTCGCTTCTTGATCGCCTCCTCGTGCTCGGTGTCGATCGCGGCGGCGACGCTCTTGAAGACCAGGGTGACGCGGTAATCCCAGCGGCCGTCCTCGGTGCCGTGATACCGCGGCTTGACCGCGGTGATCTTCAGCAACCGGCCTTCCTTCTCCAGGGTTTTCAGGACCGGGAGGTGGTTCTTCTTGAACAGCCGGAGGAACTCATCCGCCTTCCCCCACTTCGCCTTGTAGTAGCACTCGAGCACGTAGGGACGGTCGGCCGGGGGGTCGGGCTCGCCGGCCGCGGCTCGCGAGGACATCGAGGTCATCACCATGATGGGCACCATGAGGAGGAACAGGAACCGGGACCAGGTCAGGTCAACAGGTCTTGGAGCATACATCAATCTTTGCCTTTCCCTTCTTCGATTTCGCCCAGGCCGGGGGCGTCGGAGGCCGCCCGGCCCGGACAGGGACGAACGGCGGTCAGAGCTGCCGCATGAAGGCGACCAGGTCCGCCTTCTCCTGGGCATTCAGCTTGAGCTCGAACACCAGGTTGAAGAACTCGGCCGTATCCTCGAGGGTCAGCAATCGTCCGTCGTGGAGATACGGGGGCGACTCCTTGATGCCGCGGAGGGTGAAGGTTTTGATCGGCCCCTGGGCGGTCGCGACCAGGCCGTTCTCCTCCTGGGTCTTGTAGAACCGCTCGACCTTGAGGTCGTGCATCGAGTTGTCCGTATAATACGGCGCCGGATGACAGGCCGCACACTGGGCCTTGCCGAAGAAGAGGGCCTGGCCCCGCATCTCCGACGAATCGGCGGCGAACTTCTTCGGGTCCAGGAGGCCGAACAGGTTCAGCCCCGGCGCGGGGGGGAAGTCCAGCAGCTCCTGGACCTCGGCCATGAAGTGGACCTGGCTGCCGCGTTCGAGCGGATTGATCCCCTTGGCCGAGGCCGAGACGTGGTCGCCGTCGAAGTAGGCCGCGCGCTGCTCGAACTCGGTGAAGTCCTCGATCGACTTGAGGGCCCGTTGCGAGCCGAAGAGGCGCTGGACGTTCACGCCCCGGAGGCTCGTCGTGTCGAGCCGGCGGCGGTGCGACTGCGGCCGGATGTCGCCGACGAGGTGCGTCGCGCCCGAGGTATGGCCGTTGACGTGGCAGTCGAAGCAGGAGACGCCCAGCATCCCCACGGGGTTGTCGGTCTTGCGGTCCGCCGTGGCGTTGAATTGCTGCTGCGGGAACTGGGTGACCAGGAGCCGGAGCCCCTCCAGGTCCTTCGAATTGAGGATGCCGCCGAAGATCTCCTGGAAGTTCTCGACCGTGACGACCTTCCCCTGGGAAACATCGCCCAGGTCCTTGCGGCTGGTCAGGAAGATGGCCGGCGGGAACTCGGGGAGGAAGTGCTCCGGCAGGTCGAAGTCGAGGTCGAACCGCTCGAGCCGCGGCAGGGCCTTGATCTCCATCTGGGGGAAGACCATCCCGCCGACCGGGTGATTCGGGTGCGGCAAGGGGAGGAATCCGCGGGGGAAGAGCCCCTTCTGGAGGATCTCCTCGGGCGACGGAGCGGCCAGCGAATCCCAGGTCGCTCCGGCCGGGAGCTTCGTCGCCGGTCCCACCTGGATGGACTTCCCGCGGGTCATCTTGACCGCCGGGTCGGGCCGCGCGGCCAGGTCATAGCGCGATTCCAGGACCTTCTGATGGGCCGCCGCGATCTCGGCCTTGCCCGCCCTGTCCTTCGCCATCCGCTCCCGGAACGTCTCCTTGCCCAGGAGCGTGGGAGTGATCTGGTCGTAACTCGAGGTCGGCGGGGCTGGCGTCGGTGGCTGGGCGGACACCTCGGAGCCGATGCCGAGGCACAGGGCCGCCAGGGCGAGGCGGCCGGACGCGTGATGGACGGCGTGCATCGTCGAATCCTCGGGGAGGTCATGGTCGTGGATGGACGGGGAGACCGGCTCCGGCATCGTCGCAAATGAGGTGCCTTTCATGAACTCCCTCCCGTCCCATCCTTCGCGGACTCGGTAGAATGCGTCAGGTTCCCGTCGGCCTCAGGAGGCATCGATGAAGCTTCAAGACCTTTCGATCGACGGCGTGCGCGTCCCGCGATTCCTCTACGGCACCGCGTGGAAGGAGCAGGAGACTTCTCGCCTGGCGGGGCTCGCCATCCGGCAAGGCTTCCGGGGCATCGACACCGCAAACCAGCGCCGGCACTATCACGAGGCCGGCGTCGGCGAGGCGGTCCAGGCGTCGATCCGGAGCGGGCTGATCCGTCGCGAGGATCTCTTCCTCCAGACCAAGTTCACGTTCCAGGGCGGCCAGGACCATCGGCTCCCCTACGACCCGAAAGCTCCGATCCGGACTCAGGTTGAGCAGTCCGTCGCCAGCTCGCTCGAGCACCTGGGAATCGATACCATCGACGCCTACCTGCTGCACGGGCCGACGAGCCGAATCGGCCTCGGCGCCGAGGATTGGGAGGCATGGCGGGCCATGGAGTCGATACACGCCGACGGTCGACTCCGGCTCCTGGGAATCAGCAACGTGAACCTTGGCCAGCTTCGCGAGCTCTGCCATCGGGCGAGCGTGCCTCCTCGACTCGTCCAGAATCGCTGCTTCGCCGCGGACGGCTGGGATCGAGAAGTCCGGGCCTTCTGCTCCTCGAACGGGATCGTCTATCAGGGTTTCTCCCTCCTCACGGCCAATCGAGCCGCGCTCGCCCGCCCCGAGGTCGCCCGCATCGCGGATCGTCACGCCCGGACGGTCCCGCAGGTCGTCTTCCGGTTCGCGATCGATGTTGGAATCCTCCCCTTGACGGGGACGACGGACCCGGTCCACATGCGGGAGGATCTCGAGGCCCTCGCCTTCCAGCTCGACCCGACCGAGGTGGATCGCCTCGAGGGCCTGATCGGCTGAAGAAAAGGGCCGCGCAGGACGGCGACGTCGCATTCAAACGTGATACCTAAGATCCTTCGAGACGACGACCCACTTGCCGTCTCGGAGCTCGAGGATGTACGTACCTGTCCCGCTATGCATGCTCCAGGTGAAACCGATCCGTACGACCGCCGTCTGATGGTCGCGAGCAAATCCCGGGGGATAGGCCGAGAACAACTGGATCAGGTCGGACACCGGATCACCTCCGCCGTCTCGCTTTGAGATCCGCGAATCCTCGGTCGTGAACTCCGCGATCAGTCCCGGGACCGGCTCCCGTGCGTGAAAATCCTGAATCGCCTCCTTCGCACGGGCGACCTGGTCCGTAGTCAGTTTGCCTGTGTGTCCGGAGATCTCGTCATCGCAACGGCCCTCGGGCGGACGCCGCTTCACCTTGGCGGTGAGGAGCCAGAGGTGTCTCTGCGATGGTTCCGGAGGTCCGAGCGGCGATTCCTTCGCGCCCAGGACATCCTCGAAGACGGCCCGCAGGACGGCATCATCCCGGTCCTTGACCGATGCCGGTCGGGGGGAGATCCGCCCGGCGCAGGAAGCGATGCCGAACAGGGCGACGACGACCAGGATCCGTCGTGATCGGGCCATGGGATTCTCCGATCCTGCCGTTGGTCACTTCGGCGCGATCTTCTCGTGGACCTCCATCACCCCCATGAGGGCGGCGGAGCAATAGAGCCGGTGGTATTCCGCGACCATCTCGCCCGACTTGATGACCGGGTCGGTCGCCACCAGCTTCTCCGCCTCCTCCGGCGTCTCGACGGCGAAGACGAACATCCCGCGCCAGTCGCCCTTGTCCCCGAAGGGTCCGGCCACCACGAGCTTGCCCGACTCGGCGAGCCGCTTGATGTTGGCGAAGTGCCCCCTGAACATCTCGTCCCGGGCGGGGCCGGCCGGCACGCGTTTCGGGCCGGTCTTGAGGATCACCATGACGTAGTTCCGCATCCCTCGCTCGTCGGCGCCCAGCTTCTTCGCGAGCGCGGGATCGGCGACCGGCGCGGGCCTGGCTCCCTGCGCGAGGGCCCGCGCGCCCGGTGTCGGCAAACAGAGGAGGCCCGCCAGCAGCAAGGTGCGTCGCATCCGCTTTCCCTCCGCATGAAACCCAGGACGTAACAACCGAGATCCGCCCGATACCGCCTCAGATGAGCCCCTGGCGCTCCAGGCTCTTGTAGTGCACGAACGAGTAGAGGGCCGGGACCAGCGCGGTCACCATCAGCACGCCGAAGGGGACGTAGAGCGGGGCGCCCAGCACGACGGCGAGGAAGCCGACGATCCCGCCGCCGGTCATCAGCCAGGCGGCCAGGCGATGGGTGTCGTTCCAGACCCGGTCGCTGGCCAGCGTCCAGGGGACGCGATAGCCGATGTAGAAGTTCTTGCGCACCTTGCCCATCACGTTCCCGAGCATCGCGAAGAAGAGGAAGATCCCGGCGAACAGGCACCGGCCGAGGTCGATCCGCCAGCCCCCGGGCGAGATCTCCTGGCGCGTGGCCAGCATGATCACCGCGTGGAGGTAGGCGAAGAGGCCGACCGTGACCGCCATGCAGTAGAGGTACGTGGGCCGGAACGAATCCACCTCGAACGCCTTCGGCGAGAGCGCGGGGAGGAAGGCGAAGAAGACGAGGAAGCCGGTCATCATGGCCGGCATCAGGAACGTGGCCCAGGTCTTGTCGCCCCAGCCGTCGACCTTCCCCTCGATGTTCCAGTGGGTCGGGATCTTCTGCGGCAGGCCCGGATAGAGTGCCGCGGAAAGTCCCCAGCACGCCACCAGGAGCGAGACGGCGATGATCCAGTAGGCGCGATTCATAGGTCGACCTCCCCTTTCGCTTTCTTCTTCCCCGGCCCGAACAGGTCCCAGAGGAGCGTCATCACGTCCTCGATGACCGTGGTGTTCAGGGCGTAGTAGATCTGCTGCCCGTCGCGGCGGGTCGAGACCAGGTCCGCATCCTTCAGGACGCCGAAGTGATGCGACATCGACGGCCGCGTCATGTCGAACGAGGACGCCACCTCTCCGGCGGTGAGCTCCCCCCCCTGGAGGAGCCGGATGATCTCCCGCCGCGTCGGATCGGAGAGCGCCTTGAGGACCTCGTTGAGTTTCATCATGCCCGTGTGTTCGCGTCGGTCGGCCGCATATTTAGAATATCGTCTAAATACACGCCGCGGGTAGCCTGGTCCGGAAGATCGGCGGGGCTCAGGCCCGGTCGAGCGTCATCCAGCGGTCGTTGGGGCCGGCGTCGGGTTCGTCGAGGAGGATGCGGACGACCTCCTCGGGCTGGTCGGAGACGACCAGCGGCCGGAGGTGGTCGACGCGGATGAACTTGCGGGTGATCCCGTGGTCCAGGAGGTCGAGCAGCGGGTCGAAGTAGCCGCCGACGTTGAGGATCCCGACCGGCTTCCGGTGGATCCCCAGGCCCTTCCAGCTCAGGATCTCGAAGAACTCCTCGTAGGTGCCGATGCCGCCGGGCAGGGTCAGGAAGGCCGTCGATCGCGACGCCATCAGGGCCTTCCGCTCGTGCATCCCGCGGACGACGTGGAGCTCGGTCAGGCCGTCATGGGCGATCTCCTTGGTGGACAGGGCCTCGGGGATCACGCCGACGACGCGGCCGCCGGCGGCGAGGACCGCGTCGGCGACGACCCCCATCAGTCCGACCCGCCCGCCGCCGTAGACGAGCGAGGCCCCGCGGCGGACGATCGCCTCGCCGACGAGCCGGGCGGCCTCGGCATAGGAGGGGGAGAGCCCCGCCGACGAGCCGCAGAAGACGCAGATGCTGGGGCCTTCGGACATCAGTCCTCCGGGGTTCGAGAATGCGTTCGGGGCTGGATTTCGCCCCCTATTCGAGACGGGTATCATAGCAACCGTGCCGCCCTCCGGGCGCGGCCGTTTCCGCCCGAGCTCCAGGAAGAGTCCGCATGAAAGCCGCTTACATCAAGCAGACCGGCCCGCCGGAGAACATCGTGGTCGGCGACCTGCCGAGGCCGGATCCCGGGCCGGGCGAGGTCCTCGTCCGGGTCAAGTCCGTCGCCCTCAACCCGATCGATCTCTACATCCGATCCGGCCTGGTCGCCTTCCCGCTCGCCTTCCCCTACGTCATCGGGTGCGACGTCGCCGGGACGGTCGAGGCCGTCGGCGCGGGGAGCCGCAAGTTCAAGCCCGGCGACCGGGTCTGGGGCTCGAACCAGGGGCTGCTCGGGCGGCAGGGCGTGGCGGCCGAGTACGCCGCCATCGCCGAGGGATGGCTCCATCACACGCCCACGCTCCTCCCCGACGACCAGGCCGCCGCCATGGCCATGGTCGGCCTCACGGCCCACATCGGCCTCATCGAGTGCGGCCGCTTCCGGGAAGGCGAGACCGTCTACGTCCCCGGCGGCAGCGGCGGCGTCGGCTCGATGGTCGTGCAGATGGTCAAGGCCGTGGGCGGCCGCGTCGCCACCACCGCGGGGAGCCCGGAGCACCTCGAGACCTGCACCAACCTCGGCGCCGACCTCGCGCTCAACTACAAGACCGACGACGTGTCGGCCCGCCTCCGCGAGTTCGCCCCGGAGGGCTTCGACGTCTGGTACGAGACCCAGCGCGAGCCGAACCTGGAGGTCTCGATCCCCCTCCTTCGGAAGCGCGGGCGGATGGTCCTCATGGCCGGACGGACGGCCCGGCCGACGTTGCCGCTGGGCGCCTTCTATCCCCGGAACTGCTCGATCCACGGCTTCGCGGTCTTCAACTTCACGCCCGAGGAGCAGGAGCCGGCCGCCTCGGACATCGTCCGATGGGTCGAGGAGGGGCAGCTCCGATCGCTCGTCGGCCGCTGCTTCCCGCTCGAGGCCGCGGCCGAGGCCGAGAGGTTCCTGGAGGCGAACACCCTCCACGGCGCCGGGGCCCTCTCCGGCAAGGTCGTCATCTCCGTGGACTGATCGTGGCGCCGCAGGACTGGAGTCGAGAATACGATGAATCTGCTCACGACGTTCGCCGGCTCGATGATGGAAGGGTTCCTCCCCGCCGGCTGGGACCTCGCGAAAATTGACGCCTGCTGCTCGCACCCGCCCGCGGCGATCTCGGAGCGACAGCCCTGGTGGAACCCCAGGTTCGAGCTGGTCCCCACGGCCACCGTCCCCGACTTCGACGTGGTCATGGGCCACGAGATCGCCACGGCGATCCGCCGGACCCGCGACGAGGGGCGGGACGCGGCCCTGATCCTCCCCGTCGGCCCGATGGGGATGTACCGCTGGGCGGTCTACTTCCTCAAGGAGTGGGACGTCTCCTGCTCCCACGTCCACGGGTTCAACATGGACGAATGGAGCGACCGCTCCGGCGCGACGCTCCCCCCGGACAACCCGGGCGCCTTCCAGTACGCGATGCAGAAGGCCTTCTACGGCCCGCTCGGATCTCTGACCGTGCCCGAGGGCCGCCGCTGGTTCGCCACCGCCGACCGCCTGCCCAACTACGCGGACCGGATCGGCGAGCTGAAGAGCAAGGGGGCGGAGCTGATCGTCATCTTCGGGATCGGCCGGGTCTGCCATATCGCCTTCTGGGAGCCGCATTTCGCGGCCGAGTATGAGACCGTGGACCGGTGGCGGGCGGCGACGCACCGGATCGGGGCGCGGCTCCATCCCCTGACCATCGAGCAGAACGCCCTGACGAGCTTCCGGAGCCGGACCACGCTCGTGCCGGCGTTCGCCAACACGATCGGCCCCGGCCTGTTCCTGCAGGCCGACCGGATCATCGGCGGCGCCGACGGCGTCTTCGATCGGGGGATGCAGTGGCAAGGGACCAGCCTCTGGATGACCCTGCGATACGGCCCGGACCCGTGGGTGCCGAGCTCGTTCATGCCGACCCTCACCGGCCGGCTCTTCTACCACGAGGGGCTCGCCGGCCCGCTCGAGCCGGACCTGAACTGAACGGACGATGACCCGACCCGGCCCGGCCCGGCCCGTCAATCGTCGGACGAGCCGGGCGATTTCCTCCGCGCCTTCGTCTCGCTCTGCTTCCGCTTCGATTCCAGCCGGCGGACCTTCGAGCCGAGCGTCGGCCTCGTCGGCCGCCGGGGCCTCGGCCGCTCGCAGGCCCTCGCGATCATCTCGACGAGCCTCTCGACGGCGGCCCTCCGGTTCGCCTCCTGGGATCGCGCCTCCTGGGCCAGGATCATGAGCACGCCGTCCGCCCCGACCTTCCTCCCGGCCAGCCGGATCAGCCGCTGCCGGACGTCTTCCGGCAGGGACGGAGAGGTCGCCGCGGCGAACCGCAGCCGGACCGCCGTCGAGACCTTGTTCACGTTCTGCCCCCCCGGGCCGGAGGAGCGGATGAACTCGAATTCGAGCTCGTCGTCGTTGAGGCTGATTCGGTCGTTCACGGGAATCATGGGGGAGAATCGGGCCTTCCGCCCGCCGCCGTGGATCGGGGTGTCGGTGCTGGTCACTTGAATAGAAGAGTATCGCGGGTATCCTGAGAGGGCCATGCTCCGTGGGCGGGTCGTGCTCGTGCACCAGGAACTCTCGCCGGGCCTTCACACAATCTTCACGGTTCCCGGTTATCATGCGGAAGGTCAATGACCGTCGGCCGGGGAACGTGCGCGAGGCGATTGGGCCTCGGATCTCCGCCTTGCATTCGGCGCCGCCGCTCCCCCTCCCGACGTCGGCACCGAGCTGAATACCAGGACACGAAGCTGATGCGATTCACGTACGCGATGGCAGCAGGGCTCTTCACGTTCGTCCTGCTGCTTGCCGGCTGCGGCGGGGGTGGTGACGGCGAAGGGGGCGGCCCGGGCGGGTCGAAGAGCGGGACGGTCGTGGTCGACGGCTCGAGCACCGTCTTCCGGATCAGTCGCGCCGCCCAGGAGGCGTTCGAGTCCGTGAACCCGAACACGACCGTGGTCGTGGACAACCACGGCACCGGCGGCGGCTTCAGCCGCTACCTCCAGGGAGAGGTCGACGTCGTCGACGCCTCGCGGGACGCGAAGCCCGACGAGGAGGCCAAGGCGAAGGCCCAGGGGATCGAGTGGACCCGGTTCACCGTCGGCAACGACGGCATCACCGTCGTGGTGAATGCCAGGAACACGGTGGTCCAGTCCCTCACCGTCGAGCAGCTCAAGAAGCTCTGGGAGCCGGGCTCGACCGTCAAGACGTGGAAGGACCTGAACCCGGCCTGGCCCGACCGCCAGATCCGCCTCTATTCCCCGGACAACGACTCCGGCACCTACGAGTTCTTCGTGGAGGCGATCGTCGGCAAGCCGAAGCCCGTTAACGCGGATCCCGCCGCCAAGGACCAGCCGAAGCCCGCCGCCAAGGGGGGCCAGCGCGACGGGGTCCAGCAGAGCTCCGACGACAACACGCTGGTCAACGGCGTGGCCAACGACGAGGACGCCATCGGCTACTTCGGCTATGCGTACTACGCCGCCAACAAGGAACGGGTGAAGCCCGTGGCGGTCCAGAACGGGGCCGACGCCAAGCCGGTCCTCCCGAGCGCGGAGACGATCGCCGACAAGAGCTACAGGCCCCTCTCGCGACCGCTCTACATCTTCGTGAAGAACTCGGCGGCCAGGCGGCCCGAGGTCAAGCAGTTCCTGGGCTACTACCTCGACAACGTCAAGAAGCTCGCCGTGGACGGCGGCTACGACCCGCCGACCGAGGACGACCTGAAGGCCAACCAGGAGGCCCGGACCAAGCTCTACGGCGCGGCCGCTCCCGAGACCGCCGCGGCCAAACCCTGAGATTCCCCGACCCTTCCCTACCTCACGGCCGGCCCGGCCTGGGCGATCCCAGGCCGGCCGGCCCGCGGCTCCCCGCCGAGCCGGAGCAAGTCGACCGTGACCATTCCGCAACCCGCACCGCCCCCGCGACCGGCCGCGACCCTCGAGGACGACCAGTGGGCCGGGCATTCGCCGCGCCAGGCGATCGTCGAGGCCGTCGTCTCGTCGCTGCTCGCGGCCGCGGCGATCCTGACCGTGATGACGACCGTCGGCATCGTCCTGGTCCTGACCGTGCAGTCGGTCGAGTTCTTCGTCCATTCGCATACGGGGATCCTCGAATTCCTGCTCGGGACCGAGCTCAAGCCGGAGGCGGACCCGCCGAGGTTCGGCATCCTGCCGCTGGTCTGGGGGACCTTCGCCATCGCGCTGGGCTCCTCGTGCATCGCGCTGCCGGTCGGCCTCCTGAGCGCCATCTACCTGAGCGAGTATGCCCCCAGGAAGCTCCGCAAGGTGCTCAAGCCGGCCCTCGAGCTGCTGGCGGGGATTCCGACCATCGTCTACGGCTATCTCGCGCTGCTGCTGGTCACCCCGGTGCTCAAGGCCGTGATGGAGCCGCTGGGGGTCCGGGTGCCGCAGTTCAACGCCCTCTCCGCCTGCATCGTCGTCGGCGTGATGATCATCCCGCTGGTCTCGTCGCTCAGCGAGGACGTGCTGTCCGCCGTGCCCCGGGGGCTCCGCGAGGCGGCGTACGGGCTGGGCGCGACCAAGTTCGAGGTCTCGACGCGGGTGGTGCTGCCGGCGGCGCTCTCCGGCGTGGTGGCCTCGTTCATCCTGGCCATCAGCCGGGCCGTGGGGGAGACGATGGCCGTCGTCCTGGCCGCGGGCATGCTGCCGCAGATCCGTTTCAGCCCGTTCGAGTCGCTCGAGACGATGACGACCTACATCGTCCAGGTCATCAGCGGCGAGGCCTCGTACGGCTCGTCGAAGTACCTGTCGCTGTTCGCGGTCGGCCTGTCCCTCTTCCTGATCACGCTGACGCTCAACATCATCTCCGGCCTGGTCCTCCGGCGCTATCGCGAGGTCTATCAATGAGCACCTCCGGTGCCGATCGCTTCCGGCCGCACCGCACGCTGCGGTCCGTCGCGGGGCCGCTCTTCGGGGCGGCCTGCCTGCTGGCCACGCTGTCCGGCGTGGTGGTCCTGGTGATCCTGCTGGCATCCATCCTGATGGCGTCGCTCCAGGGGAAGCCGGACAACCCGTGGTACGCCGTCGGGCCGAACCTGAAGGAGCTCTGGGGCCTGCTCTCGAAGCTGATCGTCAACCGGCAGTCGAGCAACCCGGCGCTGGCCGGGTTCCGGATCGGCCTGGTCGGCAGCCTCTGGCTGCTCGGCCTGGTGGCGACGATCGGGATCCCGGTGGGGATCGCCGCGGGGGTCTACCTCGAGGAGTACGCCCCCCCCGGCCGGCTCCGGCGGATCATCCAGACCAACATCGCCAACCTCGCGGGGGTGCCGTCGATCGTCTACGGGATCCTCGGGCTGGCGCTCTTCGTCCGCGGCTTCGGCTTCTCCCGGCTGGCGGTGGGCCCGTGCCTCCTGTCCGGAGCCCTGACGCTGGGCCTGCTGATCCTGCCGATCATCGTGATCACGACCCAGGAGGCGATCCGGACGGTGCCGTCGTCGCTCCGCCAGGCGGCGCTGGCGCTGGGGGCGACCCGGTGGCAGATGGTCATGGGCCACGTCCTGCCCGCGGCCATGCCGGGGATCCTCACCGGGACCATCCTCGGCCTCTCGCGGGCGATCGGCGAGACCGCACCGCTGCTGATGGTGGGCGCGGCCGGGGCGCTCCGGAAGTTGCCCACCGGGCCACTCGACCGCTATTCGGCGCTCCCCGTCGAGATTTACAATTACGCCAAGGAGCCCGACCGCGCCTTCCAGACCGTGGCCGCGGGGGGCATCGTCATCCTCCTGGTCCTGCTGCTGACGATGAACGGGATCGCCATCCTGATCCGCGACAGGTTCCGGCGTTACCAGTGACATCCGCGGTCCCCCGGACAACCACAAAGTGGACACATGAGCGTGACAGAATCCCGCGCCGAGCCCGTGCCCCCGCCCCTCAAGATCCCGGTCCCCGCCGGCCCGCCCGCGGGCGCTCCGCCTGACGCGTCGGCCGCCCTGTCCACCCGGCACCTCTCGGTCTGGTACGGCAGCTCGCTGGCGCTCAAGGACATCTCGATCGACTTCCCCCGGAACAAGATCACGGCCCTGATCGGGCCCTCGGGCTGCGGCAAGAGCACCCTCCTCCGCTGCTACAACCGGATGAACGACCTGATCCTGGGCGCCCGGATGGAGGGGGAGATCTGGTTCGACGGCGAGCTGATCTCGGCGCCGGGCACCGACGCCGTGTCGCTCCGCCGCCGGATCGGCATGGTCTTCCAGAAGCCCAACCCGTTCCCGAAGACCATCTACAACAACATCGCCTGGGGTGCTCGCATCAACGGATTCCGCGGCGACATGGACGAGCTGGTGGAGAAGTCGCTCCGCCGCGCGGCGCTCTGGGACGAGGTCAAGAACAAGCTCCATCGCAGCGGCCTGGACCTCTCCGGCGGCCAGCAGCAGCGGCTCTGCATCGCCCGGACGCTCGCCGTCGAGCCCGAGATCATCCTGATGGACGAGCCCTGCTCCGCGCTCGACCCGATCAGCACCGCCCGCGTCGAGGACCTGATGGACGACCTCAAGGACGACTACACCATCGTCATCGTCACCCACAACATGCAGCAGGCCCGCCGCGTCAGCGACATGACCGCCTGCCTGATGCTCGACGAGGCCGCCTCCGCGGACGGCCACCGCACGGGCATCCTCGCCGAATTCAGCCCGACCGACCTCCTCTTCACCAACCCCAAGGACAAGCGGACCGAGGACTACATCACGGGCCGGATCGGCTGACGGCCGCCCCGGCATAGGGCCGGACCAGGTCGGCCACGCCCCGGGCCGCCGCCCGCGACACGTCGTTCGCCGCGGAGCCGACGGCCGCCTCGGCCTGGATGAGCGCCTCCGGGGCCCGGCCGACCTCCTGCTCGAGGACCGCCAGGCCGTACCTCGCCTCGAAGAGGGCCGGATCCGCGGCGATCGCTCGCTCGTATCCCGCGCGGGCCGCCTCGATCCGCTCCTCCGCGAAGTCGGCCGCGGCGATCCGGGCGTCCCGGACCGCCGGCTGGGCCGTGGCGCCCGCCCGTTGCCAGAGCCCGCGGGCCGCGGCCGGATCCCCCAGATGGAGCCGGAGCGTGGCCATCCGGTCGACCATCTCCCAGGGGGCCTTCTCGGCGGGATAAGCCTGCTCGAGGACCTCGCAGGCGGATCCCGCCCTCCCCTCCGCCAGCAGCCGGTTGACGATCCGATCCAGCTCGCCGGCGTTCTTCCACCGCGTCTCCACGGGCCTCGAGAGGATCTCCCGGATCTCGGAGCGACCGGCCAGGACCTGGCCCAGCATGGTCCGCTGCGTCGGGTTGATCGGGGGCAGCTCCGCCAGGCGGTCCAGGATCGGCAGCACGGCCTCGTTCATCTGGCGATTCTGGTAGACCAGCATCAGGCTGAACAGGCTCGAGAAATCCGTCGGGACCGCGGCGACCGCGCGGCGGAGGGCGTACGTGGCGCGGACCATCGCCAGGTCGAAGACCGGGTCGAAGGGCTGCCGGAACCTCGGGCTGGGCGGGTCCAGGGGTTCCCGGATCTCGAGCTGCCCGATCGTCTTCCAGCCGTCGAACGAGTCCGGATCCGACTTCAGGAGCCGCCGGGCCGCATCCGAGGCGACCCAGCCCAGGGCCCTCGAGGCGCGGCTCCTCCCCGCGAGCGCCACCTGGTAGTAGCGTCCCGCGCGGGCCAGGGCCCGCAGCTCGTCGGTCCCGTGCGGCTCGGTGGCGGCCTCGGGGCGGAAATGCCGGGCCCCGAAATCGACCTCGCGCCCCCGGACCGCATCGGCATACGACTCGTGAACATAGAGCGCGGCGATGGGGTCGAACCAGATGCACTTCCAGCGCCGACTCGCCAGCAGGGTCGCCCCCTGGCCGGAGCTGTATTCGTGATCGACCAGGATGCTCGGCAGCCCGAGCCGCTGGAGCTCCGCCTCCCAGCCGGGGCTGTCCGCGGCGATCCGCCGCGAGAGCTGGTTGTACTCGTCGAAGAGCTCCGGGCCGGCGACCTCGAGCCGGGGGTCGGTGTAGACGCGTCGGCCCGGCCCCCCCTCTCGTTTCGGGCTGTTGTGATACTCGAAGACCGAGGCGTGGGCGTTGTGGAACCCGATGAACCGCTCGGGCATCCCCTCCTGCCCCGCGAGCCGCGCCGCGTCGTGCGGATACCAGAGCGGCGCCTCGCCCCAGCCGATGGTCCGGCCCTCGCCGAGGAATTCGTAGAACTTGCCGCTGGCGACGGCCACGAGCATCGAGACGACCACGGCCATCGTGGCCAGCGTGGGGGTCAGTCCCGCCGGCCGGGCGGGGCCCGAGGTCGGGGCGGCGGCACGCGTCCGCCGGATCGCGGCCACCCACTCCGCGAAGTTCCAGGCCGTCACCGCCCCGGCGACCGCGGCGAACTGGTGGCTGTTGCGGGTGGCCTGGAAGCTGAGGGCGGTGAACGCCCCGAACAGGAGGAGGCGGAAGACGCTCGGCCGCCAGCCCGTCGGCTCTTCCGCGACCACCGCCGCGGCTGCCTTGTTCTTCGAGGCCTTCCGCTTCCGCTTCCCGGCCGGCTCCGCCGGGGCGGCCGGTTGCGTCTTCTCCCTGCCGAGGAGCCACCGGCCCAGGCTCCACGCCAGCGGCACCAGGAAGCTGAGCGCGCCCAGGACCATGGTCCCCAACTGGATCAGCAGGGGGACGCTGGTCCAGCCGTGGTTCCGGATGAACAGGGGGATCGGCGTCAGCTCGGCGATGCTCTGGGAGAAGATCGGGTTGGACATCGTGCGGGCCAGCTCGAGCGGATAGGTCGCGCCCCTCAGCCCATAGGGATTGAGGAGGCAGGCCACCAGGACCGCGACCGCCGCCGGGGCGACGGTCTTCCACCATCGGGCCGGATCCGGACCCATGGCGCGGAGCCGCAGCAGGGCGTCGATCAGTCCGAAGCCCAGGACGATCGGCCCGAGGACGAACAGGCCGTGCGAGTTCACCCAGGCCACCTGCACGAACGGCAGGATCCAGGCCAGCCGGGGGTGCCGCTCCCATCGCGAGAGGACCGCGAGGTAGGCGGAGAGGTAGAGCAGGCTCAGGGTCTCGGGCCGGACGTACATCCGCCCCGAGAGGACCACCAGCGCGGGGAGCCACGCCAGGACCATGGCCCAGGCCGGCCAGGTCCGGCGGCGGGCCGTGATCAGCAGGCCGACGGCGAGCGTCGTGATCAGGACCTTCGCCAGGATCAGCCCGGGGACGCCCGCCCGCTCGTTGATCCAGCTCATCCCCACCTGGAAGAGCCAGTGGAGGTCGATCCAGGTCGCCCCCTCGCGGGTGAAGGTATAGAAGTCGACGCGGGGGATCGAGCCGGTCTCCCGGATCAGGTCGCCGGTCCGCAGGTGCCAGTAGTTGTCCGCGTCCTTGAGCGGGAAGACGCCGAGGAGCGCCGTCAACGCCAGGAAGAGGACGACGAGGCTGACATCCAGGGCCCGGAGCCCGCGCGCGGGATCTCCCCCGGCGGGCTGCTCCGCATCCGCGCGCCCCTTCCGCCTGGAAGGGCCGGGCCTCGGCTCGGGGACGGTCACGGAGGTCATCGCGGCTTGCTCCCTGGGGCTCGGCCGGGCCGCGGCGGGCCCGGGCCAGGTCCAGCCCCCGAGTCTACCGGCGCGGCTCTCCCCGGGTCGAGTCGACTCGGCGGCGGTTGCAAGCGGGCCGGCCGGCTGCTACCGTTCATCGTTCGTCCGGCGCCTCGATCGAGGCTCTCTCTCCCCGGCAAACCATCCACCAGGAGGAACAAATGCGCCGCACTTCTCCGACGCTCGCCGCCTGCCTGACCCTCGGCCTGGCCGCGGCCTTCACGCCGGCCCGCGGCCTCGCGGACGACCTCAAGGTCGGCGACAAGGCCCCCAACTTCGCGCTCAAGGGATCGGACGGCAAGACCTACGACCTCGCCGATTTCCGGGGCAAGTCCGCCGTGGTCCTGGCCTGGTTCCCCAAGGCGTTCACCGGCGGCTGCACGGCCGAGTGCAAGTCGCTCCGCGAGAACGGCGAGGCGATCCGCAAGTTCGACGTGGCCTACTTCACGGCCAGCACCGACGACGCCGAGACGAACAAGAAGTTCAGCGAGTCGCTGGGCCTGGATTATCCGATCCTGAGCGATCCCACCCAGGAGACGGCGCGGGTCTACGGCGTCGTCCACGAGGGCCGCAAGGTCCCCGAGCGCTGGACCTTCTACATCGACAAGGAGGGGGTCATCCGCGCCATCGACAAGGCGGTCCAGCCGAAGAACGCCGCGGCCGACGTGGCCGCCAAGCTGAAGGAGCTGGGCGTCGCCGCGAGGTGACCTCGACCACATCGAGCTTCGATCCCCCTTCAGCGGGCCCGGCGCGAGTCGTCGCGCCGAGGCCCCTGGAGCCGGGCCCAGCGGTGCTTGAGCTCGCCCAGGATCCGCCAGAAGAGCCGGCTGTGCATCCGGCCCGGCACCCTCCCGCAGGCCCGCGCGGCGAACGAGGTCGGCTCGGTGTACTCGAGGTGATGCGCCATCTCGTGGAGGAACGTGTCGAAGAGCTCCTCCAGGGGCCTGAGCCCGAGGTCGCGGTCGCGGACGTAGACCCGCACCAGGGCCCTCGACCGGTAGTATCCCCCCAGGACCCGGGTCGTCGCCCTCGGGTTGATGTCGAGGTCGTAATCGGCCCGGCAGCGGTGGATCTTCTCGAACCGGTAGCGGAAGAGCGGCCCGAGTGCCGAGATCGGCGGGACGAACTGCCCCGTGTACCGGCCGGTGATCGGCCCGGGACGCGTGGCCGGCCCGGCCGGGGTCGCGAAGACGCGAGGGTCCAGGATGTCGTGGTCGCGGTCCTCGACGCGTCGGACCGGACGGGGCTCGGGAAGGTCGTCCATCGATCGTCGCGGGCTCGAGGAGGGAAGGAGTCTTTGGGACAGGAAGAAGTCGCCCGCGGTCGCGGCCGGCCGCGGCGGACGGCCGCCCTGGAATGCCGCGCCTGAGCTGCCAGACCGGCTGAAATCTACCATCTCGAACGCCCGATCGCCACGGGGCGTTCCCCGGTTCTTCGAAGCGGAGCCGAACTTGCTCGTCCTGACCAACGATGACGGACTCGACGCCCCGGGGATGCGGGCGCTCCGCCGGGCGGTCGAGGGCCTGGGGCCGCACGCGGTGATCGCCCCCAACGGGCCGATCTCCGGCTGCGGACACCAGGTGACGACCCATCGGCCGATCGCCTTCCTCCGCCGCGACGACGGCGCGATCGCCGTCGCGGGCACGCCGGCGGACTGCGTGAGGCTGGCCGTCTGGGGCCTCGTCCCGGGCATCCGCGGCGTGATTTCGGGGATCAACGCGGGGGGGAACCTCGGCGCCGATGTCCCCATCAGCGGGACCGTCGCCGCCGCCCGCGAGGCCGCCGGGCGGGGCCTGCCGGCGATCGCCGTCTCCCACTACATCGCGCGGGGCCGGAGCATCGACTGGGATCGCGCCGCGGCCTGGGCCGCGCCCGTCATCCGGGAGCTCCTCGCGCGACCGAACGCGCCGGGGACCTTCTGGAACGTCAATCTCCCCCATCCGGAGCCGGGTGCCCCGATGCCCGAGGTCTGCCATTGCCCGCTCGACCCCTCCCCCCTGCCCCTGGCCTACCGGCTCGAGGGCCATGAGGCGGTCTACGCGGGCGACTACCAGTCGCGCGATCGGATCGCCGGCCGGGACGTCGACGTCTGCTTCGGCGGTCGGATCGCGGTGAGCCTGCTCACCATCGGGGAGCGCCAGCCGTAGCACCGGCGGCAGCTCGCCCCGCGGCCGGAAGGCGCCGGCCCCCGCGGATAATGTGAGGGCCGGGTGCCGGCTGTGATCTGGCTTATCCCGCATCGAACATGACATAATGAGGCATCCAGGGGCGACCGGGCGGATCGGGGCCATCGCGGCAAGAGGCCGTGGCCGCTCCGCGTGTTGCCCGTCATTCATCTTTCAAGCGTGGATTCGTGTTTCGCGGGGGTTCCGGCCATGTGGCGAAGGTACGCGGTGCTCGTGGGAAGCCTGGTTCTGACGGCATGCTGGTCAGGCTGCGACGCCCCCGACAGTTTCCAGCACACGGCGCCTCCCGGTGCGGTCATCACCAGGGGATTGCCCGAGGGGGACAAGGGCTCCGAGGCCAACGGCGAGAATCCGACCATCACGGACAAGTCCGCGGCCGACGCCCGCGAGAAGGCCAAGCTCTCGACGACCACCCCGGCGCCGCCGACGGCCAAGGGAGAGAAGAAGAAGACCGCCGGCGGCGTGACCTACGAGACGCTCCGCGAGGGGACCGGCGACGAGCTGAAGTCGGGCCACGTGGTCCAGGTCCATTATGTCGGCCACCTCGCCGACGGCGACAAGGAGGGGAAGGAATTCGAGAGCTCGCGGCGGAGCGGCAGGCCGCTCGAGGCCACCGTGGGCGCCGGCGGCCTGATCAAGGGCTGGGAGGAGGGCCTCCCGGGCATGAAGGTCGGCGAGATCCGCAAGCTCTGGATCCCCGCCCCGCTGGCCTACGGCACCGCCGGCAAGGGCGATATCCCCGCCAACGCCGACCTCATCTTCGAGGTCGAGCTGCTGAAGATCCTCTACTAGGCGTCCCATAAGACCCTCGACCCAAGGCCCACAACCGCATCGACTCCGTCGGATTGAACGAACGAGGCCCCGCATGGCGAACGTGTCTTCCACCCCCAAGTTCTCCGGGATCAAGTACCGGGTCGTCAACGAGCTCGGCGAGGGTGCCGGCAGCAAGATCTTCCTCATCAGCGACAAGTCCGCGGGGGGGAAGCGCTACGCGCTGAAGATCATCCGCAAGCAGGAGCCCGAGGACGACATCTACATCCAGCAGGCCCGCAACGAGTTCGAGGCCTCCCAGAAGCTCAACCACCCGGTCATCGCCAAGATCTACGACTTCCGCCAGAAGAAGTCCTGGTTCAAGGTCACCGGCGCCGAGCTGCTGATGGAATACGTCGACGGCAAGAGCCTGGACGAGGTGGAGGCCCCGGAGCTCGACCAGCTCATCCTGATCTTCGCCAAGGTGGCCGCCGCGCTCGCCCACATGCACCGCCGCGGCGTCTTCCACGGCGACCTGAAGCCCCACAACATCATGCTCTCCAAGAACGGGCAGGTGAAGCTGATCGACTTCGGCACCGCCTGGATCCGCGGCCAGGGCGACACCAATCGTGCCGCCGGCACCCCCCAGTACATGGCCCCGGAGACGGCCATCGAGAAGACCGTCAACGCCCGGACCGACATCTACAACCTGGGCGCCACGATGTACCGCCTGTTCACGGGCCGGTTCGTCCAGCAGGGCATCCCCAGGCCGGGCGACGACCGCAAGGTGACCCTCCCCAGCAAGCTCAATCCCCGGCTCCCGGCGGACCTGAACCTGCTCATCGTCGCCTGCCTCCAGTCCGACCCCACCAAGCGGCCCGCCGACATGGTGGAGGTCCGCGATCAGCTCGCCAAGATCGCCAAGGCCAAGGGCCTCGACGACGTCGACCTCAAGGGCGCCGAGGACGAGTGACGCCCCGCCGAGGCGTCGTCCCAAGACAGGGACCGGGAGGACAGGCATTCCTGCCTGTCCTTCTCCGATTCCGATTCCCTGCCGATCTCCTGCCCTGGCATCATGACCCCGTCCCGGCCTTCCGCTGCGCCAGCAGCGCCAGGTCGAGCGCCAGCTCGGCCAACGCCGATTCGTCGAGGCTCGCCCCGGTCACGCCCGGATCGGCGAACGCGTCGGCGACCGCCACATCCTCGCCGAATTCGGACGTGTTCCCGTTTGCATCAGTCGCCGTGGCGGAGACGAAGGCCCCCGCGGGCACGGCCGCGTCGAGCGTGACGGCGAAGCTCGCGTTGCCGTCGGCATCGGTGGTGACCGTGACCGATCCCAGGTAGGTCTGCCCTTGCCCGTGGCCGCTCGGGTCGGCCGCGTCGTTGGCGTAGAACTGGATCGTCAGGGTCGTGGACGGCGGCCCGGAGAACGTGCCGGCCAGCGCGATCGCCGTCCCGGTCGTGATCGCGGACTCCACCACCGGCGTGTTCTGGAGGTGGTTGGGGCCGTCATAGGGCCCGCCCGGCAGGTTCGGGCTGACCCCGTCGCCGCCCAGGTCGATGCCCAGGCCGAAATTGCCGTAGATGGAGTTGCCGAGGACGGCGTTGCGGTAGCAGAGGTCGCCAGCGAAGCTCCCGATCGTCACCCCGTTGCCCCAGTTGCCGGCGATGATGTTCCCCTCGCCGGCGGCGGTGCCGCCGATCGTGTTCCGGGAGGAGTAATTGCGGATCGTGACGCCGCCGCCCCAGTTGCCCAGGGTTGCATTACCGGCCGCGTCGGTGCCGATGAGGTTGCCCTGGATCAGGTCGCGGGACGCGAACTCGACGATCAGGCCGTCGCCCCAGTTGCCGGAGATCACGTTGCCGGCGCCCGCCACGGCCCCGCCGATGGTGTTGTTGCCGCCGTCGTCGTCGATGCCGCCGCTCATGTTGCCGATCGCGGAAAAGCCCGTTGCGTCGGTCCCGATCCGATTCCCCTGCACCGTGTTGAACGCACACCCGGCCGCGAACGTGATCCCGTAGCCGGCATTCCCCGAGATCAGGTTGCCGGCGCCCGCCGCGGCCCCGCCGATGGTGTTGTTGCTCGCCCCGCTCCGGAGCGCCAGGCCGTCCGACCAGTTCCAGATCGCGTAGCTGCCGGTGCTGTCCGTGCCGACCTTGTTACCCACGATCGCGTTCCCGACGGCCGCCGGCCCGTCGAGGAGGATTCCCACGTCCCAGTTCCCGGAGACGACGTTGCCCGCGCCGGCCGCCGTCCCGCCGATGGTGTTGTTCGGGCTCTCGGCGTAGATCCCCAGGTTGTTGCCGAAGCCCGGGCCGGTCCCGGTGATGTCGGTGCCGATGAAGTTCCCCTCGACGACGTCGCCGCCGGCTCCCGCCAGGTGGATCGCCGTGGCGAACCCGTCGAAGGAAAGCCCCCGGATGACGACGCCGGGCGAGGTCACCACCAGGCCGTCGCCGCCGTTCATCTGCGCCAGGCCGTTGAGCTGGACCAGGATGACGGCCGTGCTCCCGGGGTCCGCGGTCGCGGCCTGGGCGCCCGGCTGGGAGTAGCCGTCCAGGATCGTCGCGTGGGTGATCGCGGGGAGCGGCGACAGGGGCATGATCACGAACGGGCCGTCCCCCTCGATCGCGAACCGGATCGTGTCCGGGCTGGCCGTGGTGGCGAGGTTGGCGTCCAGGATCGCCTGGCGGAGCGAGCCCGGCCCGTCGTCGTTGGTGTTCGTCACGGTGAACGTCTTGGCGGCGACCGTGATCGTGACCGTCGCCAGGGCCGAGGCGTTGCCGAGCCTGTCCGCGTAGGTGAAGTGGTCGGTGCCGACATAGCCCGCGGCCGGGACGTAGACGAACGACCCGTCGCCGCCCAGGGTGATCGCCCCGTGGGCGGGGCCGGTCACGATCGTCGACGTGAAGCCGCTGCCGTCGAACGAAAGGTCGTTCGCCTGCACGCCGGGACCGGCGATCATTAGGGCATTGTCCTGGTCGATCCGGTAGGCGTCGTCCTGGGCCAGCAGCTTGCCCGACATCGGCACGATCGCGGCCGCGGCGGAGAGCTCCGAGGTGTTGCCGGCCGCGTCGGTCGCGGTCGCGGAGACGACCGTCCCCGGCTGCGTCTTGAACGAGCCCTGGAATCTCGCGTTGCCCGAGGAGTCGGTCTGGACGGCGATCGTGCCGAGCAGCGTCTGGCCGGGGCCGGATCCGGACGGGTCGGCGGACGCGTTGGCGAAGACCTGGATCGTGAACGCCGCGTTCGCCGCGGCATTCAGCGTCCCCTTGACGATCGTCTGGTTGTTCCGCGAGGCCGCGACCCGGAGGACCGGCGTGTTCTGGAGGTTGTTGGGCCCGTCGTGCGGCCCGCCGGGCGTGTTCGGGGTCAGACCGTCGTCGCCCAGGTCGATCCCGAGCCCCGCGTTGCCGTAGATCGAGTTCGACAGGATCGCGTTGCGGACGGCGCCGGAGCTCGAGAGGATCCCCACGCCCGATCCGCCGTTGAACGCGATGACGTTCCCGGCCCCCTTCGCGGTCCCGCCGAGCGTGTTGTCGTTCGAGCCGAGCCCCTGCACCGAGATGCCGTCGCCGGCATTGCCGAGCGGGTAGGACCCGGTGGCGTCGGTGCCGATGAGGTTCCCCTGGACCAGGGCCGAAGAGCTGCCGTAATCGAAGATCAGGCCCGGGCCGCCGTTGCCGGAGATCACGTTGCCGGCATTCTTGTCGGTCCCGCCGATCACGTTCCCGACCCCGCCCAGTCGGATGCCGCCCATCCCGTTCGGCACGGCCGTGACGCCCGCCGAATCGGCGCCGATGACGTTCCCCTGGACCACGATCGACGAGGCCCCGAAGAAGTAGCCGACGATCCCATAGCCGTGGGCATTGCCGGAGATGACGTTGCCGGAGTTCTTGCTGGTCCCGCCGATCGTGACGTTCACGGCGTAGTCCAGGGTGATGCCGCTGCCGGTCGCCCCCAGGGAATGGAGGCCGGTCGCGTCCACCCCGATCGCGTTCCCCTGGATGGACGTCCCGGCCCCGCCCGGCTCCACGAGGATGTCGCGGATCACGTTCCCGGCCGTGGCCCGGGTCCCGCCGATCACGGTCCCCGAGCCGGCGAAGATGACCAGGCTGGTTCCACCCGAGAAGCCGCTCCATCCGGCCGCGTCGGCGCCGATCGAGTTCCCCTGGACGAGCGTCCCGGTCGTGGCGCCGGGGCTGCTCGAGGTCCCGATGGTCAGGCCGGTGAGGACATTGCCCGAATCCGGCTTCAATCCGCCGACGGTCGTGTTCGAGGCCCCCGCGACGAGCACGCCGCCGGCGAGCGTCAGCCGCTGGCTCCCGGAAAGGTCGGTCCCGACGAAGTTCCCCTGGAAGACGTTGCCGGCCCCGGCGATGGTGACCTCATAGCTCCCCGAGCCGTCGATGACGTTCCGCTGAGCGGGCTTCGGCCCGCCGATGAGGTTCCCCCCCGCTCCGGAGACGATCATCGGCCCGGAATTGAGCGCAGCCGCGCCGCTCGGATCGAGGCCCAGGAAGTTCCCCTGGATGGTGTTCCCTCCGCCGTCGTGGATGTCGATCGGGCTGGCGAAGGCCGTGATCGAGAGCCCCTTGACGGTGCTCCCCCCCGCGCTGATGACCAGGCCGGGCGACCCGGCGGGGAGCAACGAGCCGTCGATCTGGACCAGGATCACGGCGTTCTCGCCCGCCGCCAGGCTGTTGGGCTGAGAGCCGGGCTGGGTCGTGCCGTCGATCACGGTCGGGTGCGAGATCGCCGGCAAGGGGGTCAGCGGCCGGATCACGAACGGCCCTGTGCCTGGGATCGCGAACTTGATGACGTCGGGCGCCGCCGTGTTCGAGGCCGCGGCGACGGCGAGGGCCTGCCGGAGCGAGCCCGGGCCGGAATCGTTGGTGTTGCTGACCACCTGGGTCTTGGCATTCACGGAGATGACGACCGTGGCCGCGGCCGAGCTCGTCAGCCCTTCGACCGCGACGTACGTGAACGTGTCGAGGCCCGTGTAACCCCCCTTCGGTGCGTACTCGAACGAGCCGTCCGGATTGAGGACGACCGAGCCATGGGCCGGCCCCTTCACCAGGGCCGCCGAGAAGACGCCGCCGTCCGAGGTCGAGTCGTTGGCACGGACCCCGGGCGCGGCCACGACCAGGTTCGTCTTCGCGTCGGTGTTGTAGGCGTCGTCAACCGCGGTGACCGTCGAGAGGAGCTGGCGCGATTCCAGCGGCTGGAGGCGCCAGGCCCTCAGGGCCGCCCGCCCTCGCCGGGTGCGCGAGAGGTCGCGAGCGGACGCAGGTCGCGAGTCGTGGAGTGACTGGCTGCGAGCACGGTACGACATCGTCGAATTCCCCCTGATGGGTCGAAGTCCCTCTCGAGCTAGACCCTGGTGGAGGATCGCTCCCGCGGCGCCCGGTCCGGCGAACCATCGCCGTGCGGGGCCTCCGCGGCATCCCTCGATTCCCGGCCGCCGACAGGGCGGGCAGTCTAGCTCATCTTCCGGGTCGGTCGGGAGAACCCTAGGACAGATTCCCACGTCTTCGTGCACCAGCGGCGACATTCCCTCCGTCGATGTTGTCTTCAGCCGGCTCGGAGGGAGATCCGGGAACATCCGGGTCATTGGCCGCGCTCGCCCTGACCTCGGCCTCCTCGCCGGACGGCCTCCGCACCGCACCTTCTGCCACGCCCGGAATCGGGTTCGTTCGCGCCTCGACGGTCTCACTGGATTCGTCGCAGCCCTCTTCACAATCAGGGCTTGCGTTCCATCCGCTCGCAACGCCAGGACCAGATTTCTCGTCCGCCGCAGGCAAGGGGATGGCCTCGGAGGCGTGAAGCGACCCCACGGCCGGCGGGCCTTCGCCCTCCCCTTCGGCCCCCGGGACCGGCATCGGGGTGGCTCTGGAGGAGCGCAGCGACCCCACGGCCGGCACGCCTTCGCTCCCCACTGTCTCCTCTCCTGTGCTGCGGGCGGACAAGTGGGTGGATGTGGAGGAGCGCAGCGACCCCACGGCCGGCGAGCCTTCGCCGCCCGCGCAGGCCGTCTCGGTGCCAGGCCGATCCCGTGGTGTCGCCTGCGTCTCCACCACAGCCACCCGGACTTCTGACCTCTCCGGATTGGGTTTGATCGTCGTCCTTGCCTCGGTCGGCTCCTCCGATTCCTCGACGGCCTCATCATGGCTCATGCCCGGGCACTTCTTGAGACGGACGACCGCGTCCAGGATCCGGAGCAGCTCCCGCCCTCGCGCCGTGGAGGTCCGCCGGTGCCGGTCCAGCTCCGGGCCGGCGTCGAACGCGGCCGCGTCGGCCAGCTCGTCGGCGTCGACGTCGTCGTCGGTCGCGGCGGCCTCCATCGCCTCCAGCCGCGCCAGCTTCCGCTCCGCCAGGTCGATCAAAAAGTCCTGGGCCGCGTCAGAGCTCGCCGGCGGCTCGCCGAGCACCCGCCAGGAGCGATGGCCCTCGTAGAACTTGTCGTAGATCCGCGTCCGGCGGCAGTAGTACTCGTAGAACGCCTGCCCCTTGCCGCCGCCGAGGAACGCGTCGAAGGCGGCGATCACGGCGTTCAGCTCCAGGTCGACGTTGGCCTCGGTCTGGAGCTTGCCCAGGAGCCGGACGTAGCGGTAGAAGTCGCCCCAGCCGAACTGGTCGCGGCCGCAGAGCAGGTTGATCTGGGTCAGCCACTGGCGGATCAGCCAGGCGCGGCCCTCGTGCATCTCCTCGAGCCCGGCCAGGAAGGCGGCCGGGACGTCGCGGAAGATGTCCGAGTTGCGGTGGCAGCCGGGGGCGGCCTCGAGGAAGAGGTCCCGCGCGAGGTGCTCGACCCGCCGCTCCCGCTCCTCGCTGGGTTCGTTCGCCTCCGCCTTGAGGGCCGCGCGGGCGAGCCTGGCCAGGTAGGCGGCCTCGGCGCGGTCGGACCGCTCGAGCATGAACGAGAGCCGGGCGGCGCGAGTCAGCAGGTCGCGCTCGATGGCGTTGCCCGCCTTGCCGGCCTGGACATACTCGCGGACGCGGCGGTCGAGCTCCTTCGGGTCCTCCTGGGGGAGCACCGGCATGGCGAGCTGCTTGGAGCGGTTGCCGTGCTTGAGGGCGTTCATTCTGGAAGCCGCCTTGCCCGCCTCTGTCCTCGGTCCGCTGCTCTTCTTCGCGTTGTTCCGGTTGGCTTGGATCTGGGCGGCGGTGGCCATGGGAGTGTCTCCAAGTTGTGGGCCGCGCGCTCGATGGGCGCGGCCTTTACTCAGTACAATCCCGAATTCGGCCGGGCCAGTTTCACCAAAGTCGGAAATCGCTTTCGAATGTGGTCCCAAGGTGGTTTTCGTGGGCCAGCTCGATGACAATGATCTCTGCGCCGAGAGGCCGGACGGTGCCACGCTGTGGTGGCACGATGCGGCCAGCTTCGACGTGTTCACTCGCCCGCGCTGTCTTGCCTGCAAGGCCGTGGGCCAGCAATTCTGAGGTGTCCGCGATGAAGGTCGTGAGCATGACGAGCCTGATGGCTCTGACGATCCTCCTCCTGCCCGCGACGGCCTTCGGACAGGATGGAGCGGGGGGCAATTCCTCCTCCTGGCTGACGCTCGCCCTGATTCTTGCCCCGGGCGTGATCATCATGGCGCTTTTCTTCGTGGTCATGCGAAGAAATCGCGCGGACGTGGCGAAGGCACACGAGCAGATGAAATTCGCTCGCCAGCACATGGCGACCATGGAGCAAAAGACCGAGCGCATGGTCGAGCTCCTCGAGTCGATCGATCGCAAGCTCGCCGAGCGGGCCTGAGGCATCGTCCGGCCGAAGTGGAGGGCTCGGGACGAGGCGGAATCGGGCTCTCTCCCTTACCACGCGGGAGTCGGAGGGGGTGTATTGTCCAGGCCATGACGGTCGAATTCACCCCCCTGAATCCCCCCTTCGTAAGGGGGGAACGATTCCTCACCGGGCCGGTCCTGTCCCGTGGTGTTTCACCACGGCCACCCGATATCCCTGCTGGACTCCGTTGACTGAAATGACCCGACGTGGCGACCTGACGCGGGCTCGAAGACGGAGAATCCGCCTGTCGCAAGACCCCGTTCACGCAGGGACTTCCGATCAGGAAGACTCGCTGGGTTCTTGAAGATGCGACAAAAGGGCAATATAGTCAGGTGGTATTCACGCCTACCCGTGCGCCCGCGCCATCGGTTGACAAGAAGTCCTTCGGATGATCGGGTTGGGGATCTCCTCCTCAGATCCGTGAAGCGACAGGGGCGGCGGGTGGCTGTTGCCTCGCCCGATCTCAGCACCGCGGACGCGGGCGAAGGGTCGGGCGCGAGGCCGATTCGATCCGTCTGGACTCCGGAGTTTCGACGCCGAGATGACGACCAGTCCTTCCGTGGAAGAGAAACGAAGGCTCCTGGGGAAGAAGCTCCAGGGGGCCAACCTCGAGCTTCCCGTCACCCGGCTGTTCGAGCTCCAGGCGAGGCGGACGCCGGACAACCCGGCGGTCATCTGCGGCGATCGCGAGCTTACCTACGCCGAGTTGAACGAACGGGCGGACCGGCTGGCGACACTCCTGCGCGGCGACGGCGTCGGCCCCGAGTCCCTGGTTGGCCTGCTGGCGACGCGGTCGGTGGACATGGTCGTCGGTCTGCTCGGCATCCTCAAGGCCGGCGGCGCGTATGTCCCGCTCGACCCGGACTTCCCCGCCGACCGGCTGGCGCACATGGTCCGCGACTCGGCCATGCGAACGGTGGTGACCGAGCAACCCCTGCGTGATCTGGTCCCGCTGGACGGCGTTCGGGTCCGGCTGCTGTCCGAGATCGACCGGGCCGAACCTGCGGCACCGCCCGAGAGGGGGCCGACGCCGGCGCCCGACTCGCGTGCGTACGTGATCTACACCTCCGGCTCGACGGGGATCCCCAAGGGCGTCGAGATCACCCATCGGTCGCTCACGAACTTCCTGACGGCGATGCGCGGGACCTTCCGGATGACGGCGGAGGACCACCTGCTCGCCGTCACCACGCTCTCGTTCGACATCGCCGCGCTCGAGATCTTCCTGCCGCTCATCCAGGGAGCCCGGGTCACCCTGGCGGGCCGGGAGGTCGCGGCCGACGGCCTGGCGCTCGCGAAGGAGATCGACCGGGGCGACTACACGTTCCTCCAGGCCACGCCCTCGACCTGGCGGATGCTCCTGGACGCCGGCTGGGAGGGCTCGCCGAGGCTGGCCATGCTCTGCGGCGGCGAGGCCCTGTCGCGCGAGCTCGCCGACCGGCTGCTCGAGAAGGGGGAGTCGCTCTGGAACCTCTACGGCCCGACCGAGACGACGATCTGGTCGTCCGCGGCCAAGGTGGAGCGGGGGGACTCGGCGATCACCATCGGCGGTCCCATACGCCGGACACAGCTCCACGCCCTGGATGCGCGGTTCGAGCCGCTGCCGCCGGGCGTGCCGGGCGAGCTGTTCATCGGCGGCGAGGGGCTCGCTCGCGGCTACCTCAATCGCCCCGGCCTGACGGCCGAGCGGTTCCTGCCCGATCCCTTCAGCGCGACCCCCGGCGCGCGGATGTACCGGACCGGGGACAACGTCCGGGGCAAGGGGGACGACTCGCTCGAATGCCTGGGTCGGCTCGACCACCAGGTGAAGATCCGCGGCCACCGGATCGAGCTTGGCGAGATCGAATCCCGCCTGGAACGGCACCCGATGATTCGCCAGGCCGTCCTCTCCGCCGTCGCCGCCGCGGGAGGGATTCAGCGCCTGGTCGCTTACATCGTCCCGACCGAGGGCTGGGGGCTCGACGCCGCGGCCCTCCGCGCGCACCTGCTGCTCTCGCTGCCGGATTACATGGTCCCGTCGGCGTTCGTCTCGATGGACAGCCTGCCGCTGACCCCCAACGGCAAGGTCGACCGCAAGGCGCTCCCGCAGCCCGGCGAGCGGCTCGAAGGCCGTCAGGCCGGCTCGTCCCCGCTTCGGAGCCCGGTCGAGGAGGCCGTCGCCGAGATCTGGCGCGAGGTGCTGTCCGTCGACCGGATCGGCGCCGAGGACAACTTCTTCGAGGCCGGCGGCCACTCGCTGCTGGCCACCCAGGCCCTGGCCCGCGTCCGCGACCTCTTCGAGGTGGAGCTCTCGGTCCACGACCTCCTGGACGACCCGACCGTGGCCGGCCTGGCCCGACGGGTCGAGCAACGTGTCCGTGAGGGGAACGGCCCGGCAAGCCCCCCCATCGTGCCGAGGCCCCGTGACGGCGACGCGCCGGCCACGTTCGCCCAGCGGCGACTCTGGTTCCTCCATCAGCTCGATCCGTCGAGCCCGGCCTACAACATGCCGGTGGGCGTGACGCTCGAGGGCGAGCTCGACGCCGAGGTCCTCCGCGAGGCCCTCGAGGCGATCGTGGGCCGTCACGAGGTCCTCCGCACGACCTTCCCGGAGATCGGCGGCGAGCCGCGGCAGGCGATCGCGGCGACCGCACGCGTCGAGCTCCCCGTGGTCGACCTCCGGCCGCTGCCCGAGGACCTACGGGCCGAGGAGCTCGCCCGGCTGGTCGACGCGGAGGCGGCCCACCCGTTCGACCTGGTCCGCGGCCCGCTCCTCCGCGCCGCGCTCGTGCGGACGAAAGATCGCGAGCACGTCCTGCTGATCACCATCCACCACATCGTGGCCGACGGCTGGTCGATGGGCGTGATCGTCCGCGAGGCGTGCCTATTGTATGCGGCCTTCTCCGAGGGCCGTCCGTCGCCGCTCGCCGCCCCGGTCATCCAGTACGCCGACTACGCCGCCTGGCAGGACGATTGGCTGAGCGCCGGGGCGATGGATGTGCAGTTGCGTTTCTGGGGCGAACGGCTCGCGGGCGTGCCGCGGCTGGACTTGCCGACGGACCATCCGCGGCCGGCGCTCCCCTCGGGCCGCGGCGGCTCGCTGAGCGTCGACCTGCCGGCGGGCCTCCTGGGCGAGCTCAAGGCCATCGGACGCCGGGAGCATGCGACCCTCTACATGACGCTGATGGCGGCCTTCCAGGTCCTGCTGGGCCGGTACGCGAACCGGGACGACTTCGCCGTGGGGACGCCGATCGCGGGCCGCACGCGGTCCGAGCTCGAGCCGCTCATCGGCCTGTTCGTGAACACCCTGGCGATCCGAGCCCGGCTCGAGGGGAGCCCGAGCTTCCCCGAGGTCCTGCGCCGGGTCCGGCAGGAGGCGCTCGGCGCATATGCCCACCAGGACGTGCCGTTCGACCGGGTCGTGGCGGCGATCGAGCCCGATCGGGATCCGTCACGGTCGCCGATCTTCCAGGTCCTGTTCGCGCTCCAGGACGCCCCCCTGCCCGCCTTCGAATCGACGAGCCTGACCATGACTCCCAGGGAGTCCCCGAACGGGACGGCCAAGTTCGATCTCGCCCTCTTCGCCGCGGAGACGGACCGCGGCCTGAACCTGGAGCTCCAGTACAGCCGCGACCTGTTCGACGCGGAGACTGCCGAACAGATCCTCGGCAGCCTGAGGGTCCTGCTGGAGGCCATCGGCGCCGATCCCGATCGGCCGATCGCCGCGCTGCCGATCCTCTCGGACGCGGATCGCCGCGCGATCCTGGAGCCGCCGGCCCCCCCCGCCATCGACCTCGATGCGCTCACGGACGACGAAGTCGAGGCCCTCCTCAAGCGACTCGAGCCGTGATCCATGCGCAGTCCTGATCGCGTCCAGCCGGAGGCCCCGGCCGGCGACCGCACCGCAGCCGAGCTCCGCCGCGCCCGCCTGGCCGCACTCCTGAAGTCCGGCGCGAAGCCCGCGGCCGCGCCGACCCGGCTCCTGCATCGCCGCTTCGAGGAGGTCGCCCGCTCCCACCCGCGGGCGGTCGCGGTCTCGTTCGAGGGGCGGACGCTGACCTATGCGGAGCTCGACCGCCGCGCGGGCCTGCTGGCCCGGCGGCTCCGCGCGGCCGGCGTGGGCATCGAGTCGCTGGTCGGCCTGGCCGCGGAACGGTCGCTCGAGCTGGTCGTCGGCCTGCTCGCGATCCTCAAGGCCGGCGGTGCGTACCTGCCGCTCGACCCCGTCTATCCGGCCCAGAGGCTGGGCTTCGTCCTCCGTGATTCCGGGGCGAGCGTCCTCCTGGTCCAGGACGACCTGCGCGGGCGGTTCGCCGACTTCGACGGCACGATCGTCCCGCTGGTCGCGGAGGATGCGGCGTCGACCGAATCAACCGGCGGCGGCCTGGATCTCCCGGCAACCGCGGTTTCGGCGCGAATGGAACAACGTCCACGCCCCGGTCACGCCGGTCCGGCTCTCCCCCTTACGAAGGGGGAGTCGGAGGGGGTCGATCGTTCCGGCCATGGCGATCGAATCCACCCCCCTGTATCCCCCCTTGGTAAGGGGGGAATCGATTCGGCGCGATGCTCCCTGCCCGGGGCAATCGACTCCGGCGACGGTCCTTTCGACGACGACGACTCGGCGGACCGGCTCGCCTATGTGATCTACACCTCCGGCTCCACCGGCACCCCCAAGGGCGTGCCGGTCACGCACGCGAACGTGGACCGGCTCTTCTCGGCCACGAGGCACTGGTTCGGCTTCGGCGGGTCGGACGTCTGGACGCTCTTCCACTCGTTCGCCTTCGACTTCTCGGTCTGGGAGATCTGGGGCGCGCTGCTGCACGGCGGGACGCTCGTGGTCGTGCCGTACTGGGTGAGCCGGTCGCCGGAGGCCTTCCGCGACCTGCTCCGGGACGAGGGGGTGACGGTCCTGAATCAGACCCCATCGGCCTTCCGCCAGCTCATACGGGCCGACGAGGCCGCGGGGGGCGACGGGCTGGCGCTCCGGTACGTCGTCTTCGGCGGCGAGGCCCTCGAGCTCCAGTCCCTGGGCCCCTGGCTCGACCGCCACGGCGACGCCACGCCGAAGCTTGTGAACATGTACGGGATCACCGAGACGACCGTCCACGTCACCTATCGCCCGATCACCCGGGCCGACCTGGAGGCGCACGCGGGGAGCAGCCCGATCGGCGAGCCGATCCCGGACCTGCGGGTCCACGTCCTGGACGGGAACCTCGAGCCGGTCCCGCCCGGCGCGGTGGGGGAGATCTTCGTCGGCGGCGAGGGGGTGGCGCGGGGCTACCTGGGCCGCCGGGGGCTGACCGCCGAGCGGTTTCTCCCCGACCCGTTCTCGGGCACGCCCGGTTCCAGGCTCTACCGCAGCGGCGACCTCGCCAGGCGGCGGCGGGACGGCTCGCTCGACTACCTGGGCCGCTCGGATCGCCAGGTGAAGGTCCGGGGATTCCGGATCGAGCTCGGCGAGATCGAGGCCGCCCTGGCGCGGCAGCCGGAGCTCCACGACGCGGCCGTGGTCGCCGCGCCGGATCCGCGGGGGGACGTCCGGATCCTGGCCTACGTCGTGCCCAGGGGCGCGCCGCCGGCGGCGGATGCCCTCCGCACCCGGCTGCTCGAGTCGCTCCCCGACTACATGGTCCCGGCCGTCTTCATCCCGCTGGAGCGGCTGCCGCTCACCACCAACGGCAAGCTTGACACCGCCGCCCTGCCGTCGCCGGAGGCGGCCGGATCCCTGGCCGAGCCGGCCGAGTACGTCGCCCCCGGCTCGGCCCTCGAGGAGCAGGTCGCCGCGGTCTGGGGCGAGGTCCTGGGGGGGCCGCCGATCGGCGCCACGGACAACTTCTTCCTCCGCGGCGGCCATTCGCTGCTGGCCGCCCAGGCGATGGCGCGGCTCCGCCGGGCGACCGGGCTTGAGATCCCCCTGCGGGCCCTCTTCGAGGCCCCCACCGTCCGCGGCCTCGCCGCGCGGATCGAGGCGCTGCCGTCCGCCGGCCATGCCGGCAGTCGGGCGGAGATCCTGCCGGTCGCACGCGACGCCGAGCTGCCCCTCTCGTACTCGCAGCAGGCCCTCTGGTTCCTCGATCGCCTGGCGCCGGGCACGCCGACGTTCAACGTCACCGCCGCGGTCACGATCCGCGGACCGCTCGACGTCGCCGCGCTCCGCCGGAGCCTCCGCGAGATCGCCGCGCGGCACGAATCGCTCCGCACCAGGTTCCCGGAGATCGACGGCCGCCCGGTGCAGGTCATCGAGCCGGCGTGCGACCTCCCGCTCGAGCTGGAGGACCTCCAGGGGCTGGCCCCGGGCTCGCGCGATGAGGAGGCCCGACGGCTGGCGGCCGAGGAAGGCCGCACGCCGTTCGACCTGGCCGCCGGCCCGCTCTTCCGCGCCCGGCTCCTGCGGCTCGGCGACGACGACCACGCGCTGCTGCTGACGATGCACCACATCATCACCGACGGCTGGTCGATGGGCGTGGCCGCGAAGGAGCTGGCGACGCTCTACGCGGCGTTTACCGAGGGCCGCGAATCCCCGCTGGCCTCCCCGGCGATCCAGTACGCCGATTACGCGGCCTGGCAGCGCTCCGAGCTGGCCGGCGCCAGGCTCGACCGGCTGGTCTCGTACTGGAAGGGCCAGCTCGAGGGCGTCCCTCCGCTCCAGCTCCCGACCGACCGGCCGCGGCCCGCCGTCCGGGGCACGCGCGGGGACATCCGCTTCTTCGAGCTCTCGCCGGCACTCACCGCCGGGCTGAGGACGCTCGCGAACGGGGAAGAGGCCACCCCCTTCATGGTCCTCCTCGCCGGCTTCCAGGCACTCCTCTCGGCGTACTCCGGCCAGGACGACATCGCGGTGGGCGTCCCCGTGGCCAATCGCAACCGACCGGAGATCGAGGACCTGGTCGGTTACTTCGTGAACATGATCGTGATCCGGACGGGCCTTTCGGATGACCCGAGCTTCCGCGATCTCGTCCGCCGCGTCCGGGACGCCTCGATCGCCGCCTTCGACCACCAGGAGCTGCCCTTCGACCGGCTGGTGGAGGCCATCAAGCCCCCGCGCGACCCGAGCCGCACGCCCCTCTTCGACGTCATGTTCGTCCTCCAGAACAACCGGATGCCGGACGCCTCGCGCCAGGAGCTGACCCTCGGCGGCCTCGAGATCCACGAGGGGACGGGCTCCGCCAAGTTCGATTTGACGCTGGCGATGGCGGAGGATGGCGACGGCCTATCCGGCTCGTTCGAGTATAGCACCGACCTGTTCGACGGCTCGACGATCGAGCGGATGATCGGCCATTTCCGCACCCTGCTCGAGGAGGCGGTGGCCGACCCGGGCGCGCGGATCTCCGCTCTCCCCCTCGCGGACGACGCCGAGCGGTCCCTCGTCCTGGACCGCTGGAACGACACCGCCGCGCCGCCGCCCGATGTCCAACGGCTCCATCGCCTGGTCGAGCGGGCCGCGGAGCGATACCCCGATCTTCCGGCGGTCGAGGCCGGCCCGGATCGGCTGACCCATCGCGAGCTGAACGCGCGGGCGAACCGCCTGGCCCGCCTCCTGCGATCGAGGGGCATCGGCCGCGAGGACGTGGTGGCCGTCCGTGCGGACCGATCGATCGGCGCGATCGTGTCGCTGCTCGGCGTGCTCAAGGCCGGCGCGGCGTTCCTGCCGATCGACCCGGACGAGTCTCCCGTGAGGCTGGCGCGGATGCTCGAGGATTCGGGGGCGCGGGCGCTGCTGGTCGGTGGTTCGGCGAAGCCTGCTGATGCACAGCAAGACTCCCTCCACGAGGCGAGCCCTCTCATCCCCTCCCCCCTCCGTGGGGGAGGGTTAGGGAGAGGGGGCGCCGTGGACGAGCCGTTGATCGCGGGAACGTTCGATGATCGAATCGCTCGTACTCAGGTTGATGCCCCTTCCGACCGCATCGGTGGTCGCCCCCTCTCCCTAACCCTCCCCCACACGGGGGGGAGGGGACCGGATTTGGCCGCCTCTCTCGATGGCAGGGACGCGGCTGATAAGGGGAACGGCGGGATTGCGCCTCGGCCCGTGATCGACCTGGACGCCGAGGCCGAAAACCTCGCGGCTCAGCCCGAGCACGACCTGGACGATTCCGGTCACCCGGACGACGCTGCCTACGTCCTGTTCACGTCGGGATCGACGGGGATCCCGCGCGGGGTGGTGGTCTCGCACCGGTCGGTGGTCAACCATGCGACGGCCGCCATCGACCTGTTCGACCTGACGTCGGCCGATCGGATGCTCCAGTTCTCTCCGCTCCACTTCGACATCGCCGTGGAGGAGATCTTCCCGACCTGGATAACCGGGGGCTGCGTCGTCCTGCGGGACGGGGACGCGATGCTCGATCCGCGGGCGTTCACGGACTGGATTGCGGCGCGAGAGATCACGGTCCTCGACCTGCCGACGGCGTACTGGCACTCGTGGACCGACTGGCTGTCGCGCCGCGGTCGTCCCCCCGGCGCGGGGCTGCGGCTCGTGATCGTGGGGGGCGAGCGTGCCCTTCCCGCCGTCCACCGGGCGTGGAGCAAGCTCGCGGGTGAGGGCCTCCGCTGGATCAACACCTACGGTCCGACCGAGGCGACGGTGATCGCCACGTCGTTCGAGCCGGCTCGCGAGACGCCCGCCGACGCGGCCGAGGGAGACCTGCCGATCGGCTCGCCGATCCGGAACGCCACCGTCTACGTGCTCGACGAGGCGATGCGGCCGATGCCCGTCGGGATCCCCGGAGAGCTCTACCTCGGCGGCGCGGGGGTCGCCCGCGGCTATCTCGGCCGCCCCGCGGAGACCGCCGCGCGGTTCGTCCCGGACCCGTTCGCGGTCCGTCCCGGTGCCCGGCTATTCCGGACCGGGGACATCGTCCGCTGGCGAGCCGACGGACGGCTCGCCTTCGTCGGCCGCCGCGATTTCCAGGTGAAGCTGCACGGCTTCCGGGTCGAGCCGGGCGAGGTCGAGGCCGCGATCCGCCAGCATCCGGAGGTTCGCGACGCGGCGGTACTGGCCGCATCCGAGGCGAGCGGCGGGAGCCGGCTGGACGCCTATGTCGTCCCGGCCGAGGGCGCGGAGCCGACACCGGAGACGCTTGCGGCCTTCCTCCGAGAACGGCTGCCGCGGTACATGATCCCGGCGCGATTCGCCGTGGTCGAAGCCTTGCCCAGGACCGCCACCGGCAAGGTGGACCGGAAGGCCCTGAAGGCCAGCCCGGTCGCGACGACCGGGCCCGGGGAGGGCGAGCTGGTCGCCCCTCGCGACGAGATCGAGGCGAAGCTGGCCGCGATCTGGGAGGAGCTGCTGGGCGTCCGCCCGATCGGCGTGCACGCCGGCTTCTTCGACCTCGGCGGCCACTCGCTGCTGGCCATCCGGATGCTCAGCCGGGTCGAGGCGGAGCTGGGCCGGGAGGTGCCGCTCTCCGCGCTCTTCGTCGCCCCCACGGTGGCCGGGCTGGCCGAGGCGATCCGCGACCCGGCGCCGGAGCGGCCGGGATCGCCGATCGTCCCGATGCACGCGGGCAAGGCCGCGAACAGGTTCTTCTGCGTCCATCCCGCCGGGGGTATCGCCTATTGCTTCCTGGAGCTGGCCCGACGGCTCGGCCCGGACGTGGGCCTCGAGGCCTTCCGGGCGCGGGGACTTTCGGGCGGCAAGACTCCCCTAGGCACCATCGAGGAGCTGGCCGGGTCCTATCTGGCGGCGATGAGGGAGGTCCAGCCGGCCGGGCCGTACCTGCTCGGCGGATACTCGCTCGGGGGGACGGTCGCGCTCGAGATGGCGCGTCGGCTGAACGCCGAAGGCGAGCGGGTCGCCCTGCTGGCGATGTTGGACGCGACGGCCCCGACCGGGCCGCCGGCCGTCGGAGACTCGCTCTTGCGGCTGGCGCGACGAGCCGAGAAGCTCCCTCTCTTCCGGGATGCCCTCGATCTCGATGATGCGGGGGTCGACGATCCGACTCGACGGGTGGCGTTCCTCCTTTCCTACCTCGGCGTTTCCGGCCCCTTGGCGCGTGGCATGGTGGATCGGCTCTCGGGCATGGATCCGGCCGAGCAGCGGCAAGAGGCGTTGCGGGCGTTTGGACTCGATGCGGTCTATCGCGAGGAGATGAGGCCGGACCGCACTGCCGGCCTCTGGAGGGTCCTCGCCGCCAACCTGCTGGCGGCCTCGCGGTATGTCCCTCAACCCTATGGGGGAGACGTGGTCCTGTTCCGCGCGGGCCAGCCGGCCTTCCGAGATTCGTCCCTGGGCTGGGACCGTCTGGCCCGGTCCGTGACCGTGCACACGATCCCCGGCGACCATGCGAGCTTCCTGGTGCCGCCCGGCGCCGACGCTCTCGCTCGCGGCCTCGTCGAGGAGATCCGGGGCCGCGTCGCTCATCCCTGAATGGCCTCTCGCGCATGCTCTACTTCCCTCGCCTGCTGCTCGCCATGTTCGTGGTCCATCTCCTGGAGGGGATCACCTGGGGGGACTGGATCCGCCTCCTCCGCCGCGAGGGCTTCCGGATTAGCCCGATCTGCTGGCCACGGGTGGTCTGGATCACGACGCATAGCCTGGCCAACTCGGCGATGGCCCGTCACGTCGCGCGGACCCGCGACGCCGAGATCGAGGCCGCCCGGGTCGAGGCGCCGGTCTTCATCCTGGGGCATTACCGGAGCGGGACGACGTTCCTGCACGAGCTGATGGCCACCGACCCTCGGTTCGCCTCGCCGACGCGGTTCCAGACGTTCAACCCCCGGACGTTCCTCTTCTCCGAGCGCTGGCTGGCTCCGCTCGTCGAGCCCTTCATGCTCCCGAGGCGGGTGCAGGAGGACGAGGTGGCCCTCATGAACCTCGTCCAGCAGTCGCCCTACATGGACTGGTGCTTTCCCCGAAGCCGGGTGGGCTACCGGCGATTCTCGACGCTCCGCGGCGCCGATCCGGCGGAGATCGCCGCGTGGTCGGACGCCTTCGGCTACTTCCTCAGGTCCCTCACGGTCCGGTATCGCCGGCCCCTGATCCTGAAGTCCCCGCCGCATACGGGCCGCATCCGCTACCTGCTGGAGGCGTTCCCCGACGCGCGGTTCGTGCACATCCGCCGCGATCCGTACACGGTCTACCGGTCGATGCGGAGCCTGCTCCGGGATATCCGCCCGGTCTTCCGGCTCCAGACGTCGGCCGGCGAGGACGACGAGGAATTCGTCCTCTCGACGTATCGCGACATGTACGACGCCTACTTCGAGGACCGGGCGCTCATCCCCGCCGGCCGGCAGATGGAGATCGCCTACGAGGACCTCGAGGCGGACCCGATCGGCCAGCTTCGGGCCGTCTACCGGGGGCTCTCGCTCGCCGACTTCGAGCCGATCCGACCCGCAGTGGACGCGTACCTGCAATCGATCCGGGGATATCGCAAGTCCCGCCATGAGCCGCTCGACGACGAGCTGAGGCGGCGAATCGCCGGGGCGTGGTCGCGGTGCTTCGACGAATGGGGCTACCCGCGTTGACCTGCCGGGCCGGCGGCCGCGACAATAGGAGCGGAAGACGCGCCGAATGCCCCAAGGCCAGACCCCCGCAGGGGACGAGACTGTCATGAGCCGCCCGCCGATCGACCTCCGTTCGGACACCGTGACGAAGCCGACGCCCGCCATGAAGCGGGCGATGATGGAGGCGGAGCTCGGCGACGACGTCTACGGCGACGACCCGACGGTCAACGCCCTCGAGGCGATGACGGCCGATCGGCTCGGCAAGGAGGCGGCGCTCTTCGTCCCGTCCGGGACGATGGCGAACCAGATCGCCGCGGCGATCCACACCCGCCCCGGGGACGAGCTGCTCTGCGGGGAGACCTCGCATGTCTACGTCTGGGAGGCCGGCGGAGTCGCCAGGCACTCCGGGGTCACGGCCCGCACGTTCGCCGGCGACGCGGGCCTGCTCCGCCTGGAGGACATCGAGCACGCGATCCGTCCGGACGACATCCATTACACCCGGACCCGCCTCGTCTGGCTGGAGAACACCCACAATCGCGGCGGCGGGCGGGTCCATCCCATGGAGAGCATCGCGGCGATCCGCCACTGGTCCCGCGAGAACCAGCTCCTGATGCACCTGGACGGGGCCCGGCTGATGAACGCCGTGGTGGCGACGGGGACCGCCGCCGCGGACTGGGCTCGCCATTTCGACACGGTCTCGATCTGCTTCTCGAAGGGCCTTGGGGCCCCGGTCGGCTCCGCCCTGGCCGGTTCGGCGGAGATGATCCGCCGGGCGCGGGCCGTCCGCAAGCTCCTGGGGGGCGGGATGCGGCAGGCCGGGATCCTCGCCGCCGCCGCGATCCACGCCCTGGAGCATCACGTCGACCGCCTTGCCGAGGACCACGCCAACGCGAAGATCCTCGCCGACGCCTTCCGCGCGACCGAAGGCTTCTCGCTGGAACTCGGCCCGGTGGAGACGAACCTCGTCTGGGTGGCCGTCGATCCCTCGATGGGGACGGCGGCGGAGGTCGTCGCCTACCTCAAGACCCGCGGCGTCAGGCTCTCGGCCCTGGGCGGCCAGGTCATCCGGGCCTGCACCCACCTGGACGTCTCCCGCGAGGACGCCGAGTACGCCGCCGGCGTCATCCGACAGATCGAGCCGGCCATGATCACGGCGGTGACGCTGGTTTATTGAACGTTCACGGGAAGACCCGGAACTCCCGGATCGAGTGCCCGTAATTCGTCCCTCGGGCCTTGCCGACGTAGCGGACCCAGCGGGCCCCCGCGGGGGTGAAACGGATGACCTCGGTGCCTCCCTGGCCGGAGTCGGTTCGGTAGACCTCGGACCAGGTCTTGCCGTCGGCCGAGAGCTCGATCGCGTACGACTTGCCGAAGGCCGGGTCCCAGAGCAGCTCCACCCGCGAGATCCGCCCGATCCCGCCGAGGTCAACGGCCAGCCACTGGGGATCGGAGAACTCGGACGACCAGCGCGAGTCGGGCCGGCCGTCGAACGCGGCCGCGGGCGATGTCGCCCCGTCCCGGGCCAGGTTCGACGAGGCCGTCGCCGGCTTGCCCAGGGCCAGGCCCAGCCGCGCCCGCCGCTGCTCCGGCGTCACCACGCGGAGGTCCCGGACGCTCCGCACGGGATCGCCATCGGAACCGAGGAGCGAGGCCTCGAGCTCGTATTCGCCGGGCTCCGCCGGGAGGCTGAGCGTGAATGCCGTGGTCGCTCGCCCTAGCGCGGGGACAATTAGCTCACGGCCCTGTTCGTGCTCGGCCTTGCCGTCGTGGAGGAGACGGAAGCGGACCTCGCCGCGCCAGGGACGATCCAGGTCGTTGATCACGGCGACGGGGATGCTCCGATGCTCGCCCACGAGCTCGTCGTCGGCCCAGGCGTCGATCATCAGGCCGACCGGCGCGAAGGCGTCGCGGACATACCGGACGAACTCGGGCTCCCATTCGAGGCGGGTGACATCGAGCCAGTGGTCGCTGGTCTGGCCGTCGGGGCGGGAGTAGCCGAGCGCCGTGAAGTGGAGCACCCCGGCCGCGTGGCGGTGGCTCCGCCAGAACTCGGTCTCGGCCGCGAGATAACGGGCGTACGTCCGCCGCAGCGCGGTGACGTTCGCGTGCTCGCCCAGGAGGTTGGCGTAGAGTCGGTTCGTCAGCGTGGTCGGCGTGCCGTCGCGGTTGAGCCAGAGCCAGCCGTACTCGTTGATGATCACGGCGTGCTGGCCGTCATTGTGCAGGGGGCTGCCCTGCGGCACCTGGTCGGAGGTTGCCACGTCGGCGAGCCGGAACGCCGGATCCTGGAAATGGTACGGGTGCGACTCAAAGGCGTCGCCGGGCCGCGCAGGGGGATTGTAGCTGTTGTCCCAGGGTCGGTCCGAGAGATCGAGGCCGCGGACCCGCTCCACGGCGGCGGACAGCTCCGCGTGCTTCGTCTCGTTGCTTGCGTCCCAGATCACGACGCTCGGATGATTCCAGCGCTCGCGGATCCATTCCGCATACTCGCGGGCCAGCTCGTCGCGGCCGAGCTCGCGAGGCCAGGTGGACCAGCCGTCGCCGCCGTGCCAGACGGGGAATTCGTCCTGGATCAGGATGCCAAGCTCATCGGCCAGGTCATACCAGCGCTCCGGGGCCAGGCCGATGCAATACCGCAGCGAGTTCCAGTGCATCCCTTTGATCCGCTGGTGGAGCGTGCGGACCCAGCGCTCGTCCCAGGGGAGGCCCTTGCACTCGGGGTCCTCGTAGAACCGATAGAGCGTGATGTTGCTCCCGCGGAGGAAGTACGGCCGTCCGTTGAGCATCGCCCGGCCGGTCGGGCCGTCAAGCCGGAACTCCCGCATGCCGAACCTGGTCCGGACCGAGTCCGCGCCCGCGTCGGCCTCGAGGACGTAGAGGAAGGGATCCTCGGGCGACCAGGGCCGGCATGACTCCAGGGGGACCCTCGCGTCGAGGCTGATCTCCGCACCCGCGGGGACCTCTCGAGGACTCGCCTCGGCCCGGCCCACGGCCTTCCCCGAAACCGCCTCGCGGACCGTGAACGAGACGCGGGCCGTCGCGGCCGGCCCGTCGTTCCGCAGGATGGCCTGGACCCGCACCGACCAGCTTGCGACATCGGGTGCGGCCTGGACGCTCAGGACATGGGGGGTGCCGCTGAGGATCAGCTCGACCGAATCGACGAGCCCCGGGATGTAACGCTCCTTCTCGTAGTCGAAGCCGGAGGGGACGCCGGGGCCGACCGCCGCGCGATCGGCGCCCACGCGGATGAGGATCTCGTTCTCGCCTTCCCTGAGCGCGGGGCGGGCCTCGAAATAACCCGGCGTGAAGCATGCCGCGTGCACGCCCAGGTCGCGGCCGTTGAGGATCACCTTCGAGCCGAACATCGCCTGCCGGACCTTCAGCCGCGCGATGGCCGGCAACGGGCCGTCGACCCGAAAGGTCCGGCGATACCAGAACGCATCGCGGTTCGGATCCTTCTGCGGAAAGGCCCGGCGGTCCGCGACCCTCGGGCCGGGCGGCGACTCGAACGGGGGTACCGCGTTCGAGGCGAGCCCCGGGACCTGCGCCGTCCGAGCGAAGCGAGCCGGGGGGGCATCCATCGTTCCCTCGGCGATCTGCCAGGTGCCATCCAGGACGATCGTCCGCCGACTTCCTTCCGCTGCACGGATTTCCGACGGACCAAACAGGCCCACCAGCGCGAGGGCGCACGCCACCGCGATCGATCGCGAGTTCATCCCAGCCTCCTCGATTTTCAACCCGGCCAAGCGCCGCCGGGGAGAGATCCTCGCACACCCTCAGTATGACCGGCGCCAGGGCCGTGTCGAGGGGGCGGTCGAGACGAGGCGTTCCCGATCGCCTGCTCGTTGCGAGCGGCCGGGTCGACGGAAACTCAGCGGCGGCCGATGTGAGTGGCTGTGCCCTGCGCGAGCTGAGTTTTGGCCTCGCGCTGAGCCGTGCGGATGATCTCGTAGACCGCGCGAGCCTCGTCGGCGAGCTCGAACGACGGGACGACCTGGGGACCGAATCCCGGCCAGCCGGCCCCGGCGTAGAACCAGTACATGGGCGGCCGGGGACCGAACATGATGGTGCCGCCACCGCCGGCGCGCTCGGTGAGCGAGACGTCGGTCAGCGTGTCGATGCTCAGCGACTTGATGCTCCGGGAGAAGACGCCCGACGCAATGATGACCCGCTCCGACGTGACCCCGTAAGCGGTCGCCGCCCGCTGGCGGGCGTCTACCCAGAAGCGTCCGAAGATGATGTACAGGCCCACCAGCACGAACGGTACGCCCCAGATCGCGAAAAAGATCGGCGCACCGCTCGCGATCACGCTCGCTTCCCAGAAGATCGCGAAACCGCCCCAGAGGATGCTGAAGGGGATCAAGAGCGCGTCGATCGCCCGGAGAAGGATCCCCTGCCGAGGTTGACCGGCCCAGAGCAATCGCTCGGACGGCCCGAGCTGGCCGCGGAGCACGTTTTCCGGCAGTTCGTCCACCTCGATGCCCTCCGCGACAGCACGACCGGGCACGGCCTACCGCCTCGATGACCCGAGCTGCATCCTACCAGGACGGTCCACTGCAACGCGAGATTCACGACGACGAGAATGCAGACATTGAGGAATGGATCGCATTCGCAGTCCCATTGTCGGCGATCACCGCGACGACGGCCCGCGAATCGCCTCGGTCCGATCCCCCGGCTCCGGCGTCGCGAGCGATCGGCATTCCAGCAGCTCGAGTGCCGTCGAGACGGTCGTCCCCACGGTCTTCTGGTTGACCCGGTAGATGGCGACCTGGTTCGTGCTCGTTTCGATCACGAAGAGTGGCGACCAGCCCGAAGCATAGATCCCCAGCGATCCGGTCGTCATCAGGAAGTGGGGCTTGGGCCCCGTGTCCAGGTCGAGCTTGAAGTCCTTGGCGAGATCCCGCTCGGCGAACGCCCCGAGGTAGCGCGAGGTGGTCCCCGTCTGATGCAGCGCGGGGACCGTCGCCACCAGGCGACCGGCCTTGTAATCGAGGAGATAGAGGGCCTCGGTGGGGACCTGGATCTTGTTCGTCTCGTCGTAGCGGATCAGGATCGGCCCGGTCGTGACGATCGACTCGCCGGTCCGGTCCCCCCCGCTGGCTCGGAGCGGAACCGGGCGGAAGGTTGCCATCCCCCATCCCATCAACAGGCCGAGGAAGAGCAGGACGACGCTCGGGAGGCGAGGATGCAAGCGAGGCATGGTCCGCCGGCTCCTTTCGATGGCCTGAACGGGGAAACACCGTGGGTTGAACAGGCCCAGGCGGGGCATTGTGCGACGGAGGGGTCAACCCGTCCAGCCCAGTCGCTCCAGCCCGGCGACTCGACGAGACGCGTCACCGGATCGCGGGCTCGAATAGGGCCGGGC
This sequence comes from Aquisphaera insulae, assembly GCF_011064615.1. GTDB lineage: Bacteria > Planctomycetota > Planctomycetia > Isosphaerales > Isosphaeraceae > Aquisphaera > Aquisphaera insulae. The sequence goes on along the minus strand of NZ_JAALJH010000022.1, from coordinate 34,368 downwards.
GCGGGCTCGTCGGATATAATGATCCGCGGGCCGTTCAGGCCCTCGACGAGCTCGCTACGGAGGGGTAATCGTGATCGCAAGCGCCGCCTGGTTGCTGGCCTGCTCGCTGCTGGGCCAGGCCCCGCCCCCTCCCCCCGGCGTGACCGAGGAGCAGGCCGGGGCCCTGCGGTCCTCGGCCGTGGCCGCCCTCGATCGCGAGGTGAAGGCACTTCGCGCGGTGGAACGTCGACTTTCCTCGGGGCCCGACCGGAATGAAGCCGCGGCTGCGGAAATCCGCCGGCTGATCGCCACCGACCGGCCGGAGGGGGGGGCAAGTCGCTTCACGGTCCTGCCGCCGGTCGTCCCTTCCACGGCCAAGAAGGGGCTGGCCAGCGTCGACGGCGGCCGCGGTACCTGGCGGGCGGAGGCCCAGGAAGCTCGTGCCCAGACGGCGGCGGCGCTCTTCGACCTGGCCAGTCGGGCGGCGGCCGGCCCCAATCCGCGCTATGGCATGGCCGCGGCCTGGCTGAGGGCGGTCCTCGAGCGGCAGCCCGACCACGCCGAGGCCCGCCGGCTGCTGGGTTACGTGCCCCACGAGGGAGGCTGGGCCCGACCGTTCGCGGTTCGCCAGCTCCGGGACGGGAAGGTCGATCACCGCGTCTTCGGCTGGGTCCCCCGGGAGTGGGTCCCCCACCTCGACGCCGGCGAGCTTCCCGCCCCGGCACCGAAGGGCCAGAAGAAGGTCCGCTGGCTCCCCGCGGCCGAGGCCGATGCCTTGCATTCGGCCTGGGACGACCGCTGGCAGATCACCACCGAGCACTTCGACATCCAGTCCGACGTGCCGCTCGGCGAATCGATCGAATTCGCCCGCCGGCTCGAGGCCTTCCACGACGTCTTCTTCACGTTGATGGCGGACGCCGTCGGGGACAATCTGCCACTCGCCCGGCGATACAAGACGCCCAGGGCCGGCGAGCCGATCTATCGGCCGCACTCCATCTACTACTTCGCCAACCGGAACGAGTACGTCGAGCACCTGAGCGTGCTGACCGGCCCCAAGATCGCGGGGACGCTCGGCTTCTACAATCCGCCCACGCCGGGCAAGGGCAATCGCGGACGGTCCTACTTCTTTCGCGATCGAGAAGGGCGAATCCCCGTCACCGATACCTTGTATCACGAGTCCTCGCACCAGCTCCTGTTCGAAACCGCCGGCGCCAACGCGTACACCAAGAACGCCGGGAATTACTGGTTCTGCGAGGGCCTGGGGACCTATTTCGAGACCGTGACCCCACGACCCGATGGCTCGATCGAGGTGGGAGGCCGGGTGGGCGTCCGGCTCGAGGCAACTCGCCAGTTCATGAAAGCCGGGGGGTTCATCCCTCTCAATGAGTTCATCCGCCTCGGCGAGGCGGAGTTCAACGAGGACGACCTGATCTACGGCCATTACCAGCAGGCCATGGCCCTGACCATCTTCCTCATGCAGGCGAAGGACGGCGCCTACCGGGAGGCGTTCCTGGACTACGTCCGGGATGCCTACCGCGGCCGGATCAAGCAGAACACCGGGCGGTCGCTCGAGGATCGCGTCGGGATCCCCCTTCGCGAGATCGAGTCCGGATACCGGGCCTACCTGAGCCAGGACCACTCGTCCTGAGGGAGATGGAAGCGGGATGGGAAGGCCGCCCGGATCGAACGAGGCGGCCTGGGCCCGGTTCCCGTCCGTCGTCTCACTCGCCCACGTAGGGGAGGAGGGCCATGAAGCGGGCCCGCTTCACCGCCGCGCTGCTGGCGCGCTGGAAGGCGGCGCAGTTGCCGCTCCGCTTGCGGGAGAACATCTTGCTCTGGCTGGTGCAGAGCTTCTTGAGCAGGCCGATGTCCTTGTAATCGACGTAGGCCGGGCGGGGGCAGCCTTCCGGGGTGCAGAATCGGCACCGATTCTTGCGGTTGCGTCCGAACTTTTTCCGCGGCATAAACCTTGAGTCCTTGAAACCTTCGGGCCATTCTCACGGCAACGGCGCGGTCCCGACGCTGCCTTCACGACCGATCGGCACGTCCCGGGACCTGCGGGGAAACCATCATTCTATTTGGCGTGAGAGAAGTTCGCAAGCGGACGATCCGAAAGGGGCATCGGAATAGGGGCGAGGGGCGAGGGACGAGGGACGAGGGGCCAGGGGGAAGGGACGAGGGACGAGGGATGAGGGACGAGGGGCGAGGGGGAAGGGACGGGAGGAGGAGACGCTCGGGATACGCTTGTTCGCCCTCGGCCCAGGTGGCAAGGGCTTGGGGGCCGTGGGGTCGCTTCGCTCCTCCACAGCCACCCATTCGCTTGCACGCTGGCGCGTCGGCGGCGAGGGCCCTCCCGAATTCGCTCGCCCCTCGTCCCTCGCCCCTATTCCGATGCCCCTCGCCCCACGCCCCCTTCCGGGTTATGCTGGAAGTCGCGTCCTCATCACGATGGTGGGACCCCGGGGACACGGCGTGGAATGGAAACGACCATCGTCCTGGCCGAGGATGAGCCGCAGTTGCGGGCCCTCTACGTGGAGTGGCTCCGCCGGTCCGGGTTCCGCGTGCACGAGGCGGCGGACGGCGGCGAGGCCCTCGCCCGGGTCCGCGAGGTCCGTCCGGATCTGCTGATCCTGGACCTCTGGATGCCGGTCCTGAACGGCCTGGAGGTCGTCGAACATCTGGCCCGGACCGCGGAGGCCGTCGGGCTCCGGATCGTGATCCTCTCCCACCAGGACGACGCGGACACCCGGCTGGAAGGATTCGCGCTGGGGATCGCGGACTACTGGACCAAGGACATCACGCTGACCGAACTGATCGCCCGGATCGCGATGGTGCTGGGCTCGCCATCGCCGGGTTTCGAGGCGGAAGTCGAGGTGGACGGCTGATACCGATGCTCGACGCCTACCAGGATCGGCTCGACTACCTCTACGGCCGCCTCAATTACGAGACGGTGGGGATGCCCCCGGCCTCCACCGACCTCCGCCTGGGGCGAATGCGGCGGCTGCTCCGACGGCTCGACGATCCCCAGCGATCGCTCCGGATCATCCACGTCGCGGGCACCAAGGGGAAGGGCTCGACGGCCGTCATGCTCGCCGCGGCGCTCACGGCCGGCGGTCGTCGGACCGGCCTGTACAGCTCTCCCCACCTGCACCGCCTGGAGGAGCGATATCAGGTGGACGGCACGCCGGCGACGGCGGGCGAGCTCGTCGACCTGGCGGACGAGGTCCGGACGGCCGTCGAGGCGATGGAAGCCTCCGACTCCAGCTTCCGGCTCCACGGGGCGACCTTCTTCGAGATCACGACCGCCATGGGCCTGCTCCACTTCGCCCGCAAGGGGACGGACGTGGTGGTGCTCGAGGTCGGCATGGGGGGGCGGCTCGACTCCACCAACGTGGTCCATCCGGTCCTCGCCGTGATCACCAGCATCGCCCTGGACCATACCCGGCAGCTCGGGAACACCCTGGGCGCGATCGCGATGGAGAAGGCCGGGATCCTCAAGCGGTCGCGCCCGGCCGTCAGCGGCGTGATCGACGACGAACCCCGCCGGGCGATCCTCCGGATCGCCGCCCTCCGGCGCTGTCCCGTTCGCGAGCTGGGCCGGGATTTCCGGTTCGAGGCGATCCCCCCGGCCCGCCCCCTGCACCGCCCGTCGCCGGGCTCGGTGACGGTGCGAACCTGGAGGACCGACTGGGGGACGTTCACCCTGCCGTTGCTGGGCCGGCATCAGGCCCACAACGCCGCGGTCGCCCTGGCGACGCTGGACGTCCTGGCCGAGCAGGAGCCGACCCTGGCGATCGGCCGCGAGGCGGTCGCCCGGGGGTTCGCCTCGCTCCGGTGGCCGGCCCGGGTGGAGGTCCTGGGCGAGTCCCCCTGGATCGTGGTCGACGGTGCCCACAACGTGGCCTCCGCGGAGGCGCTCGCGGAGACCCTGCGGGATTATCTGCCCGAGGTGCGCCGGACCCTCGTCTTCGGCACGACCCGCGACAAGGACCTGCGCGGCCAGCTCCGCTCGCTCCTGCCCCTCTTCCAGGACGTGATCGCGACCCGGTATCGGGACAATCCCCGGTCCGTGCCGCTGGAGGACGTGGCGGCGGCCGTCCTGGACCTTTCGGGCCGGCCCGCCGCGACCGTCGCCGATCCGGCCGAGGCGATCGAGCTGGCACGCCGCCAGGCCGGCGGCGGCGGGCTGGTCTGCGTCACCGGATCGCTGTTCCTGGCCGCGGAAGCCCGGGCCGCGTTGCTGGGGCTGGAGGAGCCGCGGCCGCAGGCCGCCGCGCCGCGATGAGCCGCCCCGAGGCCGGGGCGGGCGGGCATTTCGAGGTCGGGAGGGTCGACGATGAGAAGCGGTTTCTGGGTCCAGGTGGGTGCCGCCTGGGGGTTCCTCGCGGTGGCCATGGGCGCCTTCGGGGCGCACGGGCTGAAGGGCCGGCTGGAGGAGACGGGTCAGCTCGCGAATTTCCAGACCGCCGCGCAGTATCATATGTACTGCGCGCTCGCCCTCGTCGCCGTCGGCCTGCTGGGCCTGGCGGGCAGGTCGGGCGCGGCGGCCTCGGGGGCCGGCTGGGCGTTCCTGGTCGGGTCGGCGATCTTCTCCGGCAGCCTCTACGCGCTGGGGGTGACCGGCCTGAGGTGGCTGGGGGCCATCACGCCGATCGGCGGCGTGCTGATCCTGGCCGGCTGGGCCGCCCTGGCTGTCGCCGCCGGATCGGCCGCCAACAAGGATGCGATCACGATCAATTAATCCATTAAAATCAACATGCCAAAATACATTATTAGCCTGACGGCCGCGGACCGGGTGGGCATCGTCTACTCCGTGGCCGGGGCGCTGCTGGACCTGCAGGGCAACATCCTCGAGCTCAGCCAGACCGTCATGCGCGGCTACTTCACGATCATCCTCGAGGTCGAGTTCGCCGCGGCAAAGCCCGCCAAATTGCTGGTGGACACGATCCTGGAGCGGGGCCGGCGGTTCGACCCCCAGGTGCTCGTCACCGAGGTCAAGGAGCCGGCGCGGAAGCCGGCGGTCCCGGACGGGGATCGCTTCATCCTGACCATCCTGGGCGGCGACGCCCAGGGGATCATCCACGGCATCTCCGGCCTGATGGCGGCGCACGGGGTGAACATCACGGACCTGCACGCCCGGGTGGACGGCAGCCGGTTCTCGATGGTGATGGAGGCCCTGATCCCGCCCGACTTGACCCCGGGGACCATCCGCTCGGAGCTCGAGCGGTACGGCCGCGAGCAGGGGATCGAGGGTTACGTCCAGCACGAGAACATCTTCCTGGCGACCACGGAGCCGGGCCCGGTCCGGGTCGGCGTCGGCCAGGCCGGGCGGAGTCGGCCGCTCGCCCACGCGGAGATCCCGGGCCTGGACCCGGCTCATGCCCAGGATGGAGGGAACGGCCTTGCATCGCACTGAAGACGTCCTGGCGACACTCAGCATGATCCGCCAGTACAAGCTCGACGTCCGCACGGTCACGATGGGGATCGACCTGTCGCCGTGCGCCTCGCCGGACATCGCCGCGATCTGCGCCCGCGTCCGCGAGCGGCTCATCCACTATGCCGGCCGGCTGAAGGCCGTCTGCCGCGAGGTCGAGGGGCGGTACGGGATCCCGATCGTCAACCGGCGGATCGCCGTCAGCCCGATCGGCACGCTGGCGGCCGGCCATCGGCCGGAGGACTACCTGACGATCGCCCGCACGCTCGACGCGGTCACGGCCGAGGTCGGCGTGGACCTCGTCGGCGGCTTCTCCGCGCTGGTCCAGAAGGGCTGGACCGAGTCCGAGCGGCGGCTGATCGAATCGCTGCCGGAGGTCCTGTCGTCGACCGAGCGCGTCTGCGCGTCGGTGAACGTGGGGACGACGGCCGCCGGGATCAACATGGACGCGATCCTCGCCCTCGGCCACGTCCTCAAGGAGACGGCGGAGAGGACCCGCGACCACGACGGCTTCGGCTGCGCCAAGCTCGTGATCTTCGCCAACGCCCCGGCGGACAACCCGTTCATGGCGGGGGCCTTCCACGGCCCGGGAGAGCCGGACTGCGTGATCAACATCGGCGTCAGCGGCCCGGGCGTGGTCAAGGCCGCCGTCGAGGATCTGGTCGCGGTCTCGGCCGCCCGGCCGACGCTCGGCGAGATCGCCGAGGAGATCAAGAGCACCGCGTTCCGCGTCACCCGCGTCGGCGAGCTGATCGGCCGCGAGGTCGCCGCCCGGCTCGGCGTCAGCTTCGGCATCGTGGACCTCTCGCTGGCGCCGACGCCGCAGGTCGGCGACAGCGTCGGCGAGATCCTCCAGGCCATGGGCGTGGCCCGGATCGGCGCCCCCGGATCGACCGCGGCGCTCGCCCTCCTCAACGACGCCGTCAAGAAGGGGGGCTCGTTCGCCTCGTCGAGCGTGGGCGGCCTCTCCGGCGCCTTCGTCGCCGTGAGCGAGGACGCGGCGCTCGCCCGGGCCGTCGAGGCGGGCGACCTGACGCTCTCCAAGCTCGAGGCCATGACCGCGGTCTGCTCCGTCGGCCTGGACATGGTCGCCGTCCCGGGCGACACGGATGCCGAGACGCTCGCCGCCCTGATCGCCGACGAGGTCGCCATCGGCGTGATCAACCACAAGACCACGGCCGTCCGGGTCATCCCCGTCCCCGGCAAGGGACCCGGCGATCGGGCCGTCTTCGGCGGCCTCTTCGGCGAGACCGCGATCCTCCCCGTCCACGCCGCCGGCGGATCCACGGCCTTCGTCCGCCACGGCGGCCGGATCCCCTCGCCGCTCTCGAGCCTGCGCAATTAGCGGGTACACATGAGCCCTCGCCAGCCCGCACCGGTCAATCTGGCCCGATCAACTGATCTGTGCAAGAATGGGAATCGGTGAGGATCGGAGGCGGCCCCCAGAAAGCCGAGGGCGTCATGAGCACCGGGTTCACCCGCAAAGAAGACCTTCGACGCAAGAAGGTCCGCAAGATCGTCTATCCCGACAGCGACGGTCGGCCCATGGCGGATAACACGCGGCAATTCCGCTGGATCGTCGTCATCAAGGAAGGACTGGAGATCCTCTACCGCGACCGGGCGGACGTGTTCGTCGCGGGGGATCTCCTCTGGTATGCCGAGGAGGGGAAGCCGAAGGTCCGCATGTCGCCCGACGCCATGGTCGTGTTCGGCCGCCCCAAGGGCTACCGCGGCTCCTACATGCAGTGGGTCGAGGACGGCATCGCCCCCCAGGTCGTCTTCGAGGTCCATTCCCCGGGCAACCGCCGGGCGAAGATCGAGCAGAAATTCCGTTTCTACGAGCAATACGGCGTCAAGGAGTATTACTACTACAATCCCGACAACGGCAAGCTCACGGGCTGGCGTCGGTCCCGCGGCAAGCTCCAGCCGATCGCCGACATGGACGGCTACACGAGCCCACTCCTGAACATTCGATTCGAGCCCGTCAGGGGTCCGGATAGCCTGAAGATCATCCGACCCGACGGCCAGCCCTTCCGCACACCCGTCGAGCTCGCCGAGGGCTGGGAACTCGCCGAACACCGCGCCGATACCGCCGAACACCGCGCCGATGCCGCCGAACATCGCGCCGATGCCGCCGAAAACCGCGCCGATGCCGATCGTCGGCTCGCCGCCGAGGCCTTGCAGCGGGCCGAGCGACTCGCCGCCCGGCTCCGGGAGCTGGGCGAGGAGATCGACTGATCGGGAGTGCCGCCGTGGCTCCAGGCCAAAGCACGAGCTTCCCGAGCCGCGGCTCGTTGCCATTCGGGGAAATCGGAAAGTCAGTACATTTTTCGCGGAGAAGTGTTGGGAATTCTCGAAACGCTCGTTAGACTCCACATCACTCGCAGCACCCGATGCGTTCGCCTGGAAGGCACCAAGGACATCACTGGAGGATGCGGTCATGATGACGCCATCGCGGGTCGTTCGCTCGTTGGGCATCCTGGGCCTGATCGCCTGGTTCGGGATGGTCGGCTGGGTCGCCAAGTCATCCAAGGCTCAGAATAGCGGCACGATCGACGAGCCGCCGAAGCCGGCTCCGGTTGATGCCCAGGCTCCGCCCGCAGCCACCCCGACGGCCGTCGCCGCGCCGATCGCTCCCGTCGGCGGCCTCGACGACCTGAACTCCCCTCCTCCCCTTCCGGCCGTGAGCCCGGCGGACGCCATGCTCGAGCAGAACGCAGCGCCCGTCCCTCCGCCGTATCCGCCCGGTCCGGCGGACCGGGCGATCAAGACGGCCGCGGCAGCCGCCCCGGCAGGCTCGGCCGTGAAGCCCGCGGCCACCGCCCCGGCAGTCTCCGCCGCGAAGCCCGCGGCCACCGCCGCGCCCGCACCGGTGGGCTCCGCCGCGTCGAGTCCGGCGGCCTCTCCCGCGCCCATGCCCATCGGCCCGGCCTCGGCCGTGCCGACCACCTCGCCGATCCCGGTCGCGCGGGCCGGGGCGCCCAAAGGCTCGGATGATCCGGAAAGCTCCGCTCGCTCGTTCGTGGAGCGGAACGCGAGGGAGGCCGAGGAGCACCTACGGGCCCTGACCGCCGAGGCCGAGGAGCTGCGGGGACGGCTCGAGAAGCTCGAATCCGGCATCAAGCAATGGGAGGGCGTGCTGCGGGCCCTCAAGGGATCGCGACACTCGCGAGACGGGTCCGCGACCGGCGAATCCGCCAGGTCCGGTTCGGATGAACCCTCGATGCTCGAACCGATCCCCGGCAGGGTCGCCGCAAGGCCGGATGCCCGGCGCAATCGCTGGATCAGCTCCGAGGCCGTCCCTTCGCCGGATGGGGCCAAGCCCACCGCGGCCGTCAGCTCCGAGGCCGACCCCAGCCCGTATCTTCCGCCGGCCTCGCCGGCCGGACCCGCCGCACCGGCAAGCGTCCCGCCCGTCGTCTCCTCGCCGGGGGTTTTCACGGCTCCGCGGTGAGAGCCTCGCCCGACGGCGCCGGTTGACCATCGGGCCACGGCCGGGAAATGGGGACAGGCACCTCGAAGACTCGGAGCCAGTCCCCAATTCCCTCTGCCACCTGGCCAGGGCTTTCATCGCCTTGCAGCCAGGGGCCGGGATCTCAGGCCGCCAGAACCTCCGCCAGGAGGGATCGGGTGGCCTCGTGGCCGGGCTCGTCGAAGATCCGGTCGGGGGGGCCGGATTCCACGACCCGGCCGTCGCCGAAGACGTGGATCGTGTTCGAGACCTTGCGGGCGAAGTGCATGGCGTGGGTGACGATGACCATGGTCAGGCCGTCGCCCGCGAGGTCCGCCATCACCGACAGGACCTCGCCGGTCATCCGGGGATCGAGGGCGCTCGTCGGTTCGTCGAAGAGCATCACGGGGGGCTCCATGGCGAGCGCCCGAGCGATCGCCACCCGCTGCTGCTGGCCGCCGGAGAGCTCGCGCGGATAGGCGTCCAGGCGGTCCGCCATCCCGACCCGATCGAGGAGCCGCCTGGCTCGCTCGACCGCCCGCTCCCGAGGCAGCCCGAGCACGCCGACGGGGGCCTCGATGACGTTCTCCAGCACGGTCCGGTGGGGGAAGAGGTTGAACGACTGGAAGACCATCCCCGCCCGGCGGCAGACCTGACGGATGGTCCTGGTCCGCACCGCCGGAGGATCGTCCGCTTCAACCTTCAGGCCGTCGACCGCGACCGAGCCCCCCTGGAACCGCTCCAGCCCGTTGAGGCAGCGCAGGAACGTGCTCTTGCCGCTCCCCGAGGGGCCGATGATCGTCGCGACCTCGCCCCGGCGGACCGAGAGATCGAGGCCCCGGAGCACCGACACGGCCCCGTGCCGCTTCACCAGGCCCCGGACCTCGATGATCGCGGGCTGCGGCTCGCCGCCCTGCCCGTCGAGGGCGTCTCCATCGGTGCTCATGCGGTCGCCGCTCCCTTCATCTCGCCGGACAGCCGGCGCTCGGACCATCGCGAAAACCAGGAGAGGGGGACGCTCATCAGCATGTAGAGCGTCGCCACGGCCAGGGCGAACTCGATCGCGCCCCCGGTGCTGTTGGCCAGGATGGAATACTGCTTCGTCAGCTCCACCAGGGTGACCACGGAGCAGACCGAGGTGTCCTTGAACAGGGCGATGAAATCGTTGGTCACCGGCGGGATGACGATCCGCACGGCCTGGGGGACGATGATCCGCCGCACGGCCATCGCCCGCGTCATCCCGAGCGCGAGGGCCGCCTCCATCTGGCCGGCGGGGATGGCCTGGAGCCCGGCCCGGTAGATCTCCGCCTCGTAGGCCGAGTAGTTGATCGCCAGGCCGGCGATGCCGGCGACCCAGGCCGGCAGCCTGAGCACGAAGAAGAGGACGTAGAGCTGGAGCATCAGCGGCGTGCCGCGGATCAGCTCGACGTACCCCGTCAGCGCCGTCCGCATGGGGGCGGGGCCGTAGAGCCGCCCCAGCGCCACGAGCAGGCCGACCGCCATGGCCAGCGGCATCGAGCCGAACGAGAGGAGCACGGTCACGGTTGCGGCGTCGAGGAGGAGCCCGGAATACTGGCGGATCAGGCTCAAGCCACCGCCGGTGCGCTCCCCCGTGACGACCTCGATCGGTCCGTCGAAGGTCTCGAGCTCGGCCTGGGCCTCGGTCCAGATGCCGTACTTCTCGTAGATCCGCCTCAGCTCGCCGGACTTCAGCAGGCGGCCGATCCCCCGATCGAGCGCGTCCCGCAGCGAGGGATCGCCGGCGCCCGTGTAGATGACGTAATACCCGTGGGAGACCGGCGGGCCGACGAGCGCGAGGCTCGGGTAGCGATCGCGATAGAAACGCGCCGCCGGCAGGTCCTGGAGCGTAGCGTCGTACTGGCCGTTCTCCACCGCCTTCATCGCGTCGGTCGTGCCGTCGAAGCGGATGACGTCGACCGTCTTGCCCCCGTCCTCCTCCGCGAACCGGTCCCCCGCGGAGCCGACGAGCACCCCCACGGTCCACCGCCGCCCGTCCGGCCGGGGCCGCTTCAGGTCCTCCCAGGAGCGGATCGCGGAGCCCTTCGGCGCGATCAACTGGAGCTGGAACACGTAGTAGGGGCGGGTGGCGGCGTACTCTCGCGACCGGACCTCGGACCATTCGTAGCCGTTGACCACGGCGTCGAGCCGGCCGGTGGAGAGGACCTGGAGGAGCTTGTCCCATTGCCCCTGGGTGAACGCGGGGTCGACGCCCAGCTCCGCGCAGAGGAGGCGCATGAGCTCGACCTCGAAGCCGGTGACCTCGCGCGGATTTCGGGGATCGGGGAAGGCGTAAGGGCCGCCCCCTTCCATGTCGCTGCCATACCGCAGGACGCCGGCCGATTTGACCCGGGACAGTTCATCGCCATGCGCCGGCGCGACGGCGAACCAGGAGATGAGGGCCGCGATCGCGACGGCGAGGACGGTGCCGCGTGAGCGGACGGCCGAGGTGTGCGGAAGGGGGCGGGCCGACCCGTGGGGGGCCGTGGGGTCTCGGATTGCATCGGACTCCGATGCGCCGGGGTCTTCTTCCATCAAGGAGCCTCTTTCCGGAGCGGGCGAAGGGAGGCCGGAATCGACAACGCGATTCGACGATGATCGGATCGAGGGCTCGCGCTTTCAAGTCTCTTTTTCGCGATCGCGCGGGTTGACCGGCGGCTCGGTCCCGGCCCGGAAGGACTCGCCCGCCTCCGGCGGGGGGAGGTCAGGCCGATGAGGCTCCTCCGCGGCGGGATCCCCGTGCCGCGACCGGAACCGCCGGGCGCGGCGGAGCCGCCGCCGGACCTCGCGCGATGCCCGGGATTCGCGGAGGCGGGTCAGCCGGCCGACGCGGAACCGGTGGCCTCGCCACTGGACCCGGGAGTTCACCACGGCGTCGAACCAGAGCGGCAGGAGCAACACGTCCTTGAGGGGGCTGAAGAGCAGATATCGCAGCATGGGGAACTTGCCGGTGAGCCACCGCGTCTGGACCGCGTCCCGGAAGATCCCGAGGCCGACCAGCACGGCCAGGCCGCCCCAGGCGATGCCCGAGTCGCCCGAGAAGGCCCAGACGAGCCCGACGACGGCCAGGTTGGCCGTCGGCTCGATCACGAACGTGGCCGTGGCCATCTGGCGGCGGATCTTGAACCAGCGGGAATGGCGATTGAGGAACCAGTTGAACCCGCGCCGGAGGTTCACGTTGTCGATGACGTGGTGCGAGAGCTTGATCGAGTAGCCCGACTTGCGGATCAGGACCCCGAGGACCTGGTCCTCGGCGAGGAGGTTGCGCACGCGGGCGAATCCGCCGATCCCTTCCAGGACCTTCACGGGGATCATCATCGACTTGCCGACGACGCAGGTGATCCGGAGGACGGACGCCAGCGCCATGTTCCCGGCGATGAAGCCGTTGATCTGGAGGTTCTCCATGATCGCCCCGGACCTGGTCTCGCCCACGCCGGCGAAGAGGTTCGTCACCAGCCCGACGCCGGGCTCCGCGAGGTAACAGGCGGTCTCGCGGAGGTACTCCGGACGCACCCGGACGTTCGAATCCGAGATCAGGACCACGTCGTGCTTGCGGTAGCGATACGCGGACGCCAGGTTCTCCACCTTCGGGTTGAGCCCGAAAGGAGGGCATCCGACCACCAGCTTCGCGTCCTGCTCCGGGAACTCCGCCAGCAGGAGGCGGACCACGCCGCCGGCCGGATCGTCCTCGTTCGCGACGCCGAAGACGAGCTGATACACCGGGTAGTCCAGGCGGAAGAAGCTCCGGAGGTTCTCCTCGAGATCCTCGTCCAGCCCCTTGAGGGGCTTGAGGATGGTCACGGGCGGCGTGAAGGGAGGACGCGCGGCCATCCGCCGGCCCCGCCCCGGGCGGAGCATCCATGCCAGTGCGGCCATGGAGAGCAGCGTCGACAGCACCGCCACCAGCGCCACCAGGGCGAGCAGGAAATTCCCGATGAACGGAGACGGCATGGGAAGCTCACCCCTCCCTTCCCTGGACGGGACGATTCGAGGTAGCGGACGGCCACGGCAGGTCGCGATCGTGGCCGCGGGCGCGGGGCCATCGATCCGATCAGTCCTTCTCAGGCTTCATCCTGAGCTCCATCTCACCCTGGCAGCACGGGCAGGTCTGCGGGAATCGTACGCGGATCGAGCAGATGATGCAGTAATACTCCGGAGTGCGAAGCCGCCCACCCTCCTCGACCTTGAAGGAGACGACCTGAAGGTAAGGGAGGCCCCGAAGCCGCCTCCCCTTGATCTCCACCGGGCGGTCCCGCAACCGTTCGTCCAGGAAGAGGGCCCGGCTGGCTTCATCGGAAAGGAGGGGCAATAGCTCGCCATCGTTCCCCACCAGCGCGACCTGCTTCTCCACCGGACCGGCATCGAATCGCAGGTCCGCCCTGGCCTGCCGTAGCGCGGTCGCCAGCGGCAGTACCTTCCCCCTGAGCACCACGTCCTGGTGCTCCGGAACCTGGGCCCGGGCCGGCGCGATCGCCATCACGCTCACGGCCAACAGGCAGGCAACGGAAAGTACCACTCGGCTCTGAGTCATTACCAGCCAAGATGTTAAGGTGAAACGGTCCGTCCTCACGCTTGCAGGAATTATATCGCTGTGCGGCCGGCGAACCAAGTCGTCTTCCGCATGCGTAACCCCGCGATATCACCTGGGAGGCTCGATCGCGGTGGGTCATTCGTCGCGGAGGAGACGGTCTTGGATCGACTTCGACCCCTTCAAGAGGCCGCTCCCGGGCGTTCCACCCTCTCGGCGCGAGAACCTGGCTTTCTTCGCCGGCACAAAGCGGCAGGACCGCGGCGCGAATGCCGTCGCTTCGGTGACGGAATCATGGGATACCAGAGGGTCCACACGATCGAGGGCTGAGCCACGGTGCCGGCCGCGCAGTGTCGGCCCCCGCCTCTTCCGGAGGAGTCTGGCCATGGAGACCGAACGGCGAACGGCGTACCGGCAGGAGGAGCGGTTCGGCCGGGCTGGGGCGATCGCGCCGAGAGGCCTGAAACCGGAGGATCGTCGGCCGGGTTCGGATTCTTCGATCCACGGCGACCCCCGTGTGGCCGCGGCACTCGAGGAATATCTCCAGGCCCTGGAGGCCGGCGAGCCGCCCTCGAGGGAGGAGTTTCTTGGACGCCACGCCGAGATCTCGGGGACGCTTGCGGAGTGCCTGCCCGGCCTCGAGCTCGTCCGGGTCATCGGGAAGAACTTCGAGGACGACTCGTCGCGGGAGGAGATCGGCGAGCAGCGCGTCGGTCCGAGCTCGACGGCATTCGGCGCGCGCATGGATCGGCTCGGGGACTATCGAATCCTCCGAGAGGTCGGCCGCGGCAGCATGGGCGTGGTCTACGAGGCCGAACAGGACTCGCTGGGGCGAAGGGTCGCCCTCAAGGTGCTCCCGTTCGCCTCGGCGATCGATCCCAGGCAGCGGCAGCGGTTCCTGATCGAGTCGCAGGCCGCCGCGCAGCTCCACCATCCCCACATCGTCCCGGTGTTCGCGGCCGGTTTCGACCGGGGCGTCCACTTCTACGCCATGCAGTTCATCGAGGGGAAGACCCTCGCGGAGCTCATCCGGAAGGCGCGAGGCCGCGACGACGAGCCGCTCTCGGCCGATGCGGCCGCGGACGGGGCGGACGGGGCGGACGACGCGACCCGAGAGTTCGCCGCGGAGGACCACGCCTCGTCGAACGTCGCCGGTGCCGCGAGAGAGGCCGCTTCGGGCCCCACGACGTCGCCGAGACGCCTCGCCTTCGACCCGCGAACCGTCGCCCGGCTGGGGATCCAGGCCGCCCGGGCCCTGGAGCACGCCCATGCGCTGGGCGTCGTCCACCGCGACATCAAGCCGGGCAACCTGATGGTGGACTCGGCCGGCTCGCTCTGGGTGACCGATTTCGGCCTGGCTCGATTCCGCGGGGATGCCAGCCTGACGCGCAGCGGCGACCTCGTCGGCACGCTCCGCTACATGAGCCCCGAACAGGCGATGGCTCGCCACGGGGTGGTCGATCAGCGGACGGACGTGTACGCGCTGGGCCTGACACTCTACGAGCTGCTGACCCTTCGCCCCGCGTTCGAAGGCCAGGCCCATCACGATCTGATCCGGCAGATCGCGACCGAGGATCCGACGCCACCCCGGAAGGTCGATCCGAGCATCCCCCGCGACCTCGAGACGATCGTGATCAAGGCGGCTTGCAAGGAGCCGGCGGGCCGGTACGCGACCGCCCAGGAGCTCGCCGATGACCTGGAGCGCTTCGTCGACGATCGGCCGATCGTCGCCCGGCGGCCGAATCTCCTGGAACGAGGGGCGCGGTGGACGCGTCGCCACCGACAGGTGGTCGTCACCGCCGCGACGGTCCTGGCGCTGGCAACCGTGATCGGGGTCGCGGCCGTCGCCTTGCAGGCGAGGAAGACCGACGAGGCCCGCCTCACGCTGCTGGACTACGCGAAGCGGTCGTTCCGAGCCGTCGACGTGATCACGATGGATGCCATGCAAGGTGCGACCCAGATGGCGATGGGCCGGCTCGGGGGCATCGAGCGTGACCACATGCTCGAGATCTACGGCAAGGCCCTCGAGGTCTACAACGAGACAGCAAAGCTGCCGCCGACGGATCTCGAGTCTCGCAAGATCGTCGCCAGGGCGATCCACCGGATCGGTATGACGCACGCATTCCTGAGCAGGGTCCACGCCACGTCGGCCGGTCCCGATCCCGAGCATCTGGCCACCGCGGAGCGCGGCTATCGGGACGCGGCGGCACGCTTCGATCGGATCCTGGCCGAGGCTCCGGGTGATGTCGACGCCCGTCGCTGGCAGGCCGACGCGATCGGGGGCTGGGGGCTCGGCTGGTTCCTGGCGATGACGGACCGGCCGCAAGAGGCCGTACCCTACTATCGTCGCGCCTTCGACCTTCGGCGGGGGCTCGCGCTCGAGTCGGGCGACATCCGAGTCGCTGCCGATGAGCTGGGATCCCTGGTGTGGCTCACCGAGAATTTCGGCACACTCTATGCGACGCTCGGGGAGGACGCGGAGGCCGAGAGAGTCCGGAAGGTGTTCCTGGCCACCGCCCGGGAGCTCGCCGGCCGGCCATGGGCTCCCGGCCAGGCCCGCGAGCTCGCGGTCCCGCTCGCGGCGATAGGCGGCCGTGCGACCACTCCGGAGCTTCGGTCTTTCGGCCTGGACATGCTTCGCCTGGCGATCCGCCTCGACCCCGATTCTCCGCACGCGAATAACAACCTCTCCTGGCTGCTCGCGAGCGACCCCGGCATCTCCGGCGAGGACGTCCCTGTCGCGCTGGCGTCGGCGCGCAAGGCCGTGGCCGCGGACCCGAAGAGCTGGGCGAACTGGAACACGCTCGGCGCGGCGGCCTATCGCGCCCGTGACTGGAAGGCGGCGGACGAGGCTCTCGAGAAATCGATGTCGCTCAACAACGGGGGAACGTCCATCGACTGGGCCTTCATGGCCATGAGCCGCTGGCGGCAGGGCAAGCCGGACGAGGCGCATCGGTGGCTCGATCGTGCGCTCCAGGACAAGGCCCCCGACCCCGAGACACGCCGGTTTCGCGAGGAGGCCCGGGCGCTGCTCGACCCGGGCCGGGCCGCAGGGCCCGTGGCCGGAGAATCGGCGGGCCACCCGTAAGCCCGGCCGCAGCCGTCACCGGGCGGCCGCGAGCCGCAACCCCGCCCGTCGCGCGATTTGCTCAAGCCATTCCCGGCGGGTGCCGAAGTTGAACCGGATGCGCGGGGGAATCCTCCCGGAGTCCTGTCATCGTCCGCATCGCTCGGGAGGCTTGAGTGGCGGGCACGCAAGCGGAGGAGGCGTGACCATGCGCCGGCTCGGTAGCATCGCGATCCTCCTCCTCGCGGGCTGCGCGCCGATCGTCGCCGCCCAGGAGCCCGGCCGTGCTCCCGCCGCCGAAAGCTCCCTCAACGCGTCGCTCCTCGACCCGGCCCAGGAAGCCCCCGGGGGCTCGTGGACGCCTCCCCCTTGGCGCGATCCTTACCCGGACGGGCCGAAGACGAGCCGGTTCCTGCTCGGGGACGACTTCCTCTTCCGTTCCCTCAGGGAGGAGACCGGCTTCTCCTTCTACACGTCCCTGACCCAGTTCGAGCAGGGAGTGACTTCCGGCGGGATCGGCCAGGCGTTCCGCTGGGGCGGCAAGTTCGACATGCTCGCCCATCTCGATTCCGACCGGGCCGGCCTCTGGGAAGGGGGAATGCTGGACCTGTTCGCCGAATCCCGCCTGGGCCAGTCGATCGAGGGCTTCGCCGGGTCGCTCTCGCCGACCAACCTGGCGATGTACTTCCCGGTGCCCAACCAGCAGGTCACGGCGATCACCGGCCTGAAGTTCACCCAGGCGATCTCGGATCGCGCGGGGATCTTCTTCGGCAAGCTCAATGCCCTCAACGGCGACCGCGAGAAGTTCCTCAAGTATCCGCTCACGTCCCGGTTCTGGAACGCCGCGTTCAACTTCAACCTGGCGCTCGACCGCTACCCCTACTCCGCGCCCGGGGCGGGCTTCTACTACGAGCCCGAGCGCGGGCCGTCGTTCGCGTTCCTGGTCCTCGATTCCTACAACTCCCCGCGGACCAGCGGCCTGGAGAAGCTCTTCCGGAACGGGGCCTTCCTGTACGCCGAGGCGAAACAGAAGACTGAATTCCTAGGCCTGCCGGGGAAGCAGACCGTCGCGACGCTCTGGGGCACGGGGGCGTTCGAGGACCTGGACCCGGCCTCGTTCGTCGACCTTCCTTCCGGCCCGCTCCACGTCCCGAAACGGCGCGGGACGTGGACCGTGCTCTGGAACGCCGAGCAGCGGCTCCTGGTGGACCCCGAGGACCCGGACCGCGGCATCGGCCTCTACGTCCAGACCGGCCTGGGCGACGGCAACCCGAATCCGACCCGCTGGTTCCTGAGCGTCGCCCTCTGCGGCAACGTGCCGTTCCCGGGCCGTCAGGGAGATACGGCGGGCCTTGGCTACTACAACTTCGGCCTCAGCCAGCAGGCCAAGGACATTCTCCCCGGCCTCCGCGACGAGCCCGGCGGCGAGCTCTTCTACAACCTCCGCCTCGCACCCGGCTGCCACCTCACGCCGGACCTGCAATACATCCGTCCGGGCTTCGCCCCGATCCGCGATGCACTGGTGTTCGGGCTCAGGCTCAAGGCTGATTTCTGACCAGGATGTCTAGCCCCGGGTCAGGTGGGCCGCCAGGTCGCGGGCCTGGACCCGAAGCTCGCGGACGGCCGTCGTTTCCCACAGCCTCTCTTTCAGGAGGGGGCCGATCGCGAAGAGTCGATCGTTCGTGGCCCCATCGGGGCCGATGAGCGCCCCGGACGGCCGGGCTTCCAGGCCCAGCGCCAGCGGCCCGGGCCGCGCGATACCGCGGGCGATGAGCGAGCGGATCAGCGGTGAGGCCGAGTCGCGGATGTCACGCGAGGGGCCCGTGCAGTTGACCAGGCGGCCGAAGGTGAGGACCTGGGGATCGGACCGGTCACGACGGCGGACACGGACGGCCACGGACGCGCCGGCCGGCTCGATCGATTCGACGCGACCAGCGATCACCCTGAGCTGACCGGAGCGCGTCGCCGACTCGAGCAACGCCGCAATCCTGGGGGCGATCCGATGCCGGTGGACATCCCAGCGTGAAGCGAGGTGGCGGAGGAATCGCTCGCGCTCGGCCCCCTCGAGCGCCCCCCATACATCCTGGGCCACGGGCCGGATCCCGTCGATCACGGAGCGCCAGTCACCACCCTCGGATTGACACTGACGAGCCTCGACGCGAACCGTCCTCAGGAGTGCCCGGGCCGTGACGGGACGGCCGGCGGAGAGGACGTGCGGTCGCGGCGGCCCCGCGGACGGGCGATGAGCCTGGGGCAGGAACCCATGCCGCGAGATCGCCACGATCGGGCCGCGATGTCCCCTCGCCCTGGCCTCGACGACGAAATCGACGGCCGTGAGGCCGGTGCCGATGAGGCCGATGGGCTCATCCGGGGCCAGGTCGTCAAGGGCGCCGGGAGTCCATGGGTCGCGCACATAGCCCCTCAGGCCCGCCGCGACGGCGATCCCAGCGGGGTCTGCCGGCGGCGGGTTGCCCAGGGCCAGGACCACCCGGTCGGCCACGATGGTGCGGCCGGCCGCGGTTCGAAGCGCGACCCGATCGCCGAGCTCGAGGTCGGTGATCTGATCGCGAATCGGCTCCACGCGGCCGGACTGTCGAGCCTCGTCGAGGAGCCCTTGCAGGTAGTCTCCGTAGACCATGCGCGGCGCGAACGTGTCCGCGCCGGCCTCCGAATCCCTCCGCCGCAGCCAGTCGAGGAAATGCGTCGGCTCGTCCGGGAGCGCGCTCATCAGGCCAGCGGCGACGTTGAGCAGGTGCGCCTCACAACGCGACCCGTAGGCCGCCCCCCTGGCCAGGCGATCGCCCTTTTCGGCGAGGACGACGCGTACGCCGCCGGCCTTCGCCAGGTGGACGGCCACCATCGTACCGCTGAAGCCGCCGCCGACGATCGCTACCGTCAGTCCTTGCATGACTTCCTCCGCGAGAGGCCGGCCGGGGCGATCGGGCGGGCGGCCGGATGCCCCAGATCAGCTCGGACCGTCACCGGCCGGTCCCGGATCAGGTGGTCATTGGCCGCCAGGGTCGTCTCGTCGAGCGAGTGATAGCGCCATCCGGACGGCGGAGGCGAGTAGACGTGGACGGTGACAAGGTCCTCGCCGGGTGCCTGGAGATTCGCAAGCTGATGGGTGCAGTCGCCGTGGCAGCCGATCACAGTCCCCGCGCCGGAGGCCGCCGCGCGGACCGGCGCGAGCTGGCCACTGGGCACCCGCCGGTAGCGAGTCTCCGTCGCCTCGCCGGATACCACCAGGACGACACACGATGATCCGGCATGATCATGGATCGGACTGGCCTGCCCGCTCCGCCAGCACATGACGAACATCTCGTAATGCGGACGCGAATGGACGGTCGCGCGCCGGTAAGCCCGTTCGTCGAATCCGATCGCGTCGGCGATGTCCTCGGCCTCGAGGTTCAACCCGGCGAGGCCACGTTTCAGCTCCGCCAGCGGGATCGCTTCCTCGCGCGCATCCCAGAGCTGGAGCAATTTCTCGAGCCGCTTGAGCCCTTCCATGGATTGCCCCCTATAGCTCGGTCGCGGCAGAGGGGAATGCCCGCGACGAGGCGGTCCAGGATCTCGACCGGATAGGTTCTGTTACTCTCTATCGTGGATCGAGAAATTCGGCTAGAGGAATTCCCACTGAATTGGTGGGATTTACTTTCGGGCGGTGAGCGATCGGCGATCGGGACGGCCTCCGTGCGCCGGGCGCAGGGCTTGCCAGGGCCCATTCGGCGGGGGTTCTCGCGGACCGCTCTCCGGGCTCGCGGGAGCGGTTCACCCGCCCGGCCTGCTCGGGCGGTTTCCCGGCGTGGATCGCTCGACGCGTGGGCGATCGGCCACCGGCCGGCGCGTCACACCGTCGAACGGTTACAACATGCTCCGTGGCGAACCCTCTTATTTGCAAAACTCATGTTACCGCGATGGTTTAGATCCGCCATGGCTCAGCCTCGCGGCCGGGGGACCACGAACTTTGCCCCTCGACGAGCCCGAAACGTCTGCTCCGGCCTGGTCATGCCCGGAGGCCGGCGGACAACACGACCATTCCGATCAGATTGGTCGTGTTACATCAAAGATCTTTTATTTTTTCCTTGCTTCGTCACATTTTCCGTGGATAATCGGCCCTCGTCGGGTAGGGCGAAGACGACCAGCAAAAACACGAAGGACAGGAGAAACCACGATGACGACCGCCATGATGATGGAGCGGACGGGCATGGGTATGTCGGGCATGCCCCAGGGCACGATGGGCGGCGCGGCCGCGATGCCGAACGCCCCGCAAATGATGATGGTCCCCCGCTGCACGATCAAGATGGAGAAGTGCAAGGGCGGGATGAAGATGATCTGCACGAGCGAGGACAAGATGTCCGCCACCATGATGCAGAACCTCTGCACCATGATGGCCGGCGGGATGTGCTCCTGCTGCATGATGATGAACGGCATGATGATGTGCTGCTGTAACATGATGATGGGCATGTGCAAGTGCGAGATGACCGAAGACGGCGTCTGCATCACCTGCACCAGCGGCGACGAGGCCTGCTGCAAGATGATCCAGGCCTGCTGCGATTGCATGACGGCGATGTGCGACGCCGGCTGCGTCTGCTGCATCTGCATGAACGGCATGCCGGTCTGCTGCGGCTGCTGAGGTCTCCATCCGGTCCATCCGGCCGCGGATTTCGGACCTGCCCCGATCAGACGATCGGGGCAGGTCCGTTTTCCGTTATGCGACCCGGCCGGATCGTTCCCGGAGCCTCCGGTCGGCCGGCCGCGGGGGTTCCCCCGGCCCCTGGAGGCGGCGGGACGTCAAAGGTGGATGGGGCGGAATTCGCGGGCGACCATACGGGGCTGGTCGCGCCGGAATCCACCGTGAAGCTGCTCGCGGGATCAAGTCAGGAAGGCCAGGCCCGCGGGGATTCCGCGGGGCTGGCCCGTTGGGTGTCAGGCTCTGGGATTCGAGGAACGCGCCTTCCGTGGGCGGCTTCAACGCGAGGCCGTGCGTGCCTGGGCCAGCAGACGCTCGACGGTCTCGGTGAACTCCTTCTTGAGCTCGAGGTTGAACTCGGCGCTCGCGGGGCTGGCGAAGCCGGCGTGGATCTGCTTCACGAGCCCGTCGCGGCCGACGAAGAACGTGGCGGGCCAGGTGTTGAGGTTCACCGCCTGCGGGACCTTCGTCCACATCTCCAGCGGCGTGCCGGCGATCAGGTAGGGATACTCGACGCCGTACTTCTTGACGAACGAGCGGACGCGCTTGTAGCCCTGCTCCTGCTGCTCCTCCTCCTCGAAGTCCAGGGCGACGACCTCAAGCCCGCGGTCGCGATACTTCTTGTGGAGCTCGACGAGGAACTGGGCCTCGTCGTGGCAGTTCGGGCACCAGGTGCCGGTGACGACCGCGACCACGACCTTGCCGCGGAACCGCGGGTCGTCGTTCGAGTAGAGCTTGCCGTCGACGTCCGGGAACCGGAACCGGAACGGCTCGCTCTCGTTGCGGACCGTGGTGTGCTTGAGCGGGTCGCTCGGCCGCGGGAGGCCCTTGGCCCTCGCATCGGCCGGCCGATGGGCCACGTAGTGGAGGTAGGTCTTGTCGTACTCCCCGCTCTTGGTCAGGAACTTCGCGTAGGGGCTGTGCAGGGTGAGGTTGAGCGACCCGTCCTTGGCGGGCTCCACGTCCAGGCGGAGGGCCTTCGGTCCGGCGAAGATGCCGAGGACGAACTTGCCGTCCTGGTAGTGGCCGGTGAGGGCCCCGGTGTCGCCGTCGATCCGGAGGATCGAGGCCGTCGCCTCGTCGCCCTTCTGGTGGATGATCAGCCGCCAGGCCTTCTCGCCCTTGGCGCTCTCATTGGGGATCTCCCAGAGGCCGTCGATCGAGGGGACGACCTTCGGATCCGCGGGACGGCGGGGGGTCGGACGTTCGGCCGTGAAGGCGAGCGTGGGCAGGTCCTCGCGGGCGGTGTTCCGGTAGATTCCCTCGATCCGACCGTCCTTGAAGCGGCCTTCGAGCTTGCCCAGGAAGTGGTCGAAATTCAGGACGAACCTGTCCCCATCGAGCTTCCCGCTCGTGGAGGTCACCGGCACCTCCCCGTCGTAGAGAGTCCCCTTGAAGTGGTCGCCCTCCCCAGAGAGCTCGACCCGGAACGGGAGCTCGGCCTTGCCGATGGTGGTCTTCGCCGCCCAGGAGCCGTCGATCGGGCCCGCCTGGGCAAGGGCCGAGGTCGCGACCACGGCCAGAGAGGTGAGGAGTCGCTTCATCATTCGAATTCCTTCTATTTGGTCTCGTCGCCTCGACCGGCCGGGATCCGTCGGGCCCGGATAACCGGCGAGGCTGGGTCGCGAACGGGCATCTATCGTGTCCGGGACGCGCGGGCTCGGACCCCGCACGCCGGTGAGGGGTGCCGGTATCATGTCAGTACGCGTCCGAGCTGATGACCTCGCCGCCGGCCTTCGTCGAGAGGGCCTGGTAGACGCCGAAGCTCGTCCCCGGCTTGAGGGCGAAGGTCGCATAGGGCGGGCTGAGGACGGTCTGCACCACGTTGATCGGTGCATCCTGGTTGGCCCGGTCCAGGGGCCACGAGTTGATCGAATCCTTCACGAACCGCACCGACCCGTCGCAGAACGCGAAATTGACGCCGCCGGGGTGGTAGCTCGACGCCGACATGAGGAAGGTGGACTCGGGGTAGCTGTAGTTCTTGTAGAGGTCGTCGATGTCGGTACGCTTCGGGTTGGGCGGATACATCGTGTTCTGGATGGTGTCGCCGTAGTTGCCGGCCATCCACCAGTGGAATCCCGCCTGGTCGGAGTCGTTGAGCCGGCCGAACGCTCCCTCGCCGAACAGGAACGTATTGCTCGTCCCGTCGGTGATCGAGGCGATCGAGGTGTTGCTGTAGAGGTGGATCACCCCCAGCGCGTTGGCCTTGAAGGCCGGGTAATTGGGCTCGGTCGCGGGATTGGGGCCGATCGGTGGGTTATTCCAGGGGCCCGCCACGCCGCGGTAGCTGGTGCGTCCCACCAGGAAATTCACGAAGAGGGGCGGGTAATTGATCGCGGGGGGATCTCCGATCTTGGCGTCGCTCGGGCAGTAGAGCGTGTTGATCTTCGCCGCCAGGACCGTGAGATTCGACGCGTCGGTGTATCGGAGGTTGCTGTTGTACGCGTTGTACACGTTGCCCTGCTCGATGAACTGGGAAAGCCCGACGATCGCCCCCTTCTCCCAGGTCGTCTGGAGCCCCGCCCAGTTGAAATAACCGCCCACCGGCAGCGTGTTGTGCGTGCTCAGGTAGTTGTGGGCCGCCAGGCCGATCTGCTTCAGGTTGTTGGTGCATTGCGCTCGTCGGGCCGCCTCGCGGGCCGACTGCACGGCCGGCAACAGGAGGGCGATGAGGACGGCGATGATCGCGATCACCACCAGCAGCTCGATCAGCGTGAAGCCGCGACCGAGCGGCATGAGCCGCATGCGTCTATCCATGTCAGGGAGTCTCCTGAGAGTGGAGGCCATCCGAACGGGGCGCGGAGCGACCGGCGGCCCGTCGTCGAGCCATCACGCATCGGTCGCATGGAACCGCAGCCGCCCGCCTCGCTACTTGCCCAATCTCGGATCGAGGAACTGGGCCGGCCGAGCCTGAGGCCCTCGGGCCCTGGCGCCCGCTCGGGAGGCCGGCTTGGAAGGTATCGGGTCGGCCTCCGCGACCAGGGCGTGGGACGGGGGAAGCGCCCCGCCCGTCGAGGTGCCGCAGCCCCCCGCCGCGATCGAAACGGCCAGCCCCGCCCAGCTCAACACGTGTTTCCGCCGCATAAGCACCATCCGCAGCCCCCCCTTCCTCCGCCCCACCCCGTCCGCGTTCGCGAACGAGATGACAACCAAAGATTGAAAGCGTGATCGCTTGAAATCGTGGCGCTCTGATCGAGTTGCTCGGTCGCGACCGGCGAAAGCATATAAAGCCTATAGACTCAATAGACAATGTCAAGTCGGATCATTCAACTTCTCGTTTTTTTACATGTTGACCGAACAGGTTGACAATCGAAATCGAGCCTCAAACTGTTTTCCTTAATGCGTTTATGACGATGATCCGGCCCCAACAAGAATTCGGCTCCAGACTTGACGTGTTTCATATCGATTAGATAGACATAGTAGAGATTCCACCCGGCGACGCCCTGGGCAGGGCACAGACAGGGGCCTGCGATGGGGAAACCGGCACATGCCGTCCTCGCCGCGTGGGCGGACGCGATATTTCGCCTTCAATTGAGGATATGTTCCACAATGTCGACCGTAAATGCATACGCGGGGGGTCCGGGCGGGGCGGCGGCGCGGATCGGCCTCACCCTGCTCATCGGCCTGGGGGCGGGCGTGGCGCCGGCTCGCGCCCAGTTCATCCCCTTCCAGGAGGAGCCGATCCGCTACTACGTCGACAAGCCCGAGGACCCGGTGGCGAAGCTCCAGGAGCGTATCGATCGAGGCGAGAGGCGGCTCCGGTTCGAGGCCCCCAACGGCTATCTCCGGTCGGTCCTCGCCGAGCTGGACGTGCCGCTGTCGTCGCAGGTCCTCGTGTATTCGCGGACCAGCCTCCAGTTCCGCAAGGTCTCGCCGAAGACGCCTCGGGCCCTCTACTTCAACGACGACGTGTACGTGGGCTGGATCAACGGCGGCGACTTCCTGGAGATCGTCTCGTTCGACGCCAATCAGGGTGCCATCTTCTACACGGTGGGCCAGCAACGCGAGGAGGCCCCGGGATTCGCGCGGACGGAGCTCGACTGCATCCAGTGCCACGTCGCACCGAGGACTCGAGGCGTCCCGGGGGTGCTCATCCGATCGATCGTCACGAACGACAAGGGGAACCAGGCCCCGAAGACTCCGACGTACGACACCGACCACCGCAGCCCCCTCTCGGAGCGGTGGGGTGGCTGGTACGTGACCGGATCGCAGGTTCGCCAGCCGCACCTGGGGAACCTCATCGTCGACAAGCCGGCGGGGGGGCCGGTCGGGGCCGCGGCCGGCGGTGATGCGTTCGACCTCTCCTCCCGCTTCCCGCTCGACGAATACGCGGCCAGGCACAGCGACGTGGTCGCCCATCTCGTGCTGGATCACCAGGTGCCGCTGCACAACCTGATCACCCGGGCCAACTACGAGACGCGCCTGGCGCTGCATGCCGAGGCGGCCGCGGGCCGCGGGCCGTCTTCCCTGTCGTCGGAGGCTCGAAAGCGAATCGATGACCCGTCGGAGGAGCTGGTCCGCTATCTCCTCTTCGCCGGAGAGGCGCCGCTCACCGGCCCGGTCGTCGGCGATTCGGGATTCGCCAGGGAATTCTCCGACCGAGGTCCCAGGGACGGTCGAGGGCGGTCGCTGCGAGACTTCGACCTGACCCGGAGGATCTTCAAGTACCCTTGCAGCTACCTGATCTACTCCAAGGCGTTCGACGCCCTGCCCGCGCCGTCGAAGGACTACGTCCAGCGGAGGCTCCTCGAGGTGCTCACGGGCGTCGACGACAGCCCGACGTTCGCCCACCTGACCCGAGTCGACCGGCGCGCCATTCTCGAGATCCTGGTGGCCACGAAGCCCGGCCTACCCCCGGCCTGGAAACTCGCCCTCGTCGGGAAATAGTGCTCCGTCATCACTCAGAATTCGGGTTTCAGGACAGACAGGAATGTCTGTCCCCCAGGTTTAAGCCCAGGTGTGTTGGAGATTTCGGAGGACAGGCATTCCTGCCTGTCCTGCTGCAATCCGAAAATCAGCTCTCACAAAGCACCAGGTCGCCCCAGGGCGAAGCCCATTCCACCGAGCCGGCCGCATTTCATAGTAATCCTATAGAATTTATAGATATTCGGGTTGACCCAGCCCTGTCGGCTCGGCATGAATCGGAGTCGACAGTAGAGGCAACTCGAGGGAATGGCGTCAGCGGCACCCCGCCGCCGCGGTGGCGGTCGAGGGAGATGATCGTCGTGCGCGCCGGTTTCCGGGGGGCCTCGGTCGATCACGCACCGGGGCTTTTCCCCATCGAATGCGAGGACCTACCGTGGAGAGTCGCACCATCATCGCCCGCCACCAGCGGGCCGCGTTCACGCTCATCGAGCTGCTGGTGGTCATCGCGATCATCGCCGTTCTCATCGCCCTGCTGCTCCCCGCGGTCCAATCCGCTCGGGAGGCGGCGAGGCGGATCCAGTGCACGAACAACCTGAAGCAGCTCGGGTTGGCCGCGCACAACTATCATTCGACGTACGATACGTTCCCCACCGCCTGCTTCACCTACCAGGTGGCGGGCAATACCTGGGGGCAGCACGCCCGCATCCTGAGCTTCCTGGAACAAGGGAGCCTGTACAACACGATCAACTTCTCGTTCGGGATCGTCGCGCAGGAGAGCTATACGGCCCTCTACACTCAGATCAACACCTTCCTCTGCCCGTCGGACACGGATCGGATGACCGACGCCTCGAACTCGGCCAATGCGGTCGGCTACTCGCGGACGAATTACCGCGGCAACGGCGGCAACGACACCGGTGCGCTGAACGCGACCTTCACGACCGAGCAGAACAATGGCCCCTTCATCGCCTACCAGACGGTCAAGATCGCCCGGATCACCGACGGGACCAGCAACACCGCACTGTTCTCCGAGGCCCTGCTGGGAGACGGCTCGGCGAGCACGGTCTCCGTCCCCGGCGACTGGTTCGCGGTGACGCCCGCGGGCGCGAGCAAGCTGGACCTGTACCAGGCCTGCAATGCGCTCAACACGACGGGCCTGACCGGCGACGACAAGCAGAACTCCTACGGGGGACGCACCTGGGCGACCGGCTGGTACCAGGCCACCCGCTACACGCACATCTTGCCGCCGAACTCCAAGAGTTGCGTCTACAACGTGAACAATGCCGTCAATCTCATCAGCGCGACGAACAACGGGGCGACGGCGACGACGGCATCGAGCCGGCATCCCGGCGGCGTCAACGTCCTGATGGCCGACGGCTCCGTCCGGTTCATCAAGGGTTCGGTCGCGGCGCCGACCTGGTGGGCCCTCGGCAGCACCGGCGGCGGCGAGGTCATCTCCGCGGATGGATTCTGACCGGGCACGAAGGGAGCTCGGTCGAACGGGCGGAGACTCTCCCACATTCACGAACGAAAGGGTTGCAGCGATGAACATGATGCGTATCCGTAGGCGGGTCCGACTCGGGGCCCTCGCGACGGCGATCCTCGGCCTGGGCGCCGGATCGGTGGCCGCCCAGGATGAGGATTTCAAAGGGGTCATCGGCAAGACCCTGGGCGAATCGAAGCCCTATTACCCGCCCCCCGTCCGGCCAAGGGAGGGGGCGCCCAACGTGGTCTATATCCTCCTCGACGACTTCGGGTTCTCGGACCTCGGGTCGTACGGGTCGGAGATCCGGACGCCGCACATCGACGGGCTGGCGGCATCCGGGCTCCGGTACAACAACTACCACTCGCGTGCCGTCTGCTCCCCCACGCGAGCCGCCCTCCTGACCGGCCGGAACGCCCATTCGGTCGGCCTCAACACGGTGGCCAATTCCGAGAACGGCTTCCCCAACGGCCGGGGCCAGGTCACGCGGGCCGCGGCGACGGTGGCCGAGCTGCTCCGGGCCTCGGGATACAACACCTACGCCTTTGGGAAGTGGCATCTGGTGCCGCCCCGGAACACGTCCCCCATCGGGCCGTTCGAGAACTGGCCGCTCCAGCGCGGGTTCGACCGTTATTACGGCTTCCTCAACGGCATGACGGACCAGTATCACCCCGAACTCGTCCGGGACAATACCCGGATCGACCCGCCGTCGAAGCCCGGCTATCACCTGACCGAGGACCTGGTGGACCAGGCGATCGGCACGCTCAAGAGCCATGTCGCCTCCGGCCCCGACAAGCCCTTCTTCCTCTACCTGGCGCTGGGCGCGACTCATTCTCCCCACCAGGTCCCGCGTCCCTACATCGAGAAGTACGTCCCGGTCTTCGAGAAGGGATGGGACCGGACCCGAGCGGACCGGCTGGCCCGCCAGAAGCAGCTCGGGATCGTCCCCTCGAGCACCGAACTCGCCCCTCCCAACACGGGCATCAAGCCGTGGGATAGCCTGAGTGCCGACGAGAAACGGCTCTTCGTGCGGCTTCAGGCGGCCTATGCCGGATTCGTCGAGCACACCGACGAGCAGGTCGGCCGGCTGATCGAGGCCCTGCGGGCCCACGACCGGCTGGAGAACACGATCATCGTGGTCAGCGCCGACAATGGCGCCAGCCCCGGCGGCGGCCTCGACGGCACCCTCAACTGGGTGGCCGACATGAACGGCCTCCGCGACCACGCCGCCGAACTGGTCAAGCGGCTCGACGACATCGGCACCGAGCATTCGTTCGAGGATTACCCCCAAGGCTGGGCCCAGGCGGGCAACACCCCGTTCCCCAATTACAAGGGCTCGATCCGCGGCGGCGGGGTCAACGAACCGCTGATCATCCACTGGCCCCGCGGGATCTCCCAGAAGGGGGCCGTCCGCTCCCAGTTCGTCGACGTGATCGATATCACGCCGACCGTGCTGGACCTGGCCGGCATCCAGGCCCCGAAGGTCTTCAACGGCGTGCCCCAGAAGCCCCTGGAGGGGGCCAGCATCGCGGCCAGCTTCAAGGACCCGAGTGCCCCCGCCGCCCGCGACACGCAGTATTTCGAGTTCGGCGGCCAGCGGGCCCTCTGGCACAACGGCTGGAAGGCCGTCGCCGTGCATCGCCCGAACACCAGCTACGACGACGACCGCTGGGAGCTGTTCCGTCTCGACGAGGACTTCTCCGAGACCAGGGACGTGGCCGCCGCGCACCCCGACATCCTCACCAAGCTCAAGTCGCTCTGGTGGCGAGACGCCGAGCGCTATGGCGTGCTGCCCCTCCAGGACATCTCGTGGCGCGGGCCGGAGCGGCGAGCGGCGAAGCCCCAGCTCCAACCGGGGCACCCCTCCCAGCGCAAGTCGTACACGTTCTACCCCGGGCAGGAGCACATCCCGGCCGAGGCCTCGCCGGACATCCTCAACCGGCGGTTCTCGGTGGCGACCGAAATCGATGGGGGGGGCAAGGCCGTGGAGGGCGTGATCCTCGCCCAGGGCGCCACCAACGGCGGTTATGTCCTCTACGTGAAGGAGGGGAAGCTCGTCTTCGACTTCAACGACCTCGGCCGCAGCCACTCCGTCATCTCGTCGGGGGAGCCGCTCGACCTGGCGGCGGGCAAGCAGTCGATCCGCCTCGAGTATGTCCCTTCCAGCGTGACCGAGGGGACGGCCGTGCTGACGGTCAATGGCAAGAAGGTCGGCGAGGGCAAGGTCCGCAAGTCGCCCACGACCCGCGTCCTGACCTGGGAAGGCTTGGACGTCGGCCGCGACGCCTATTCGCCCGTGAGCGACGCCTACGCCGCCAGGGGGGACTTCGCCTTCGCCCCGGGCGCCCTGGGTAAGGTCCAGGTCGAGCTCGGCGAGCGCGTCGAGCCGGCATCCACCGTCCGGGCCACGGAGAGTCAATGATCCGCTCCCACCACCCCGGCCGGTAGAGGGCGGGGCGGACGGGAGGGCGAGGCGACCCAATCCGGAGGCCCTCGCATCCCGGCCCGCCCCGTCACCGCTCCCTCATCACCTCCCCGCCGTCCTTCCCGCCTCGCCGGCACGGGCCATCTTCGAGGAAGGACTTCGAGCGAGACGGTCATATCCTCGGAGACCACTCCCTCCGCCGCCATCGCCCGCCGCCGCTGAGTTGAAAGCTTCGGCAGCGACCCCGAGGCTCCTGGCTGGCTCCCCGCCGGCTTCCCGTACTCTGACCGATCGCCTCGGATTCAGTCGGACGAGAGGGTGGGGCGGTATCGCCGCGTTCGGCGACGAGCTAACATTTCGATCATGAACGCCGGTGTCATCGCGAGCGAGGCCTTGCCGTCATGAGCAACCTCACGCCCGGGTTTGCCTGGGAGCGTGCCCTGGCGCGCCTCGGAGTCGCCATCCTCACCGCGATCATCCCGGTCTTCGGTCTAACGATGATCCTTTGTAGCCCTTTCGTGCCCTGGTTACTGCCGCGGTCGGAGGTCCTGCCGGTCTGGATCCGGGATGGGATCGTGATGGCGACCTCGGTCGTGGTGGGGTATCTCCTCCTGCGACTGGCCGTCCGGCTGACGGCCTGGCTCGCGGAAGGATCCAGCAGGGATCGCACGACGAGCGTTCATGGCCGAGGGGGACCCGGGCCGAGCGACCCGCTCTGGGACCCCGAGCTCGACCGGTGACGACGGCCCCGGCTTCCCCGTCCGTCCTGCCTCCACTTAGAATTGGCTGCCTGGGACGCGGGGCTTCCGGGACGGGGAGGGCACACGAGACGATGTCGGACTGGCGGCAGGCAATCGACGGGTGGATCAACGATCACGCGGACGAGATCCGCGACGTGAGGCGACATCTGCACGCCCACCCGGAGCCGAGCAAGGAGGAATACCAGACGACGCGGTTCCTCGCCGGCCGGCTGGAGAAGGCCGGGATCCCCGTCCGGATCGCACCCTCGGGCCGGGGCCTCGTGGCGGGCCCGCCTCCGGCGGATGGGCACAGCCTCGTCGCCTTCCGCGCCGACATCGACGCCCTGAGGATCCAGGACGCGAAGGAGACGCCCTATCGCTCGTCACGCGAGGGCATCACGCACGCCTGCGGGCACGACGCCCACGCCGCCATGGCACTGGGGACGGCGATGGCGCTTTGGGAGTGTCGGGACAGCCTGCCCGGCCCCATCCCCTGGCGGGCGATCTTCCAGCCGGCGGAGGAGATCGGCGTCGGGGCCCACGAGATGGTGGCGGCCGGGGCGATGAACGGGGTTTCCTCGGTCATCGCGGTGCACGTCGACCCGGCCACGGCCGTCGGCAAGGTCGCCTACCGCGCGGGCGTCCTCACGGCCTTCTGCCAGGAGCTCCAGGTCGTGATCCAGGGCATGGGGGGGCACGCGGCGCGTCCGCATCAGTCGATCGACCCCATCGGCGTCGCCAGCCAGTTCATCACGAGCGTCTACCAGTTCGTGCCTCGATCGGTCGATTCGCGGGATCCGGTGGTCGTCACCTTCGGGTCGATCCAGGGGGGGACCAGCCCGAACATCATCCCGGAGTACGTCCTCCTCAAGGGGACGATCCGGACGCTCGGCGAGACCTCGGCGCGGCGGGTTGGCGAGCGGATCAAGCAGATTGCCTTCGGCCTGACGGAGGCCAGCGGCGCCCTGATCGAGGTGGAGCTGCGGCGGGGGACCGACGCGGTCGTGAATGATCCCGAGGTGACTCGCACGTGCGTCCGGGCCGCCGGCGAGATCGTCGGGCCGGCGAACCTCGAGGAGATCCCCCTGCCGAGCATGGGCGGCGAGGATTTCTCCGGCTATCTGAAGCATGCGCCGGGGTGCCTGCTGCGGCTCGGTGTCGGCGACCCGGACCGGGCTTCTCCGTTCCTGCATTCCCCTCACTTCGACATCGACGAGCGGGCCCTTGCGCTGGGGGCCAGGGTCCTGGCGCACGGCACGGTCCTGCTCTCGGACGCGTCGCGGAGCCACCGATCGTGAGCCCATACGTGTTCGCCAGGAGCGACGGCCCGACGCTCGGCGTCGAGCTCGAGCTGAACCTCGTCGATGCGGGGACCATGGCGCTACGGAGCGGCGCGACGTCCATCCTGGAGGCGCTCCCCCCGGGCCTTGAAGGCTCGGTGAAGCCGGAGCTCTTCCAGTGTTACGTCGAGATCAACACGGGCATCTGCCGTGACGTGGACGAGGTCGGCCACGACCTGGCGGTCAAGATCGCCGCCATCGAACGGCTGGCCGTCGATCGCGGCATGGCACTCTTCTGGAGCGGCACGCATCCGTTCTCTCCCTGGCAGGCGCAGGAGGTCACCCCGACGGAGCGATATCTCGGGCTGGTGGACCTGCTCCAGGAGACGGCCCGCCGGCTGATCACGTTTGGGCTCCACGTCCACGTGGGGCTGGACTCCGGCGACAAGGCCATCATGATCTGCGACCGGATCCTCCCCTACCTCCCGGTCCTGCTGGCCCTGTCGGCGAACAGCCCGTTCTGGCAGGGGCGGGACACGGGCCTGCACTCGCATCGCAGCAAGGTGATGGAGACCCTGCCGACCTCCGGGCTGCCCCCGCTGATGCGGAACTGGAGCGAGTACACCTGGCTCCTGAACCACATGGTCGAGACCGGGTTCATCACGACGATCCGCGAGATCTGGTGGGACGTCCGGCCGCACCACAACTTCGGCACGGTGGAGGTGCGGATCTGCGACATGCCGCCGACGCTTCGCCATGCCCTGGGCCTGACGGCCCTGGTGCAGTGCCTCGTCGAGGAGCTGTCCGAGGAGATCGACCGCGGGATCTACCAGTCCGATTGCCACCCGTTCCTCGTCCGCCAGAACAAGTGGCGGGCGGCCCGGTACGGGATGAATGCGCACCTCGTCGATCCCCGCTCCTTCCGCGTCGTGCCCGTCCGCCGGACCATCCATGAGCTCGTCGACCGGCTCAGGGACCGGGCCCGGGACCTCGGCTGCCTCGCCCACCTCGAGCTCGCCCGCGAGCTGGCCGACGAGCCGACCGGGTCCGTCCGACAGCTCGAGACCTACCGGCAGACGAACGACCTGGCCGAGGTCGTCCGGCGGATGGTCGCCATGAGCCGACTTTCGAGCTCAACGTGACGGGGCCGCTCCCGGATGGCCCGAACGACCCCGTCGCCGGGGACGCCTTCACGGCTTCTTCACGATTCCTTCATTCGTGAGTCACCGGATCTCCTAGAATGGACCGGAGATCGACGCGAGATTTCGCCTCTCCGAACTGAGAATGGTAAGGCTACCATGCCCAAGCCCAAGATTCTGGTGATCGAGGACGAGCGGACGCTGGTCGAGGTCCTCGCGGTGAACCTGGAGCGCGAAGGTTTCGAGGTCATCCTGGCGCACGACGGCCAGGAAGGCCTCCGCCAGGCCCAGTTGAAGCTTCCGGACCTGATCGTGCTGGACCTGATGCTGCCGCTCAAGCCGGGCCTGGAGGTCTGCCGCGAGCTGAGGATGGGCTCGCGGACGCGCGACATCCCGATCATCATGGTCACCGCCAAGGCGGAGGAAACCGACCAGCTCGTCGGTTTCGCCACCGGCGCGGACGACTACGTGACCAAGCCCTACAGCATGAAGGTCCTGATCCAGCGGATCAAGAAGGAGCTGCGGCGGGCCCAATCGCAGGAAGAGCTGCCCGCCGGCACCGTGCTGGAGGGCCAGGGCGTGGTCATCGACCGGAACAGCCACCGGGCCCTCTACCGCGATCAGGAGCTGCCGCTCACGCCGACCGAGTTCCGTCTCCTCGAAGTGCTGCTCCGCCAGGCCGGCCGCGCCTTCAGCCGCTATGAGCTGATGGACGCGGCCATCGGCGAGGATGCGATCGTCCTGGAGCGGACGATCGACGTGCACATCCGCAGTCTGAGGAAGAAGCTCGGTGAGGCCGGCGAGCTCATCGAGACCGTCCGCGGGGTCGGCTATCGGTTCCACGAGCCTCGCCTGGTCGGCGCCTGAGCGAAGGGGCGGAGTGGTGCGGCCTGTCGACCCGCCCGGGGGCCCGTCGCGGCCGCATCCGCCCGCATCTCCTGGAGGTGAGGTCGAGTGCCGTCCCGCTCCGGCACGAGCTCCGCGCGGACCACGTTGACCGACCGGGGCGCCTCGATCCCGAGTCGGACCTGCCCCCCCTCCAGCCGGACGACGGTCACGCAGATGTCGTCTCCGATGTAGAGCCTCTCCATCAGCTTACGGGTCAGAACCAGCATGTCTTTCGTCCTCGCTCGCTCCTTGGTTCGGTGAGTCCCTCTGCCAGAACACTAGGTCATACTTCGAGGTAGGGGCGAGGGCACCCGGAAAGGTGCGAGGGCGAGGAGCCCGAATCAGAACCAGACCGCGTCCCCCCGCGACCTCGGCGATTCCCC
>NZ_JAALJH010000219.1 GCF_011064615.1 Aquisphaera insulae | reverse complement strand
GAGTCGCGAAACGTCCGCCGACGTGACGTAAGCGATCGGTGCGCAATGCTCTAGGGATTTCGTATTCGCTTACTTTGACCTCTTATAGGAAGAATTTCGGAAATAGTGCTGGCATTCCGTGGTCGGATTCGATCCAATCCGCTCGCTATTCGACGTCTGTACAAGACCATGACCAAGCCGGTGGCGCGGGTGCGAGGCCCTCGCCTGGGGCCCGGCTGATCGTCCGCTCCGTGCGGCGGGTCCCATGGCGGCGGACATCTCCGGCATGTCGTGAGGCGCGGCGCGAGCTCGCGCGCCGCCGGAGATGACGTCATGCCGCTGACCACGGTGCTCGCCGATCGGGATAGCTATGCCGCTGGTACGATCCTCCGCAAGCTCTTCCGCGTGATCTCCCGAGACGCAGCCCGCCGGATCCACTCCCTGGGCCGCCGCAAGCCCGCCTTCCTGGACGGCGAAGACGTCGCCGCGGAGGTGCTCCTCGAATTGCACCTCGGGGCGAAAGCCGGGCGCATTCGGGTCTCCAATGAGGGCGAGTTGACCGGGCTCGCGCTTCGCATGGTCCACCTCAAGGTACTGGAGATCCGGCGCCGGGCGAGTGCACGCCGTCGCGGAGGTCGCGGGCGGATAAAACCCCCCGTCGCAACTCCTTCGACCCCTCGCGGGGATCCGGAAGCCGAGGCGTGTCCAATGTTTGAAATGGTAAACTTGGACGAGGTAACCGACCGGCTCTTCGATCCGACGCCGAGTGCCGAGCGACTCGCCTCGATGCGGGAGGAAGCGGCTCGATTCGCCGGCCTGATCCCCGATCCCGCCTGGATCGAGATCGTCCGGTGCCGCATGGAGGGATACACGATCGAGGAGACCGCCGAACGGACCGGCCTCTCGGTCGGCTTCATCGAGCGAAAACTCAGAATCGCCAGGGGGGCCCTCGATTCGAGGTCGACGAGGTCGTCCGACCGCCTCTGAGGTCGGTGCCGAGAGGCGTGGTTACCCTTCCCACGCGACGCGGCCAGCAATTTTGTAAAAATTGAGAGATTTCTGAAGGGCTCCGGGCGGATTTGGCAGTTTATAAAGATAGAGGGACCTGTGATCTCGCCCCTTCCGCCGCCCCGGGCCGGTTCCCGGCGGCATCGGCGGATGAGCCCCCCCGAGGCAATCGGCGGGGCTGATCCCCGAGCATCACATCCGTCGTCGCATCGGTGATCGTCGGTCGGGCTGGGGCAGTTCTACCCGGCCCTCCAGATCCAGTGATCGCCTCCAGGCCGCCGACCGGGATGGATAGCAATCCCCCGATCCCCGGCCCGGGTCGTCCTCCGTTCATCGAGGTATCCGCATCCGCGCACGGCTTGATCGTGCGCCCCCGATCGGCGTGCGCCATCTTTGCGCGGCGCCGATGCGGGGCTCCGGGATCGTCCGCGCCCGAGTCCATCCTGCACCGAAGGAACGCACCATGAGCCGTCGCCCGAGCTTCACGGAGCACCGCCGGAACCGACTCGCCCGCCGCCTCAACCTGGAGGACCGG
>NZ_JAALJH010000218.1 GCF_011064615.1 Aquisphaera insulae | reverse complement strand
TCTCGATCATCGCCGCTCGGTACGTCCGGAACTCCATCCCCAGCAGCGCCCGCCTCTGGGCCTCGTGCCGCTCGGCGTGCCGCGGCGAGACCGGCAGCAGCAGCGCCGACCACGCCTTCAGGCTCCACGCCAGGCTCGCCATCACCATGTAGGCCCAGTTGCTCACCAGGTCGTCCACCGGCGTCGCCAGCGCGTGCACCCCGCCCTTGAGCTGCGCGACCAGGTTCTCCTGATTGCACCGCCCGTTGGCCGTCAGGACGATCCCCTCGGCGGGACTCTCGCGGTCGTTGGTGATGTAGAAGAAATATCGGTACTTCTCGAACAGACGAATCTGCCCCTTGTCCGTCGCCAGCAGCTTGCGGAGTACCACGACCCGATACGAGCGGTCGCAGGCCGTGGGTCGATAGTCGAACTCGGCGACCATCTCCTCGAGCGTCCCGATCGTCTCGAACTCGCGGGCCTCGACGACCTTCGCCTTGTGTCGCTCGGGCCGCTCGCGGGGCACGGCCTTGATGGGAAGCTCGGGCCGCTCCAGGTAGCCGTAAGCGCCCTCGGGCAGGGCGTCGGCCAGCTCGACCAGGTTGGGCATCGCGTCGAGGCCGAAGATGAAGCGGATGTAGCCGGTGTCGTCCCAGCGATCCAGCCGCGTCGTCTGCGAGAAGTCGGTGTCGCCCCGCAGCAGGATCTCCCGGAAGCCGGCCTTGCGGCACAGTGCGATGGCCTTCTCCTCGTAGACCCACGCCCCGTCGTGCGACGGCCGATTGGCGGGGCGGTTGGCCAGGTAGAGCGGCTCGGAAGTATTGGCCAGCGAGACCACCAGCGGGTGATAGCCCCAGGTGCCGTCGTAGGCGATGTCGATGCCCGCCTTGCACTCGGCGCCGGTGCCGACGAGGGTGCCGTCGACGTCGATGACCGCCCGCTCGAAGAAGCCGGCGGGCTGTCGACGCCAGACGCGGAGGCGGGCCGCGTTGAAGGCGTCCATGAGGTCGAGGACGTCGGGCTCCTCGAAGCGGCGGCAGAAGTCGCCCTCGGTGGTGGGGTCGGGGATGCGGCCGGCGCCTATGGCGTCGAGGAAGGCCTCGTCGTTGCGGCGGAGCTCGATGTGCTCGATGCGGCTGCCGCCGGCGGCGATGTTGAGGGCGATGTTGAGGACGTGGTCGGACTCGTGATAGGGGAGGTGCCGCTTGAGGAGCTTGAGGCGGGAGTCGATGTCGCCGATCAGGCCGGAGGCGCGGGCGACCATCATCAAGGCGCCGATGCCGCCGCAGGCGATGCCGCGGGCGCGAGAGGAGAGATCGTAGTGGACGTCGGTGGCCGTGAACATGGGGGACTCGCGTCCCTCCTCGGGATGATTCTCCAGCCGTTTCTCGATTCTCCGCTTGCACCGCCGCAGCTTCTCGTGGACAGTAGGCTTCACTCGAAAACCCTCCATTGCTGGGATATTGAAGATTTGTAGACACCTCCATTATTCCAGGAATGCCGGGGGTTTTCGAGCTTCTTCCGCCAGCCATTCCAATTCGAAG
>NZ_JAALJH010000217.1 GCF_011064615.1 Aquisphaera insulae | reverse complement strand
GGGTAGGCGTCTTATGAGTGGGTAGACTTTCATGCAGCCATTCGGCGATTGGCCCAGAACGCGGTCCAGAGGCCGGGCTCGCTCATGTAGAGTCCTCGAAGGTGTCCCATGCCGTCGCCCCCCTCGTGCCCCCAGCGCATGCCCGTACCATTCATCCGCTCGTTGATCACCAGCTTGCAGCCGGCCTCTACCGGGCCCGAGCCGATTTGCCAGCCTTTGGCCCGGTAGGTCGGATAGTCCATCCGATGCTGCTGGTTGCGGAAGTAGGTCACCAGCTCATCCCGGGCCCCTTTGACACGCGGATTGGCGGCGAGGTCCAGGCCCTCCAGCCAGGCCAGCATCGCGGCGCCCCCCTCGTGCTTCAGCCGATGTGACCACTCCGCGTGCGCCGCCTTCGCTTCGGCCTCGTCGCCGTGCCAGGCCTTGGCGAAATCCCCCAGGTGCTCGCTGGCGTGATAGAAGTCCAGGATCACCTCGTCGATCCGCCCGAAGTGCCGCCTCAGCAGGTCCTCAAGCCCGGCCCCACCGTCGCACACGGCGATCCAGCGTTGCGCCTCGCTCATCCCCACTCGAGCGGCCATGTGCCGCAGCGGCTCGGCCACGGCCTCCTGGCCTTCGGCGCTGGTGACATATCTCGTCTGCCAGGGGGGCCGGCGACGGCTCGGGGCGGCCCATCGGTCACGGCCTTCGGGGATCGGGTTATAGACCATGCCCACCGCGATCATCTCCCCCGGGGCCGTGGCCCCGCCGGGCCCCTGCTTGCGGATCCCCGTCAGGTCGATCGACACGTAGGCGCAGGTCTTCCCCTCGGCATCCTTGTGCCAGTCCCAGGGGCGAGCTTCGTCGAAGGGGACCTTGGACTCGATGGCTCGGCCTACCTCGGCGCCTATGGCTTCGGCGGTCCGCTCCACGGTCGACTCGGCGACGTCCAGTCCGCACATCCGCGGCAGGGCGATGTCGGCGGCCTTGGCGAAGCTCTCGCGGGCGGCCGCCAGACTGACCAACTCGGCGGCGCCGGAGGTCAGGTCGCCGCCATCCAGGCCGAAGGCGGCATCGGCGGGGAAGTGGCCCGCCTTGCAGTGGGGGCAATGGTAGTAGCCGCGATCGAAGCGGAGGGGGCCCAAGGCCGAGACATACCCCTTGGGCCGATAGCCCTTGAAGCGGGCGTCCTCGGAGCAATGGGGGCATGTCGTGCTGGACCCTACATACCCCCTTTTTTCCGCTGCTGGGCAGCGGCCTGGAGGGCCTTGGCTCCTACCTGATGGACCATATCCCGGAGCTCGAATTCGGTCTCGCCGAAGAGCTTGTTGTCCGGCTTGGAGGCCAACAACTCGGCCATCGCCCTGAGGTCCGCGTCGAAGGCGGAGCGAAACGACTCGTAGAGCTCCTGGGCGCGACGGGCCT
Organism: Aquisphaera insulae; assembly: GCF_011064615.1. GTDB lineage: Bacteria > Planctomycetota > Planctomycetia > Isosphaerales > Isosphaeraceae > Aquisphaera > Aquisphaera insulae. Next base: position 128 of record NZ_JAALJH010000217.1, on the reverse strand, counting down.
GTTTATCGGGGAGATGCTCGAAGGACATGATGAAAACCCTCCGTGAACAGAAGACTACTGATTCCGAGACAACGCATCCAAGACCTCTGTTCTACGAAATTTCCCGCCCACTTTCGACACGCTTACCC
>NZ_JAALJH010000216.1 GCF_011064615.1 Aquisphaera insulae | reverse complement strand
TTTCGAGAAAGGTCGCCCCGCCAGGGGCGGTCCGGGCCGACGTAGTCGGCGCGGACCTCTCTCGTCTTCCGAGCCTGGGCGGGGGCAGTTGCCCCCGGGTCTGCCGTGTGTGCGATGCGAGGCCGACGTGACGTGTTCGCTCAACCATCTATCCGGGATCGTCGGCTTCGCCGACGTCGCCATCTCACAGGTATCCAAGGGACGCCTCCATTCAATCGCTCGACGGTCGTCTCGAAAGCCGCCGTCGGGGTTCGATGCGGGGTCGTCCCGTGGTCGTCACGCCCGCCCGCCGTCGCTCGACGGGTGGCTCCCTCGTGCTCCTTCAGGCCCTCCTCTCAAGGGGATGGTCTTCGGTCCGGGGTCAGGGGTTCGGGGCCGGGGGTTCGGGGTCAGTGTCGGGGCTCAGGCGGCCAGCGGTCGGTAGGGCTTGGAGTCCCTGAGCATCGCGTAGAGCACGCAGAGGAACTTCCTCGCCACCGCCACGATCGCCCGCTTCACGCCATTACGTTTCTTGATCCTATCATATGTAGACCTCCACCGAGGGACCGACGCGACCAGCCGCCAGGCCGCCTCCACCAACGCCCACCTCAGCAGGCCCGAGCCTTGCTTCGTGATCCTCCCGTCCCTGGCCTTCTTGCCGCCGGTCTGGCGGACCACCGGCACCAGCCCCGCGTACGCGCAGACCGCCTTGGCGTTCCTGAACCGCCGCACGTCACCCAGCTCGCAGAGGACCGCCTCCGCCGTCACCACGCCGACACCCGGCGCCGTCTTGATCAGCTCGCGGGCCTCGGCCTCCGCCCGGGGCGCCTTCTTCGCGAACGCCTTGATCTTCGCCGCCGTCTTCTTCAACCTCGCCTCGATCGTCTCCCACTCCTTCCACAGGTCCGCCAGCCGGAATCGGTCGACCTCATTGAGCTTCAGCCCCTTGAGGTACGCCTTGCCGGCCTCGGCGGAGAACAGGTCCCGGCGATCGGCGTTGGAGTCGGCCAGGACGTGGCGGATCTTGCACTTCACGGACGTCGCCCGCTCCCGGAGGTACTTCCGATGCCGCACCAAGGCCCGATGCTGCCGCTGCCGGGGCGTCGGCATGTGGGCCCGCGGGACCATGTCGCGGGCCAGGAACTCGGCCAGCACCCGGGCGTCCAGCTTGTCGGTCTTCTTGGTCGACTCGGCGATCACGCGCATCTTGGCCGGGTTCGCCAGCACGACCTCGGCGGCCGTCGGCTCCAGCAACTCGACGAACCAGTAGTAGCTCGCGGTCGCCTCGAGGACGACCTTGTACTCGCCCACCGCCTCGAAGAACTCGACGATCCGATGGGGCTCGCTGGGATACAGCTTCGCCTCGCGGACGATCTTCCGGTTCGCGTCCATGACGCAGGCCGTGATAAGCTTCTTGTGGAGGTCGACGCCGACGTAGTTCATCGCGAATCTCCCGCTCCAAGGAAAATGAGTTCGGTCAACACCTCAAGTTTCCCCAAAGCCCGGAAGATTCGCAAACCGCCGCGTCGACCTCCCTCACTTCCCCCTCATAGTGTCAA
>NZ_JAALJH010000215.1 GCF_011064615.1 Aquisphaera insulae | reverse complement strand
CTGAAGCCGCTACGGCCGCCGCCGGCGAGGATTACAAGTGCCGCCCCGGGGCGCTGAAGTGGTTCTTCAAGAAGAGCCGCGACAACTGGAAGGCCAAGCATCAGGACCTCAAGGCCTCCGTCAAGGCGCTCAAGAATCAACTCGCCGCCGTAACCCGCAGCCGTGCCGAGTGGCGGGCCAAGGCCGAGGCCGCCACCCTCCGCGCCGAGTCCCTCGAGACCGAGCTCATGGCCCTCCGCGGCCGCGATGCCGCGGGCCCCGCCCCAAAAAAGATCCCGACGGCGGCCCCCTGAACTTCTCCCCCGAGGAGCAGCGAGTCCCCCGCGGCCAGCACTATGCCGCGGGGGTGGTGCTCGGGTTCCACTCCCTGGTGATCCACCACGGGTCGTCGCTGCGGTGCGCCGCCGCGACGCTCGGCTGGGTCGGATCGAGGGCCGACCGGGAGGACCTCTCCCCGCACCCATCGACCGGCCGGACCTGGATGATGCGGCTGGGCCTGGCGGCCCTGAATCGCCCCAAGGCCGTCGCCGACGACCGGGCCTGGCTGATCGACCACTCGGTCCAGGTCGGCACCTGTAAATGCCTGGTCATCCTCGGCATCCGGCTCGGCGAGCTGCCCGAAGGCCGGGCGCTGGGCCATCGCGACCTGGAGCCGATCGCGGTGAAGCCGATGACCGGGGCCGACAAGTGGGCCGTGGCGACCTGCCTGGAGGAGGCCGCGGAGCGGACCGGCACGCCCCGGGCGATCCTTGATGACCGCGGTGCCGACCTGCACGGCGGGGTGGAGATCTTCCGCGCGGCGCACCCCGAGACGGTCGAGATCTACGACATCACCCACAAGGCGGCCTGCCTGCTGAAGTCCCGCCTGGAGCGGGACGACCGCTGGAGGAGCTATGCCACGGCACTGGGCCGGACGAAGTTCGCGACCCAGCAGACCGAGCTGGCGTGCCTGACACCGCCGAGCCAGCGGTCCAAGGCGCGATTCATGAACGTGGGCAAGCTGGTGGCCTGGGGGGCGCGTACGCTGGCCCTGGTGGACGATCCGGCCGGCCTGGGCTCGCTGGGGATCGCGGCGGATCGGGTGCGCGAGAAGTTGGGCTGGCTCCGGGAGTATCGCGAGCCGCAGGAGGAGTGGTCGGGGTATCAGGCGGTGATCGACGGAGCGCTGGACTTCGTTCGTCGGCGGGGGATCTATGCGGGGGCGTGGTTCGACCTGAGGGCGTCGCTGCCCGAGGCGTCCGGCCCGGCCGGCGAGCTGCGGCGCGAGCTGATCGATTTCGTGCAGGGGGAGTCGCTGAAGGCGCGGCCCGGCGAGCGGCTGCCGGGGACGACGGAGGCACTGGAGTCGTGCTTCGGCAAGCTCAAGGCGCTGGAGGACGGCCAGTCGAAGGGTGGCTTCACGGGGCTGGTGTTGAGCCTCGGGGCGATGGTGTCGGACTGGACGGCGGCGACCGTCGCCGAGGCGTTGGAGCGGTGCCGGGTGCGAGATGTCGAGGCATGGTGTCGCCGACACCTGGGCGCGTCGGTGCAATCGCAGAGGAGATTGGCCTATGCCGCGGCCCCGCGCGCAACAAATCCGGGATAAACCTTCGAGCCCGGCAAGATCAACTTTTCATCGCGCC
>NZ_JAALJH010000214.1 GCF_011064615.1 Aquisphaera insulae | reverse complement strand
GCTTAGGTATGGACACGAAAATTCGAGCGGGCTATCCGGAGCGATCGGGGAAGAGGCGGGGGATGACCCGGCGGGCGAGGGCCAGGATATCCTCCAGGTCCTCGCGCCGCATCAGGTCATCGATCGCCAGCAGCCGCTCGAGCCCTGCCAGCAGGGCCGGTGCCGTCGATTCGACGCGGTGCTTCATCTGCCGGCCCGACAGCCGCACCAACGTTTCGCGGAGCCTCGCGGCCTCTTCCGACTCCTCGCGCTGCAGGTGCCAGACCGTCAGGCAGGCCATGCTCGCCACGCAGAGCCGTCGCAGGAACGCCTCACCGCTCTGCTGCTGCCACTGCTCCGCATTCATGCCGGAAGATTTGAGCAATTTATGATAAGTCTCGATCCCCCACCGATGGCCGTACCAGCGGCCGATCGTCGCCGCGTCGGCATCCTCGGCCGGGATGTTCGTCAGCAGCCGCCACTCGGCCAGCACGACGCCCGATCCGTCGACCACATGGACCACGACCAGCCGCAGGGGCAGCGGCGGCCCCGGGACCTCCACCTGCTTCTTGCTGCCGCCGGCGGTCTTCTCGCCGGTGTTGTGCCGCGCCGGCCGATGCAGGATCACCTCCGCCTCGGCGACCCGCACCCGCCCCGCCTTGCCGCCGATCATCACGACCTCGGGGAGGCCCATGGCGCCGCGCACGTCCTGCATCCGGCCCCGCAGGTCGGCGACCACGTCGTCCAGCTTCCGCTCGCGGCCGTCGTGCCGGACCAGCCGCGATTCGTCGGAGCGGACCAGGAACCGATGGCCGTCGGCGTGCCACTGGCGGTAATGGCCCACCGAGTCGGCCTCGCGGTCGATGACATGGACGAGCCGGCGGCGCAGGCCCCATCGCTGGGCATCGCCCATGACGGCGGCGATCTCGTCGACGTGGCCACGAGGCAGGTCCGCCCCGCCGACGCGAGTGGAGAGCATCCCCGCGCCGGTGCGGAGGCGGAACTCCATCGGCCCCAGCGGGCGGCCGTCGGCGGCGTCGATGGCCAGCGCCGTGCCGAGTTCGTAGCCCATGTCGCTCTTATGCGAGCGGACGAGGCGATCGGCCTTGGAGGTGTGCTGGTTGAAGTTGAACATGCACCAGTCGTGCACGATCAGGACGAATTCCCCCCGGGTCGCTCCCAGATCGGCGCGGACGGCGTCCTGGGCCGGCTCGATGAGCGCGCAGAAGGGGATATCTTCGTTGTTGAGCAGGCGGGACATGGCCCGCGTCGATGAGAACGGCTTGGCCGTTCCCGGCAAGGTCGACAAGCTGGAGACGACGGCATTGACGGCGTGCGAATGCTCTTTCACGAGATGAGCGAAGCGGGCCCGATTCCTGGCGTGGAGCTGATTGAAGTAGAAACCATTCTGAACGAGACTACCGGCGGAGATGAGCCGCGCCCAGACACAACCCCCGCCCGGCGGCGAGGGGAACGGCCCCCGCCGCCACGCTGCCCACCGATCGAGCCGGCGGCGGTGAACGCGAGCGCGCGAAACGTACCCGTGGAACGGCCCCCGCCGCCACGCTGCCCACCGATCGAGCATAGGAGCCACGCCGGGAAAGCCTCCCAGTTTCGCCAGCTTCCCTGGGAGAAATTTCGTGTCCATACCTAAGC
>NZ_JAALJH010000213.1 GCF_011064615.1 Aquisphaera insulae | reverse complement strand
GAGAGCCTGTGAAGAAATCTCGGGGCGGGCCCGAATCTTATCGTCAAGTGCGAACCCCATTGTTATAATGGTCTCATGAGCACTCCGAAGCCCCGCAAGTTGGCGACACCCGCCCCCATGCTCTTCGAGGTCCCGGGCGATCCGCCCGCTGAGTCCGAGGCGATCGACCCGGGTCGGGGTCGGCCTCGGCTCCGGACCGCCGACCGTCAGCAAGTCGTCTTCCGCGCCGCCCCCCTCGACGCGCTGATCCCCGACGATCATCCCGCCCGCGTCGTCTGGGCCTACGTCGAGGGGCTCGACCTCGGCCCCCTCTACGCTCGCATCAAGGCGGTCCGGGGGCGGCCCGGCCGAGCCCCCATCGATCCGAAGATCCTCATGACGCTGTGGCTCTACGCCACCATCGAGGGGGTCGCCAGCGCCCGCCGGATGGACGCGCTCTGCCGGGACCACGCGGCCTTCCGGTGGATCGTCGGCGACGTGCCGACCAACTATCACACCCTCGCCGACTTTCGCACCGATCACGTGGAGTTGCTCGACGACCTCCTGACTCGCAGCGTCGCGGCGCTGATGGTCGAGGGCCTGGTCGATCTCAACCGGGTGGCCCAGGATGGGATGCGGGTCCGCGCCTCGGCCGGGGCCGCATCGTTCCGCCGCCGACCGACTCTGGAGGAGGCGCTGACGGAAGCCGAGGCGCAGGTCGAGGCGCTGCGGGCGGAGGCGGAGGAAGACCCGGGGGCCTCGGATCGGAGGCAGAAGGGGGCCCGAGAGCGGGCGGCCCGAGAGCGTGCCGAGCGGATCAAGTCGGCCCTGGGTCGGCTGCCGGAACTGGAGGCGAAGAAGAAGGCCGGTGAGAAGGACAAGGCGCGGTGCTCGACGACCGACCCGGAAGCCACGGTGATGAAGATGGCCGACGGGGGGTTCCGCCCGGCGTACGACGTCCAGTTCTGCACGGCGACCGATGGCCAGGTGATCGTGGGCGTGGGCGTGGAGACGACCGGCAGCGACGCGGGCCAGATGGTGCCGATGGTGGAGCAGATCGAGGAGCGATACGACGCGGTGCCGGCCGAGGTCCTGGTCGATGGCGGGTTCGCGCAGCATGACCAGATCGAGGCGGTCGGAGCCGCGGAGACGGGCTGCACGGTCTATGCCCCGGTGCCCAAGCCGAAGGATCCGAAGGTGGACCGCCACGCCCCCAAGCCGGGCGACAGCGAGGCGGTGGCGGCGTGGCGTCGACGGATGGAGACGGAGGAGGCCAAGGCGATCTACAAGGAGCGTGCGGCGACGGCCGAATGCGTCAACGCGCAGGCGCGGAATCGAGGGCTGCTGCGATTGCTTGTGCGAGGCCTGGCCAAGGTCAAGGCGATCGCCCTGTGGCATGCATTGGCCCACAATCTGGTCCGTGGGGCGGCGCTGCGCGCCGCGGCGGCCGTGGCGATGTAAGGGGGGGGATTTCGGCGGGATCGGGGGGAATCGGGGCGATTTCAGGGGGGATTTCGGGGCGATCAAGAGGCCCCAGGACGAATCCAGAGCGATCGGGGCGCGATCACGAGCCCGAGGGGCTCGGATCCCGAGTGAAAAACGCCGCGCCCCGACACCGATGGATCACAGCCCCGATCCCCGACATGGGGCGAATCATTCACAAACTC
>NZ_JAALJH010000212.1 GCF_011064615.1 Aquisphaera insulae | reverse complement strand
ATCGCCCTTCAGTTGGAGGATCTCCTCGGAGCCGGGGTCGGACCAGAACTTCTCGCTCCCCTTGACCCGGCGGTTGATCATCTTGATCGCCGACTCCACCGCGCTGGTCATGATCGGCAGGCCCTCGCGCCGGAAGGCGTCATATCGCATCCGATCGGCGTTGTTGCGCAGGTAGCCCAGCGACTCGGCCACCAGCATGCGCGGATCGGTCTCGCCGGAGTCCTTCGGCGCCACCCCCAGCTCGGCCGACCGGGCCTCCATCTCCGGCAGGATGGTCGCGATCGCCCCGGCCCAAGCCGCTTGGATCCAGCGGCGATAGACGGCCTCGCCTTCGGCCTGGGGCCGGCCGGCGAACGCCGCGGCGAAGATGTAACTCAGCGCGTGGACGAAATCGAGGATCGGCGTGAACGTGCTGAAATGACGGCGATGGATCGTCCAGTTGGTGGCCGCACCGTCCCCCAGGAAGGCCCTCTTGCCGCCCCCGAAGAAGTTCCGCTCCCAGGCCGCCTGATGCATGATCGGGCCGAAGTCCTCGCTCCCGGCCCGGCTCGCCAGGACGCTCCGTACCAGCCGCTTCGGTCGTCCCGGCCGTCGCTTCCGGGACCGCGACCGGCGGGCTCGGGGTGCCGCGACGGGATCATCGTCCTCGCCGGGGAAATCCAGCCCCGCCGGCAGGGGATGGCTCATCCCGCGGATCATCTCCGCCGTCCTCTTCAGGTCCAGGAAGCAGCTCGGCACGTCCGGATCCGGATCCGACTCGTGAGCCTCACCGAGATAGGTCTCCAGCACGGCCGTCTTCGATTCCCGCCAGAGGGTACTTCGCCGGGCCGTCGCGGCTTCCGGCGTCGGCTCGGTCGTCGCGGTCGGTGATCGCCGACGGACCTGGATCCGGCCGCCGTCCACCGACACCATGGCCACCGCCGGGCAGGGGCGGCTCGGGTCGGCCGCCGCATCGCGGGCTATCAGTGGCAAGCTCCGGTGGGCCGCGACCGCGGCATCGCGCTCCTCGATCCGCTCGCGGCCGATGCGATGGACCTGGCGCTCCACCGCCTTGGGGCCGATGGACATGTCGCACAACTCGGCGAGGTCCCCGGCCGCGGCCTGATAGGACTCGGACCTCACGCCGGCGCGGACGATCTTCCGCAAGGCGAGTGGGCTATAGCTGGTGCCATCAAGCTTCATCGCTCGGTCGTGAGGGGGAAAAAGCTCGCCGACAGCGAGGACAATGTTGGGTCGCTTCGGTCCAGGTCACCAGCCCTCGGGTGGTGGTCAGCTTGCGATCCCGGCGAGGGCCATCGCGCAGGGGCCCTCCGCACTCGGGACAAGCCCGAGGTTCCCGGTCCGTATCCGACCGTGCCCGAGCCTTCACACGGCCCTCGATCAGCGTGCGACTGACCTCATCCCCCACCTCGACGGCGGCCTCCTCAAGCTCGGTGAATGTCATCCCCTCGGGGAGCCCTTCGGGGAACATCTCCTCGCTCAATTCCCGGGCGAACTGCGTCACTCGGGCCTGGAACTCCTCGGTACGCCGGGCGATGTCCTTGCCCATCTTCGCGATCCTCATCAAGTTGAAGGGCTAACGGTATCGATACGTGGGATTCCTAGACTAACTCTACGGCCAGGCACTTGCCGCTGCAAAGCGTGTCGTGCGCCC
>NZ_JAALJH010000211.1 GCF_011064615.1 Aquisphaera insulae | reverse complement strand
GAGAGAATTCCGCTTTCCCGGCAAGCTGGGGGCACTCGGGGCTATGCCGCCGGGGGCGGCTGCGCGGCCTGTGGGCCGTCCGCCGGGGCCTCGGCCGTCCGGCGGAGGGCCTTGAGGAACTCCAGGCCGTTGTGGATCAGGATCAGCAGGCCCACCTGGGCCCGCGAGCGGGCCAGCCCGAAGACGGAGAACTGGCGGAGGCCTCGATGGCACTTCAGGTCGGCGAACTCGCGCTCGATCGTCCGAGACCGCAGCTTGTACAGCTCGCGGCCCTCGGGCGACGCCATCCGCCGCCGGAGGTCCTCGAGCAGGTCGTCGTGCTCGCTCCGCTTGATGATCCGCCCCTGTGGCGAGCGGGTGCAGCGGGCCGCCAGCGAGCAGGCCCGGCAGAGTTCGCCCGGGCAGCGATACTGCAGCTCCACCAACTCGCGCCCGCCGAACCGCCGCTGCACCCCGCGCCGCTCCAGTCGCAACTCGTGGCCCGCCGGGCAGCGATAGGTCTTCGACTCGGCCAGCCAGGTGAACTCAGCCTTGGTGATCTTCCTCCCGGGCTCGCTCGCGGCCGACCGGCCGTCGGCCTTGGTCGCGGCCTCGCCGCCTTGCGGCGGGGCATAGAGCGTCACGGCCCGCTCCCGACAGGCCTCCAATTCGATGACGTTGGCATATGTTCCATCGGCCAGGACGACCTCCGGCGTCACCCCGGTCAGGGCCTCGGTCCGGTCGAGCATCGGCGCCAGCAGCCCGACGTCGGTGGCCGCCGCGAAGACCTCGTAGCCCAGGATGAAGTTCGAGTCGAGGTCGCGGGCCAGTTGGATGTCGAAGAGGGGGCGGAAGACCTTCGTCTTGTCCAGGCCCAGGACCGCCTCGGGGTCGGTAGGGCTGGCCTTCAGGGGCCGGGCCTTGCGGCGTTGGGCCCGCGATCGGCGGCTCGCCTGCGCGTCCCGGGCCCGCTGCCGATCGCCCAGCCGGGCGCGGGCCTGGTGATAGAGCCGTCGCTGTCGGAAGCGGCCGCCGGGCGTCGTGGCCATCCAAGCCGGGGGTGGCTGCGGCGGGCTGTGATCGGCGGCCGTGGCGGAGTCGAGCGGCGAGGCCGGTGGGCTGTGATCGGCGGGCGCGGCGGCGAGATCGGCGGTCACGGCGGCATCGAGCTGTCGGCACCGCTCGTCGAGGCCCTTGGCCTTCATCGGCTTGTGCCGCGAGGCGTAGGAGCCCGTGAAGGTGCCGTCCAGCGCGATCCGCCCCGCGGTGGTCCACCCTCGGGCCCGGGCCGTATGGAGGGCCGAGGCGAGCAGCGCATCGAGGTGAGGCGCGATCCGATCGCGGAAGCGGAACAGGCAACTCCGCGAGGGCGCCGCCCCGAAGGTCAGCCACTTCAGAGCGTCGTCGCGGCTGCAATCCGCGGCCCATCGGCCGGGGCTGAGGCGGCCGCGGAGGATCTCGAAGAGGACCACCCGCAGGAGGATCTCGGGGGGATAGGCCGGGCTACCCACGCCGGCGTAGGAGGCGACGAGGCGGGCGAGGTCGAGCGCGGCGACGACCTCGGCGACCCGCCGCGCCGGATCGTCGGCCGGCAACGCGGCGTCGATCTCGAGTCGTCGCGGCGAGTCGTCCGTCCAGGGGGGCGAGATGAGCCGCAACGGCTTCGGCCGGTCGCGGGACGGGGAGCTCATGCATACCATGGCGA
>NZ_JAALJH010000210.1 GCF_011064615.1 Aquisphaera insulae | reverse complement strand
CTAGTCCTCCTGGTCTTGTAGTTACGATACGGGCTGGAGGGCTGCTCCTTCATGTGACGGTCGAGGCGGCCATCCTCGGAGAGGAAGGCGGCGCGGAGCTCGAGGATCGTCTCGCCCCCGGCATCGTTCCAGGACTTCTCCGTCCCTTTGACGCGGCGGTTGAAGATCTTCACCGTGGATTCGATGTGACTGGTCGTCCATGGCAAGCCCTCGCACCGATAGCGCGGGTAGTCCATCCGCTCGCGATTGTCCTCCAGGTAGTTCGCCACCCGCGCGACGACCCGTCGCGGGTCTTCGACGGGTAGCTCGTCGAGGCCTCCGGCGATCAGGCCGGACTGGATGTCGCGCCAGGCGGACAGCTCCGCGATCACCTGATCCACGCGGCCCTTCCAGCAGGCTTCCTCCCAGGCCAGGAACAACTCCCAGCGGCCTTCGGTGTCCGCCGCCATCGCGCGGGCCGCCGTGAACAGATGCGACAGCGCGTGGAGGAAGTCGACGATCGCCACGAAGCTCGGGAGATGGCGGCGGTGCAGGCCCCAGACCCAGGCCGAGCCATCCCCCAGGAACGCCCCGGCGGCCGCCTCGGCGAAGTTCCGGCGATGGGCCTCGGCGGCGACCATCGGCCCGAAGCGATCGACGGGGGCGGTCGTGGCCACGTAAGTGCGCACCATCAATTCCGGCCTCGTCCGCGGCTGGGGCGGGCCCGCCGGGGGCGGCGGCGGGGGCACCGAGGCGTCGGGGGTCGGCGGGCCCATCGGTCCGGTCCCGCCGATGCCGCCGATGACCTTCTCGACGAAGGCCCGGTCGCGGAAACAGGGCGGCAGCTCCGGCTCGGGGTCGCTCGCGGAAGTGGAGCGGGACATCGTCGCCAGGATCGCGATCTTGTCCTCGCGCCAGGCCGCGTCATGGGCGCCTGGCCCCTCGCCCTCGCCGCGGATCAGGAGACGGCCGCCGTCGACCTCGACGACCGCCAGGGCCGGTCGGGTCGCGACCTGCGGCCGGGACGTGCCGGCCCGGAAGCGCTCCACCCGCTCATCGCGGCGGGCTCGCAGCTGGGCGCCGGTCTCGTGGGCGATGCGGCCGAGCTGCCGGCCGCTGATCTCCACCTCGGCCAGATCGGCGACCGCTTCGGCGGCCTCGTCGAAGGAGTGCGAGCGGGCGGCGGAGTGGACGAACTTGCGGATCACCGAGGGGCTGTAGTCATGGGATGTCAGCCGTAGCGACGGACGCTGGGGGGAAAAAATCCCGGCGGCAGGCCGGGCAGTGGCAGATGGGCTCGGCGTAGGTGACCTCGCCGCCCCAGAAGGTAATGGTCCGTGGTCTTCGACCGACGGCACAGGCTCGGCCGCACGCCGGGCAAGGTTGCTCGGGCCCCAGCAGCGAGACTTTCCGCTCGAGTAGGTCGGTGATCGTCCCTCGGGCGACGACACAGGCCGCGGCGATGCCCATCTGCTCGATGTCATCGGCGTCGAGATCCAAGTCGGGGCCGACTTCCTCGTGGACGCGCCTCGCCACGACTTTCCCCCACGATTCGGCCAGCTTCTCGATCTCGGCCGTACCCATCGAGGATGACTTACGGAAAGGCATCGCAGGTCCCTCCTTGGACTTCGGGTGATAGACAATCTGGGAAATCAACCTTGACATCCTACCATCGATCGAGAGGCGCGCGAACCGCGTCTTGCACCC
>NZ_JAALJH010000021.1 GCF_011064615.1 Aquisphaera insulae | reverse complement strand
CGAGTCCACCGCCAGCCCGGGTTGCTGGCCTCGACGAAACGACTCGCGACGATCTCAAGTCTCTGCATCGCATCGATTTGGCTCCTCGAGCCGCGAGCTGCTGGAGATGGTTCTGCTGTCCTCGGTCGCTTGGGCTCCGGCTCGCCTCGCCCGCGTTAGCGAGACCGAGGCAGGTCGGGCAAGTCGGATCGAGGGCGGATCCGATACCGAAATGGTCTGCGAGGCGACATCGTTCCTTCGGGACCTGCCGGACAGGATTCTTCGGGATTCAGACGATCTTAGGAGAGCCGTGAGCGGGGCACCGCGACACAGCACCTCCCTATCAAGCATCACGGATTATCACGCTGGGTCGGTCCCGACATTCAACTCCGGATCCATGCCTGCGTTGCAACAGCCTCGGCGACGGGGCTTTCCTTGAGCGACAGGCACCGTCCATGGGGATCCGTGCTAACACTGCTCAAGTGTCTTTGCCCTGGTGATTCCCACCAGGATCCCGGTGACCATCCAAGACTCTCTTCCTTCCCCGGTCCTGCAATGTGAGAGAATTCGTTTGCACGATCGATATCGGAACGATTACAACCGTGGGACACTTCAGGACCACGCCGCTTCCTGACGAGTCGAGCACGGTGGTTGTGGTCATCTGAAGCCTTCGTCGGGACCATGCCCACGTGTCACGGTTCTGCCTATTCGCAACCATCGGCCTGCTAATCGCGTCGTCCGCCGGCGCCGATGACGGCGCGGCCGATAAGATGTCCAACGATCGCCCAGATAGGCCGCTGCAGATGCCGCCGGCCTCGAGCGAGACGAAGGAAGCGTTCGACGACTTCGAGAGGTTCGCGCGGCGGGCGGCCTGGGAAAGAGCGACCAAGGCGCTCTACGCCATCCCCGAAGCCCAGGCCCCGCGGTTCGTCGACGGGGCGAACGGCTTCATCATCCCCGTGGGCCAGAAGCGTCGTTCGGTCCTCGCCGGCCTCTCGACCGAGGGGCAGGCGGCATACCGGCTCTTCTACGACTCGGACGCGAAGAAGCTGCTGGACCAGGCGGAAGGAGCGACCGAGCAGGCCACGCTCGAGAGGCTCTTCTCGTCGTACTTCCTCACCTCGGTCGGGGATAACGCGGCGGATCGCCTGGGCGACCTGTACTTCGAGCAGGGGCAGTTCGATCGCGCCGCCGACTGCTGGCTGGCCATCCTCCGGGAACGTCCCGACTCGGAGCTCTCGCCGGCCCTGACGACGGTCAAGGCCGCCCTGGCCCTGGCGAGGGCCGGGCGACGGTCAGAGCTGGATGCCCTCCGATCGGAGTCGGGGGAGCGCGTCGCCGATGAGGTCGTCACGATCGGGGGCAAGAAGGCGAAGGCGGGCGAGCATCTCAGGCGCATCGCCGCGGAATCCCTGCCCGCCAGCGAGGCCCGGTCGGCTGACCCCGCGGGCGGAGGCCCGGCACCGGAGCTCGCCGAGACGGTGGCCACGGCCTGGCAGGTTCGGTTCGCGGCCTCGGTCACCGCCGGGATGACCCCCGTGGAGCTGTCCCAGTGGGAGGCGACGTCCTTCAGCGGCGCCGTGCCGGCGACGGCGGTCGAGGGGCAGACGCTCTTCGCGAACTACCTCGGCCACGTGTTCGCCGTCGACCTGGCCAGCGGCAAGCTGCTCTGGCGATCCGCGTCGTTCCACAACCTGGAACAGGCCACGACGCAGGGCCAGTCCCAGATGATCGAGACGAACCGGTTCGCCATCCTCGCCGGCCGAGGCCGCGTCTGGAGCCTCGGCCGCGACCTCAAGGACCCGAACTACCAGGCCGAATTCCGGCTGGCCTGCCGACGGGCGGAGAACGGGGAGGTTGTGTGGCAATCGTCGGATCTGTCCGACTATTCCGGGATCGACTTCGTGGGCCCGCCCCTCCTCACCAGGGACACCCTGTTCATCGCCGGCAAGTCCTCGACCTCGATGGGCTCGATGTACGGAGGCGGCGGCGGGCAGGACGGCCAGCCGCGCCAGTACGTCCTGGCGATCCGCCCGCACGACGGCAAGCTACTCTGGAAAACGGAGGTCGGGATCTTCCGCGAGGGCGAGCGCTACTACTGGTACTACGGCCCGCGAGAGACCAATCCCCAGCCCCGGCTCCTCTACCGCGCGGGTTCGGTCTACGTGGACACGCACAACGGGCTCCTCGCCCGGCTCGACGCCGAATCCGGGGCGGTGGACTGGGGCTACGGATATCCGACCGACCCAACCCAGTCGCAGAGCCGCTTCATCGTCATCTTCGACGAGATGCCCCAGGCGGCCCCGTCAACGGCGTGCAGCGATCCGCTCCTCCTGGGCGACCTGGTGCTCATCAAGGGGCTCAAGTCGGATCGCATCTGCGCGATCGACCCAGATCGGATGAAGGTCGCGTGGGAGCGCCCGATCGCGAAGTCGGCGCGGCTGCTGGGGGTGGACGACGCGACGCTGTACCTGGGCGGGCCGGAGCTCGCGGCGCTGGACCTCAAGGGGCGCTCGCTGCGATGGTCGGCACCCCTGCCGGGGGGATGCTCCGACGGGCGCCTGCTCGTGCGACGCGACGGGCTGTGGCAGCTCACTCCGCGGGGGATCTTCGAGGTCGACCCGCAGACCGGCCGGATCCGGCGGATCTTCCGGGGGCAGGACACCGGCGCCGAGGGAGGCGACCTGATCCTGACCGACCGCTTGTTGCTGGCGATCAGCAACCGCACGATCTCGGCCTATCCGCGCCGGCCCGCCGGGGCCGAGAAGATTGCCCGCGACGGGACGGGGTCACCGAGCAATGGGGGGCCGAATGAGTAGATCGGACATGGCGATCGTCGTCTCCGGGGCGATCGCCCTCGCCGTCGCCGCGGCCCCCGCCCGGGGACAGCTCGCGGAGGGGACGGCCAACGCGCAGGCGAACATCGACGGCTTCGCCGTGATCGGCAAGGGCACCGCCGTCGCGAGGCCTAACCGGCTGGAGATCGACCTGGAGGTCTCGGCCTCCTCGGAATTGAGCGCCGACGCCATCGTGAAGTACCGGGACGCCAAGAAGCGGCTCCAGGACGCCTTCGCCACCCTCAAGATGAAGAACGTGACGGTGGAGGAGCGCGGCCTGCTCGTCGACCAGAAGGGGCAGGCGTACAACCCGTACTACATGGACACGCCCCCCGCACGGAAGGGGAAGGTCGAGGTCCAGCTCCGGCGGAAGCTCGTGGTCAGCGTCTCGGACATCCGCCCGATGGACGAGGAGGCTCTGCTCCAGCTCGTGGCCAAGCTCCTGGACGTGGCCCAGGACGCCGGGGGGAAGGTGGGAGGCGGCGGCGACTCCATGCCGTACTACTACCGGTATAACAACGAGGGGAGCAAGCTCGTCCGGTTCATCCTGGACGACTACGAGTCGCTCCAGGAAAAGGCCTACGGCGAGGCGATCACCGACGCCCGTACCAAGGCGGGGCGGCTGGCCAAGCTCAGCGGGGTCGAGCTCGGTCGCATCGCCGGGATCCGCGAGGTGCTGGTCTCCGGCGAGAAGCCGCCCGCCGGGGCATTGGCGCTCTACTACGGCGTCATGCCCTCCTCGAACGACGAGGAGGTGCCCCGCAAGCGGCTCGAGTCGTCGCGGTTCCAGGAGATCCCCGTGCGGGTCGAGCTCCACGTGCGGTTCGACCTGGCCGGGCCGGTGAAGCTCGGGAAGGGGGGGGCGGAATGACGTCGACGTCGTTCCCACTCCGCCGGCGCGACTTCCTCGGGGGATGCGGCCTGGGCCTCCTCGCCGGGGCCGCCGCCTCGGTCGCCCGCACGCGGACGGCTTTCGGCCAGGAGAAGGAGGTCCTGCCCAAGCACATCACGCCGGAGGCGCTCCGGGCGGTGATCAAGGGCCTGGACTACCTGTCCGGGGCCCAGGCCGAGGACGGCTCCTGGATCACCGGCGGCGGGCAGGCCTATCCGGTCGCAATGACCGGCCTGGCCGGGACGGCGTTCCTCGCCCACGGGAACTCCCCCACCAGGGGCAAGTACTCCAAGGCCGTGCAGGGCGCAGTCGAGTTCCTCGTCCGGTGCAGCACGGCGACAGGCCTGATCACCGGGCCCGCGCAGGACAGCGGTCAGCCGATGCACGGCCACGGCTTCGCCCTCATGTTCCTCGCCTGCGCGTACGGGACGATCACGAAGGCCTCGCTCCGCAACCAGGTCGCCGACGCGATCCGCAAGGCCGTCACGCTGACCAGCCAGGGCCAGAGCAATGCGGGGGGGTGGACCTATGTCCCCGGGACCGGCGACGAGGGCTCGGTCACCGTCACGCAGGTCCAGGCGTTGCGGGCCGCACAGAACGCGGGATTCCTCGTCCCCAAGGCGGTCATCGACTCCGCCGCGGACTACCTGGAGAAGTGCCGGACCCCCGAAGGGGGGATCCGCTACTCGCTCCTCTCCGGCGGCGGCCCCAGGCTGCCGATCTCGGCGGCGGCCGTCGCCACGCTGTACAACGCCGGGCAATTCGACAGCCCGATCGCCACCGACTGCCTGAAGTACGTCTGGGACCAGTTCCGCGCCCGCGAGGAGTGGAGCAAGGGCGGGGCCCACGACTACTACGCGCACCTCTATGCGTCGCAGGGCTTCTACATGGCCGGCGACACCTACTGGGACGCCTACTTCCCGAAGACCCGCGACCAGCTCCTGTCCATGCAAGCCGGCGACGGATCCTGGAGCGGCGACGGGATCGGCCAGGTCTACGGCACCTCGATCGCCGTGATCATCCTTCAGCTTCCGTTCAAGTACCTCCCCGTGTTCCAGCGGTGAACCCGCGACAAGAGAAGAGGGACGCGACGTTGAGTACCGCAACCGTAGCCGAGCCCGACGTGACCGAGCTGGAAGAGCTTCGGTCCGTCCACGGCCAGATCCGCCAGCAGATGGCCAGGCAGATCATCGGCCAGGACGAGGTCGTCGACCAGCTCCTGATCGCCGTCTTCGCCCGCGGCCACTGCATCCTGGAGGGCGTGCCCGGGCTGGCCAAGACCCTGATGGTCCACTCGCTGGCGCAGTCCCTCTCGCTGGATTTCAGCCGGATTCAGTTCACGCCCGACCTGATGCCCAGCGACATCACCGGAACCGAGGTGTTGTACGAGGATCGAGAGTCGGGGGCGAGGGAGCTGCGGTTCGTGAAAGGGCCCCTGTTCGCGAACCTCGTCCTCGCCGACGAGATCAACCGCACGCCCCCCAAGACCCAGGCCGCGCTGCTGGAGGCCATGCAGGAGCGTCAGGTGACGGCCGGCGGCCACAAGCACCGGCTGCCCGAGCCCTTCTTCGTGCTCGCGACCCAGAACCCGATCGAGCAGGAGGGGACGTATCCCCTGCCCGAGGCCCAGCTCGACCGCTTCCTCTTCAAGATCTTCATCCACTACCCGACGCCCGACGAGGAGCGGAGGATCTACCGGCTCACCACCGGCCTGGACCTCGAGGATCTCACGCCGCTGATCACCGGGGAGCGGATCGCCGCCCTCCAGAAGATCGTCCGGCGCGTGCCCGTCTCGGATTACTGCATCGACTACGCGATGGACCTGGTCCGGGCGACTCGTGGCAAGGAGCCGAACAGCCCCAAGTACATCTCCGACTGGATCTCGTGGGGCGCGGGCCCCCGGGCCGGGCAGTCCCTGATCGTCGCGGCCAAGGCCCGCGCGGCGCTCGCCGGGCGTCCCAGCGTGGGCGTCGAGGACATCCGGGCCATGGCCCGGCCGGTGCTGCGGCACCGGGTCGTCCTGAACTACAACGCGCAGGCCGCCGGCCAGACGAGCGACACGATCGTCGGGCGGCTCCTCGAGGACATCCCCGTGCGGAAGGGGGCGGCCGATGGCGACGTCGCGAACGTATTCCGATCCTGACGTCATCGCCCAGATCGCCGACCTCACCCTCCGGTCGCGCCGGCTGGCCGAGGGGGCGATCAGCGGGCAGCACCGCAGCCCGTTCCACGGCTTCAACATCGAGTTCGCCTCCTACCGAGAGTACACGCCCGGCGACGACCTCCGCCGGCTCGACTGGCGCGTCTTCGCCCGGTCCGACCGGCACTACATCAAGCAGTACGAGGAGGAGAGCAACGTCCGCGTGACCTTCGTCGTCGATGCCAGCGCGTCGATGAACTACAAGGGCTCGCGAGCGGCGCTCGCCAAGTTCGACTACGCCTCGACCCTGGTCGTCTCCCTGGCGATGCTCCTGTCCCGCCAGCAGGACCCCGTCGGCCTCGTCCTGTTCGACGAGGAGGCCGGGCAGCTCCTGCCGCCGAGCGCGACCCAGGCTCAGGTGAGCGTGATGTCGCAGATCCTCCAGAAGTGCACCCCGGCCCGCAAGACCGAGCTCGGCGGCCTGCTCCGGTCGCTCACCGACCGGATCCGGCGGCGGGGGTTCCTGGTGGTCGTCTCCGACCTGTTCACCGACCTGGAGCCGGTCTTCGACGGCCTGGACCGGCTCCGCTTCCTCGGCCACGAAGTGCTCGTCATGCAGGTGCTCGACCGCGACGAGCTGGAGCTCCCCTTCGACGGCCCGACCGTCTTCAAGGACATCGAGGGGGACGAGCAGGTCTTCGCCGAGCCCGGCGCCTTCCGGAAGGCGTATCAGGGGGCGATCCGCGAGTTCCTGGCGGAGGTCCGCCGGGAGTGCGGCGCCCGGGGCTACGACCACGTCGCCCTCTGCACCGACGACCACCTGGGCGACTCGCTCGCCCGCTTCCTCCGCTCCCGCGAGGACTCGGCCCACAACCCGGGCGGGCGATACTGAACCATGCTGAGCCTGCTGAGCCCACTCCTGGTCTGGGGGACCCTCCTGGGGGCCATCCCCATCATCATTCACCTGCTGAACCGCCGCCGGTTCCGCGTGGTGGAGTGGGCGCCGATGCGCCACCTCAAGCTAACGATCCGGCGCAACCGGCGGCGGATCCAGATCGAGGAGCTGCTCCTGCTGCTCCTTCGGATCGCGTTGCCGGTCCTCCTGTTCCTGTTCCTGGCCCGCCCGGTGCTGAACCCGACCGGCCTCGAGACGTGGCTGATCGGCGGCGGGCGGACCAGCCAGATCGTCCTGGTCGACGACTCGCTGAGCATGGGCTACGCCGGCGGCGGCCCTCCCGCGTTCCATCGCGCCCGCGAGGCCGCCGGGGCCGTCCTCGGCGCGGCGAACCCTCAGGACCGCTGCACCCTCGTCGCCGCCTCGGCCCCGCGCACGCCGGTCTTCCTTGAGGTCGAGGGCACGCGGCGGGAGGAGCTCTCGGGGGACGCCCTGGCGTTGCCGCTCTCGGACACGCACGCCGCCTGGCCGACGGTCCTGGCCGGCGTGGACGAGGTGGTCCAGTCCTGCACCTACCCGATGCGGAACCTCACGATCGTCACCGATCTCCGCAAGTCGGGCTGGGACGCCTCCGTCGGCGAGGTGGCCCGCCGGTGGCAGGAGCAAGGGGTGCGAGTCCGCGTGGTCGACGTCGGCGGCGACCAGGCCGATAACGTCGCTCTTCAGGCTCTCATCCCCCTCGACCGCGCGATCCTCGCCGGCGCCGAGACCCACTGGGAGGCGACGGTCCGCAACGACTCCCCCCGGGTCCTCAGCCGCGCCAAGGCGATCCTCCGCATCGACGACCGGCCGACCGAGGTGCCCCTGCCCGAGATCCCGCCGCACCATGTGATGCGCGTCCCGATCACCGCCCGGTTCCCCTCGCAGGGGATGCACGACATCTCGCTGCAACTGCCCGAGGACGAGCTCGCCGGCGACAACCAGATCTGGGCGGCGGTCCCCGTGAAGGACTCGCTCCTGATCCGCCTGGTGGACGGCGAGCCCTCGTCCGAGCCGTTCGGGTCGGAGGTCGACTACCTCGCGGCGCCCCTCTCGATCGGCGTCGGCGACGCGGAGGCCTGGCGCATCGAGACCGTCCAGGAGGAGAATTTCCTCAATCCCCGTCTCGAGCCCGCGGACGTGCTCGTCCTGGCCAACGTCTCGTCGCCCACGGAGGAGCAGGCAAGGAAGCTCGCCCAGCTCGTCCGCGGCGGGATGGGGCTGATGGTCTTCACGGGGGGGAGGCTGGACACGGCGTTGTACAACCAGCGGCTCTACCGGTCGGGCGAGCCGCTCCTGCCGGTCTGCCTCAAGGCGCAGGCGGACGAGGCGATCCGCGGGCTGACCGTCGAGGACGTCCGGCCGTCGCCGATCGAGAGGCTGCTGGAGCTCCGGCCCTCGGCGCTCGAGCGGGTGTCCGTCCGCCGGATCATGGGCGTCGAGGAGCCGTCCGGCGAGCCGGGCGCGGTCCGTGTGCTCGCCCGCTGGAACGACCCGGCGCGGTCGCCCGCCGTGGTCGAGCGGGTCGTCGGCGAGGGCCGCGTCCTCCTCTGGACGACCACCGCCGACCGCGCCGACACCGACTGGCCGATCGAGCCCAGCTTCGTGCTGGCGATCCGCGAGGCGGTGCGGGGGACGGCCCGGCCGACGTCGTTCGCGCACACCGTCACCGCGGGCGAGCGGCCGACCCGGATCGTCCACTCGAGCCACCAGCTCACGAGCGTCCGGCTCACCCCGCCGGGCGGCGGCGAGCCGAGGTCGCTGACCTCGGGCTCGGCCGAGGACAGGGCCTCCGGCGACGCGACGCCGGCCTGGGAGATCACCGTCCCCGACACCCGCAGGGCCGGGCTCTATCGGGTGTCGTGGGACGAGGGGCCGCTCGGGACGCAGCAGGACGTCTTCGCCTCCAACCCCGACGCCCGGGAGAGCGAGCTCGATCGGATCGCGGCGGCCGACCTGAAGGGGCTGCTCGCCCCGCTGAAGGTCGAGGTCGCCGCGGCCCGGGGCGACGGTCGCGACGCCTTCTCGGCGACCGGCCGGGAGGTCTGGCACGAGATGGCCTGGGTCCTGCTGGCCCTCCTGATCTTCGAGCCGATCCTGGCCGCGTGGGTGGGGCGCTCGCGATGAAGACGAAACCGACTCCTCTTCGTCCCGACGGTGCGTCATGAACCGGATCTGGCAGCTACTCCTGGGCCTCGAGCCTCGGTCGCCGGGCGACGTGCCGTCGGGCGAGAGCACGCACCTGGAGCTGACCGCGCTGCCCGGCGGGGGGTTAGCCCTCCTGATCATCGCGGCGGCGGTCGCCGCCTTCGCCCTGCTCTGGTGGCTCCCCCGGCGTGAGAAGCGGGAGCTGTCCGGCCCCAGGCGGGCCTGGCTGGCGGCGCTGCGGGCCCTCGTGCTCCTGGCGGCCGGGATCATGCTAGTCGAGCCGGTCCTGGTCACGTCGCACCGCGAGACGGTCCGATCGCAATTGCCGATCATCGTCGACGACTCGGAGAGCATGCGGTTCTCCGACCCCTACACCGACGAGACCCGCGCGGCCGCGACCGCGGCGGCCCTGAAGATCGAGGGCGAGGGGGGCAAGTCGCCGGTGGACCGGCTCCGGGAGACGCCCCGGCTGGACCTCGCGAAGAAGGCGATCTCCGCCCACCTGGACGACCTGGGCAAGGGTCGCGACGTGTCGTTCTTCGACCTGGAATCGGCCTCGAAGGCCGTGACGGCCGGCCCGGCCCGCGCCAAGCCCCTGGAGGAGATCCAGCCCCGGCGGTCGATCTCCCCGCTCGGCGACGCCCTGCGGGGCGTGCTGGCGGTCCACCGGGGCCGGCCGGTGGCGGGGATCGCGCTCGTCTCCGACGGCCGCTCGAACGCGGGTGAGGACCCGCTGCGCGTGGCGGAGTCGCTGGCCAGGCTGAACGTCCCGATCTTCCCGATCGCCTCCGGCGGCGAGGAGGGCCCGCGCAACGTCCGGGTCGTCGAGGTCGTCGCCAGCCCGGTCGTCTTCGCCACCGACCCGATGACCCTGTCCGTCATCGTCGAGGCACGGGGGCTGAAGGAGGCCGACGCCGACCTCGTCCTGGAGCAGCGGGTCAACGGCGCCGACTGGCAGCAGGTGGCCAGCCAGCGGATACCGTTGGGCGACGACGGGATCCAGAAGCGGACCTCCTTCCGGATCGTGCCCAAGGTGATCGGCCAGTACGAGTATCGCGCCCGGGTCGAGGACGCCGGGCCGGAGTTGACGCGGGACGACAACGTCGCGACCGCCATGGTCCGCGTCGTCCGCCAGCAGATCCGCGTCCTGATGATCGCCGGGTCCCCTTCGCCCGAGATGCAGTTCCTCCGCAACGCCCTCCAGCGCGACCAGCACGTGGCCTTCGCCGCCTGGCTCCAGCACGCCGACCCCGGCTACCGCCAGCCGGGCGACAAGCCGATCTCCCGGCTGCCCGGCGACGCCGAGGAGCTGGCCCGCTACGACGCCCTGATCCTGATCGATCCCGACATGCAGGCCCTCGGCCCCGCCTGGCCGGAGCTGATCGCCAACTTCGTGGGCAAGGATGGCGGCGGCCTGATCTACATGCCCGGCGAGCTGTACTCGCAGCAGCTCTTCGACGCGGAGTCCGGCGGCACCACGGAGTCGGGGCGGTGGACGCGGATCCTGCCGGTCGTCCGCGAGCCGGGGCTCTTCCGCACCGAGGCCGAGGTCCGCCTGGCCACCCAGTCGACCTACGCCCTCGAGCTGACGCCCGAGGGTCGGGGCGACCCGATCTTCGAGTTCCACCCCGACCCGATCCGCAACCGGACGATCCTGACGAGCCTCCCCGGCATGTACTGGAGCTTCCCGGTGACCCGGGCCCGGCCCGGCGCCACGGTGCTGGCCCGGCACGGCGACCCCCGGATGCAGAACCAGTACGGCCGGCACGTCCTGCTGGCCTCCCAGCTCTACGGCCCGGGGCGCACGGTCTTCATCGGGTTCGACAGCACCTACCGCTGGAGGTACCTCGCCGAGGACTACTTCGACGGCTTCTGGGCCCGCCTGGTGGACCGGGTGGGGCGGAACAAGGCCCTCGGCGGCCGGTTCCCGTTCCTGGTCAGCCTGGGCAAGACGGCGTACCGGGTGGGGGACAGGGTGCAGATCGGCGTCCGGTTCACCGAGGCCGCCGCGGTGGCCGAGGCCTCCGGCCTGGCGGCCGAGGTGGAGCCCGACGGCCAGGCCCCGGAGCCGCTGGTCTTCGAGCGTGTCCCCGACGACCCGGCCTCGCTCACGGCCAGCTTCCCGGCCGAGCGCGCCGGCGGCTACACGCTCCGCATCACCCCCGCGACGGGCGCCGACGCCGGGGCGACGACCAGGGTCTCGACGACCAATTTCCGGGTCGAGCCGCCGCGCCGGGAGCTCGACGAGCCGTCGCTGAACCGCGCCCTGCTGGCCGACCTCGCCCGGCTGACCGGAGGCCGGGTCCTGGACGTCTCCGAGGCCGGCAAGCTCGACGAGTCGATCGCGATGCGCGAGGTCACCCGGACCGTCGAGCAGCGCGACGAGCTCTGGGACGCCCCCATTCTTTATGCGACCATCATCCTGGGCCTGACGGCCGAGTGGATTTCGCGCAAAATCTTCCGCATGGTCTGAGTCGTCCGATCGTCCAGCCCCCGAGAGGCCGTACGTGACCACCGAGCCCGAGACCCTCACCGTCGAACCCGACTCGCTCCGCGAGGAGCAGGCGCGGCTGCGTGCCTGGCTCTCGCGGAAACGCCGGGCTTTGGGGTTCGAGATGGCCCTCGAGTTCGCCCTCGACGCCGCGGCCGCGATCGTCGCCCTGGGCGCCGTCCTCGTGGCGCTCGACTACTGGCTGCGGCTCGGCCTCTCGTCCCGCCAGGTCCTGCTGGGCGTCACCCTGGCCGGGCTGGCCATCGCCCTGGCGATCCGGCTGGTCCCCCGGTTCCGCGCCGCGACGCTCGACGACCTCTCGCTGGCGATGACCCTCGACCGGGTCCGTCCGGGGATTGGCCAGCAGGTCGCCGACGTGCTCCAGCTCCCCGGCCTGCTCCGCCAGGAGAAGACGGCCGAGTCGCCGGCGTTGGTCCGCCTGGCCGTCCGGCGCGCCCTGGAGTCCCTGGCCGCCGCCGACCGCCAGACGCGGTGGAACTGGGCCCGGACGGCGGGCCGCGGGCTGCTGTTCCTCGGAGCCCTGGCGATCCCCGTCGCCTTCGCACTGATCGCCCCGTCGGCGGCGCGGCTCAGCCTGGCGCGATGGCTCAGAGGGTCGGACGAGCGTTGGCCGCAGGGGACCTATTTGACGCTGACAGGGGTGGGCGACGACGGGTCCCTGCTGGCCCCGCGCGACGAGCCGTTCGCGGTGGAGGTCCGGGCCGACCTGCCCGACCTCCGGCCGCGGGACGATCGCTGGGTCCTGCCGGACCGGGGCGAGCCGTTCTCGATGCGGAAGAAGCCCGGGCCCCCCGTGGTCCCGCCGTCGGTCCGGCTCCGCGAGCGGACCGCCGAGGGGGCCGTCCGCGACGCCGTGATGACCGCCGTCGCCCCGGGCGTCTTCCGCCACGAGCTGCCGCCCTCATCCGACTCCTCGACCTTCGAGCTCACCGGGGGCGACGACTGGCTCGGGCCGATCCGGATCGAGCGGGCCGACCGGCCGACCCTGCAGGCGACCCGGCTCCGAGTCCGCGACCCGGGCGCCGCGAAGGGGGAGTTCCGCGCGGTCGAGGACCCCGCGGAGTCGCTCCTCTTCCTGCCCGACACCGAGGTCGAGATGACCCTGGTCGGCTCCGAGCCGATCGACCGCACCCGCCTGGACGTGCATCCGGGCGAGCCCCCCGCGCTCGAGCGCGTCGACCCGAAGTCCTTCGCCGCCCGCTGGACGCTCCGCGAGGCGACCACGCTGGAGATCCAGCTCACCTCGAGCGGGACCGGGCTCGCCTCCCGGCCGACGTTCCTCTCGCTCGGCCTGCTCAAGGACCGGGTGCCGCGCGTGACGCTCCGCGCCCAGGGGGTCGGCGCCCATGTCACGCCCGTCGCCACGATCCCGCTGGCCATGGCCGCCACCGACGACCTGGGCCTCGCGTCCACCCGCCTCCAGGTCGAGCGGACGAGCCACGCCGAGGGCAAGGCCGAGCCCGTCGTCTCGAAGCAGACCGTCCCCCTCCCGTTGCCCGCCGGCGGCAAGGCCGTCCTCGACCACCAGGCGCGGCACGACCTCGACCTCCAGCCCAGCCCGCCGCCGATCGGCACCGTCCTCCGGATCCAGGCCGAGGTCGAGGACCGCTGCGCCCGGGGGGCCCAGGTCGGCCGCTCCGGCGTCGTCCACCTCCAGGTGGTCTCGGCCGACGAGCTCTTCTACGAGATCCTCATCCGCCAGCGGGCCGAGCGATCCAGGTTCCTGGCGACCGTCGAGGCCACGGAGAAGCAGGCACCGGTCCTGGCCAGCAACACGTCGTCGGAGGATTACATGAACGTCCTCCGCGCCCTGCATACGTCCAGCCGCCAGCTCGACCAGGTCGCCGGCCGGATCGCCGACACGCTCCAGGAGATGAAGCTGAACGAGGTGGGCTCCCCCAAGTCGCACCGCCTGCTCCAGGACGGGATCATCGACCCGATCCGCGAGCTCAATGCCGGGCCGGTCGCCGAGCTCCGCGGCGTCCTCCAGGCGCTCGGCGGCGGGACTCGGGTCCAATCCGACGTCGAGAAGGCGCGCCGACTGCACGGCGAGGTCGTGGCGAGGATGAAGACGATCCTCGAGCAGATGTCGCAGTGGGAGAGCTTCGTCGACGTGGTCAACCAGGTCGCCGAGGTCATCAAGATCCAGCAGAAGGTGCTCAAAGACACCGAGGACGCCCGGGAAACCCGCACGAAGGAGGTGTTCGATGAGGTCAAGCCCTAGACCGCATGCCCGACGCCGGGCGACCGGCCTCGCCGGGCTGCTCGCGACCCTGTTCCTCGCGCCACCCGGGGAGTGGGCCCGCGCGCAGGACCCGGCGAAGGGCCTCTTCGACGACGACAAGCCGGCCGCCAAGGAGGCCGAGGGCAAGGACAAGGACGCCGCCAAGAAGCCGGACAGGCCGGCCGTCCCCGCCGGGGATACCATCGGCTTCACCCAGGAGAACGCCGCGGCCCAGATGACCGAGCTGGAGGAGCGGATGTTCCGCCTCTCCGAGGCCCTCCGCGGGCTCGAGCCGGAGAACGCCTCTCGGCTCCGGCTGGCCCTCAAGTTCTCCCGCGAGGAGCTGATCCTCGAGCAGATGCGCGACGCGCACAAGATGCTCAAGGGCGCCCAGCTCTCCAAGGCGGAGACGGAGATCAAGGAGCTCCTGGCCAAGCTCGAGCACCTCCGCAACGTCCTCCTCGCCGAGGATCTCGACTTCCAGCTCAAGCTCGCGCGGCTCCGGCAGATGCGCGAGACCCTCGGCCAGCTCGAGCGGATCGTCAAGGACGAGCGGCGCGAGCTGGGATGGTCCCGATTCGCCATCGACCAGCGGCGGTCCGGCGAGAAACTGGCCGCCCGCCGCCCCGACCTGGAGTCGCTGGCCCGCGACCAGAAGAGGCTGCTGGACGACACCCGGGCACTCGCCGCGAAGAAGGACGGCGATCACAAGGCCGCCCGGGCCGCCCTCCGCGACCGCGAGGCGGCGATCACGAAGGCGACGACGGCGCTCGCCGGCGACCCCGTCTTCGCCGACTATCAGCCGTCGCAACTGCGGAAGGCCGAGGTCCCCCTGAAGGAGGCGGCGGAGGAGCTCGGCCAGGCCGGCAAGGACCTGGCCGGGGCCGTCGCCCCCGAGGAGAAGGCCGAGGCCATCCTCCGCGAGGAGCTCAAGTCGCTGGACGGCCGCTCCGCCGCCGCGACGCGCGACCTCGCCAAGGGCGAGTTCGGCAAGCACGAGGCCGGCCAGCAGACGACCCGCAAGGCCGCCGAGGCCCTCGCCGCCGCGTCGGCCCGCCTGGGAGACGCCGGCGTGGCCCTCCAGAAGGACCTGATCCGGGCCGGCGGCTCGATGCAGGACGCCGAGAAGAACCTGGCGAAGACCGCCGCCGACCCCGCCGCGTCCGAGCAGTCCGAGGCGCTCGACATCCTCACCAGGTCCGGCGAGGAACTCGCCAAGGCCACGGAGAAGCTCCTGGTCCAGCTCCGGACCGAGCTCTACACCCGGCTCATCGCCGAGCTGACCGAGATGCACGAGGCCCAGGCGTACATCCGCGAGAACACCGAGGCCCAGGCCCCGATGCTCGCCAAGAAGTCCCGCCCCGCCTCGATCGCCATGGCCGGGCTCGCCCAGAAGGAGGGCGAGCTGGCCGGCCGCACCGAGCAGCTCCTGGCCCTGGTCGAGGAGACCGAGTTCGGCATCGCGCTGCCCACGGCCCTGAAGGTCTTCGGGCGGGAGATGCGCGAGGTCGAGGGCCGGCTCAAGGAGACGGACGCCTCGCCCCAGACCGTCGCGATGGAGAAGCGGATCGAGGAGGACCTGCTCGGCCTGCTCCAGGCCGTCCGCCGGCTCCCCCCGACGACTCCACCCCCCGCCAACGCGCCGTTGCCCTCGGACCTCTCGGAGCGCGAGCGTGAGCTGAACCGGCTGATCGCCGAGCTGAAGACCATCCGCCTCCTCCAGGCCCGCCTGAACGACGACACCGTGGGCGTCGACAAGACGCGCACCGCCCCAGTCCCCGCCCCGTCCGCCACGCTCACGCCGGCCCTCCGCCGCGAGATCGAGGCGTTGGAGGCGACCCAGGAAGACCTCCGCGAGAACCTGGCCAGGATCGCGGAACGCATCGAACAGCCATGATGTCCGACCGGATCGAGCGAACGCGTTTCCATTCCTCCAGCCCATGAGGGAACCATGAGCCGAGACCGCCGTATCTTCGGGACCGCGGCCCTTCTGACGGGCCTCCTTGGCGCGTCCCTCGCGACCGCCGAGGACGTCAAGCCGGACGAGATCGCCTCCAAGATGGGGGGGGTGGTCGACTCGCTGGGCAAGAAGCAGACCGGCGACCCGGTCCAGGGCGAGCAGAAGGCGATCGTCCGCGACCTCGACGAGCTGATCGCCCAGCTCGAGAAGCAGTGCCAGGCGTGCAAGAACGGCCTCAAGCGGAACCGGCCGATGAACGGGATGAAGGACTCGACGATCAGCCGGGGCACCGGCGGCATCGGCGACCTGACCGACCCGAACGACGGCGGCAAGGGCTGGGGCAAGCTCTCCGACCGCGAGCGCGACCGCATCCTCCAGTCCATGAGCGAGGGCTTCCCGCCCGAGTACCGCACCGTCCTCGAACGCTACTACCGCCGCCTGGCCGAGGAGAAATCCGCCAAGACCGCTGGCGAAGGGGCGAAGTCCAAGGCGGCCGACGAGGCCGCCAAGCCCTGATACGGAGCCTCCCTGAAATCCCCCTCGAACCAGGGGAGGCGAGTCCGGTTGTCTCCTCTACAAACTCTTCTTTACCCACAAGTGGAAGTCGAGCGAAGTTGCACGTCGAGCAGGGCGAGCCATTCCGGTCCCCTCCCCCACACAGGGAGGAGGGGACCAGAGGGTCCGCCTCGCGCAACATGCACCCCGCCTGGCCTCGGGCTTCTCGCACTTGTGGGTAATGCTAAGCCTTAGTAATTGGGAAGCGGATTCGGCTCTCCGTCTTGCCGGGGACGAGTTGCGACGAGACGAGGCCCGCGGTGCAGGACCTCTGAGATAGTCACCAAGCGACGTACGGGGATCACGCGACACACCGGGGGATCGGCGATGCTGGGCGGACTTCTTGTGTGGATCGGCCTCGGGGCGGCCGGCGCGGGCGACTATCACCGGCCGCTGGCCGAGAAGGCGTTCGACCAGGCCGCCCTCGACGCCGGAGGCTTCGGCGACAAGAAGGCGCTCGCCCGCGAGGCCGACGGCCTGCGGGTGACCCTCAAGCCGGGCGAGGCCGAGGCGGGCTGGAAGACGCCGCCGCAGCTCCGGATCGGCGGCGACTGCACGATCACCGCGACCCTGGACATCCGCAAGCTCCCCAAGCCCGCCCGGGAGGACGGCGCCGCGATCGGCATCGCGGTCGCCACCCAGATCATCGACCAGCCCGAGGCGACGCTCCTGCGCGAGCTCGAGCCCGACGGCAGGGACATCTATCGGCCCATCGAGAAGTCCGCCGCGGGCGGCCCGATGATGGGCTCGCCGATGATGGGCCGCCGGCGGGCCTTCAATCCCTTCGGCGGCCCCGACCCCACGCCCGCCAAGCCGATCCGGCACACCTTCCCGGCGAAAGGCCAGTCGATCCGCCTGGAGATCCGCCGTCAGGGCCAGAGCCTCCGCTTCCAGGTCTACGACGAGATGGCCAAGGAGCCGCGCGAGATCGGCAAGGTCGACATCGGCCCGATGGACATCGCCGGCGTGAAGCTCTTCGTCGCCAACCGAAACGGGGCCGAGCCCGTGGACGTCCTCTTCCGGGATTTGGTCGTCCACGCCGAACGGATCACCGGGCTGGGCACCGCCGTCCGCACCATCCACGGGACGGTCCTCCACGGCGAGCCATCGGCGCTGGAGCACGGCAAGCTCGTCATCATGGACAATACCCCCGCGGCGGCCCCCGCCAACCCGCCCGCGGCGGGGACCGCCGACCTGCCCAAACAGGTCTTCTCCCCCGTGCGGGCCGCCCCGACCCGGCTCCCCTCCGGGGGCGTCGTCGCGGACCTCCCCAGGCTCGTCTTCGTCTCGAACCCCGGCCCGCAGGTGAATCCGGCGGCGAGGGTCAAGGCAAGGCTCCCGCTCGACCAGGTCGAGTCGATCACCTTCGAGCGGTCGTCGATGCTCGCGGTCAAGTTCGTCGGCCAGCCGAACGTGGACACGACCGGGCCCGGCGGCACCGCGGGGAAGGACGAGAAGAAGGCCGCCGGGGACGACCTCGCCGCACCGCCGCCGGGGACGGTGCCGCCCCCCAAGCTGCCCAAGGTCGAGCCCAAGCCCAGCGGCATCCGCGACATCCACCTGGTGATGTCCGGCCTCCGCGACGCGGCGATCCAGCAGATCATGATCCAGTGCCCCACCGACAAGGGCCAGGCCATGTGGCAGCTCGACACGACCGGCACCCCGGCCTGGCCCGTGAGCCTCCGTCGCGCGGGCAAGGAGACCTGGGCCGACGTGTTCCTGGAGCCGCCCGACGGAGACTGCAACAACAAGCCGTTCATGATCAACCTGATGTACGCCGACGGCCAGAATGCCCAGGTCCAGGCCCAGGCGACCGGGAAGACCGACCCCAAGCTCAAGTACGACCCCGCGGCGCCGACCCCCGCGCTCGACGCCCGCGTCTACCTCGCCGAGGACGAGCAGCTTTTCGGCAGGCTCGAGGCGTTGAGCGCGGACGCGCTGACCCTGACGACGACCTGGGGCGACAAGATCGACGTCCCGCTGGCCCGCGTCCTCGGCGTGTACATGGGGATGGCCGACCACAAGGAGTCGCCCGAGTCGTTCGCCAAGCGGCTCAAGGCCCCCGGCGGCGAGGACCTGCTCCTGGCCCGCGCCAAGGACGGCGAGGTCGTGACGATCGGGGGCGTCGTCGAGGCGGCGAAGGGGGAGAAGCTCACGTTCGCCTACCGGGGCAAGAGCCGGACGCTGGCGCTCAAGCAGGTCGAGGGGTTCGTCCTCGCGGCCAGGCCCGCGCCGGCACCCCCGACCGAGGTGCGCCCCACGTTCACGCTCTCGGGAGGCCTGGCCCTCTCGGGCCGCTGGGTCAAGGTCGAGGGCGACAAGTGGGAGGTGGAGACCCCCTGGGGCCAGGCCGTCAAGCTCCCCTCGGCCGAGGTCCGCGGCGTCCGGTTCCGCGGCGGCGAGATGGCCTACCTCTCGGACCTCCAGCCGAGCAAGGTCGAGGAGACTCCCTACTTCGCCCGCCGGGCTCCCTACCGCCGGGACGTCACCCTCGACGGCTCGCCGCTGAAAATCGACGACCGAATCGTCGAGAAGGGCCTCTCCGTGCACTCGCGGACGGCCCTGACGTATGACCTCGACCGCCGCTACACCACGTTCGAGGCGACCGTCGGATTCGACCCCTCGGGCAACAAGAAGGGCCGGGTCGATTGCCGGGTCTTCGCCGACGGCAAGGAGCTGTACGCCAACCCCGACCTCCGCGCCGACGCCCCGCCCGTCCGCCTCTCCCTGCCCGTCGCGGGGGCCGACCAACTCCGCCTGATCGTCGACTTCGGCGCCGACGAGGACACCGGCGATCGCGTAATCTGGGCGGACGCGCGGCTCTATCGCCCCGGGGCCGGCCCGACGCCCGGGGCGGCCTCGGTCGCGGCCGCCTCCCCGGACCGATCGCTCACAACGACAACCGCGAGCCGACCATGACACGAACCTCGCCCGCGTACTCGCCTCGCGTCCGTTCCCTCGGGATGTGCCTCGTCGCCGGACTCTGCCTCGCGCCGACCGTCCGAGGTGCCGAGGACCGCCCGCCGCTCCCGGTCGAGGTCTACGAGTGGTCGGTCTGGGTCGGCAGCCCCGCCCAGAATTCCCTCAACCAGCCGCGCGTCTACCGCAACGCGATGCCCGGCCCGGTCGGCACAGTCCGGCCCAAGATCGAGGGCCCGGAATTGAACCGGCAATTCCCGGTCGCCCCGGTCTCCGTGGTCCAGGCGTTCGGCGAGCCGACCCAGGACGTCGACTTCGACCTCCGCGTCAAGAAGGGGAGCGTCCTGGCCCACTGGCCGCAGGCCACCGAGCGGAGCGACGGCCTCCGCTGGTTCAAGGCGAACCTGCTCGCCGCGCCCCCCGCCGGCACCGCGGCGGGGTTCATCCCCGAGGACCACTGGTTCCAGAAGCTCCGGCGGCCGGACAAGGCCCTCTTCATCAAGCACGAGACGAGGGTCGAGCGGTTCCTGTCCTACGACGCCGAGGTCGCGATCCCGATCCCGGTCAAGATCCGCGGCGGGCCGGATGAGTACACGCTCCAGAATTTGACGAATGCGAGGCTCCTCGACGTCGCGGTGATCGCGCCCGTCGACGGGGGCCGCTACCGCTTCGGCTGGCTCGACGAGCTCCCCTCCGGCATCCCCAGGAGCGTGACCGACGAGGAGGCGGCCAAGGAGAAGGAGAAGAAGGAGAACGAGAAGAACAAGGACAAGCCCGAGGCGAAGGCGAAGGCCGCGGAGGCCGCCCTCGATAAGGCCGAGGCCGAGCTCAAGGCCGGGGACAAGAAGGCCGAGCCCAAGCCCATCCCCGCCGAGGCCGACGCGGACACCCGCGCCCGCGTGGACCAGGCGCTCAATCGCCCCGTCACGGTCAACGCCGACAAGGTCCCTCGGAGGGACGTCCTGGCCCTGGTCGCCGGCCAGGCACGCGTCCGCTACGAGGTGGACGACCCGACGCTCTCCAAGGACAAGATCGACCTGGGCCAGCCGATGACCCTGAAGAACGGCCGCCTCGCGGCCCGCGACGCGCTCGCCGAGGTGCTCGGCACGATCGGCCTGAGCTACCGGATCGCCGACGACGCCAGCCTGTTCATCACCACCGCCGCCCGCCTGGCCGCCGAGACCAACAAGAAGGCCGTGATCGAGGGCCCCCCGATCAAGCTCACCCTCTCCCAGCCCCTGAGCCCCTCGGACCCCTCCTTCCGCCAGGTCACCCGCGACACCTACGCCCGCCGCCTGACGGCCCAGGGGATGCGCGCCGAGGTCGTCCAGGCGTATCTCGACCAGTACGCCTCCACGATCTTCGAGCCCAAGGGCCTGATCGTGCTGGCCCATCTGTCGCGCGAGGCGATCGACGAGATCGTCCTCCTCGACGTCTTCCCGACCCCCAAGAAGTTCGTGCGGACGGCGGCGGTGATCGCTCACGGGGTCGACCCGCGGCTCCAGGACCGCGCCCGGCTGCTCGTCAAGCAGCTCGGCGACCTCGGCCCGAAGGCCCGCGAGGACGCCGAGACCCAGCTCTACGACATGGGCCCCGTGGCCATCCCCGTGCTCGAAGACGCGCTCCGCGAGAAGGACATCGAGATCGTCTTCCGCGCCGAGCGGATCCTCCTGAGGTTCAACCGCCAGGTGCCTTGACCCGGTCCGATCGGCCGGGGGACGCCTCCTGGGCCTCGGCGGGCGAGAGCAGGCCGTCGTGGTCGCGGTCGAGGCGAGCGAACTGGTCGCGGGTCCCGAGGAACTCGCGCGGAGAGACGTCCCCGTCGTGGTTCCGGTCCATCTTGCGGAACCAGGCCGGCCCGGAGGCCGGCCTCGGCCGCGAGGGTGCGGCGGCCATGCCCGCGGGCACGACGACGACGTTCCCGTTGGCGGGCGTCGCGAGGAGGACAGACAGGTCGCCGCGGTCGAGGACGAGCCGGAAGTGCTGCGGGATCTCGTCGGGGGTCACGCGGCCGTCGCGATCTCGGTCGCAGGCCGAGACGCGGGCGAAGGTCTCCAGGACCTCCCTCGCGCCGAGGCGGCGGTCGCGGTCCAGGTCGAGCATCCCGAAGAGCGCCCGGCCCTCGTCCGAGGCCGTCATCGTCAGATGCCCCCGCGCCGCGACCGCCTCCCGCGCCACGAACTCGTCCAGCTCGCGGGGATAGACCTTCCCGTCGCCGTCATGGTCGAGGGCCTCGAAGAGGCCGGCCAGGGGCGAGACCGGGGCGTTGTCCTGGTTGAGCTCGTCCCTCTCGAGGTATCCGTCCTGGTTGGCATCGGCGGCGTCGAACCGGGCCCGCAGGCCCTTGCGCGCGGCCTCCGCGGCCCTCGCCCCGTCGTCCACGTGGACGTCGATCCGGACGGGGCCCATCTCGATCTCGGCCGCGCCTTGCACGAGCGGCCGGACGGTCATGCCCGCCGGCGATCCGCCGTCGGCACTTCGGACCGCCACCGCGGCCCGGCCCGAGGCGTCGGCGGAGAGGACCACGTCCAGGATCGCGTCGCGCGGAGCGTCCGCCAGGTAGGTGCGCAGCTCCTCGGCGCTCAGCGTGCCGTCGCGGTTGCGGTCCGACGCGGCGAACGCCTCGGCCGGGATGGCGAACTCCTCCGGGGACAGCCGGGAGTCGCGCCGGCCAGGCCCCCGGCTCGATCCCGTGTCGTACTTCTTCACCAGCAGCCGCGACAGCCGCACGGTCGACTCGCCGGGGCTCAACTCGATCACCGTCGGCGTGGACGAATCGCGAGCGGGACGGGCCTGCATCATGGACATCGCATCGACGGAGGTTGTCGTCAGGTTGACCTCGCCTTCGTCGATCATCTCGTCGGCGTCGCGGTCGAGCCGGCGGAGCGAGCCGACGATGGCGTCCATCTCGGGCCGGGTGAGCTCGCCGTCCTTGTCCCGGTCGAGCTGGTCGAAGAGGGCGTCGGTCCGCCGCCCCGGGACCGGCTCGACCTGCAGCCGGAAGGGCCCGAACGAGCCGCGGAGGACCTCGGTCAACTCCTGGACGGAGATCTCGCCGTCCTTCGGGCTGACGTCCGCCTCCGGCTGGCCCCGGGCCGGCGTGCTGGCGCTCGGGCCGGCCGGAGTCAGGAGCGCGGCCAGGCCGTTCTTCGCGGCCTCCTGCGTGGTGATCTGGCCGTCCCCGTTGTCGTCGAGGCGCGCGTGGTAGGCGCGGATCCCCTCGGCCCAGGCCGCGCGGAACGGCCGATCGCCGACCATCACGCGGACGCGGAGGAGGATTGCCCGGGCCTCCCCGAGGATCACCAGGTCCTGCACCGCGTCGTCCCCGGGCGCGGCGAACGCCGAGGCCGGCGGGACCGTCGCGGGGGGCTCGTCGTCCACGAGGAGCGCAAGAGCGATCGCCAGCAGTCCAGCGGGAACCATCATCCCAGGAGCTCCGCGATCGGTTTCGCCTTGAGATCGACCAGCCGGATCGGCCGGCCGTCCTCCGCCGTGTTCTGCGTCGTCGGGTCGAGCCCGAGAGCCTTGACGATCGTGGCGAGCAGGTCCGACACCGCGACGGGCCGGTCGCGGACCTCCATGCCGTCGGGCCCGGTGTCGCCGACCACCCGGCCCCCGTGCACCTTCCCGCCGGACAGCACCGTGGACCAGGCGTTCGGGAAGTGGTCGCGCCCCGCGTTCTCGTTGATCTTGGGCGTGCGGCCGAATTCGCCCATCCAGACGATCAGTGTGTCGTCGAGCCGCCCGCGCGAGCGCAGGTCCGTGATCAACGTCGACCAGCCGGAATCGAGCACGCCGCAGAGGGCCTTGACGGCGTCGAAGTTCTGGGCGTGCGTGTCCCAGCCCAGAGAGTTCCGCCCGTCCACGCCGGAGAGCGTGACCTCGACGAACGGGACCCCCCGCTCCACGAGGCGACGGGCCAGCAGGCACCCCTGGCC
Organism: Aquisphaera insulae; assembly: GCF_011064615.1. Taxonomy (GTDB): domain Bacteria; phylum Planctomycetota; class Planctomycetia; order Isosphaerales; family Isosphaeraceae; genus Aquisphaera; species Aquisphaera insulae. The sequence goes on along the minus strand of NZ_JAALJH010000021.1, from coordinate 88,901 downwards.
GAAGGGATTGCGGCCGTAAGCGTTGCGCAGGGCGTCGGGCTCCTCGTCGAGCTCGAACGCCTTCGCGGCCGGCGACCGCATCATCCTCACCGCCCGCATGTAAGCGTCGTTGTGGCTCTCGGGAGTGACCCCTGGGCGTGTCTCCCGGAAGTCCCGGGCGAACGACTGGAGGAGCTTCAGCCTGTCGTCGGCGCGGTCGGCCTTGATGTCGGACGGCAGCTCCAGGTCGTCCACGCGGAAGGCCCGGCTGCCCGCCTTGCCCGCGCCGTAGGAGCGCTCGCCGACGACGAGCGGCGCGTACCGAGGGCCGAGGAACCCCGACCCGAACGCGCCGGGGCTGATCGCCCGATACGGCGCGACGCTGACGAACCCCGGCAGCTCGGCCGAGTCGTCCTCGAGCTCCTTGGAGATCAGGGCCCCGAGCGCGGGGTAGCGGACGGAGACCAGCGGCAGGTATCCCGTGCGGAGCACGTAGGTGGCCCGGCTGTGGTCCCCCTCCTTCGTGCTCATCCCCCGGATGATCGCCAGCTCCTTGGCCTCGCGGGCGAGCTTCGGCAGGTGCTCGCCGATCTGCATCCCCGGGACGCTCGTCGAGATCGGCTTGAACGGCCCGCCGTTCTCGTGGCCCGGCTTGGGGTCGAACGTGTCGATCTGGCTGGGCCCGCCCGACATCCAGAGCAGGATGCAGGCCTTGCGGCGACTGGGATCCGGCGCGGCCTTCGCCGCGAGGTTCTCGATCCATCCGGAGGCCGAGCCCGCCAGCGTCCCCCACGAGGCGAGCCGGAGCATCTGCCGGCGGGTGACGCGCCCCGCCGACGAAGAGGAATAATCCATGGCAGGTCTCCCCGATCCCTCAACGTGCTCGGCGACGGAGGACGATCCCCCGCCTCCTCAGTGATTGGTGCGGAACTCGGGCCCGTTGAGCAGGGCCCAGAAGACGTCCGACAGGGCTCGGGCGCGGTCCGCTTCAGTCGAGCGGCCGTCGATGTACCGGATCGCGAGTAAACGCTCTTCCGACCTGGGCAGGCGGGAAAGGGCTGCCAGGAAGACCATCTCGACCCGCCCCGCGGTATCGAGGTAGGGGGCCTCGGCGATGGCCCCGATCGTCTCTCCGGACTCCGGCCTGGTGGCGCCGCTCAGGACCGCGCCGTTCATGAGGGTGAGGGCCTGAAGGATCGACGTCTGCGACTCGGTCGGCGGCACGTCGCGCTCGGTGAAGAGCTCGAGCAGGCGAGCCCGGCTCTCGCCCAGGTCGCATCCCGTCGCCTGCGCCAGGCTGTCCACGAACTGGTCCGGCGACATCCCGCGCACGGGCATCCGGGAGAAGAGCGGCGTGGTCGTCGCCGTGCCGGGCTCCGCGGCACTCGAGAGGCTATACGCCCGGGTCGCCATCAGGGCACGGATCAGATACTTCAGGTTGTAGTCGTGGTCTCGGAACTCGCCGGCGACCTCGTCGAGGAGCCCGACGAGCGCCGGATCCCCCTCGGCCTCGAGGTCGTCCACGGGGTCGATCAGGCCGTTGCCGAAGAAGCGGGCCCAGACGCGGTTGACGGCCGCCCGGGCGAAATAGGGGTTCTTTGGAGAGCAGACCCACTCGGCCAGGACCTCGCGCGTGCCGGCGCGGGGGCGCCAGGCCGGCGCGGAGTGGTCAAGGTGGACGGCCTTGACGACCTTCGAGGTACCGGGGATGGTTAGCTCCCGGCGCTGTGCATCCTCGCGACCCATGCGGCGTGAGGTCGCGTCGTTCGACTGCTGGGGGACGCCCGCGAAGAAGGCGGCGAAGCTCCAGAATTCCTCCCGCTTCCACTTCGCGAAAGGGTGGTCGTGGCACTGGGCGCACTGGACGCGGATGCCGAGGAAGGCCCGCGCGGCATCGCCCGCGACGACTTCCGGCTTCCCGCTCCGGGCGGCGTAGAATGCCGCCGGCGACGGATCTACCGTCGCGGCAACCATCGAATCGTTCGAGTTCGCCTCGAGCCTGACCGAGAGGATATCGCGGACGATCTGGTCGTAGCCCGCTTCCTCGGCGACCTTCTTCCGCAGCCATGCCTCCAGGCCGGCCGGAGAGGCCCCGACCTGATCATCGGTCTCGGGGAGCAGGAATTGCCGCCACAGGAGGGCGGCCCGCGCCGCGTACGCCGGGCTGTCGAGCAGACGGTCGACGAGCGCCGCTCGTTTGTTCGGATCTGGGTCGTTGAGGAAGTCGCGAGCTTCGCCGGCGGTCGGGATCTTCCCGACCAGGTCGAGACAGGCGCGGCGGAGGAACTCCCCGTCGTCGGCCGCCGTCGCGGGTCGCAACTTCGCCTCCGCCCATCGGGCCGTCAGGCGGGTATCGATGCGCCGGGTGAGAGCCAGGTCCTCCCGGTTACCGCTGGTGCGCCCGTCCGCCACAGGCCCGCAACGAGCCTCGCTCCCAAGGCAAGGGAGCATCACGACAAGGAACAGGAGACCATGGTTCCGCATGACGGCGCTCCGTTCGCACTGGCGAGAATCGCTCATGCTCCTCACGATGTGGCCGGCACTCATGCTACTGAGTCCGGGTATGCCTGTCCAACTCCGAAGTCGCGGAACGGCATCGTTCTCGTCTTGCGGGATGCCAATTCCTCGGCCATTCCTCTTTGGCTGCTCGGACGGTCCGGGCCTCACGGCCCTCTGGTATCAGGACCTCCCTGGGCCTCAGTTCGGTTCATCCGGCTGAAGCGCGCGGGGCAGTAGTGACCGCGGTGTCGCTATCCCATCAACTCGTCCCGCGTCTCATGGAGCGACAGTATCTTCAGCTTGAACTACTCGTGGTCGCCGTAGCCGTAGGCGCCCCGCTTGAGGACCCTGATCTTGTTGATGGTGCCCTCCAGTGGGCCTCTGGTGATCATCGCGTCGTGGTAGGCCAGCAGGCCGCTGCGGTAGAGGGCCAGCGTCCCGGCCATCTGCCGGAGCATCTTCATGCCCGAGGCCTGGGCCCGCCTCAGCCGGCCGTCGAGGAAGCTCGTCGCGAACGCCTTGCCCGGCTGCTCCCAGAACCGCCTCAGGCCCTCCTTCATGTAAGAGGCGGTCGCCAGCGGCCTGTTCAGCTCGGGCGATCGAACGACGAGCGACACGCTGAAGGAAGCTGGGACGGACGCTTGCGAATCCCTTGAATCGCGGGGATGCAATCCCTCGGCGTGATTCTCCTGGTTGGCTCGTCCCCTCCTCCATCGCCCCGACTCCGTCCATGAAGGGCGATGGGCGCCTCCCGGGATTTCATTTCGCCTTCGGCTTCAGCTCGAACTTGTGCGGCTTCGGCTGGGCGAGGGCGTGCTGCTCGGCGACGATCGTCCGTTCGAGGCCGTCGAGCCCCTCGACCGCCGAGCCGACGTACTCCGCCGGGGCGTTCGGGAAACGCATCTGGATGTCGCGCCAACGGTACTTGTGCATCTGGGTGTGGTCGATGGTCTTGTGGTGGACGGCGAGCGCCTGCTTGGTCATCGGCGTTTCGAGCTCGGCGAGGTTCACGCCGCTGCCGAGGTCGTAGGTCGAGAAGGTCCCCACCAGGGCGCCGTCGATGCTGAGGGTGTAGTCGGCGGCGGCGAGCCCGTCGACCTTGAGCGGCTGGCGGTCAAGGGACGAGAAGAAGTCGGACGTCTTGACCGCCAGGGCGACGGTCGGGTCCTTGAAGTCGAGGTTTTCGACGAAGCTCCGGTGCCTGATCGGGAATGGCAGGGCCTTATCGAGCTGGGTCCAGGTCAGGGCGTCGCCCGAGCGGGCCAATTCCGTCACCTCGGCACCGTCGGCCGAGATGATCCGCGGGCCGTTCGCGTCGAGCGAGACGGCCGAGACCAGCGACGGGGCGCCCCACGCCTTGAGGAGCGACTGGGCCATGATCAGTTGACCGGCGGGCGAGGGGTGGACGCGGTCGGGGTTGAAGTCCGCGGCCTTCTCCTTGTCGACTTCGAAGGCCTTCTTCGTCGCCACGACGAGCGGGCCGTTCAGGTCGGCGACGGCGCAATGCCGCTCCCTGGCCAGTTCTTCGACGAAGTCGGCGTATCTGAGCAGGACGGCGTTGTATCCCCCCTCGAACTTCGGCTCCCGGGTCACGTCGTCGTACGGCGAGGGCCGGATCAGGGTCAGGCGGACGCCGGGCAGGTCGGACTTCAGCTCGTCGACGATGTGGCGGTAGCCAGAGGCGTAGCGGTCGAAGATGTCCTGCTGGAACGGCCGGTACGAGGCGTCGTTCATTCCGAGCATGATCGTCACCACGGTTGGGCGGTAGGCGATGACGTCGCGGGCCAGCCGTCGGTCGATTGAGCCCCCCTCGCCGCCGCCGACCTTGTCGCCGCCCCAGCCCGAGTGGGTGAAGGTCAGGTTCAGGTGCGGGAAGCGAGTCACGACGAACGTCTCGGTGTAGGTGGTGTAGAGGAGCTGGTCGGTGATGCTGTCGCCGTAGAAGACGACGCGGTCACCGTCCTTGAGATAAAACGAGTCGCCTCCGCGGGCGATGTCGGGGGCGGCGATCGCGGCGATTCCTGCTAGCGATGCGAGGAGAAGAAGCCTCATGGCGGTGGTTCCGGGGTTCTGAAATCCGCGAGAGAAACGATCGGTCGATCATAGGGCGGCCGCTGGCCGCTTCCAATGCCACTCTACCTATGGCGGCGGCTCGGCTCTCACTGGCTGGTGGGCCGCCGTCCGCATGCTTCTCGACCGTGGCTCGGCTCGTCGTGGGAGGTGTGAAGCCGGAATACGCTACTCCCTCGCCGTATCGAGGAGGAGCCACAGAGACATGGCGATTGGCCCCGTGAGCCGGTGGACATGGGCGATCTACTTCCCGGAAAAATGCTGCATCGCTTCGGCTTCGCGAGCCCATGGTCGCGAAGGAGATGGAGCCTGGGAAGGATGATGGAGGTGATGTGATCCCCGGGTGACTGCGCCTCGGTAGGCAGACGGGGAGAGTCGGCATGCCGAGGACGGCGAGGGCGTTGGCCTGCGGAGGTTGGTCTCGCGGGATCGACCGGGGGAATTCCCGGGATCCGTTATTCCAAAAGGCGGTGGATTAGGCGGCATTTCTGGGTCTGGTGGCACAGGACGGAGCTTCGGTTGCCGATGCGGGGGCCCGAGTGATACCTGATGGCGAGACACTTCCACCCGGCGGACTGGCTGCGCGCGAAGGGGATCTGGGTCGGTGGAAGCACAGGCTGCTGACGGCAGATGTCGGGCGGCGTCAGAAGCAAGAATCGCCGGGCCGGCCATGGCAGTCATGGCCGGTTCGAGGCTAGGAAGACGAGCACAGCGTGACCGTTCTGCGAGACGTGGGCGGATTGCATGGTGGGCCGTGCTGGTGGATCGGGCCAGGGTGAGGGCCTGCTTCGTCGCGGGGCCTAATCGTCCTGGGCGTTCTCGCTTCGACGGCTCGACGACAGGGGCGGACGCTCTCGTTTCGTTGGCCGAAGCGGACCGCAAGAGCGGGCTGGGGGTGGGATGCTGCCGCGAGTATGGGTGGGGGAAATGAAAAAAGGACTCACGTCTTTCGACGTAAGTCCTTTGATTTCATGCCGAAGAGAGGACTTGAACCTCCACGGGCATGGTTAGCCCACTAGGACCTGAACTTACCGTGGGTCCGTGGGGCTTGCAGGGGAGACAAAGGGGCGTTTCGCAATAAGTCCTTGTTTCGTGGTCAGTTCGGCCCTGATCGCAGGGCATCCACAGGGTATCAAAAGGGTGGTCGCGTGGCCAGTGCTGGCGGAATTTTGGCGGAAAAGAGACGCGCTAGGATCGTCGGGGCGTCTCTCGACTCCCCGTGTTCCCATGCCCACCAGTATCGGAGCCGCAACGGCGTTTAACGGAGCACGTCACCTAGGCCGCTCCGGCCCTACGATCCAGGATACGAGGCGAGCCCCTTGCGGACCTTTGATCGATACGGCACATTCAAACTCCAGATCGAACAGCCTTCCTCCGTCAACTTCATGAAATCATGGCTGGGAAGCATCACCGTACTTCCCGGTCACCTGGAGGTGATTATGGCGGATTTAACGATCGGGTTCTGGGACGGGCCGCCAACGCCTTTCGTGACGCCGGAGAGGTTTCAACAGATCGTGCAGTGTGGCTTCACGCTCGCGATGCCGACTAGCGACGAGCCATTAGATAAGACGCACGTTCAGGCCTACCTCGCAGCGGCCCAGGCAGCCAACATCCCGGCACTGATTGGCGACCAGAGGATCAGCAACCCCACCAACTTCGATAATCTGGCGGGCCGTGCGGACGCAGTTGTTCAGGATTGGAAGCAGGCGAGCGGCGTGCTCGGTTACTTCTTGGCGGACGAACCCGATCCTAAGCAGAACCCGCAGATTTTCACGTATCTCGGGCAGATCGTAAGCGAGTTGAGGTCAAAGGACCCCGCGAGGTCGACGTACCTCAACCTTCTCCCGCTCGGTTATGGACCGTACACCGACGAGCAGGACTATACCCACTATGTTGAGCGGTGCATCACGGAAGTTAAACCGCACCTCCTTTCATTCGATCACTATCCCGTCGATAGCCAGGCCGGCCGGGACGGCTTCACGACAAACTTGCGGGTTTTCAGGGACGTATGCAAGGCTCACGGCCAGCCGTTCTGGGGGTTCGTGGACGCCTTCCCGCCCCTACCCCCCGGCAAGCCCGTCCCGGGCTCGTCGCTGGACCATCTCCGTTGGCAGGCCCTGGAGGTGCTTCGGTACGGGGCGAGCGGCATCATGTACTTCACTTACTGGACTCCCACTCCCTCCGTTTTCGATGGGACCGAGGCGATGGTCACGCGGAATGGTACGCTGACGCAGCGCTACAATGAGGTGAAAAACTTAAACCATGACCTGCGCACCCTCAGCGGCGGGATAGCGGACGCGCTGTTCGGTCGCGTCCGAGCCACTCCTGATGTTCCCGGCGGGGCCGGTGACCTCTGGCTTCTTGATTCTTCTGTGCCGCCCACGGCTGCGGGCGAGCGTCCCCTGAGCGCGCCCTTGACACCGGCCGGCTGGGATTGGATGACTCAGACGGCACCGGGATATGGGCTCGTCAACGCGCGAAATCACGACGTGAATGGCTTCTGGCTCTCCGCACGAAACGATCTGCTTGACCGGACGTTCTATGTTCTCAACGTCGTCGCCGATTCAGGGCGCCTTTATCGAGTGACCAGGGCGGCAATCGACGATTTAGGACCGGCTGGCTGGGCGGACCCGCACAAGCAGAACATGCTGGGCATGTACTTCAACTCGAATGGCTTCTGGGTGTCGTACGGCCCCTGAGTCGGCGCGAGATTGAACGGCCGACACGAGTCTTCAATGAGCGAGGATTAGCCCGTGGACGACGTCGAGGACCAGCTTTCGCAGGCCGATTGGAAGGCAATCCCGCCTGCCACCCATGTTAAGACCATTGTAGGGTCCGAAGTCGCGGTGACGCTCGGGATCGCGGGCGATTTCGGTGGGGTCGGCGTCACGTTCGAACTGGCTAGGCGGCAGTCGGATGGTTCCGTCGGTTCTCCGGTGAACATCCTGGAGGCGAGGAGCGCCGCGGGATCTGGATGGCAAACATCCGTCTTACTTCGCGACCAGACCAAGCACCAGACCATCGTGTTCAACCAAGCGGCGGGCAACTCCACGCCCTTCCAATGGGGCTACAAGAATGATTACTTTGAGCTCGCTGCCTTTAAGTGGAACCCCGTCGTGAGCGACCACGTCCATCCGAACTATAACTTCAGCCATAGCGTCGCGACCAGCCCATTCGATGGATCGGGTTACGTGCTCGAGGACGGCCGGTTGCACATCGGAACCAATACGGTCAGCGTCGGTTCAGGGTCAATCGTTGACATTACAAATCAATATACACTCCGCTCTCGCTTCGACCAAACCTGGGAGGGGTGGGCGGCCGAGCAGGCGTTCTACCTCAACAAGGCGGTCGCTCGGTCCCACCATCTTCGCGTGTTCCTGCGGGGTGCATCCGGCGGCTGGTCCGAGGGGCTCATCCGGCCCTATGACAATTACGTCGTTCGCAACGGGCAATCGACCTGCGACGAGAATGGCTGCTCCGCGAAGACAAACAGCCTCTCCTACGTACTATTCATCTGGGAGGTCGACGGATCGGACATTGCTGTGGCGATCGTTCCCCCCAACGAGTCCTGCTACGGCCATCTTAATATGTCACGATTCACATATGGTCCCAATCCCACCACCGACCCCGACGCAAACGGCTCCATCGACTGGCATACGGTCGTGGCCGCGCAGGACACGACTCACTTCCCGGCGGCTGCCGAACGCCCGTATCAGGTGCGATACCTCGTGGGAACGCCCGACCAACTCTCCTCCCTTGGGTACAAGAGCAGTTGATCGCCCCTCATTGAGAAAAACGGATCGAACGCGGTTCCCCTTGGCGGGCCGCTGCGCTGAACTCGCTCGTCGGGCGGCGGAAGTCAGGGGTAGCCTTGTTGAGACTCTCGGAGAGGTTTGGTATCGTCGGATCGAGGCGGTTCGCATGCGAATACTCACTGAAAGCGAGGTGCGCGGTGTAATCTTGGTCTTAAAATAAACGGTGAGGAGCGGCGTCTCCGATTTGTGTCGCCCCCCGGGATCATCCTTCTCGTACCAAGTTGCGTGACGTGAGACCACAGGCCAGGCTGGAGAGAGGAGCTGGTCGGCATGAGCAGTTACAACCGGGCAAAGGCCCTTGAGTACGCTCGGAAATACTGGACGAGGGTTTGCTCCGACGGATACATAGGTATCAAGAGCGCCCCATCCTACAAACAGGTTCCTCTCGGCACGGTGTTCGAACAGAAGTTCCACAATGGGGACTGGGAAGACGAGTGGGCGAAGTTGCCCAACGGATCCAAGATCGTCTGGGACGAACTTGAAGATTGTACACACTTCATTTCATGTTGCCTTGGAAGCCCCCCCGGCGAAACAGCGGGCGGACTGCACATTCACAGGGACTTTAATACTATTTACGGCCGTTTGGGCGCAGACAGACTGTTCAATGATCTCAAGGCAGATGGTCTGATCCATATCGTCGCCGAGCGTAAATCGATCGCTCAAGCCGGAGCGTTGATCTCTCAGCTTCAGGCAGGAGACCTGATCTTTTACTGCAAGGACCAGCTCCCCCATCATCATTCTGCAATTTATCTCGCCGATAGCAAGCATAGGATCGCATGCCACACATATTGCCGTTGCGATGTCGATGATAATTACTCTCAAGCCTGGAATGACAGCCTCGGTTACAACAACTGCACACTCGCGAAGGTTTTGTGAGCTCGGGTGAGTGGCCAAATATCCGCGCTAACCATGAAACGCTGCCTAACTTCGCGTTGCAGCGAACCGGGGCCTTTGTCATCCCAGCCGAAGAGCTAGGGTTTTGCTGCGGTACGCAACAAATAATGCTTGAGCATTATGGAAGATCGACGCGTTAGGCGTGAGATGCCAAACGGAATTATCAGCGGCGGCTGTTGCTGCGAACCAGGCGAAGGGCAAGAGATGACATTCCGAGAGTTCCTCGGCGCGAAATTCTTCGAGGATCTCGAAAAGCTTAAGGTAGAAGGCGCGATTTGCGTGGTCTTCTCGTTCGACAACTGATGACCCCCTCCGACCCGCGGGCCATCTGCGATTCGCTCAACGACGAGCGTGATACGGGCGGGCAGTCCAAGCTCGCCCGCTTGCTTGGATGGCATCATTCGACCATTTGGCCCAAGCTGAACGGCGAATCGCCGATCACGAAAGCCGAGGAGCTGGCGATCCGACAGGCGATTCGCTCCCCTACGGAACTGCCCTGAAACCGCCCCGTCTGGCGGAAAGTTGGCGGAACACTATATGTCCATAAAGGCAAAAGGACTCACGCCTCTCGACGTAAGTCCTTTTGCTGTATGCCGAAGAGAGGACTTGAACCTCCACGGGCATGGTTAGCCCACTAGGACCTGAACCTAGCGCGTCTGCCAATTCCGCCACTTCGGCTTGATGCATCTATTATGAAATCAGAGGCCCGAAGAGTCAAGAGGTTCGCGGGTTCGAGCGGAATTCGAGGAGTCGAAATCGACGCGATCGGAAGAGCTCATCGCGGCAGGGCAAGGACCTCGAGGCATGTCGGCGACGTCTTCGAGTGGAAGAGTCGATGGGTGGCCTTCTGGAAGTCGGCTTCCTTGGCGGTGGCGATGTCGACGAACGTCTGGGGGTTCCGGTCGACCAGGGGGAACCACGAGCTCTGGACCTGGATCATGACTCGATGGCCGGTACGAAAGGTGTGGGCGATGTCGTTCATGCGGAAGACCACCGGGGTGACCTGGCCGGGCACGAACGGCTCGGGTGTCGCCAGGCCCTTGCGGAAACGACCCCGCATCACGTCGCCGCGCACGAGCTGCTGGTAACCGCCCAGGGAGACGTCGTTGGTGCCCTTGACGGCGAGGTCATCGGGATAGACGTCGATCAGCTTCACGACCCAGTCGGAATCGGTCCCGCTCGTGGACACATGGAGCGTCACCTGAACGGGCCCGACCAGGGTCAGGTCGGAGGTCAGCGGCGGCATCTGGTACACGAGGACGTCGGGGCGCCTCGCGGCGAAGCGCTGATCCTGGATCATGTAATCGCCGGGCATCCGCGTGGTCAGGTAATCGAGATACTCCACTGGATGCGCGGGATCGCTGACGTACTCGTCGAAGGAGCCGGGGGCGGAATCGCCCTCGGGATCGGCGGGCGGATCCGCGGCGAGGGAGCCGCCGGGGCGGGGGTATAGCTTCATCGGCGTCGCCTTGCGGGGGGGCCAGGCGTCAAACGATCGCCACTCGTTGGTGCCGGTCATGAAGACGCGGGCCTCGGGGAAGTCGGCCGCGCCCTGGCCCTTGAGGAAGTACTGGAAGAAGGGGAACTCGATGCTCTCTCGATAGTGGGCCGACGTGTTCGACCCGAACGGAATCGGGCCCAGCGAGCTGCCGTTGCCGTGGGACCATCCGCCGTGGTACCACGGGCCCATCGCCAGCACGTTCGTCGTGCCGGGGCTCTGGGACTCGACGCTCCGATAGGTCTCGAGGGCACCATACAGGTTCTCGGCGTCGAACCAGCCGCCCACCGTGAGGACGGCCGGCTTGATGTTCCGGAGATGGGGGCGTAAATTCCTGGCGGCCCAGAAATCATCGAATTTCGCGTGCGCGAGCAACTCGTTCCAGAACGGGACGTCGTCCTTGAAATAGCGCGCGTTGGCGTTCGACAGCGGGCCCAACCGGAGGAAGAACTCATAGCCGTCGGGAGTACCGTAGTCGAACGACTCGCCGCGAGTTTCCTTCTTGATGGGCGCCGGGCGGGGATGGCCGAACGAGGCCAGGAAATTGAAGGCATGCGGGAGGAAGAGGGCCCCGTTGTGATGCCAGTCGTCGCCGGCGAACCAGTCCGCGATCGGGGCCTGGGGCGACGCGGCCTTGAGCGCGGGATGGGCGTCGATCATCCCGGCCGAGGTGTAGAAGCCCGGGTAGGAGATCCCCCACTGGCCGACCCGACCGTTGTGGCCGGGGACGTTCTTCACGAGCCAGTCGATCGTGTCGAAGGTATCCGTGCTCTCGTCGATGTCCGACGGCCCGGTCTTCGCGTCCTTCTGCGGACGCACGTTGACGAACTCGCCCTCGGACATCCAACGACCGCGGACGTCCTGGTAGGCGAAGATGTAGCCGTCGCGGGCGAAGAGTTCCGACGGGCCGAGGCCGTCCCGGTACTCGTCCACGCCGTAGGGCTGCACGCTGTACGGCGTCCGGCAGAGCATGATCGGATAGGTCCGCGTCCTGTCCTTGGGGACATAGACCGCCGTGAAGAGCTTCACGCCGTCTCGCACCGGGATGCGGTACTCGTACTTCGTGTAGTTCGCCTTCAAGTATTCCACGCCCTGGGCGGCCGCCGTGGATGTCGACATCGACGCCAGCGGGCCGCTCAGGAGCACGAAGAGGGGAAGGGCCGGGATTCGGAAGGGGCGGGAGCTTCGGGGCATGGACGCAATTCTCCGGGCGGCGGGAGCGAAATCGTGGAGAGACAATCCAGATTACGCCCGCGCCCGGGGGAAGTCAGCGCCCCAGCCCGAGTCGTTCGCGATGGTAGGCCAGGCGATCCGCCGGGCTCATCTTCGCGAAATCGGGCTTGCCGTTCGCGGAGAATCGAGGCTGGCCATTGGCGACCGGCTTCGCCACGGCCGCGGCCGCAGCCGTGGGCTTGCAGCCGCAGGCGTCCGGCGAGTCTCCGCCGCAGCCGCAGCCGTCTCCGTTGGCATGAGCGTGCGAGGCTGCGGCGGGGACGGGAGCCGTCGCCGGAGCCGGGGCCGGGGCAGGAGCGGTCGCCCGCGCGGGGACGACCACCGAGGCGGAGCCGCTGTAGCTCATCGACTGATCGGTGACCTTGAGGTCGTCCTCGAGGGTTCGGTGTGACGCCACGCCGAGCTTGCCGAGGACGGCGTGATACGCCTTCACGGCCTCGACCGGGCCGATCACGCCGTCGACGATCAGGCGGAGGAACTGGACGAACGCGAGCTGATTCTCGGAGTTGTTGATCTTGCGGCCGAAGAGGGCGACCCGCGCACCGTGCTTCTGGGCGTCGTGGAGGAGCTGGAAGGCGTCGCGCGTGGTCCCCGACGAGCCGCCGAGGATGCCGACGACGAGGTGCGGGTCGAACCGTACGAGCTCCTCCATGGCCTTCGGGCCGTGGTAGACGATCTTGAGGAAGTCCGGCCGGCCGGCGGGGGCCACGCCCGCCAGCATCCGCGTGATCATGTCGTTGAGGTAATGGGGCAGGATCTCCGGCGAGACGCCGGTCTCGACGTTCGGGTCGAAGACCTCCAGGAAGTAGCGGAAGCCCTTGCGCTCGGCCTCCTCGCGAAAGTCGTGGAACTGCTCGAGCGTGGCGATGTCGCGGTCGAGCCGGTTGTTGAAGGTCACGCTGTAGAGGCCGAGGTTGGCGCCTCGGGTGCGCTCGTCCGGTGCGCAATCGAGGTGGCCGCACTGGGCGTGGTCGATGCTGGCCGTCCGGAACGGCTGGGAGGGCTCGGCCGCGTAGCCGCTGCCGCGGGCGAGGTGGATATCCGTGGTGTCGTTGGCGCGGATGGCGGGCGTGACCGGCGAATCGTCGAAGAGCCGCTCCCGGAACGTTAGGGCGTAGTTCGAGCTGGTCGACATGAGCATGATGTCGACGAGCGCCTGCTTCGTGATCAGGCGCATCTGCTGCCGGTATTCCTCGAGCGTCTTGAAGCGGACCTCGCCGGCGTGGAGCTCCGGAGACTTGCCGGGCGCGCCCAGGCCGGTGGCCATGTCGGCGTCCTTGGCGTCGGCCAGGATGAACTCGCGGCATCCCGAAGGATTGGCGTGGATCGCGGCGAGCTTGCGGTCGAGCGACTTGATCATCTCAGCGGCCCCCGGTCACCTTGCCATGGCCATTGCCGTTCCCATTCCCGATCCCGGAGATCGTCACCCGGGAGCTGCCGGAGCCGTTACCCCCGCCGCCCGCGCCCATGGTCACGCGGACGGGCTTGCTCGCCGGGGCCGCCACGGCCGCCGGCTTCGACGACGCCGGCGCCGGCTTGCCGGCCGCCTTGGGATTCCCCTTCAGGACCAGGTCGATGGTCTCTCGCAGGACACGAGAGGACTGCTGGAGGGCGGAGATCTCCTTCCCCCAGAGCTCGATCTCGACCTGGCCGAGGACCCCGCCGCGGCCGACGACCGTCGGGACCGACGTGCAGACGTCGCGCATCCCGTAGATGCCGCTCACCAGGGACGACACCGGCAGGATCCGGCGGGAGTCGAGGGCAACGGCGTGGACGACCTCGCGGATCGCCATGCCGACGGCGAACCCGGCACCCCCCTTGAGCTTGATGACCTCGGCGCCCGAGCCCTTGGTGCGGGTGAAGAGCGCGTCCGCCTGCGAGCTGCTCCAGCCCGGGAACTTGTCGAGCGGAAGCCCGGCGGCCTGGGCGGCGGACCAGATCGGGACCATGCTGTCGCCGTGCTCGCCCAGGATCAACGCCGTGACCTGGGTCGGCGGCAGCTTGACGGCTTCGGAGATCAGGCTGCGGAACCGCGCCGTGTCGAGCGCGGTGCCCAGGCCGATGACCTGGGACGCTGGCAGGCCGAGCTGTCCGAGGGCCAGGTAGGTCAGCACGTCGACCGGGTTGGAAACCACCAGGACGATGGCGTCCTTCTTCAGGCCGGCGCCCTTGACGTTGCCCAGGATGCCCAGGAACAGCTCGACGTTGCGATTGATCAGGTCGAGCCGACTCTCGTCGGGCTTGCGCCGGAGGCCGGCGGTGATCATCACGAGGTCGCTCTCGGGGATGGCCTCGTAGCCGACGGCCCGGATCCGCTGATCGGCGATCAGCGAGGCCCCGTGGAGCAGGTCCAGCGCCTGGCCCTTGCAGAGGTCCGCGTTGACGTCGATCAGGTCGAGCCCGCTGACGATCCCGCCGCACTGGAGTGCGAACGCCGCACACGAGCCGACGAGTCCACCCCCGCCGATGATGCTCACTCTCATGACACACTCCAGTCCAACTGTCGAATGGGGACGAGTTCCAGGAGGCCAACGACCGGGCGCGGCGGAGGTTCAGCTCCCGGAGCCGGCCAGGGCGCTCATGACCTTGTCCGTGATCGCCTTGACGAGGGCGTCGATGTCGGGGCCGCCGGCGTGGCCGTTGGACGACGGGGCCGCGGATGCGGCGGGGGCCGCGGCCTTGGTGGGCATCTCGCAGGCGACGCCGGAACCGGAGGCCTGGCCGTTCTGGAGGAGCTTCGGATGGATGAAGACCTTCGGCTCCGGACCGGGCTGGCCGTAGCCCTCGCGGAAGAGGCTGTTGCCGCAGAGGTCGCAGTTCTCGAGGCCGCGGGTGAGCCGCGGGTCGGGGATGCCGAGGTTCGGCTTGAGCTTGATCAGCTCCGCCGCCTTGGCGTCGTCGTAGTAGTTCACCCGGCCGAGCTGCTTGGTTAGGAGGAGGATCCGGCAGTAGGCGTCGATGATCTCGGTCTTGAAGTAGGCGTCCTCCAGGTCCGAGCCGTAGGTGACGGTCCCGTGGTTAGCCAGGAGGATCGTCTCGGTATCCTTGACGAAGGGGATGACGGTGTCGGCGAACGCCTGCCCGCCGGGGGTCTCGTAGGGAGAGATCGCCACCTCGCCGAGGAAGACCTCGAACTCGGGCAGGATACACTTCGGGATCGGCTCGCGGGCCACCGCGAAGGCGGTCGCATGAGGCGGGTGGCAATGCACGACCGAGCGGACGTCCGAACGGGTCTTCATGATCGTGAGGTGGAGCAGGACCTCGCTCGATCGCTTCTTCTTGCCGGAGATCTGCTTCCCGTCCATGTCCACGATGCAGAGGTCGTCGGGCTTCATGTAGCCCTTGGACGTGCGGGTGGGCGTGCAGAGGACGCGGTCCTCGCCCAGCCGGTAGCTGATGTTGCCGTCATTGGCGGCGGCGAATCCCTTGTTGTAGATCCGCCGGCCGATCTCGCACATCAGCTCGCGCATCTTCCATTCGTTCATGACGCCGTTGCCGACCATGGGATTCCTCGCCGTCGTTCGGGAAATCGAAAGTCCGTTGAGTCCTTGTCGTTCGCGGGCTGGCGCCGGGACCGGCGGCCCGCCCGTGTCTCGATCAGAAGGAGAGCCTGTCAAGGAGGCACGCGCAGTACGCGTCCACCGGTGTCTTGTTCTTGCCGAAGGGGTTGGCGGCCTCGCGCCCCTCGCTCAGGCCGATGAGAGACCCCGCGCCGGCCCCCAGGTTGTCATAGGCGATGAGCTCCTCGCCGCGCGACGACGAGCCATCGGTCAGCGCCTCGAGCGGCATGGGCCGGACGATCACGAACCGGCCGCCCCGGAGGGAATCCGCCGAACGGCTGAGCGTCACCCGGCCGACGACCTCGGCGATCCTCATCGGAGTACCTCCTCGTGAAGATCCGCGGGGACGCCCGGGGCGCCTCCCTGGCGGAATGCGGCGGCGAGCTGACGGACGAGCGCGATCGTCTTACCCGCGGGCTCGACGACCAGCAGATTCAAGCCCAGGCCATCGACCGCGCGATGGACGTCGGAGGGCTCCGCGGCGACGGCCGCGCGAACGCCCGGCGACTGGCACGCTCGCCAGACGGTCCGCGCCCCGTCGTTGGTGACCCAGAGGGCACCGCGGCCGGACGACTCGACGAGCCAACCGCCCACGACTTCCAGGTCGGGATCGAGCTCGAGCCACTCGCGAGGCTCCGAAAGGAGGCCGCGGCGGAGGGCCTGGAGCTGGCCGGTCTCCTCGCCGATCGCGAAGGCCCATTCGCCGCGGGCGAGCCGTCCAAGCTCGGGCGAGACGCCCAGCCTGATCTCGATGCCACGCTTCTTCAGCAGGTCGCGGGCCAGCGGGGTCACCACCGTCTGCGGCGCGATCCGGACGGCGCGAATCCCGGCCGGAAGTTGCTCCGCCTGACGGACGCCGAGGAGTCGATCCGCGAAGCAGGGGCTGGCATCCCGCTCGCGCCCGACCCGGTTGGTGGGGCGGAGAGTGGCCAGGACGGCTCGCACGGCATCGTCCACCAGCAGGATCGGGTCGACCCGATCGAGCACGATCTCCGGGCCGCGGGCGCGTGCGAACGCCGGCTCGCGGCTGCGGAAGTCGGTCCTCGACAAGGTCTGATTCATGAACGGAATCCCGATCTAATAGGTCAACGTGCGTTCATTCCATCCGGCAGGCCGAGGATGCTCCAGCGGCCCGGCGTGTCGCGGCCCAGCAGCTCCTGGAGCAGGGCCCCGTCGTTGGTCAGGAGGACGCGGTCTCCCTTCCTGGCCCCCAGGCGATCGAAAACCAGGACGGGCTCCCCCTCGGGCCGGCCATCCTTCGCCTCGAGCTGGACGACGAGGAGTCGCTCCCCCTCGAAACTGGGATGCTTGACCGTGGAGGTCGCCGTCCCCTTGACCGTGCCGAGTTGCATCAGCTTTCCCTCCCGTCGCCATCGCCGCGATCAAAGGAACCGCATGCCGCCGGCGATGGCGGTCCGCCGCTGGCGAGTGAACGTCAGGGGGCTGGTGACGCCCTCGCCGGTCGGGCCGGCGATCGAGAACGACGGATAGCCCTCGCCGCCGACGCCCAGGCCGGCCACGCTCGGCCCGTTCACCACGAAGATGGTGCAGTTCATGAGCTTGCCCATCTTCGACATCACCGTCGTGTCGCGCGAGTGGAGGATCGCGGTGTGGCCGAACCCGTGCTCGCTCTCGAACGCCAGGTCGATCGCCCTGTCCACGTTCGAGACGCGGACGAAGGGGACGAACGGCATCATCTGCTCCTCCTGGACGAACGGATGCTCGAAGCCCGTCTCGCCGAAGAGGAGGTCGACGCCCGCCGGCAGCTTGACGCCCGCGGCCTCCGCGAGGACCGCGGGATCCTTGCCGACGAAGTCCTTGTTGACGTGCGGCTTGCCGTCGCTGCCGACCGGGATCGCGGCCTTGGTCAGGGCGTCGATCTGGTTGGCGGTGAGCCGGTAGCCGCCGTTCCGCGTCATGGCCTCGGTGAGCGAGTCGAAGATCTCGCCGACGGCGAAGACCTGCTTCTCGCCGATGCAGAGGAGGTTGTTGTCGAACGCTCCGCCGACCACGATCGACTTCGCCGCGTTGTCGAGGCAGGCCGTGGCATCGACGACGACCGGAGGATTGCCCGGCCCGGCGACGATCGCGCGGCGCTTGCTGGCCAGGGCCGCACGGGCCACGGCCGGGCCGCCGGTCACGACCAGGAGGCTGATCCCTTTGTGGTCGAAGAGCTGGGCGGCCGTCTTGAGGGTGGGTGGGTCGATGATCGTGATCAGGTTCTCCAGGCCGATCACCTCGCGGATGGCCTTGTTGAACCTCCGGACGCCCTCGGCCGCGATGTTGCCCCCGGACGGGTGGGCGTTGAAGACGACCGTGTTGCCCGACGAGAGCATGCTGATCGCGTTGGCGGCCAGCGTGGGGAGGCTGTGGGTGACCGGCGTGATGGCGCCGATGACCCCGAACGGGGCGTAATCCGTGAGGGTCAGCCCGTCGTCGCCGGTGGCGATGTCGGTGCGGAGGAACTCGGGCCCCGGGATCAGGGGGATGGTGCCGCGGAGCTTGGCGATCTTGTGGTCGAGGCGGCCGATCTTGGTCTCCTCGAGCTCGGCGCGGCCGAGCTCATCGGCCTGCTCGACGCAGATCTTGCGGATGACCTCGACGGCCTTCTTGCGGTCGTTGAGCCCGCGCTTCTGGAACTGCTCGAAGGCCCCCTCCGCGGCCTCCACGGCCGCGTCGACGGTCGGGAAGACGCCCAGGGTCCCGCCGGAGCGTGCCGGGGCCTTGCCGTTGACGTTGCCGTTGGCGGCCGCCCCGCCGCTGCCCATCTGGGACAGCACTTCATGGATCACGCTGCGGATCAGATCTTCGGTCATTTGCATGGCTGGCACCGTCGCGAAGGGGGCACGGTTGGGTTCACGAGTGTTCCGGGGGGAGTCCGCTTGCGTCGGCTCGACGAGGCGATGGTGGCGGCTCGGTCGGCATCATCCACCCCTGGCGGAGAAGACCACCTTGCCGGCGACGTCCACCGTGTCGACCAGGCCGATCACGACGGCGTCGATGGGGAGCTTCTCGGTCTCCGGCGTGAGTCGGGCCGAGGAGCCCTGGCAGACGAGGACCATCTCGTCGAGTCCGGCCCCGAGCGAATCGACCACGACGAAAGACCGCCCGGTGGGGACGAGCCTGCCCGAGCCCTTGTCGTCGACCCGATAGGGTTCCACGACCAGGAGCTTGTGTCCCGTCATCGAGGCCACCTTCTGGGTGGCCACCACGCTGCCGGTCACTCGGGCCAGGAACATCGGCGGGCGGTCCTTTTCTGATCTTCGGCCCGATCCATCCGGGGGGATCGATCGGGCCGGGGCTTCAATCCATGGACGTCCTGCCGGAGTCGAGCAGGGCACGGCTCTGGCGGGCGACGACCAGCTCCTCGTTGGTGGGGACGGTCCAGACCTGGACGCGGGAGCTCGAGGCGGAGACCTTCCGCTCGGCGTCTCCGGATGCGTTCAGGCTCGGATCGAGCTCGATGCCGAACCAGCCCAGGCCGCGGCAGACTTCCTCGCGGATTCGCGAGGAGTTCTCGCCGATGCCGCCGGTGAAGGCGATCACGTCCACGCCCCCCAGGGCGACCATGAAGGCGCCCAGGTAGTGGCGTATCGAGTCGACGAAGACGCCGATGGCAAGCTCCGCGCGGGGGTCGCCGCCGGCCGCGGCCGCCTCGATGTCCCGCAGGTCGCGGGCCTCGCAGAGGCCGTGGAGGCCCGAGTGGTTGGCCAGGACGTCGAGGATCTCCTCGAGGCTCTTGCCGGTCTCACGGAGCAGGGGGGGCAGCGCGAAGACGTCGAACTCGCCGACGCGGTTGTTGTGCGGCAGGCCCGATTGCGGGCTCATGCCCAGGCTGCACGCGACCGACTTGCCGCCGTCGATGGCGGCGAGCGAGGAGCTGCCGCCCAGGTGGCAGGAGATGATCTTGAGGTCCTTCCGGCCCCCCAGCAGCTCGGGCACGCGCCAGGAGATGTAGCGGTGGCTGGCCCCGTGGAAGCCCCATTTCCGCACGCCCAGCTCGGTCGCCCAGGCGTCCGGGATGGCGTAGCGTTGGCGCGCCTCGGGGATGGTCCGGTGGAACCCGGTTTCGAAGGCCGCCACCAGCGGGAGCTTCGGGAACCGGTCCCGGAGCATCCGCATGGCCTTCGTGTAGGGGGGATTGTGGGCGGGGGCCACGTCGGCGAAGGCCTCCATCGCCTCCAGCACCGCGTCGTCGACGAGGTGCACGCCGGTCAGGTTGCGGGCGTGCACGGCCTTGAAGCCGATGGCCGTCACCTCGGAGGCATCGGCGAGGACGCCGATCTCCGGGTCGGTCAACTGCTCCAGGCAGAGCTGCACGGCGTCGCCGTGGTCCTTCACGAGCTGCGCGGATTCCCGCTCGCCCCTCGCCGTCTTGACGACGACGCGGGCGGACGGGGAACCGATCCGCTCGATCCCGCCGCGGGCCAGCACCGGCTCGGCCGGGTCGGAGAGGTCGAACAGGCGATACTTGAAGCTCGTGGATCCGAGGTTGGCGATGAGGACCTTCACCATCAGCCTCCTGCGAACTGCGAGACGACGACGGCGTCCGGACGCGGAATGACGTGCGCGGCCCGCAGCTCGCCGATCTTGGACGCCGCCTCGGCGCCGGCCTCGACGGCCGCGCGGACGCTGCTGACGTCGCCCCGGACCATCACGCTCACGACGCCGCCGTCGAGCTTGATGACGGAGCTGGCGACCTGGACGGTCGCCGCCTTGAGCATGGCATCGACGGCACTGATCAGGCCGACCAGGCCCATGGTCTCGATCAGGCCCAGCGCGTTCCCGTTCATCGTGGACTGCTCCTGTGGAGTGCGTGAGGGATCAGCCCAAGAAGGCGGCCAGGACGCTCTCGTCCGGCCGCGGGATGACGTGGGCGCTGACGAGCTCGCCGACGCGGGTGGCGGCCTCGGCGCCGGCCTCGACGGCCGCGCGGATGCTGCCGACGTCGCCCCGGACGATCGTCGTCACGAACCCGCCGCCGACCTGGACGCGGCCGGCCAGTTGCACGTTGGCGGCCTTGAGCATGGCGTCGGTGGCCTCGATCATGCTGACCAGCCCCTTGGTCTCGATCAGGCCCACGGCGTCGCCGATGTTGAGCCCGGGGATGCCGGAAGTCGGGCGTTGGAGCGTGGTCATGGGCTCAGCTCCCCCTCTTCTTGGCGCCGTCGCTGGTGGTGGCCGCCGCCTTGGCCTTGGCGAAGGTGAGGACGCCGCCGAGGTCCTCGTGCGGGCGGGGGATGACCTGGACGGAGACGACCTCGCCGATCCGGCTGGCCGCCGCGGCGCCCGCGTCCACGGCCGCCTTGACCGCGGCCACGTCGCCCGCCACGAAGGCGGTCACGAGTCCGCTGCCGACCTTGTCCCAGCCGACGAGCTCGACGTTGGCCGCCTTGAGCATGGCGTCGCTGGCTTCCACGAGGGCGACGAAGCCCTTCGTCTCGATCATGCCGAGTGCTTCGAGTGATGATGAGGCCACGTCAGGCCCTCCTTCCGCGGTTTGAAGTCATCTGTCGTCTACTCCGATCGCTGTCGATGTCGCCGTCAGCCGTCACGCCTTCGTCAGGATCACGTTGGTCGCGTGCGCCAGGTCGCAGGCATTGGCCTCGTCGGTGTCGATGTGAACCTCGAGCTTCCAGTCCGGGTGGGTCCGCACGAGGAGCCCCTCGAGCGTGGACGGGCAGGGGCTCTCCACCCGCATGTTCATGCGGTCGAGGTGTTTCACGCCGTAATACTCGGCGTCCTTCGGCCCCATGTGGACGTGACGCTCGGCCCGGATGACCCCCTGCTTCATCATCAGCGAGCCCTTGGGCCCGATCAGGAGGCAGCCCGGCGTCCCCTCGATGTCGCCCGACAGCCGAACCGGGATGTCGAGCCCCAGGCTGATGGAATCCGTGAAGGACAGTTCCACCTGGCTGAACTTGCGGCAGGGGCCGAGGATCCGGACCCCGGGGATCATCCGCTGGCGGGTGCCGACCACGGCCACGGTCTCATTGGAGGCGAAGTCGGTGGCCTGATAGAGGGTCTTCATCGGCGTGAGCTGATAGCCCTTGCCGAAGAGCACGTCCACGTCTTCCTGGGTCAGGTGGCAATGCCGCGCCGAGATGTTCACGACGAGCTTCGGCGGCGGGGCCGCGGGCCGTGCCTGGTCGTTGGCGCCGGCGGGGGCCTGCCCGTTGAGCTGCTTGAGGATGATCGATCGGACCAGGTCCTCGACCCGGTCGCGGCTCAACGTCGCGCTCATTCCTCGGTCCTCGCCTTCTTGGTGCGATGGGGGCCGGCGACCGCCGTCCCGTTGATGGCGACGGTCCCCTCCGGCACGGCAACCTCGACCTTCACCCCGGCGGCCTCGACGGCCTCCCGGGACGCGTCCGGGATGGCCCGGTCCGTGACCAGCCGATGGATCTCGCCCAGCCCGCAGAGCCGAGACAGGGCCATGCGGCCGAATTTGGTGTAGTCGGCGACGATGATGACCTCCTGCCCGCAGGCCATCATCTGCCGCTCGGTCTCGACCAGGAGCAGGTTGGAGTTGTACACGCCGTCGGCGACGATCCCCCCCGCGCCCAGGATCGCCCGGCGGACCCGGATGCCTTCCATCGTCGCGATCGCCAGCGGCCCGAGTGCCACCCCCGTCCGCGGATAGATATAGCCGCCGATGAGGATCAGATCGGTCTGCTGGCTGGAGGCCAGGAGCTGCGCGATCGGCAGGCTGTTGGTCACCACCTGGACCCTCCGTCCCAGGAGCGCCCGGGCCACCTCCAGGGTCGTCGTGCCGCCGTCGAGCAGGACGCTGTCCTCATCCTCGATGAGGGCGGCCGTCGCCCGCCCGATCGCCCGCTTCTCGGCCACGGCCGTGAAGCTCCGATCCTCGAGCGCCGGCATGGCGCGGACCTCGCCGGCGTAGACCGCGCCCCCGTGGGTCCGCTTCACCGAACCCGCCCCATCGAGCGCCTCGAGGTCCCGCCGCACGGTGCTCTCGGAGACGCGCAACGCCTGGACCAGTTCCTCCAGGGTCGCGGAACCCTGACGGGTGACCAGGTCCAGCAGGCGACGACGACGCGTCTCGACGAGCATGAGAACTCCGGATTGACCTTCAACCTCGCACGAACTCCCACAATTCTTCAGCGGATTTCATGAGTTGTCAAGAACCATCATGCTCCGTGAGAGATTTTGGAAGAAGTTGACTGAATATGGTGATCCTGTCGGATGGCGCTGTCGGTGTCTAGAATGAGGGATCGGGAGGATCATCCGCGCGTGGTCGGAAGGACGAGCGATGCCTGAGCTGCCGGAGGTAGAGACGATGGTCCGCGGCCTGCGCCCGGCCCTGGAAGGCCGTCGAATCGCGCGCATCGACGTCCACGATCCGTCGATGCTCCGCGGCTGCGATGCCCGGGAGTTGCGGCGGCAGGGGCGCAATGCGGTCGTCGCGAGCGTGGGGCGCCGGGGCAAGTGGGTGGTGATTGTCCTCGCCGATCACCGGGGGATGATCGTCATCCAGCCCCGGATGACTGGAGGGTTTTGGCTCGCGGAGCCGGCCCGACCTGAACACGTCCGCCTCTCGATCCGCCTGGCGAATGCCGGGGAGATCGTCCGGTATTGCGACGCGAGGCGGCTGGGCCGGATCCACTGGTTCGCCGAGGAGGCGGAGGCCGAGCGGGCCTTCGCGCAGTCGCATGGTCCCGATGCCCTGGAGATCGCCGCCGAGGATCTGGCGGCTCGCCTCAAGAAGACGCGACGGGCGATCAAGCCGACGCTCATGGATCAGAAGGTGCTGGCGGGGATCGGCAACATCTACGCGGACGAGGTGCTCCATGCGTCGGGCATTCACCCCGAGCGTGTCTCGTCGGGGCTGACGCGGGAGGAGTCCGGGCGGATCCACGCGGCGATCGGCCGGATCCTGGCCATCGCCATCGAGGCGGAGGGCTCGAGCTTCGACGCCGGCTACCGGACCGTCCTGGGCCTGGAGGGGGGATTCCTCGCGATCAACTCCGCCTACGGGCGGGGCGGGGAACCGTGCCGCACGTGCGGGGATCCGATCGTCAAGACGCGGATCGCGGGGCTGATCGGCCGGCCGACCTACTTCTGCCCGAGCTGCCAGCCGAGGAGACCAACGAGGCGGAGGCGATGAGTCCCCATCGGAACGGAGACCCTTCCAAGCATCTCGGGGCTCTTCCTTGGAAAACCGCGATAGTCGCGGATCCGAGTGAGAGACTTCTTGATCATGGATGTGACCTCGGGTAGATGTACTATGTCCACACGTGCAAGGAAAAGCTCTTCGCTCCCCAGGAGCGCGAAACGGTATGAATCAGCGGGAGCGCGGCAGCCGTCGGCGTACCGGATTGGGTTCCCAGTCTCTGGTCGTACACCCACGACGGCGTCAACCGTTCGGGCAGTTCATGGCAGGCTCGATTCGCCAACCCGATATTGGGTCTATCGGACACTGAGGGGAACTTGAGGGTTTCGGCCAGTCTCTTGGGAGCTAGGGGATGAAACTCCGCCTGAGCTACTACCCTGACATCACCCAGCACCGGACACCGAAGGAGGTCCGCGATGCGGTCGAGACGTTCGCCTCGGCGCTGGCGGTGGAGCTGGCAAACACGGTCGAAGGCGCGACGATCGACGTCCTGAACGTCGTCTCGGTGCGCGAGCAGACTGCGATGATCGCGGACGGGGGATGTGAGATCGGCCTGATTAAGCCCTCCGCCTACGTCTATGCTCATCGCCGCAATCCGAACGTCCTTCCCGCCGCGGTCGCCCTGCGGGTCATCGACGGCAAGCCGGGCGATCGCTATTTCGCCCAGATTTACACGCACACGGACAGCGGGATCCGAACCATCCACGACCTCAAGAATCGGTGCACAGGCGCACTCGCCCAGCGGCCGACGATCGGTTTCGGCGATCCGTTCTCCACGGCGAATTTCCTGGTGCCGGCGGCCTTGCTGCTGGACCACGGGTTGCATCCGTTCACCCGGTTCCGGATGGTGCGCTACTGCGGCGGACATGATGGCGTTGCCCGGGCCGTGTATTCCCGAGAGGTGGACATCGGGGCCGGACACGACGGTGTGATCGTGGATCTGGCACGGCAACCCGGTTACGCGGACGCGGGGCAGAAGCTGGCGAGGCTCGACCGCGTCTTCATCCACAGCGACCCGGTCGCCGTCAACCTTGAACCCCATCTTCGCGAGGCGATCACCCGGGCGATGCTGACCATCGCGGGCCGGGAAGAGATCAAGCAGGCGCTCGATATTTTCTGGGGGGCTGTCGTGGGGCTGGGCCCGATCCGGCACGAGAATTACAACTCGGTGGCCACGGCGATCGATCGCCTGGGGATCCCTGAAGCGGACATCCTGGTATGACGCCAGTGGATCGGTTCCTCTGCCTGTCCGAGGCACTCACCGGGTTCGCACCGCTGGACCGGGCCCTGGCTGAGGAATACCTCGGACGCATCGAGGCCGCGCCGGAGGGGGCGAACCTGCCGGACCTGCTCGACGAATTCGACGCCATCGTGGCCGCAGAGGGCGGCGCCGGCGCCGCCATCACGGCCCGGATCATGAATGTCCCCCGGTTCCAGCAGACGGCTCAGGTCGTCATCCTGCTCTGGTATCTCGGCGAGATTCGCGGGCAGCGGCCGGCGGGCGGTCGCCCCGAGCACTACTTCTCGGGCCTTTTCTGGGACGTCATCAGCGCCCATCCGCCGGGGCTCTCGGGCGGCTACTTCGGACACTGGACCTATCCCCCCGACAACTGAGCGATCATGAATGATCCGGCAGTGACCCATGATGTCGTTGTCATCGGTGCCGGCGTATGTGGCGCGATCGCCGCCTGGCGGCTGGCGCGAGCGGGGGCCCGCGTCCTCATGCTGGAGGCCGGCCCGGCGGACTCGGATCGCACGGCGATGGTCGGGCGGTTCGCCGCCGCGCTGCCCAGGCAGACGGGCTCGCCGTATGCCGATCCCGACGTCGAACGTTTCGCCCCGACCGAGGACAACCACGCCGGCACGTCAGACGGGGCGTATTACGACCAACGCGGGACGGTCAGGTTCCAGAGCACGTATGTGCGGAGGGCCGGCGGGTCGACCTGGCATTTCCTGGGCAACATGCCGCGGTTCTTGCCGGCCGACTTCGAGCTGCACGACCGCTACCGGGTTGGCCGCAACTGGCCCATCCGTTACGCCGACCTGGAGGAGGACTACTGCACGGCGGAGGAGTGGATCGGAGTTGCCGGCGACCACGACGAGTGGAACTCCCCCGAACTCGGCCACCGGAGCCGGCCATTCCCCATGTCGCGGATCTGGCCGTCGTACGGAGACCGGGTCGTCGCCGAGCGGTTGATCGGCCTGCGGATCGACGGCAAGCCCGTGCGGTTGATGTCCACGCCGCAGGCCCGCAACGCCCGCACTTACGACGGTCGGCCGGCGTGCGCCGGCAACTCCATCTGCGTGCCCATCTGCCCGATCCAAGCGAAATACGACGCCACGGTCCACGTGGCCAAGGCGATCAAGGCCGGAGCCGAGCTGCGCGACCGGGCGGTCGTGACCCGGATCGACCGGGTCGACGGGTCGGCCGAAGTCGGCGAGGTCCACTACCTCCGGTGGGACGGTCGGACTGTACAGCCAGGGTCGGCACGCGGCCGGCTCGTCGTCATGGCCGCCCACACCATCGAGTCGGCCAAGATCCTCCTGCTGTCCGGACTGGCCACGACCAGCGGCGAGGTCGGTCGGAACCTGATGGACCATCTCCAGGGGTCGGTCTTCTGCTACGCTCCCCAGCCGGTCTACCCGTTCCGCGGCCCGCCGACGACGTCCGGGATCGATCGATTCCGCGACGGCACGTTCCGTCGCCGGCACGCCGCGTTTCGGTTGTCCCTGGGGAACGACGGCTGGGGACGCAACGCCCCTCCCGACGAACGACTGCTCGACCTGGTCCGGGACCGCAAACTACACGGCCGCGGCCTCAGGGACGAGGTGCGCAACATGTTCACCCGGATGATTCGGTTCAGCTTCTCGACCGAGATGCTGCCGGACTCGGCCAATCGGGTCGAGTTGAGCAGCAAGAGGGATGTCCTTGAAATCCCGCGTCCGGCCCTGACGTTCGCCCTCAGCCCGTACAATCGGGCGGCGTTTGACGCGGCGAGGAAGGTCTGCAAGCGGATCTTCAGGCACATCGGGGGGACGGGTATCGACTTCCTCCCCAAGGGGGATGTGTTCAGCGGGGCCGGGCACATCATCGGCACGTGCCGGATGGGGGCCGACCCGTCCGACTCGGTCGTCGATTCCTACGGCCGTTGCCATGACCACCCCAATTTGTTCGTCCTCGGCTCGGCCGTCTTCCCGACCAGCGGGACGGCGAACCCGACACTCACGGCCGCCGCGTTGACGGTCCGTAGCCTGCGAGCGATCGCCGCCGACCTCCATCTGACATCCGTGTGACCCCATGCGCTCCGCCCCCCCGGATCGATCCGAATTGTTGCTGCTGCTCAGCGAGGCGTGCGAGCTCGAGCACGGACTCGCCTGCGCCTACCTCTACGCCGCGTTCTCGCTGAAGCAGGACCTGGCCGAGGGGGGAATGACGTGGGACCAGCAGCAGAAGGTGCGGCTGTGGGCGGCCCAGATCCACCAAGTCGCCGCCGAGGAGATGCTCCACCTGGCCAGCGCTTGGAATCTGCAAGCGGCCATCGGAGGCGTGCCGTGGTACGGGCGGCCCAATTTCCCGCAGTCGTCCGACTATTACCCGCTGCACCTGCCGCTCGAGGCGCTGCCGTTCAGCCTGACGACCCTGGATCGGTTCCTCGACTTCGAGCGGCCGACCAATCCCCACTTGCCGCCGCTGCCGACGGCACCGCACGACCCCGCCCGGGACTTCCGATCGGTCGGCGAGTTGTATCGGACCATACAGGCCGGCATCCTCGCCCGTCCCGAGGCCGAGCTCTTCATCGGCAACCCGGCACACCAGGTCGGGCCGGAGCTCATGGACTTTCCCGACCTGATTCGGGTGGTGGGGCAAAAATCCGCCTGCGAGGCGATCGAGACGATCGTCACGCAGGGGGAAGGTTGCGGGCCGGACGCCCCGGACAGCCACTATGCCATCTTCCGGCGGATCCGCCGCGAGTATTTGGAGGAATCGCTGCGGGCCGAGCAGAACGATGCCGCCTTCGATCCGGTGCGGCCCTGCGTCGGCAACCCGACCGTATGGCGGCAGGCCCATCTCGGGGCGCCGAACGCGCGGCTCGTGACGGATCCGCTCACCGCTGGGGCCGTCGCCGCCTTCGATTCGGTCTATTCGCTGATGCTCCGACTCCTCCAGTACGTCTTCGACAGCGCGACCGGCGACGTGCCGGTCCTGCGGGCGTTCTCGTCCGCCTCGCTCCAGTTGATGACGACCGTGATCAAGCCCCTGGGAGAGGCTCTGGCGGTGATGCCCGCCGGGCCCGAGTACGGAATGGCCACGGCCGGGCCGTCTTTCACGCTCGGCCGATTGGTCCCGCTGCCGCACGAGCCCCGGGTCGCCCTTCGCGTCGCCGAGGAGAAACTTGCCCGGTGCCGCAAGCGGCTGACGGAACTCGCGGGAGACCCCGCCACCCCGGCGCGGCTCCGCACGGCCGCCGAACGGCTTGCCGTCATCAGGTTGCAACCCGTGTCGTGAAACCCGCCTGCGCCGGAGGATTCGACCGTGGACCATGACCGCCGTGCCTCCCAGCGTGCCGCCCACAACGAGGATTTCGTCAACCGCCTGATCGCCCGACGACCGGAGCTCCGGGACCAGTACCAGAGGTCCCTCGCCCCGAAAACTGCCCAGGCCGAATCGACCACTCGGGACGGTCGGCGCCGCGCCCGGGAGCGGGTCCTGGAGACGATCGTCAACGACGAGAGGCCCGTCCTGTTCGTCCGAGGTAGGTCGTTCGACACGGCCGAGGTCGCGGCGCTCGGCCCCGAGGCCGTCGACCTGGTCCGGCAGCTCGACGCGGCGTCGAACAGGCTGGCGCCCGTGCTGCCGCTGGTCGGGCGGATCGACGTCGTCAACTTCCCCGGTACCGACTTCGTCGGCACCGCATGGTTCGTGGCCGAGGATATCGTGGTCACCAACCGCCATGTGGCCTCGCTGATCGCGCTCTGGGACGGGCGGAGGTTCGCCTTCAGCTCGCGCATCGCGGGGCAGCCAATCCAGGCGTCCTGGTGCTACTCCCACGAGTATGACGACCCACCGCCGCGGCCCGAGGAGGTCCTCGCGATCCAGGAAGTGCTCTACATCGAGCCCGAGTCGGGCCCAAACGACATCGCCTTCCTCCGGGTGGCGCGGCGGGCCGCCGACGGCACGCCGCGGTTCATCCCGATCGCCGCCACCGATGCCGGCGTGGATGTGCCGGTCTGCGTCGTCGGCTTCCCGGCGCGGGCGAGTCGTCGGGTCATCCCCGATCAGGCGCTGATGGAGCGATTGTATCGCGGCAAGTTCGACGTCAAACGGGCGGCCCCCGGGCTGGGCATGGGGACGCGGGGCGGGGCGATGGAGCACGACTGCACGACGCTCGGCGGGAACTCGGGCTCGGTCGTGCTCGACCTGAAAGGGAACGCCGTCGGCCTCCACTTCGCCGGGTTGTACCAGGAGGCCAACTATGCGGTCCGGGCCACGACGCTCTCGGAATACATCCGCCGCGAGCGGTGGCGGCAACCGCCGGACATCCGCGAGATTCCGCCCCCCGCCGCACCGCCCCCCGACCGAGCGCCGGTGGTCCTGGCCGGGACGCCGCCGGGCGCTGTCGGCGTCATGATCCCGCTGACGCTGACCCTTTCGTTGGGGACGCCGGTCGTCCTCGGGGCGGGGACTCCGGCGACGGCTGGGCTTCCGGCGACGGGCGACGAGCCGTCGATCCCGACGGTGGCGCAGACCGAGGAGGCGGTCCGGGCGTTCTGGGCCTCGCGGCCGGCGGACGTCGTGGCGGCCCGCGTCGGCTTCGAGGACGTCGATGGGCGGATCGGCGATCGCCCGTTCGTGGCCGCGTCCGTCCGCCCCGACCGGCTCGCCGCCGCGCGAGGGGCCGGCCCGTCCCGGGTGCTGGGCGTGCCGGTCCACTACTTCCCGGCCGATGTGGCCGAGCAGGTCGAGGCACTCCCCGCCCAGGAGGCCGTCGAGGAAATCGCCTACGACGACGACGCCCGGACCGGCCCAGAGTTCTCGTTCGATCCGATCGAGGAGGAGATGGAGCTGATCCTGCACGTCGGCCCCGAGTACTCCTGGGAGAAGCTCGAGGAGTTCCTCGACGGCACCGGCGACGGGCTGACCGCCTCGATGTTCGAGTTCCACGCCACCCACATCAAGGACGCGATCCAGGCTCGGCTCGAGGCGGGGACGAAGCTCCGGCTGGTGCTGGACTACCGGACGTTCTCGCGGTTTGACGGCGGCGAGGGCGAATTCGACCGGGTCGCCGTGTTCGAGGAATGGGCGGATCGATTCCACTTCCACCGCATCGTCGCGCCGGGCGGGGGCAACGGACTGATGGCCAAGTCGTATCACACGAAGGTCGCCGTGCGGGACGATGGCAAGTTCTGGCTGTCGTCGGGAAACTGGAAACCCGACTCGAGTCAGCCGATCGTGACCCAGGACCAGCGCGACAACGCAGCCGACGAGGACCTCCCGGGCAATCGCGAATGGCATGTGGTCGTGACCAACTCCACGCTGGCAGATCGATTCCGCAACCACATCGTCCAGGACTACCTCCGGTCGGAGGAACTCGGCGGCCGGGAATTGCCCCAAAGTCAGCTCGACGAGTCGTTCGTCCTGGCGCCCATGGAGGAGGAAGTCGAGCTGGAACGCCGGCCGCCGGGCCGGGTCAAGCCGCCGCGGACGATCCGCGGTCGCATTCGCGTCAGACCGCTGATGACGCCCGATCGCGAGGGGGCGGTCTATTCGGAGGCCGTGTTGGAGCTGATCCGGTCCGCCCGGCGAAGCCTGCTCTTTCAGATTCCGTACATCGGAATGCCGTCAAATCCGCGCGTCCGGCGAGGATTCATCGACGACCTGATCGACGCCCTGACGACGAAAATGAAGACGCTCGACGATGCCCGGGTCATCCTCCGATCGGGGGTCAGGGGGAGCAAGGATTTCTCCTCACCGACCCACACCGCATGGTATTTCAAGTCGAAGGACGTGGATATCGCCAATCGGCTCCGGGGGATGGAGGACCACCACACCAAGGGGATGATCGTGGACGGACAACGGATCCTGATCGGGAGCCATAACTGGAGCAAGCCCGGGGTGACCCTCAACCGGGACGCCTCGCTGATCTTCGACAATGTGGATGTGGCCGGATACTACGCCGATGCGTTCGAGCTCGACTGGCAGCGTGCGTCACCGATCCGCCCACGACGGTTCGTGCCTGAATTCGCGATGACCGAGTCCGTCGGCTTCGCCTCGGTGCCGAGGTTCCGACGGGTCTGGCTGTCGGATCTGGGGGCCGACGATTGAGATCCGTTCCGTCCCTCCGAAACCGGGGATTTCCATGCTAGACGACTCCGTCAGCGATCGGCTGCGACGGCTCCGCTCGATGATGCCCGCGGGCCGGGGGGAGTTCGCCGACCTGGAATCGATGCCAGGCCCGGCGCCGGTGGACGACGGGCCGATCGACAGGGTGGTCATCCGAGAGATTGTCGGTCGGACCGAGTGCGAGCTCCTCCGCATCGTCAAGGAGTACCTCGACGACGGCCCAGTTGAGAAGGGCCTGGTTGCCGAGATCGTCGAGCGAGGCGACCGGGCCCTGAGGCTGGTCGGCAAGGACGCCGAGTTCGAACGGCGGCCCGAGCTGCTAGCCGACCTGGAGGCCATTATCCGGCCCGACGGCCGGCCGTCGTTCCTGGTCAGGGACGGACGCGTGGATATGCGGAGCAGCCCGCTCGGCCGGTGGGATGATTCTCTTTACGCCGACGAGCACGACCTGGAGAAGGCGATTACCTGCATCGGCCGGATCGACGCCCCGGGGTTGATCGGAGGCTACGCCGGCACCGGAGTGCTGATCCACGATGACCTGATCCTGACCAACCGCCACGTCGTCCAGATGCTGGCCGGGAGAACGATCGGCCTCCTCGGGAATTCGATCGGAGACGCGGCCATCGACTTCGGTCACGAGTATCGGGGTCATGCAACGATCGGTCGCCGCAAGCTCAAGAAGGTCGCTTTCGTCGGCGATCAGCCGGTGGATCCGTACGACGCCGATCATGGCAGGCTTGACCTGGCGGTGATCGAGCTGGAGCCTCCCCCGGCCGGCGGTGGGTCGCGGTTCGTCATGAGCGTGGATGCCGCCCCCGTCAGGGTCGGCGCAGGAGGACCGCCCGTGTATGCGATCGGATACCCTTACCGGCCGGACCCGGGGCTCTACACCCCGACCCTGCTGGACCGGCTGTTCGACCTGCTGTTCGGTTACAAGCGGTTGGCCCCCGGCCAGACGATCGCATCAAGACGCTCAACGGCCGCATGGACGGCGGCCCACGACGCGACGACGCTGGGCGGCAATTCGGGTTCGGCCATCGTCAGGGCCGGCACGTCGCTCGGCCTGCTGGCCATCCATTACGGCGGGACCAGCACCGAGCCGGCCGAGAACTGGGGTCACGTCCTCGGACTGGCCTTGCCCGCCCGGGGCGAGGCGGGCGAGAAACTCCTGGACGCCCTCGACCGGTATCATGTTGAGTTCTCCAATCGCCCGTAGGACGGTCAGGGGATCGCCACCGTGCTCACGCCGAGTCAGATCGCCAGGGCCGTCACCGCCTCGCGCGATGAGTTCGCCGACATCATCCTCCGCGCCCAGAGGGAGGCGGACATCCCCCTGAAGGATCGCCTGTTCCTGGCGGCCATCACCCAGGCGGCCGACGACGCCCAGGCGTTCCAGGACGCGGTGACCCGCGCCAGCCAGGACGGCTGGCTGGATGCCCTGATCGTCGAGCTGATCCTGAGCGACCGCGAGAACGGCGAGCTCCGCGAGGATCGGCTGTCGACCACGAACGATGCCGCGCTCCAGGCGATCGTCAACACGGCCCAGGGCCTCTTCCACCCCGCCGTGGCCTACCGCGGCCTGATGAACAACAGCCGGTGGACGGGGAGTGTCGTCGTGGATGGGGCGCTGACGGGAACCGGGTTGCTCATCGCCCCGCACCTGTTCCTGACGGCCTGGCATGTGGTCGCTACGCTGTTTCGGCGGGATCTCGGCGGGTACGCGCCCATCAAGGACGCGACCGGGCGTCTATGGATCGACTTCGACGTCGTCGCCCTGCCCCGAAGTCAGGGCCTGGCTTATCACCCTGCCCGGCAAGTCCGGCCCCATAGGAACTGGTGCCCGATGTTCCGGCCGTGTCACGATGTTGAGCTCCAGAACACGCTGCCGGCGGATCGGGGTGAACTCGACGGGAAATGGGATTTCGCCATCATCCGGCTCGCCGAGCCGATCGGGCTCGAACGGAGCTGGGCTCCGATGGATGCCCGGATCCCGGTCCCTCGGGCCAGGACGCGTGTCACGATCTTCCAGTACGCGAACGGCGCCGCGCAGCGATACCACGATCACGAGATCGTTGAGGCGGGCGCCGCCGATCGCGAGTTCGTGCCGCGCCTGCGGTTCCTGCATTCGGTCAATGCCAACCACGGTGCTTCCGGCGGGCCGTGCCTCGACCAAGACTTCAACCTGTTCGGAGTGCATCAGGGGGTGTGGCAGAACGGGGGTGGGAATGGGGGGGCCGTCAACCGAGGGGTGCCGACGATGGCCATCTGCAAGACGATCAACGATGACCCGAACAAGTTACCGCCCCTGGACCCGACCGAGGCCCCGATTTGGACCCTGGGAGACGCCTATCCGGATGAACGATTTCGAAATCACCTCGTCCTCGGCTGCGGGAGCTTCCTGACCGACCTGTGGGCCGCGGCGTTGCCGGGAGGCGCCCGCGTCGTGAGTGTCCAGGGATACCCCGGCTCGGGCAAGACGTGGCGGGCTCGTGCCGCTGAGGTCGTGCTGCCCGTCGCCAACCACCTCAAGCTCCCCCTCGATGCTCCGGTGGACGTGGCCCGGTCGGCAGAGGAGTTCGCTCGACACCTCTGCAGCCGGGCCGGTTCGGAGCTGCCGACCCTCCCGGCCGCGGAGAAGACGGATTCGACTCGCTCGAACTGGTACAAGGATGTCCTCGTGCCGGCCATCATCGCGAGGCTTGATGCCGCCCGGCAGGGCCGGCTAGCCTGGGTGATCCTAAGGGACCTGAATTCCTGCCGCGTGTTCGGCGAGGGTACGTCTCAAGTGCTCTACCTGCTGTACCAGCAAGCACTGACCAACCCGTGGTTGCGGTTCCTCCTCGATGGGATGGAGGGGAACCTGGCCGAGGACCTCCGGCTGGCCGCGAAGATACATTCCGTCTCGGCGATCTCCAGGAGTGACGTGCTGCAATACCTCCGCCAGAGAGTCGTCCAGGTCGGACTGGATCCTGGCGCGCTCGGCCTCCCCGCCCGCGCAAGGGGCCTGCATCAGGACTACCTGGAGCTCTGGAACGACCCGGCCAGGCGGCCGACCGCCGCCCAGAACCTGGCCGTTCGAGTGGCCCTGGCGATCAAGGATTACCTGGATGCCGCCGAGTCCCAAGAAGACTGACCGGAGACCTCCGTGCCTAACGACACCCTGATGACCCAACTGGCGAACCAGGTCGACCGGCGCCTCCGCCTACTGAGTCGGCGGGCTGCGTCCCCCGACTCGCCGCGCCCGGAGATCGCCCCGTCGAAAGTCGAGGAACCCCGACCCCCTGAGCTGCCCGAGGATCAGGTGAAGACTCGGGTCCAGGAGTTCGAGGAACTCGCCGCCGTCGCCGGCCGGTTCGAGCCGCAGGATCTCTTCGCCGCGGACGATGCCCCGGCCATCCGCGAGGCCGTCCTCAACCGGGCGGTCGGCAACTTCACCGTCGAGACGACGGGCGGGCGGGTGAGGTGGATCATGAGGCCGGCGGTCCGCGCCGCCGCGCTGCGGGGACTCTCCGAGGCCGGTCGCTTGAAAGCGGTGCTCCAACGGCAGCTCCCCGCGACCGACGACTACGGGACGCTGCTGCGGCTGGCCCTGAGCCGGGGGCCGAAACTGTCGTTGCGTCGGCGGTCGCCGGACGACCTTCGGTGCCTCCGGTTGATCGCCGAGGACCTGGCAGCCGCCGGCTTGCCGGCGCCGGACGCCGCCGAAATCGAGAGGACGCTGGACGCCGGTGCGTTCGTCCGGGAATTCCTGACCCTGGACGGTCCCTTCGTGGGACGCAAGCGCGAGCTGAGTACGCTCCGCGACTTCCTGACCGCGGCACCGAAATCCTCGCCGGGGTGGACCGCCATGGTCCTCAGCGGGTTGGGTGGGGCCGGCAAGTCGGCGCTCCTGGCCCGGTTCCTCCGAGGTGTCCATCGCGACCGGACGGCCAACCTCGTCGTCTTCGACTTCGACCGCCCCGGGATCGATGCCGCCGACACCGTCTGGCTTCGCACCGAAATGGCCCGGCAAATCGGCCTCCAGTATCCGGAGGTGGCGGACCAGCTCCGCGAGGCACGCCGCACGCTCCGCCGGGGCCGTGACTGGGCGGCTCAGCAGAGTAACGCGGGCCTCGAATCTCTCGGTTATGCTCAGGCGACGGACGACCTCCTTTTTCAGATCCGAGTTGCACTGAAGGACGCCGGGGTCGAGGACCGACCGGTACTCATGGTGCTCGACACTCTGGAGATACTCTCCTCCAGCGACTCCCAGAACGCGCTCCTGAGCTGGATTGACACGGTCAGCAACATCCTCGCGCCGATCCCATTGAAGGTTCTCTTCTCCGGCCGGCTGTTCGACAACTCCCTTGCCCCGTTCCTGGACCGGGCCGGCGACCCCGTCCTGCATCTCGATGTCCTACCCGTGGGGGCGTCCCGAAGACTCCTGAGCAAGTCCGGCGTGCCGGCCGGGCTGGCCGAGGCTCTAGCCCGATCCGACTGGCTGCCTCGGCGCCCGCTGGAGTTGCGGCTGCTGGCCAGGCTGGCGATCGACGGACGGGTCTCGGTGGACTCCCTGGAACGCGACCTGCGTGCGGGGAGCCGAGAGCTCTCGGCCGGGATCATCTACCGGAGGGTGCTGGCCAGACTGGGCTCCGGACTGATCGGCAGGATTGCCGCGCCGGGCCTGATTCTCCGGTTCGTGACTCCCGGCCTGATCCGCGACGTCCTCGGACCGGCCCTTGATCTCCCCTCAATGACCGAGGTCGAGGCCCGCCTCGCCCTCGACGAGCTGGCCGGCCACTCGTGGTTGGTAACTCTCGACGGCCCCGACCGCGTGCGCCACCGCCGCGATCTGCGTCGGTCCATGCTCAAGCTCATGATCGAGGATTCGGCCGGGGAGGCCCGGAAGATCAGCGACCTGGCCGTGCCGTACTTCGGGACCGGCCCGTCGGCCGTTCTCGCCGAGGCGATGTACCACCGGCTCCTCTGGATCCGCCAGCCGGAGGATGGTGCGGGTCTCGCCCTGGCGGACCTGAATCAAGCCTACTCCTCGATCGAACCCGACATCGACGACTTGCCGCCGGCCGCCGCGGCGCTAATGCGGTTCGCCTCCCTGCCGTCCGTTCCGGCGTCGGACGTCGTGCTCCTCCCCGTCGAGCATTTCCTGAGCGCTTACAAGAAGACGGGCCAGCGGCTGGTTCGCAACCGGGAACTCGGCCAGGCGATTCGATTCCTCGACCGGCGAGAAGCCCTCGACCGATCACGCCTGGGCGGCCCAACCACCTCGCCGGCGCTGGAATGGGAGCTCGAAGCACTCTTCGGCAGCGCCCAGTGGGAGCGCCTATCCGCCCTACTTCTGCGCGACGGGACCATGCCCGACCATCCGATCTCGAGCGGCCAGCTCGAGGCCGCGGCGAAGTCGTTCTACTACGACGCCGTGCTGCTCAGTCAGCCCCTCGACTCGCTCCAGAGAGTGGCCTCCCGGCTGCTTGACTACTACGTGTATCCCCTCCCGATGATCTCCCGCCCCGAAGGGGACTTTCCCGGGCTGAATCCTCTGGCGATGGGCCTCCTGCTGGTGAAGCCTGCGGTGACGTTGCATAACGTCATGAAATTCGGCGTCACTGCGTTGCTGGACCGGCACGAACGGTCCCGGAATCGGTCCAGGTCCGCCGTCTTGAACCACCGCCTTCAGCTCCTGACGCTGGCCTATGATCTGAGCGACCCTCACATCTTCCATCTCGCTCCGTCCTTGTTGCCGTTGCGGCGTGAGCTCCTCGACCGAATGGCGCACATCGAGAAGCTCAGGAGGGCCCGCGACCTGTTCGAGGACCTTCTCCAGACCGTCGAGAGTCAGGCGGAGAGGAAGCAGCTCACGACCCGCGCGGTCCTTAGTGTCGTCGATTCGCTCTACAAACATGAGGATCTGTGGCAGACGGTCAGCCTAAAGATCGGCCGAGACATTGACCCCGACCTATTGCGAGGCCCCGACCTGGACTTCCGCGACCCAGTCCGTTACTGCCTCCTCGAGGAATTCGCCGATGACGCAGGCAGGCGGGAACTGGCCGGAATTATCCAGGCGCACATCGACTTGCCCCTGGCCGACCTCGACGCGGACGTGTTCTCTGGGGCCCTGGCTCTCGACGCCGAACACACGCTCGTGGCGCCCGTCGAACTCGTGGATCGCTCCTGGCGGCTGGGCGCATTCCTCGACGCCGTCGTACGAATTCGGCCGAACTCTACCCGCCTCGGGTTGGTCCATCAGGCCCACAAGCGCTGGGGTGTAGCGGTCGAGGCGGCCCTGAACACACGGTAACCACGCCAGGGTCGCGCCTTGAAGGCCTGAGGGAGTTCCGATCTCCCGAGGACCCCACTCACTTCTTCTTCGGTTCCCCGGTATCCTCAGCGGCCGACGGCTTGACGATCGGGTCCACCGATTTCGCGGGAATCAGGGGGGGAATGGCGGGAGGGCTGCCGCCCTTGCCATCGTCCTTCGTCAACTTCTCTGCGGCTTTACCGTCGTCTTTCGCGACCTTCTCCGCGGGAGCATCGCTCCCGGGCTTCTTGCGATCGGCGCGAGCGGGTTGCATGGGGAGGAGGAGGTGATTGGAGACACCGTTGGGCGTGGCGGCCGTGATGTCGAGGAGCAACTCACGGTTTTCGTCGCTGCGGATCGGGCAGGCTTCCGGGGTGATCGTGACCTCGAGCACGTTGCGGCTGACCAGGATCGACTTGGCGGGCTTGCCGCCGGCGATGATGTGGGTGTCGTGGACGCTGAAGTTCTTGCCCTCGATCAGGATGGTCGATTCCTCGCCCTGCTCCGGGGGCCGCCCGTGCCAGGCGACGAGCATCGGCCGGAGCTGGCCCCCTTCCGAACAGAAGATCCGGGAGTCGTTGAGGTCGCCGGTGAAGGGCACGTTCACGACGAGACGCTGGGTGGGCATGAGGCTCTTGAGCTGGTTGATCCGCTCCATGGCGATCTGGAATTCCTCGGGACGATACTGCCCCTCGACCTTGGCCCGCTGGAGTGCGTTCTCCGCGACCACGAGCCTGCGTGCGAGCGTCGACGACTTCTCGAGATCGGACTTCTGGCCGTCGCTGGTCTCACTCGTCTTGAACCAGTTGGCGACCGTGACGAACTCGAGCTTGGGCACGAAGTTGGGCATGACGATGAGCGCCGTGCACTCGCGCTGGCCCGGCTCGATGCTCTGTTCCTTCCCCGAGCCATCGGGGAAATCCCCGCGGGCGAGCAGGGCGATCGAGGTGAAGAGGCCTCGCCCCCTGGCCATCGTCTGGATCCGCGGATAGAAGACCCAGCCGAACGTGTTCTCGCCGGCGCCGAAGCCGACCATGGTGGGATTCAGGCGGATGGCAGTCTCGTCCTCGGCGACCTTCTTGTCGGAGGCGAAGCCCGCCGACGCCACGCCGCCGAGCGCCCGGAGGGGGCCGACGGGTCCGGCCCCGGCGAGCTCGAAGCTGGACTGGCTACGACGGCCGAATGCGTCCGCGACGTTCTGCTGGGCGATCACGGGCTCGATCGCGTAGACCCGTAGGGGCCACTTCGCATCGACGTACTTCTCGAAGAGCCGGATGACTTCCTGCGGCGCCTGGGGGTCGAAGAAGCTGGTGTCCTTCAGGTTCACCTGCTTCATAAGGTTCGGATCCTGCTCCAGCATGTCCTTCTTGAGCCGGCGATTGACGGCCGCCGCCTGGATCCGGAGCGCGAAGCCGAGGAACTCGGTGACGGGCTTCCGCAGGGTGGGGGCGTCCTCGGGATTGGCGACGCCGCCGTCGCCGTTCGCAAGCCGCACCATCCCGTCCCTCATCACCCTCGACTGGAAGGCGGCCACCTTCGGGTAGTCTCGGTGCACGAGCAGCTCGCCGAGCTCCTCGAGCGGATCCACGGCGGCCATCCGCTGGCCCGACCGGGCCGGGCCCGCCGATTCCTCGAAGAGGTGATAGGACGACTCGAGCTCGCTCCGGAGCCACTCCGCGATCCGGGCGTCGCGATGATGGGGCTCGTCGGCGAAGTCGCGGGCCAGCAGGTGCTCCGCCTCCTGGAGCAGGAGCGCGATGTTTCGACTCCCGTAGTAGACCTCGGTGTCCGCATACGCGAGCAGCGAGAACGACCCCGCGGAGGAGAACGAGGCCCCCTTCTCCGGGTCGGCCTTGCTGGCGATCGCCTGGCTGAGGTTGTTCACCGTCTCGTTGATCACCGCGTTGCGGAGGGTGTTCCGCATGGTCTCGCGCGTCATCAGGGACTTGGCGGAGACGGTGATGATCGCTCCCCGGCCGCGTCGACTCTTCGGTCCGGGTGAGAGCGTGACCGGGATCCGGACCAGGTACAGCCCATACCCCGGCCGGTCGGTGAGGTCGTCACCCGCATTGATCCGGCGCAACTGGTTGAGGTGATTCAGGTAGTTGGAATGCTCGTCGAGGACCACCGTCGGCTCGAGCGAGACCGGGAGCTTGTCGCCGGACAGGTTCGGCATCGTCGGGGCCTCGGCGGAGATCGACGCCGTGGTGGCCGTCGCCGCGGCCGTCTGGGTGGTCGAGCCGCCAGCGGCGGTCTTGGTGCCGGGCTGAAACGCCCCGGCCACCGAGAGCCTCCGCGCCTCGGACTCTCCCCGGCGCAACTGTGCGTTCATGTCCCCCTTGAAGCTGGACTTGACCCATTCCGACATCTGGGTCTCGTACTCGAACCGGAACTTGGACAGCCGATCCTGGCCCCAGACGTCCGGCGACTTCACGCCGATCGTCCCGTTCGAGGTCATCATCCGGTCGAGCTCATCGATCATCTGCTCGACGTCCGGCAACGCGACGCGGGGGAGGCGATCCTGGGCCGTGGCGGACGGCTGGGACGCGGCAGGCCCTGCCTGCGGCGAGGCCGCGGGGAGCTCGGCCGGGCGTTCCCGCGACGGCCAGCGGAACGACGTCTCCCGGATCCCCGCGCATCCCGCCTGCCCGAACAACAGACCGACCAGCGACACGGTGATCCCGAGCCTTCGTCCTCGAATCCGTCGCACATCACCGATCATGCGGGGTGGCCTCGGAACAGGATCAGCCGGCCGGGGATACCTATCCCTGGCCATACGGACTGGTCATACCATTTCCTCCCGAAATTCCGAGGCGAACTCGCCGTTTTGTAAATTTTTCCTGAAGTCCGACGGGTTTGATCCGACGGTTCGCGGCGAGGAGACCTCCTAGCGATCGAGCGTGTTCTAGGCTGCTGACATGGCCCGACGCTCATCCCCGGAGGAGGAATCTCGATGAAGTCTCTCAGGCCCAGCCTCAACCCACTTCGGAACAGAGCGACTCGTCGAAGGTTCCGTCTGGCCCTGGACGAGCTGGAGATACGGCTTTGCATGTCTGCATCGGCGGGCCTGACGGGGAGCTCCGGCGTCGATGCCCTGGCGATCGGGGACGTGAACGGCGACCGGGTCGCGGACTTGGCCGTCGCCTCGCGGGTGGGCTCGAAATCTCTCGTCACGATCTACAGCGGGTGGGGCCAGGCCGCGAAGACGTCGACGGGCTTCGCCCCGAAGATCCTCGCCACCATCGAGAACCCTCT
The DNA here is from genome assembly GCF_011064615.1 of Aquisphaera insulae. Classification (GTDB taxonomy): domain Bacteria; phylum Planctomycetota; class Planctomycetia; order Isosphaerales; family Isosphaeraceae; genus Aquisphaera; species Aquisphaera insulae. The sequence goes on along the minus strand of NZ_JAALJH010000021.1, from coordinate 48,327 downwards.
CTATTCGCCGGGCGGCACCAGCGGGAACAATCCGCTGGCCCGGTCGAGCGGGGACCTGCGGATCGCGATGGCGGACCTGAACGGCGACGGCGTCTCGGAGCTGGCCGTCGCGTCCGCCCGGACCGGGAAGGTGGCCGTCTACTCCTTCCGGGTGGACGGATCGTCGCCCGTGAACGCGAGCGTCACGGCCACGTGCATCGTCGCGCCGGCGTTCCTGCCCGGTTTTCGAGGGGCGACCGGGCTGAGCATCGCGGCCGGGAATCTCGATGCGGACGGTCGCGATGAGCTGGTCGTCGCGGCCGCTGGCACGGCGGGCGGATGGCGGCCGCTGGCCGCGTTCTCGCTCGGCGGCTCGGGCTGGACCCTTGACCAGACTTTCGCCTCGCCCCCCGTCGCCAGACGGGCCGGCGTGAGCCTCGCCGTCGGTGACGTGACGGGCGACGGCCGGGACGACCTCGCGGTCGCCTCGCAGGCCAACGGACAGGTGTCGGTCTATGACACCTCGGTCGCCCAGTGGCTCCGGCCGACACAGCCGCTGAAGGCCCGCGCGGGGACGGCCCGGCTGACGATCGTGGAATCGACGAACGCGCCGGGGGCCATTGTGGAGACGGGCCGCGTGGGCCGCAACCAATCTCGTGCCGCCATCCAGAGCTGGGGGGACCCGCACGAGAGAGTCTTCCAGCCGGCCGCGACGATCGGGGGCGGGGATCTCGTCCCGCTCGGTGCGGGCTACGTGTACCAGAGGAGCACCCTGAAAGGGCTGGACACCCCGTTCCCCTACAGCAACGGACCGGTCACCCCGACGATCCTCTTCGCCTCGACCGGTTCTGCGGCCTCCTTCATCGTGCAGGGCCTGGGCGCGGACCTCCTGCCCAGCAAGGCCGATACCTACGTCGAACCGCTGTCGGACGGATCGGCGGCGTTCACACCCCTTCAGTCCAACAAGGATGCGGCGTCGGGAGGCGGGGCCGCGGCCGGGGTCAACCTCATCGACTACCCCTCGATCAGCTATACCTCGCCGTATCGCATCGACCTCAGCGGGGCACCGGCGGGCTTCGATGCCGGCCTCTGGAATCGGACCATCGTCGCGCCGGACACGAGCGGATGGGGACCGGCCCGGTCGACGAACGATCCGCCGACCGTACCCGCGGGGGCGTCCAATGACTGGCTCCGCCAGCGCGTGATCGCCGCGTACATGAGCGTGCTCGGCGTCGACTATCAGCATCATCACGATCCCACCTGGATACCCCAGCAGGGCTCGACCTGGAATGCGACCTCGACGGTGAGCGAGCAGAGCCAGGGGGTGGACTGCACCAACTTCACCGCCTGGGCCTACGCGGACGCCCTGGGCGTTTCCATCAACAGCGACACGGGTCAGCAGGCCGCCATCAGCGCGTCCAACCCCAACGGGACCGTCATCCCCGCGACGCTCGCGGATCGGGTCGCGATCCAGACCATCCAACACTGGTCGAGCTACGCCGACCTGGTCTCCCAGCTCCTCCCGGGCGACATCCTGATCATCGACGGCGATGACTCCCACCCGGAACAGGCGACCCACGCCATCACCTGGCTGGGGGCCTACGGCAAGGATACCAACGGCGTCGACCAGAACCTGATCATCGACTCGACCGGGATCACACCCAGCCATGTGGACTCGAACGGGCATGTGGTGCCCGAAGGGGTGCAGATCCGACCATTCGGGGCTCCGGGGTCGCTCAATGACTGGTACTACACCCACCTGGGCCATGTTCTCCGGCTCATCAAGGCGGATGCGACCGCCACGAAGCCCATCGCCGGCAGCGCCTTGCCGACTGTCCACGATTCGGACAACCTCCAACGGCTCCGCGCCGAGGACACGGCGGACGCGCTAATCGTCGTCCGGCCCCGGCCCGATTCGGCGAGCCTTCCGTCGCTCGAATCGCTGGCCTACCAGTCGCTCGCGGATCGCGACTTCCTCAGTCGTGCCGCGTTCGCGACGAAGTACGGGGCCGATCCCTCGGACGTGGCCGCGGTGACGCACTGGGTCCAAGGGCAGGGGCTCCAGGTCGATTCGGTGGACCTGGCGACGAGGCTGATTCGGGTCTCCGGCATGGTCAGCAACCTGGAGAACGCCTTCGGCACGACCCTCTACAAGGGGGGAGACTCCGTCAACGGCCCCTGGGTCTACAAGGGAGAAATCGGCGTCCCGATCGCACTCCACGACACGATCCAGGGGGTCTTCAGCGTGCGGACCGCGGGGCTCACGTCGTCGGCACCGGGTGGCCCCGGCTCGGGAGATGATATCGAGGGGAGCGAACACGGATACACGCCGTCGGAGCTCGAGGCCCGGTACGCGTATCCGGAGGCGACCGGCGCGGGGCAGACGATCGGGATCATCGAGGTTGCCGGCGTGGTCGACGACGCGGCGAGGAGCGACTTCGCGACCTTCTTCACCTCCCAGGGGATCACCGCGCCGACGATCCTCACCGTCGGTCAGGGGACGCCGGCCGGTGACAACGAGCTCTATCTTGACGTCGAGACCGTCGGGGCCCTGGCGCCGGGTGCCACTCTGGTCGTGTATGCCGCGGGGGGCGGCTCGGGGGACTTCTTCCAGTCGATCCAGAACGCGGTGCACGACGACGACCACCAGCTCGACGTGCTTTCGATCAGCGACTCGATCCCGGAAGCCTACCTTTCATCGATGTACCTGGACGTCGCGTCTCGGGCCTTCCTCGAGGCGGCCGTGATGGGCGTGTCGGTCTTCACGTCGGCCGGCGACTACGGATCCTCGCGGGGCATCGCCGACGGCCTGGCTCACCTCGAGTTTCCGTCGGTCAGCCCCTGGGTCACCTCCGTGGGAGGGACGTCGATCGACCGCGGGGCGCCGATCGACGACGAGGCCGTCTGGAACACGTACACGATCGAGAATGGCTATCTGATCGGCGACAAGGGATCGACGGGGGGCGGGGTGAGCGCGCACTTCGGGGTGCCCGACTATCAGAAGCATGTCGACCAGGGCCACGACCCCAGGTCCGCGAACCCCGGCCACGCGACCGGGCGTGCCGATCCGGACGTGGCCTCGATCGCCGACCCGCACACCGGCCTCCTGATCTATGCCCGCGGCCGCTTCCTCTACGACGGCGGCACGAGCGCGGGGGCCCCCGCCTGGGCCGGCCTCGCCGCCCGGATCAACCAGCTCCTGGGCCGCAACGTCGGCTTCTACAACACCCTCCTGTATGGCGACCTGCGGGGCACCGGCTCCACCCATGACGTCACCGCCGGCAACAACGTCTCCAGCCACATCGACCTGGAAGGTCACCAGATCCCGACCTATCTCGGCTACGACGCGAGGGTGGGCTGGGACATGACCACGGGCTGGGGGAGCCCGGTCGGGACGAAGCTCCTGGATTCGTTGAAGGCACTTGCGAAGAGGAAGCCCTGAGGCGACGCCCTCGCGATCCCGGAACATCGCCTCACACCATTGCATCATCGCGTCTCCATGTTTGATCCCCCGTGGCACGGGCGGGCGGGACGTGTTAGGGTCGACCCATGGAGTCGATGACGACACCCAGACCGGAACGATATCGACGAAGTGAGTCTTCCCATGAGGCGAGCCCCCCTCCTCCTGCTGACCGGCTTCCTCCTTCTCGTGCAACTCTCGCCGCCGGCCGGGACGGCGCCGCCCCCTCGTGTGATCGAGGTCTTCGACGCCACGCCCCTGCTGAAATTCGACGCCCAGAAGCTCGAGGAGCGGCGCGCCTTCTGGGACCAGTTGCACGCCCTGAGCGCGCTTCAAGGACTCGTGAATCGCGACGCTCCCCGGCTCTATGTCTTCCTCGTGGGCCAGGGAGGCCGGATCGATCATTACTGGCTGGACCTGCTGAGGAAGCGGGGCCAGTGGCTTCACGAGTCCGCGGTGCGCGAGCGGCACGATCTCATCGAGCTGGTCAAACGGCATCGGGACGTGATCAAGGGGGTCGTGGTCTGGGATGAGCGCGTGCCGGCGACGGCGCTGGTCGCGTCCACGGTCGCGGGCGTCGAGGATCTGCTCCCCGTCCGGTTCGATCCCAGCCCCGGATCACTCTATGATCGCCTGGTGCAACAGTCCTCCGGTCCGCGGCTCCCCGTCAAGCTCAGGCTGCTCAAGGACGACGGCTCGCCCATGTTCACCGGCGAGCGGACCGGCAGCGCCAAGTGCGACGCGACGCTCTGGGCCGTCGACCGCTATCTCAAGACGGGCCGTTGCGATCCCACGCTGCTTGCCTATTATCCCGACGCCTGGTGGCTCGAAGGCAAGGCGAAGGCCGCGCCCGTGAACACGCTCCTGTCGAACCACGATTACTACATCGCCCGGCGCGGGTTCTTCTTCGACCTGGGCCCGTGGGATGACGAGGCCCCCAACGACGATCCCCGGCAGAAGCCGGGCACGGACGCCGGGACCCTGCGCGCGATGCTTGGGGCGGCCCACGCGGCCGCGAAGGGCAGGCCGATTCATGTCGGCGGATTCACGCCCTGGGATCAGAAATATACGAATTTCACCGGAGGGAAGCATGAAGGCGTCCCGACCGAGTGGCGATATGCGGATATCCTCTCCTGCTTCGGTGCTTTCATGGACGCCGATGCCCCCGGCCTGCACGCGATGGCCAATGCCTCGGTCTTCAGCCACGCCCCGCTCGCCGATCGGTATCCCCAGCGCAACCTCCCGACCGAGGCGACCCTGCGGGGGCGGGGCTACCTCGAGGCGGACGGCAAGGTCGTGGCGCACCAATACGCCGCATTCTACGTCGGAGACTACGACGCGGCCGCGTGGCTCTATCAGAGGATGCCCGAGATCTGGGACGACCCGGCGCGCGGAGAGATCCCGCTGGGCTGGGCGTTCAACCCCTCGCTCGCCAGGCGGTTCCCCGTCGGCCTGATCCACGCCCGCGCGACGGCGACCCCGAACGATTTCTTCATCGCGGGGGACTCGGGATATGGCTACCTGAATCCGGGCCATCTCGTGCCGCCCCGCAGGTGGAGCAACCTGCCCTCCGACCTGGCGGCCTGGGAGCGACTCTGTGCCGAGGGCTATCGCCGGTGGGACCTGCGGATCACCGGCTTCGTGATCGACGGCGATGGCCCGGCGATGTCGTCCGAGGTCCGGTCGGCCTATGCTCGATTCTCGAAGTCCGGGGTGGTCGGGCAGAAACTGCCGCCGAAATCCCTGGCGGACGGCGTCCCTTTCCTGCGGATGGGCCCGGACCTGGCCAACCCGGTCGAGGGCGTTCGACAGGTGGCCGACTCGTTCCCCACCGATCAGCCCGGACCCCAGTTCGGCATCTTCCGGACGATCCTCTGGTCGCCGACCTCTCACAAGCAACTCATCGATGCCGTCAGGAAAGTACGGCCCGACATCGTCTTCGTCGACCCCTATACGCTCTTCGAGCTGCTACGTCGGGACCTGGCCACAAAGCGGTGAAACCCCGCTCGCTCACCGCGGACCCTTGCGGTAGCGCAGGACCACGGCTCCCGGTTTCGTCGAGATCCGGACACTCAGGCCGCTCTCCATGAGGTCGCGGCCGAGATGCGTCGCCGAGGTCGGATCGTCGAGGTTCGTGAACACATACCGCGCCCCGGGGTCGAGTCCGAGCAGTCGATAGCGCTTCGCGTCCAGATCCGACTTCGGCCGGCGGAATGCCTGGACCAGCCCCTCGCCCAGGTCGGGCCTGTCGAACTGCCAGGCGATCCAGTCGTCGTCCTTGATGCTCCACCTACTGAGGGGATAGAAGTCGCCCGAGTAAATCGGGCGGAGCGATCGGGACTCGTCCACCGTCCGAGCGATGGACTTCCAGGTCTCCGGATCCTCCGAACCGTAGTCGGCCGCCAGCGTGTAATGGCTTCCCAGGCCGCTTCGGGTGCTGTAGACGTCCAGGCTGGCGGCGCCGACGCCGGTGATCGGGATCCACCGGGCCAGGCCGTGCATCTGGCACTGCAGGCCGACGGGATCCCAGACGTAATCGCTCCGGAAGAGCACCAGCGAACGGCGGAGCATCTCGAGATCGATCCGCCGGCCGCCGCTGGCGCAATTGTCGAGGAGGAGGCCGGGATGCTCCGCTCGGAGCGCGTCGAACAACGAATAGAGCCCCATGACGTGGCGGACCTCCCGGATCCCCCGGCGGTCGGCCGGTTCGCCAGCCTGCCAGTAATGGAGCGGATACATGTTGAAATCCATGCGAAAGCACGAAATGTCCGCCGCCGCGATGTCGCCGGAGAGCTTCTGTTTCAGCCATTCCAGGGCCGCGGGATTTCCCAGGTCCAGCAGGTGGAATCCGTCGTTTCGCTCGTAGCGAATCTCCTCGGGGAGTCCCTCGGGCGGGGCAATCAGCCAGTCCGGGTGATGGGTGGCCAGCCAGGTGCCGGGCATCACGCGCTCGGGCTCGAACCAGAGCAGGAACTTCATCCCCGCGGCCTTTGCCTCGTCGGCGACGGGCCGCAGGCCGCGTGGGAAGCGGGTTGGGTCGGGGTCGACGTTGCCGACATACCGGGCCCAGTTGTCGCCGCAGGTGTACCAGCCGGCGTCGATCCAGAAGAAGTCGAACGGGATCCGGTGGGCCGCGATCTTGCGGATGTGGTCACGCAGGTTCGCCTCGGTCGTCTTCTCGAAGCCGATCGCCGCGTGCGGCGAGGCGCAGATCGGGGGGGCGACGACCCGGCCGTCGACTCGCGGCGTGTCGCATTCCAGGATCATCCGCCGGTGCAGGTTCTGTCCCCGGAGCCGGTCCGGCCCGTCCCAGAACAGGAGCCGGATCGACGGTGTGCGGATCTCCTCGCCCGGCAGCAAGCTCGCGTGGAACGACTCCATCCCGGCCCGGATTCGAACTCCCTCGGTGTCCTTCCGATCGAAGCTCGCCCTCCACTGGCCGGTCCAGCCGACGTCGATCATCATGCCGCCGCCTGCGGGGTTCGCGAGGTTGAAGAACGGCAGGATCCCATCCGAGGACCGGCCGCCGAACGACGCGAGGTTGATCTCCTCGCCCCGGGCGATGCTCCGCTCCAGGGGCTCGAAATCCGTGATCAGCGCGTGGCTGCCGCGAGCGTAATGGAGCGTTGGATTTCCGCCGGCCGCGGCTCCGGCCACGAGATCGAGTGCGCGGACCTCTTCGATGATCGGTGTCGGGATCGCCCCGCCGTTCCTGATCCAGAGCACCCAATCGACGGCCGGCCACTCGCGCCGGATCGTCGCGACGCATCGAATCGCGGTCGACGAGGCGGGATCGGTGAAGGTGATGGTCCGTTCCGTCCGCCCCGGCGCGAACTCATGGTCGGAGGCCGCGACCGTCCAGCCCGCAAGGACGTCCCGAGAGTTCCGCCCGCCGAACCGGAAGGAGAACGGGAGTCGCCTCGCGTTGGAGGTGAGCCATTCGTCAGTCCAGCGCCTTGCACGCTCCTTCTCGGCCGCGGTGGGCTCCGCGGCGGGCGCCGTCACGGCCAGTCCGATCAGGGCGAACGCAAGGACCAAGGAGGCTTTTCGGGAGACCATGCCAATGCTCCTTCGCCATCGAATCGGGGCAGCTCCGCCCGATGCGTCTCGATCGCCTCTTCCACCCTCAGAATCCCGGACATTTCAGAGGCGGCTTGCCGGAACCACTTGTTTGTCAACACTCAAGTGTGCGCTCTACCTGCCAGGTACTCGGCTTCGACGGCGGACATCTGCTGCAAGTGCCGCCGCGCGTGCTGGGCCAGAAAGTAGAGCCACTGGTACATGTCTATTTTGCCGAGGTCATTGACCGTCATGGTGACGCGGCACATCGCTCCGACCCCGCCGCCCCGCCGCTCCAGCAGGATGAGGCATTCGTCGAGTTGCCGATTCAAGGTGGCGCGGACCTCGCCGGATGACGGCACGCCGGTCGGCTCCATGTGTTCGGGGCGGGGCCAGCCGAAGCTGCCGCGCTCGCCGATAACTTCCAGCCGTTCCAGGTCGCTCTCGGGGGCGGGAATCGGGTCGCCGCGCAGGGCACGTCGCTCGGCGATGGCGGCGTACTTGCGGAGCGTGAGCATGAGAAAGCGATTTGTCAGCGTGACGTGCTCCAGCACTTGATCGACCGACCAGCCTCCGGAGGAGGGCCGGAAAGCCCGCATCGCCTCGTCGCGGTCGAACCATGCGTCGACCTCGGCGAAGACGCGGCAGAGGGTGTCGCGCACGGCGAGGGAAGTTCGCTCGTAGGACATCGCAGCGACTCCGTCTCCGCCGCCTAACGACATCACTCAGGGGACCGGACCGCCGAGGGAAAGTCACGATTGACGAGCAAGCGCCTCGGCGGGCCGGGGCCGCGGAAGCGCGAGGTTCGGCCGGCCTCACGCCGACACCCTTCGTCATGACAAGAGTCGCCCACGAACGGCGAATGACCCGAGGAGACCCGCTAAGGCCGCCCACAAGAGGACCATGAACCACGCCTCCGGCAGCGTGAAGAGACAGACCACCAGGGAGCCGAGCGAAGTCCACGCACAAACGACGGCTAATATAAGGGCGATGAGGCGAAAGGCTGCCGGTGCACACCGTCGAGGCTCGCGGTCATTAAACAAGGCTCGCCTCCTCGACCTCCGAACAGTGGTTCGACGGAATCCCAATTCCACGTAACATGGCCGCCGATTCTGCACAAGTCGGGCGGGCGAGTTGTTCGGAACGGGATTCCAGCGTCTCGACACGCCTTCTGGCTCTTTGTACAAGTCAAGTCAAACTTGTCGACTTCAATATGACGTGCTCCGTGGCACGGGACAAGGTGGCACGTCCCGATCCCACCACAACGTCAAGGATCGGCTCCCACATCGATGCAGCACCGCCGAATCCCCCGAACCTCCTCGATCAGGTGAGGAATCGAATGCGGAACCGCCACGACCCCATCCGCACCGAGGAGGTGTATCTCGGCTGGATCCACTGCTTCTTCCTCTTTCATGGCAAGCGGCATCCCCGAGAAATGGGGTCCGGCGAGGTGGCGGCCTTCCTCACACACCTGGCCGTTTACGAGCACGTGGCGGCGAGCACCCAGAACCAGGCCCTGGCCGCGCTCCTCATTTGCCTATCAGGCCATCCTCGAGATCGACGTGCCCCGCATCGATTCGGTTCGCGTGATCCGACCCGGACGGCTCACCATCGACATCTCCGTGGATGAAGTTCTCGCCGTCTTCTGGAGAATTGACGAACCCTGGAGGCTGAGGACTAAACGCCGAAACGGTCCATCTCGTCTGACCCGAGAGGGAGCGTTCGAGGTGAGGTGTTCGTCGGCGTCGGTGCCTCGGCCTGATCGATTTTTCTGATTCTAGCGATCCTGTGGCTTGCGTCCGGCCCATGATGAAAAGCAGGCTCTGAAGTCCGATCGAAAAACGCGAAATATGGCGCACTCTCCTTATAGAGGCTTCGTACGCGCCGATCGGACGAGCCGACGATCAGGCCGAAGGAGATTCGCTGCGTGAGCTGCGGTTGGGAAGATCGATCGGGCGCGTTGAGTCCGCCGCCAGTTGTCGAGGCGCGGCAGGTTCGTTCCACGGTCTGGCGGGGATCGAGGAAGCCGGCGACTATCCCGTCTGGCGTACGAGGACGCTGCTGCGAACGGCCACAGACCTCGGAAGCCTCCCAAATGGCGGCTGGGGCGAGGTTTCCGGATCCCGCGCGGGGGTGCGAAGCCAATTCGAAACCGCGTTGGGAGCCTTGCGACAGAAGGACTTGCAGTAATTCCTTCGAAGCAGGCCGCATGACGAGCAAAGCCAGGGCGGGGACCGGGATAGCTCGAGCCGAATGATCGCCTGGACACATCGACGGTTTGCCGGCCGCTCGGTCTGGCCGGATCGCCCGGCTTCGAGTAGGTTGGATGGTCCTCTCACTGTGATCGTGGGACCGGGCGACAAGGGGCAAGGGATTGCTGCCCGCTCGACGACGGCACTTCCAGCGGCCGTCGCGGGGGGCCTGGCCGCCAGGATGAGGGATCCTTTCCGTGTCCTACCGAAGCTTCAAGCACCTGCTCGGTGAGACCAGCCTGGAGCGGAAGTGCCGCTTCATCTTCGGACTGGGGATCTTCCTGCTGGTCGTCATCAGCTTCTTCATCTATGGCGTCAAGAACGAGACGCTCGTCAAGAAGCAGATGACCCAGACGGCCCGGATGCTCGTCAAGCAGACGCTGATGAACATCCATTACAAGAAGCTCGGCAACGAGAATTACGAGGACATCTTCGATCTCCTCTGGGGCGACTTGCGTCCCCTGGACGAGTTCCCGAACTACGATACCTGGGTCGTTTACCCGTACGGGGCCACGGACCCTTCGAAGAAGCAGCCGCAGGATGACTTCGAGCGCGCGACGATGACGCGCTTCCTCCACGCGGCCTCGGTGGAGGAGCCGGCGGACAAGACGGGGAAGCCCCGCGACAAGCTCTACTTCGCCGACGGGACGCCGATGTGGGCCGACCAGACGCTCAAGACCGAGAAGAAATACGAGTACGTCCAGGCGGTCACATTCAAGTCGAGCTGCCTGATGGACTGCCACAGCCGCGACGCGGCCGACCTGGGCGGATTCACCAACCGGGACGCCGCAAGCTCCGGCGGCCTGGCGGAGAATCTGGAGCACCTGGACAACCACCTCTGGCGACCCCCCGCCCAGGAGGGGGGCCACTGGGTGCTGGCGAAGGCCGGCGACCTGGCCGGCGCGGTGGTCGTGAAACTGCCGACCGAGCAGACCGACAAGGCGATCAACAACAACCGGGCGATGCTGATCGCCGCGGCCATCGTGACGGCCCTGCTGGCCATGGGGTCCTCCGCCATGATCGTCCGCTACGTCATCGTCAAGCCGGTGAAGCACCTGCGGGACGTGTCGGACGCGATCGCCGCCGGCCGCCTCAATATCCGCAGCCAGATCCAGACCGGCGACGAGTTCGAGGACCTCTCGCACGCGTTCAACCGGATGCTCCACAACCTGGTCGCCATGCAGCAGGAGCTCCGCGACGTCAACAGCGACCTCGACCGCAAGGTGGACGAACTGGCCCAGGCGAACATGGCCCTCTACGAGATGAACCGCCTCAAGAGCGACTTCCTGGCGACGATGAGCCACGAGCTGCGGACGCCCCTGAACTCGATCATCGGTTTCTCCGAGGTCCTCTCCGGCAGCGACACGCTGGGCGAGCGGCAGAAGCGTTATGCCAACAACATCCAGACCTCGGGGAAGATGCTCCTGGGGATGATCAACGACATCCTCGACCTGGCCAAGATCGAGAGCGGCAAGATGGAGGTCCGGATCGACGACTTCTCGATCCGCGACGTGAGCGAGGCGCTCGTCAACCTGATGCGGCCGCTGGCCGACCGCAAGGACCTGACGCTGGAATGCCGCCTCGACGAGGCGATCCCCCTGATGCGGCAGGATCCGGGCAAGGTCCGGCAGATCCTCTACAACCTCCTGTCCAACGCCATCAAGTTCACGCCCGAAGGGGGCAAGGTCACGCTCCGAGCTCGCGGCGAGGGACGCTTCGTCATCCTCGAGGTGGAGGACACCGGGATCGGGATCGCCGAGTCGGATCGGGAGACGATCTTCGAGAAGTTCCGGCAGGCGAAGGTGCCCGGCCGGGAGGACAACATCCTCACCCGCGAGCACCAGGGGACCGGCCTTGGGCTCTCGATCGTCCGCGAGCTGACGCGGCTCCTCGGCGGCGAGATCTATCTCCGGAGCCAGTTGGGGCAGGGGAGCACGTTCGTCGTCCGGCTCCCGCTCCAACTCGCGGGCAACCGCAAGTTCGAGGTGACGCTCGCCGACGAGGCGATCGACCTCAGCAAGGCCCGGAGGATCGAGCCCCGCGCCGTCACCCCGCATGGACCGCTGGCAAGGCCCGCGGCCCCGAACGCCGCCGACGCGGATTCGGGCCGGCCGCGCGCGAGGAACCCTGCACCGTCCTGAGCCGTTCAGACCCTGATTACCGGTTGAGCACCCGATGATGAAGCGCCCTCGATCGACGCGGGATCGACGCCAGAAGGTTGCCCTCTGGCTCGTCGCCTGCATCTTCCTCGCCGGCCCGGCGGCCGTGGCGTTGTCCCGCGGGAGCGGGACCGCCCGACCCCTCAGCTACGGACAGTTTCGCAAGCAGCTCGAGCGCGGAGAGGTCGCCTCGGCGATCGTCGGCGTCGCGACCATCGAAGGGACGCTTCGTGAACGGGACAGCTCGGGGGCCCCGGTCGCCTTCCGGGTCTCTCGGGTCGGTATGGAGCACGATCAGGACCTGATCCGGCTCCTCGATGACCACCTGCCGGATGGTTCCTACTCCGCCGAGGAGCCGCCGTCGCCCATCCAGGCCCTGGTCTTTCCTGGCGCGATGTTCCTGCTGATGATCGCGGCGCTCTCCCTGGTGATCTCCCGGTCCGGAGGCTTCGGCTCGGCGATGGCCTTCGTCAAGTCGCGGCCGAAGTTGTACGCGGCCGGCGAGGCACCGGTCACGTTCGAGGACGTCGCGGGTCACGACGAGGTCGTGACCGAGCTGCGAGAGATCGTCGAATTCCTCCGGACTCCGGGCGAGTTCGGGCTCCTGGGGGGACGTCCGCCCAAGGGCGTCCTCCTGGTGGGCGCCCCGGGGACCGGCAAGACGCTGCTCGCCCGGGCCGTCGCCGGGGAGGCGGGCGTCCCCTTCTTCTCGCTCTGCGGGTCGGACTTCGTCGAGCTCTTCGTCGGGGTGGGGGCGTCGCGGGTCCGGAACCTGTTCGCCAGGGCCCAGGCCAAGGCCCCCAGCCTGATCTTCATCGACGAGCTGGACGCGATCGGCAAGGCCAGGGGCTCCGGCGGGCCGGGGGGGCACGACGAACGCGACCAGACCCTCAATCAGCTCCTCGTCGAGCTCGACGGGTTCGACGCCGATCGCGGCATCATCCTGCTGGCCGCCACCAACCGGCCGGAGACCCTGGACCCGGCCCTCGTCAGGCCGGGCCGGTTCGACCGCCAGGTCGTGGTCGATCGCCCCGACCTCATCGGCCGGGCCCAGATTCTCAAGGTCCACGCGAGGTCCGTGCCGCTCGACGAGTCGATCAACCTCCAGATGGTGGCCGCCATGACGCCGGGGTTCGTCGGCGCCGATCTCGCCAATCTCGTCAACGAGGCGGCGCTCCTGGCCGCCCGCCGCGGCAAGACTTCGGTCGGGCTCTCCGAGTTCGAGGAGGGTATCGAGCGCCTCATCGCCGGTCCGGAGAGGCGCCAGCGATTGATCCGGCTCGCGGAGAAGCGGCGGATCGCCGTCCACGAGGCGGGACACGCGCTGGTTGCCCGCTGCCTGCCCGAGACCGATCCGGTCCACAAGGTCACGATCATCGGCCGCGGCAATGGTGCCCTCGGCTACACGCTCTACCGGCCGGAGGAGGATCGACTGCTCCACACCCGGACGTCGCTCGATCACGCCATCAGCAGCCTGCTGGGGGGGACGCTCGCGGAGGAGATCGTCCTCGGCGAGGTCTCCGACGGCTGCACGAGCGACCTCCAGCGGGCCACCCAGATCGCCCGCAGGATGGTCATGGAGTTCGGCATGAGCCCGTTGCTGGGCCGTCTCAACTACGGCCGCGAGGCCACGAGCTCCGGCCCCGGAGACTCCCCCTGGAGCGAACAGACCGCTCGCGAGATCGACCTGGAGATTCGTCGGATCATGGACGAGGCGGAGGCCAGGGCCAGGGCCATCCTGGAGACTCGCCGCGCGACCCTCGAGCGGATCTCGGCCGAGTTGATCGAGCGGGAGACCCTGGACGGCGGCGCACTCGAACGGATCCTGGCCGAGTCTCATCCGGCCCCGGGCGCGGTCCCGGCCTCCGCCTCGATCGCCTGATCGACCGCGCTGCATTTCGTCGGTCCTCCATACCATGCCGAGGGGCGTGCGGTTAGACTCTTGGGCCAGCGAAGGGCCCATCGCCGGCCGGGTCGGTTGCCGCGGCGAGGGCACGCGACGGGAGGACGCCTTCATGGCAGGGCAGGGGAGCGGGGCGCCGGTCGTCGGCGTGGACCTGGGCGGGACCAAGATCCTGGCCGGGGTGGTCGGTCCCGACCACGTCATCCTGGGACGCGGCAAGCGGAACACGCCGGCGAAGGAAGGCGGGCCGGCCATCCTCCAGGTGATGAAGGAGTGCGTCGAGGAGGCCCTCGCGACGTCGGGGGTCTCCCGGGCGGAGATCGCCGCGGGGGGGATCGGCTCGCCGGGGCCGCTCGACGTGCAGACGGGGGTGATCCTCTTCAGCGCCAACCTGAACGTGAAGAATTACCCCATCGGACCCGAGCTCTCCGCCTATCTCGACAGGCCCGTCCTGGTGCAGAACGACGTGCGGGTCGGCGGCTACGCCGAGTTCCGCCTCGGGGCGGCCCGCGAATACCGGAACATGATCGCGGCCTTCGTGGGGACCGGCATCGGCGGCTGCGTGGTCATGGATGGCCAGATCGTCACCGGCTCGACATCCAACGCCGGCGAGGTCGGCCACATGATCGTGAAGGCGGGTGGCCCTCGGTGCGGCTGTGGCTCGAAGGGCTGCATGGAGGCGCTGGCCAGCAAGACCGCGATGCAGCGGCGGATCTCCAAGGCCATTCGCAAGGGGACCCCAACGGTCCTGAGGGACAAGATCGCACGCAAGGGACGGCTCAAGAGTGGCGACCTGGCGGAGGCCGTGGCCGCCGGCGATGCCGTGGCCGTCAAGGCGGTCCAGAGGGCCGCACACTACCTGGGCCTGGGCCTGGGGGGGCTCGTGAACGTCCTCGGGCCGGAGATCGTCGTCATCGGCGGCGGCGTCGTGAACGCGATGGGCAACTCCTGGGTCGACCTGGTCCGCAACGTGGCGAGGGCCCAGATCATCACGGACCCGGGCGGAACGATCAAGATCGAGAAGGCCGCCCTCGGCGATGACGCCGGCATCCTGGGCGCCGCCCTCCTGGCTCGCGAGCACCTCCTCAATAAGTAGGGCGTCCGCGAACGCGGTCGACCACGACCTACGAGGTCGGCCCAGGAATCCGCGGCCTTATTCCAGGAAGCGATTGCGGTGAAGGTCCCCGTGCCGATTGAACTCGCGCGTGTGGTTCCGCGACGCCTCGACGAGCGACGAGACGATCGGATGGACGAGCAGCGCCGCGGCGATGATCCAGACGCCGCGGCGTCCGAAGCGGCGTCCGATCGCGCCGACACCCTCTGCCAGCAGGAGGTAGAACCCCGGGACCAGGGCCAGGATGAGCCGGCCGTGGAAGGGATAGGACCGAAGCCCGGCCGCGAGGAACGCCAGCGCCACCGGCAGCGAGACCAGGGCGAATGCGCCGGGCTCGCGCCGGGCGAGTGACAGGGTCCCGATCGCCAGGAGGCCGAGCGGAAAGACGACGAAGGTCGCGGGCAGGGCCGGCGGGACAAGGTCGAGCGGGTTGACCAGGACCTCCAGCAGTAGCCCGACCAGCCGCTTGAAGTCGCCTGGGCTCGCGGGCAGGAGCGGCGGGAACGCGAAGTCCCAGAAGACGTACATGCCCGTGGTCGAACCGAGCATGACCTTCGCGTAGAGCCACGATCCGGCAACGCCGAGCCCCCAGGTGACGGCCACGGCCGCCAACCAGCGGACGGCCGTCCAGTCCCGCGCTCGGATCGAATCCAGGACCAGCACGGCCCCGCTCGATGCAACGACGAAGACCGAGGGAAACGAGAACCACGGGCTGGCCACGGCGACCAGCCCGAAGGCGAGGATCGCACGGCGATCGCCCGGGCGTAGCAGGCAATTCGACGCCGTGACCAGGATCGCCAGCGAAACCGTCACGTCCCCGGCGTACGGCTTCAGCTCGCTCGAGTAATAGACCATGTCCGCCGAGAAGGCGAAGAGGGCCATGGCCAGGATCGCGGCCGGTCCTGGCAGCCATTTCAGGGCCAGCGCCCGGAGCAGCGGGAGCGACACGAGCCCGCACGCGAGCGGGAGGATCCGGAGGACCAGGCGCCGACCGCCGAGGACGGCCGCGATCGCTCGCTCGACGATCATGAAGCCGACCGGGGCGAGCTGATCCGACTGGAGCTGCTCGGAGAAATCGAAAACCCCCTTGTCCACGATGTTGCCGCGGAGCGAGCCCTCGTCCATCCAGAGCGACCGGTCCTGGGCATAGAGCAGGACGCGGAGGACTGCCCCGACGATCGCGATCGTTTC
Source organism: Aquisphaera insulae (assembly GCF_011064615.1). GTDB lineage: Bacteria > Planctomycetota > Planctomycetia > Isosphaerales > Isosphaeraceae > Aquisphaera > Aquisphaera insulae. The sequence goes on along the minus strand of NZ_JAALJH010000021.1, from coordinate 32,210 downwards.
CATCGGATGATCGAGGATTGGCCGGAAGAGGGGCTCGAGACGGACCTGGCGGGTCAGCACGCTACCGGATCGGCTCATCGACGCGGGCTCCGTGAGAGGGGCCGGCGCGGCCCGGACGGACGGACGACCATCGTCGAGTGGCGTCGCCGTGCCTGTCAACGGTAAGCTGCGACGAGTCGGCCGCCCCGCGACGCGGCCGCCTCCATCACCGAGGTCACGACTCATGCGCATCACCTGGTACGGCCACGCGGCCTTCCTCATCGAAACCGAGGGCCTGCGGATCATCCTGGACCCCTATCGTTCGCCCGACTCGGGCGGATATCTGCCGATCGACGAGCCGGCCGACTACGTGATCGTGAGCCACGAGAACGACCGATACCACAGCCACCTCGGCCAGATCACGCCTCCATTCCAGGTCATTCGCGCCCTGGAGCTTCCTCCCGAAGGAGCCGACATCGGCCCCATCCGCGTGCAGGCCGTCCACGTCTTCGAGAACGACCAGCGGCTTCCCGAGGACGAGGTGACGATCATTCACTTTCATGCGGAAGGGCTGCACGTCGCCTTCCTCGGCGACCTCGGCCACGCCCTGACCGAGGACGAGCTGGCACCGCTTCGTGGAGCGGAGGTCGTCCTGGCCGCCGCGGGGGGGCCGCCCACGATCGACTTCCCCGAGATCCCCCCGCTGCTCGACGCCATCGGGCCGAAGCTCGTCTTCCCGATGCACTACCTGACGCCCAAGATCAACCTCAGGATCCAGCCCGTCGAACGCTTCCTCGAGGCCCTGCCCGCCGATCCCGTGGTCCGCACCGGAACCGCGTCCTACGTGATCACTCCCGCTTCGCTCCCGGCCCGCCGGACGATCGTCGTCCTCGATCATTCTCGTTAAATCTTTAACGGATGGGCTTGCGTCGCACCGAAACGGCGGCTATCGTGGCCGATGTGTTAACGATTTAACGAAAGGCGGGAGCGATGGCGAGGAGTGCATCGGAGGGGCTGACGGAGCGTGAGGCGGAGGTGATGGACGCGCTCTGGCGGCTCGGGGAGGCGACCGCCGACCAGGTCCGCGAGGCGGTCCCCGGCGAGCCGCACGACTCGACGGTTCGGACGCTGCTCCGGATCCTCGAGGCCAAGGGTCATGTCACCCACGAGTCCCGCGGGAAGGTCTACGTCTATCGCGCGGCGGTCGAGCGGAGCAAGGCGCAGCGGCAGGCCCTCCAGGGACTCCTGAAGCGGTTCTTCGCCGGATCGGCCGAGGACCTGGTCCTGCGGCTGATCGAGGACGAGCGCATCACGCCGGAGCAGCTCGAGAAACTGAAGCAATCGGCAGGGGCGGAAGGGAAAGCGGCTCCGAAACGACGCAAGAAGGGGGGCAGGTCATGAACGAGATTCCGACGGGCGGGTGGCCGGCCTGGATCTCGAGCGTGGGCTTCGAGCTGGGCTGGAAGTCCTCGGCACTCCTGGCGGCGGTGGGCCTGGTCGTCCTCGCGACGCGGAGGCGGCCGACGATCGCCGCGGCGGTGGCGAACGCGGGGCTCGTGGCGCTCCTGGTCCTTCCGTTCACGGTCGTCTTGTTGCCGCCGCTGGCGGTCGCGTGCCTGCCGGCGGTCCACGAGTCGGCCTCTGCAAGCCAATCCGTGATCCCTCCTCCAGTCATCGCGGTTCCGCCGCCGCAGCAACTGCGATTTCTCGAGGGGATCGCGCCGCAAGACATCCGCATGGACATTCCGGCCGCGGCCCCGATCGCGACCAGCGATCGAGTGGGACCTGCTCCGGATCGGTCTCACGCGGTGGATCTCGCGATCGTGATGGCGTCGGCTTACTTGCTGGTCGTCGCGGCCTTCCTGACGCGTCTGGGCCTTGGCCTGACCGCCGTGCGTCGGCTTCGTCGCCAGGCCGTTGCCGCGGACGAGCCCAACTGGCTGCGGGCGCTCGAAGCCTGGCGGAGGCGGCTCGGAATTCGAACCCGCGTGGGGCTGTCCTGGTCGTCGGGCGTGAGCGTCCCCGTTGCCGTCGGCTGGCGGCGACCGATGGTGATCCTCCCCGCGACGGCGGCCGCGCTCGAGACTTCCGGTCACATCGACGCGATCCTGGTCCACGAGCTGGCCCACATTCGTCGCGGCGATTACGCGTGGAACCTGGTCCAGCGGCTGGCGGTCGCCTTCTACTGGGGGCATCCTCTCGCCTGGCTCGTGGCCAGGGCCTCGGCCGCGGCCCGCGAGCGGGCCTGCGATGACCTTTGCATCCACGAGATGGGCGGGCCGGCCGGTTACAGGGCGACCCTGCTGGCGGTGGCCGCCGGGCTGGTCCGCCACCCTGGCCCGGCGCTCGGGCTGGCGATGGCCCGATCGCCGCGGCTGGCGCGGCGACTGAGGGGAATCGACGGCAGCCGGGGCGCCTCTCGCTGCCTGCCGCGGGGCAGGGTTCGTCTGGTCATCGCCGCGACGGTCTTCCTGGCCGTCGGACTCGTGGGCGCCGCCCGGCTCACGCGAGCCCAGGCGCAGAAGGCCGCCGATCGGCCGAAGAAGGCCGCGACCGATCCCGCCGCCGGCAAGCTCTTCCATCTCCGGGTCGTGTCCGCGGCCACCGGTATGCCCGTGCCGAGGGCCAACGTCCGCGTCTGGATCTCCTTGCGCGACGACTGGCGCGTGACGGATGAGGAGGGCCGTCTCGACATCCGCTACGCGACCGGTCCCGCGGATCAGGACTTCGGCGTGGACGTCTGGGGCGACGGTTTCGCGATGCAGCGCCATGGCTGGGGCAGCAAGCCGCGGATTCCCGTGCCCGACGGGGACACCCTGAAGCTCATGCCCGGAGAGACGCTGAGCGGTCTTGTCCGCGACGAGCAAGGTCGGCCGATCGCCGGTGCGACGGTTTATCTCTGGAGCCACAACTACAAGAAGAAGGACCCGAAGGAGCTGCTCTACGATCTGCGGGCGGTCACCGGGGCGGACGGGCGCTGGAAGACGTCGGGGGCGCCGGAGACAACTGGCGAGTTGCTCGGGTTCCGCGTGGATCATCCGGATTTCCTCAGCGATCGCGACTACGTTTCCGACAGGGAGAAGCCGAAGGTCGCGGATCTTCGCGCCGGCAAGGCCGTCTCGGTGATGAAGAAGGGGATCCCCGTGGTAGGTCGGGTCGTCGACGCCGACGGCCATCCGGTCGCCGGGGCCCTGGTCCGTTCGGCGTCCCATGAGGGCGAGCTGGCAGAAGGGGATGGTCTCTTCGACGTGACGACCGACGCGAACGGCGCCTTCCGCACGGGGCAGCTCGGCTCGCGGACGTACTATTTTATCGCCAAGGCCCCGGGCCACGCCCCCGGCGAGGCCACGGTGCGAGTCCGTGCGGGGATGTCCGCGACCGAGATCCGCCTGGGGAGGCCTCGCACCCTTCAGGGGCGCGTCGTCAGCGGCGCCGGGAAGCCAGTGGAAGGGGCGTTTGTCTGCGTGGATACCTGGCGCAGGCTGAGGTTCCTCGGGGTCTTCCTCTACACCGACGAGGACGGCCGATTCCGGTGGGAAGACGCCCCGGAAGACGACTTGCACATCAACGTGAGCAAACAGGGATACCATCATATTTTCCAGCAGAAGACCGATCCCTCCGCGCCGGACCTCATCTTCACGCTCCAACCTTCGATCTCCATCAATGGTGTGGTACGCGACGCCGAGACGAACAAACGCATCGACAGGGCGAAGGTCGAATTCGCGGCCGTCAATCTCGGGCATGAGGAAGAGCCCGTCTGGGGGGCCTTGCCGCGGACGTCCGTTGGCGTCGTCGACGGAATGTTGAACGTCCATCTCCCGGCAACCGCCGTCGCGTACCGGCTTAGGATCCTCGCGGATGGCTTCGAGCCGTTCGTCTCTCGAGTCTTCCGCAGTGACGAGATCGAGGTCTCGGACTACGAGATCCTCCTCTCGCCCGCGAGGCCGGGTACGGCCCCAACGGCCCGCGCCATCCGTCCCGACGGTAAGCCGCTCGTCGGCGCGAGGGTGTATCGCGGGAGCCGTGACGAGAATCACCTGAGGGTCTCCGACGGACTCGTGGAGTCCGAACGTTCCAGCGGGCGCGAGGTCCGAACGGGCCCGGACGGTTCGTTCCCGATTCCCGCGGAACAAAAGTCCTGGGTGGTCCTGATCCTGGGAGACGATTGCTATGCTATCGCCGGGGGCCGGGCCGTCACGGCCAGCGGAATGATCCAGGCGAAGCCTTATGCCCGCATCGAGGGCCGTTACCTGGTCGGGACCAGGCCAGGGGCCAGGGCGGAACTCGGGCTCGATGGAAGCGTGCAGGACGACACGACGGATTACTGCGTTATCTTCCTCCACCAGAGTGGAACGACGGATGCGGATGGCCGGTTCCGCTTCGAAAAGGTCATCCCGGGGAACGGCCTTCGCCTGGGCCACAGGGCTCATCGGGTAGAAAAGAGTCGCGCCTGGTCCCTGGGGGCAGCGGTCCAGGTGCAACCCGGAACAACGGCCGTCGTTCAGTTAGGCGGCACGGGGATGCCGGTCGTTGGCCGGGTCGTCATGCCCGCGGCAGGGTCGTCCACAATTGACCTGCAGGACGGTTCGTATGCTTCGATCACCAGCAATTCTCCCTTCATCCCGTACCCGCTCAGCCTCTTCCGGGGCAAGACCTCGCTCGACAAGGAATGGTCGGAATGGATGCCGCACTGGAGCCTCACACCGGAGGCCTGGGACCACGAGGCCCGACGCTTGAGCAAGACCGTCGACCTGGCACCCGACGGTTCCTTTCGCATCGAGGATGTTCCGCCCGGCGACTATCGGCTGTCGATCCGCGTGGCCCAGCCAGAACGGCGGAACGAGGCCGGGCCATTCTCGCCGATCGTTCGCGAATTCAGCGTCCCCCGTCCCGCGGGCGGCCGCAGCGATCGGCCGCTGAATCTGGGCACGTTTATCCTCCAGCCGAACGTTGTACTCAAGCCGGGCGACCCTGCACCCGCCTTCGAGGTTACGACGGTCGACGGCAAGAAACTCTCCGTCCCCGCCGACTTCCGGGGGAAGGTCCTTCTGCTCGATTTTGGGGCGCCGTGGAACGATCAGTCGCTCTTCCAGATCACCCGGATGAACGACATCCAGGCGCGATTCGGGAAGAAACCCGAGTTCGCCCTCCTGAGCCTGATCCTCGCGCCCGATACGGAGGCGGCCCGCAAGTTCGCCGTGGAGAAGGGTCAGCCCTGGCCCCAGGCCATTATCGGTAGCCTTTCCAACCCGGTGTCGGACGCCTACGGCATCCACGACGAGAATGTCCCCGCCGCGATCCTGATCGGCCCGGACGGGAAGATCATCGCCCCGAACCTTCCGTACAACGAAATGGGTGCGGCCGTCGAGAAAGCGCTTCCACGTGATTGAACGTCATGGGCAGTCATCCGTCACCGAGGAAGTCACGAGGATCGTAGGTCGATCATGCTGTCATCGGAAAGTCGACGAGCAGCCCGGCGTTATGGACTCACACTCATCGAGTGTCTGGTGGTCGTCTCGATCATCGGGTTGCTCATCTCTCTGTTCCTGCCCGCCGTGCAGGCCGCTCGCGAGGCGGCCCGGCGGGCGCACTGCACGAGCAACCTGAGGCAGATCGGCCTGGCCTTGCACAATTACGAGACTCGCAACGGCTCGTTCCCGCTCAACTGGTCCGAGCCGCGAGTGGACCCGATCCGCGGCCATGCCTATGGGATCTACGATCGGCCCTTCTCCGCCTTCACGCGTCTCCTGGCGGACCTGGATCAATGGGCGCTATACGCCTCGATCAACTTCCAGGTGGAGACGTTCCCGGTCCTTCGGCCTGGAGCCTTCTCCTTCCCGCAGAACTCCTCGGCCTTCGTGACGACCCTCGCCGTTTTCCTGTGCCCTTCTGATGGGGCATCCGGCCCCACTCCCCACGGCTGCAATTATCGAGGGAACTACGGCGTGGGACCGTACGGCGCCACGAGTCGACAGACCTACGACAGCGGTACGGGGTTCTACACCTTCCCCGGGGTGCTGGGAGCCAGGTCATTCACCGACGGGTTGGCCCATACGGTCGCCTACAGCGAGCGACTCCGCGGCACGGGCGAGGGCGGCGGACTGGTCCCATCGCGAGACTTCGGCAACATCCTGGTCCAGAGCGACTGCACCGACCGCGACGCGGATTACGCCCTGAAGTGCTGCCAGTTGGCTTCGACGCGTGACTTCCCGGCCTTCCGCGATGGCGGTTTCACATGGTTCTACGGCGACTTCGAATGCGCGGCCTATAGCCATGCCCAGGGGCCGAACGGACGCATCCCCGACGCCCTCTCGAGCTTCGGCGGCTGGGTCGGCATCGCCACGGCCCGGAGCGTTCATCCGGGGGGCGTGAACAGCCTCATGGCGGATGGCTCGGTTCGGTTCGTCAAGGAATCGATCACGCGCCAGGTCTGGCGGGGACTTGGTACGCGAAACGGCGGCGAGCTCGTCGAGTGAATCGCAGGCCCTTGAGTCACGGACCCTACGGTCGTTCTCGGTCCCATGGAGCGCATCATGATCGAGGTCGTTCTCCCCATCTTGCTGGCGATCGTGGGCAACGGCGAGAACTCCGCCCCGGGCGACGTGCAGAAGCTCCTCGACACCATCGAGGCTCTGCAGGCGCCGATCCAGGATTTTCGCTGTGAATTCGAGGGTGAGATGCGTGCCCGGGGCAAGGTTGCCGAGGACATGAAGGTCGTCCGCGACGATGGGCTTTTCGAGTCCTTCAGCGGCGTCTTCATCCGGAAACGAGGCGGCGACATCCGCGTCGACAGTTACCACCTCCGAGTCTCCGATGATCTCGTGGAACACCGAGGAGTGGCTGTGCGGACAAGTCAGCATCAGTCCGAGGAATTCCACCGCTACGATGATGCGGCAATCGTGCCTAACTCGAACAGGGAACCGAAGGATGTCAGGGTCGACCTGACCGACGGCTACGGCTCCATCTTCCTGACGGACTCGCTCCGGAGGATGGCTGCGGATGGGACGTTCTTGTGCTCGGTCTCTCACGATCAAATTGATCAGGTCCCGCTCGAAGTGCTCGATGTTCGGCTCAGGGGAGTCCCCGACTCCCTCTTCTCGCGCTACTGGATCGACCTTCGCCGGAATGGTCATGTCGTGCGTGCCGAGAGCTACTCGCAAAATGCCGTGACCGGTCGAAGTGACATCAAGCTTGCGACCTTCCGGGTAGGTGATAGCCAGCTCTGGATGCCGGTCTCCGGAGAGTCACAGGGGTTCGCCGCCCTGGTCGACAGGAAGGTCGTTGTGACCAAGGAATGGACAACGCGCACTTCCGTCCGCGTGGTGGAGAGGACCATGGAGTTCAACAGGAGCGCTTCCCCCGAGGTGTTTCGAATCAAGGAGAAGCTCGGCAATCCGATCTCGGCCAATCTTCGCACGCTCGAGTCCCAGTACCGCCAGCAGCAAGCCAGGTGGAAGACGACCGCGGTCGCGAGGGAGAAAACGCTCGACGATCAACTTGACGAGAGCCAGGAGCAGAAATCGGGATCCGTTGACGCTTCAGCGCCCATGGCTCTCGCTTGGACATCGCTCCTGCCGTATGGCCTTGGCGCGGCGGTCGTAGCTTCCCTGATCGTTCTCTGGCGCCAGAGGCGGGGTTGAAAGGGGCCGGGACCAACGTCTGGCCATGGTGAGGGACGGCCTGCCTCACTCGGCCGCCCGATAGCTCCTCAACTCGCCCGGCTCGAGCGTGATCCGCAGCGTGCCGTCGTGAAGGTCGCGATGCTCAACCAGGTCGCGGACCTGGCCGCGAGCCGGCAAGGTCACGATCAGGTCCCTGGCCGGGTTCATCGCCGTGTTGACCACCAGGAAGTAGGTCCCGTGGCCGTTCGTCGGGATCTTGCGGACGACGATCGCGGGGTCCTTGCACGCGTCGGAGAGCACCGTTGAGGGGAGGGCCGGCACCGACAGGTATGCGGTGTTGAAGCGGCGGACATGGTCCGGGAACCCGGTCGAGAAGCTCGACGCCGAGAGGTAGCCCAGGTAGGTCGGGTCGGCCGCGGCGACGGCGCGGGCTTCGAGGAGTCGGACGAACGGACCGGCGCGATCGACGTCCACCGAGGCATAACCGGCCTGTCCGTCGAAGGGGAGATTCGATGGCCCCTTCGCCCGGTCGTGGTCGTCCTCGTTGAGCGTGTAGTGGCGGATCGCCGTCAGGCCGGCCTTCGTGCGATAAGAATCCAGCAGCTCCGGATTGGCGACCGTGAACAGCCGGCCGATCGGGAACGTGAGCATCGCGCGGGTGCTGTCGGAGTAGTGCAGGGGATCGGCCCCAGGGGCGGAGTGGTACGGCTCGTAACGGTCCGGGGGGGCGCCGATCTTCTCGCGGAATTCCAGGCTATAGGCGTAGGTCTTCTCGGCGACGACCTTCTCGAAGCTCGTCGGGGCGAGGGCCCAGCGGAACCATCCCGAATCCGGCTGGGTGCGGACGAAGGCGTCCCACCAGGGGACATCGTCGGTCGTCACCTGCACCGGGTGGCCGTTCGCCCCCGAGCCGGGATCGCGGAGCATCGGGATCTGCTCGCTGATCCAGGGGGTGAACCAGACCCGGACCGAGGGATCCCCGAGCCCCTCCGCCAGGTGGTCGCCGATCGCCTCCAGGAACCGCCGGCGCTCGCCGAGCCACCAGTCGATGTAGCGGTCGTAGAGCTTGTGATCGGATTCATAGGAGGATATCAACGCCTGGCGCGAGGCGGTCGCGGCGAGCTCATCCCCGGGATGGGCGGCGCGGAACCGGGCGACGGCGGCCTCGGCGAAGCTGATGGGCAGGTGATTGTCGCGGACGCGGAACCAGGCGCCGGCGAACTTCGCCCGGCCCTTGTGCGCGAGGATCGTCGCGTCGATGACGCGGAACACGTCCTTCAGGGTCGCCGGATCGGTGAGGTCGGCGTTGTGGTCCTCGGTCCACCAGGTCTGGGAGTACCGCGTGTTGGGGAGATTCTGGTAGAGCTTCTCCGCCTTCCGCTGCCAGCCGAGGCTCGGCGGGGTCGCCTCCTTGCGGCCGATCGCGCCCTTGTACTCGTAGTAGGGGAGCAGATCGAGGCCCTCCGCCCCGATCCGGCTGACGGCGCGGTCCCAGAGGTCGGTCATAGGGGGCTGGGCCTCGTTGATCCAGTCCGGGTCGCCGGCCTTCCACCCCTGGTTGTGACCGAACTCGAGGAGGTCCTTCGTGAACGTGTTCATCGCCAGGATGCGCGACATTCGGGCCTTGTAGAGGAGCCAGTTGAGCGGGTCGGCCACGCCCCGGTCCGTCTCCTCGCGCGCCGAGATCGCCTCGTCGGCCATCTCCTCGCGGAAGAAGATCCTCCGCTTCGGCAGGCCGTCGGGAAGAGGCTCGACCTCGGCGTAGAGCGCCTTCACGTCGGGGATCGCCCGCAAGCGAATCTTGCCGATCGCCGCGCCGTGCGACGGCGGATCATTGAGCCGCTTCGTCTGGAAGACGACGACGTGGAAGCCGTCCGCCGGGGTGAACGGCCGGCCGCCTGGTTTGGAATCGCGCTGGGCGTACAGGCCCTGGAACCGGTCGTGGAGGAAGAAGATCGTCCGGTAGGTCTGCCACTTGCTGGACTGGGGATACTTCAGCGATTCGGCCGACGGCGGGACGTACTGCTGGCGGGCATCGCCGATCGCGGCCCCGGTCGCGAAGCCGCGGACGAGGTCCGCGCCGCGGTTGGCGATGAAGATCGAGCGCGGCAGGTCATCTGGATATTCGACCTCGAGAACATAGGCCGCTCCCGCCTTCAGGCCCTTCCCCTTGCCGATCACCCAGGCCATGGTCTTGGGACCATCGCCGGCCTCGAGGGCCCGGGCTCGTCGTCCCAGGATGTTCGAGACTCGACTCGCGGCCTCGGGGAACTGATGGACGGGTGCCGCCGTGGCCGTGTCGATCTCGTCGATCACGGGCAGGGCGTCGAGCCGGGCGTCGAGGCCGGCCGCGGGCTGGGCCGGTGACGCCTGCGTCAGGCAGGTCAGGGCGGCGATGGTGACGATCCCGAGAGCCCTTGGATTCAGTCGCATGATGTCCTCATTCGCTTTGATCCCGTGATGCCTCACGTGTGGGCGCCTGATCCCTCACCATCCGAGCCTGCGTGCGGCCGCCAGGGGGTTGGTCGCGTTCGCCACGTAGCTGTCGAGCTGGCGATAGCCGACGTTGATGCACTCGCATATCCCGCCCGACCGGAAATCGGCGAGGAGTTCCTCGAACATCGACCGGGCCTTCGGCGGGTCGACCGACGCGATGGCCTCGATCATCCAGCCGGATGCGGTCGCCCAGTAGGCTCCGTTCTGGTAGCGCTCGGGCTCCACGGGGGCGAGCAGCCGTTGCCAGTGCTCCCCCCTGGGGAGATGCCTCACCTGTCCTCGCCAGACGAAGCGCCCCTGGTTGTTCGCGAGGTAGTGGAGGACTCGTCCCCGTCGGTCAGCCAGCGGGATCCCGATGTGGATCGCGAACGCATTCCCCCAGATGTCAACCTGTCGGCAATCGCGGGTTGCCGCGAGGAAGGCCCCTTCGTGGTCATCCCAGAGGACGTGGAGGTGCTCCTCGATGGCCCGGCAGGCTCGCCGGTAGGCCTCGGCCCTGTCGGCGCGGCCGGCGTGCTGATGCCTCGTCGCCAGTCTCCGTGAGGCCGTCCAGTCCAGCAGCGACTCCATGAAGAGCTCGCCGGTCTTGCCTACCGTGTCGGTGAACCCATAGGGCGAATGAGGTCGAGCGGGGTCGTTGTACACCAGGCCGCCGGGGTTCCGGGGAACCCAGGCCATCGCCCGGTCGAGCTGAGGGGACCATTCGTCGAAGAGAGACCTTGCGGCCGACTCCGGCAGGCGTCTCAGGTGTTCGTCGACGGCGATGACGAGGAACGCGGGATTGTCCAGGTTGGCGAGGCCGACGGGATGGTCCGGCGCTCCGGCCGCGTAGACGGCAACTCCGTCCGGCTGGACGCGGTCGGGCACGGTGCCGTCGTCGCGCTGGGCTCGGATCAGGTAGCGAAGGCACGCCTCCACGTCGCGGGCCGGGATGAGGTCGCCGGCGTTTTCGACCATGTAGGCGAAATCCCGCGTCCAGAGGGCCCGATAGTGCGCCTTGCCGTCGGGCGTGTAGAGCGTCGTGCCGTCCCCGGCCGTGATCCGGCATCCTTCGAGCAGCCTCCTCGTCGCGTCCTCGAGGTATCTCACGCCGCTGGGGCCGGCGGGGTCTGCCGACCGGCAATCCATCGGCGCGGACAGAAGGACTCCGAGGGCGGCAAGAAGCCTGCTGCGTCTTCCGATCATGGGAAACCTCCGGGCTTCGCGGCGCGAGAGTCCTCGCAGACGAGCCGTGTCGCTGGCGAGAATACCACGCGTGGCGAGGCTCTGCCACGATCCGGGGCGGGGCGCCCGGTCTCCGATCGATATTCGGAGTGGGGCGGGCTGGCAAGGCGGCGCGACTTGAGGGATGCCGGGTCGGAGGGGCCATGAATCGCAGGCCATTCTCCGGTAGGATGTACGCCGCGTCATTCGCCGCGATGGTCCGACCTGGTCCTCCCGCCCGGCCGGTACCGACGAAGCCGTATCGCCGCCTCGATACCCTCCAGCCCGTCCGTGGGAGGACCGCATGCCCCAGGTCTTCTGTTCCACCCATCCGATCGTCCAGCACAAGGTCGCCAGGCTTCGTGACACTCAGACCGCCCCGCCGGAATTCCGAAGGCTGGTCCGCTCGCTCGCCATGCTCCTGGCCCACGAGGCCACCGCCGACCTGCCGACCAAGGATGGGCAGGTGCAGACCCCGCTGGGCACGGCGCCGACGCGGACGCTCCGGGACGTGGTCGGCATCGTGCCCGTGCTGCGGGCCGGGCTGGGCATGACCGAGGGGATCCTCGAGCTGATCCCCGAGGCCGAGGTCTGGCACATCGGCCTCTTCCGCGACGAGGCCACCCTGCGGCCGACCGAGTACTACAACAAGTTCCCCCGCAAGCCGCGGATCACCCTCGGCCTGGTCGTCGACCCGATGCTCGCCACCGGCGGCTCGGCGGTCCGGACCTGCGAGATCCTCAGGGACGCCGGGGTGCCCCGGCTCAAGCTGATCTCGCTGATCGCCGCCCCGGAAGGCATCGCGAAGATGGCCGAGGCCATGCCGGAGGTCGCCATCCACGTCGCCGCGGTCGACGAACGGCTCAACGACGTCGGCTTCATCCACCCCGGACTCGGCGATGCCGGCGATCGGCAGTTCGCGACCACGTGAGCCACGGATGAAAGAACGAAGAGGAATTTAGCCACAGATGAACACAGATGGACACAGATAATGCAGGAGATGGGGAAAGGTAAGGTTGAGAGCGAGGCGATCGGGCAGGCTGTCGGGGGCATGTTACCTGACCTCCCTGAATGATCGGTGTGAATCTGTGTTTATAAGTGGCCAGATTCGTTTTGTGGCCTTTCTACCCGGGGGCACTCATGAGGGCGGTTGACATCATTCGGGCGAAGCGGGACGGGGGGACGCTCTCGGCGGAGCAGATCGAGTGGATGGTCGGCGGGATCGCGCGGGGGGACGTGGCGGATTATCAGTGGTCGGCGCTGCTGATGGCGATCCTGCTCAAGGGGATGTCGGGCGAGGAGACCTCGGCGCTGACGATGGCGATGATGCGGTCGGGATCGATCGTCGACCTGTCCATGTTCCCGGGCCTGAAGGTGGACAAGCACAGCACCGGGGGCGTCGGCGACAAGACGTCGCTGATCCTGGCGCCGATCGCCGCGGCGGCGGGGGTGCCGGTGCCGATGGTCTCGGGGCGGGGGCTCGGGCATACCGGCGGGACGCTCGACAAGCTCGAGTCGATCCCGGGGTTCCGCACCGACCTGGACCTGGACGGCTACCGACGGGTGCTCCGCGAGTGCGGGCTCGTCATGATCGGCCAGACGGCGGAGATCGCCCCGGCGGACAAGTACCTGTACGGGATGCGGGACGCGACCGCGACCGTGGAATCGATCCCGCTGATCGCCGCCTCGATCATGTCCAAGAAGCTGGCGGAGGGGATCGACGGCCTGGTGCTGGACGTGAAGACGGGCAACGGGGCCTTCATGGCAAAGCTCGAGGACGCCCGGGCGCTGGCCGAGGCCATGTGCGGCATCGGCCGGAGCATGGGCAAGCGGATCACCGCCCTGATCACACGGATGGAGCAGCCGCTCGGCCTCATGGTGGGGAACTCCCTCGAGGTCATCGAGAGCGTGGAGTGCCTCAATGGCGGGGGGCCGAAGGACCTGATGGACCTCAGCCTCGAGCTGGCGGCGGAGATGGTCCTCCTGGGAGGCAAGGCGAAGTCGCTCGAGGAGGCCCGGACCACCTGCCGGCGGGTCGTTGACTCCGGCGAGGCGCTCGAGCGCTTCCGCCGGCTCGTCGCGGCCCAGGGGGGCGATCCGACGAGCCTCGACGATTTCTCGAGGCTGCCGACGGCCCGGAGCAGGGAGGACGTGGTATCGCCCGAGTCGGGCTATGTCCAGCGGCTGGCGGCCTGGCCGATCGGCCATGCGACGATGCTCCTGGGGGCGGGGCGGACCCGCATGGATCAGGGGGTCGACCACGCCGTCGGGCTTTGCCTGCAAGCGAAGGAAGGGGACTTCGTGAAGTCCGGTGAACCGCTCTGCACGCTCCACTACAACGACGCGACCCGGCTGACGGAGGCCGTCGCGGCGGTCCGATCGGCCTTTCAGATCGGGCCGGAGCCCCTCTCTCCGGCCGACGTGATCATCGATCGCCTGGCGGACTGACTCGACCACTGTGAAGGGCTCCCGAATGCGGTGGATCTGGCCGATCGCGTTTCTGTTGATACCCCTCGCGACCGTCGCCTCGGCCCAGGAGGCGAAAGGGCCCCCGCCGGCCGATCTCCCCGCGGCGCATCCGCAGCCCGAGGCCGGGCCGGCCAAGGTAGAGCCCGGTCCGGTGGAGGTCCGTCGGGGATACAAGCTCCAACTGGGCGGCTGGAGCGCTCGATTCTCGCTGCCGGAGTCGATCGACCTGGTCGACCTGGTCGATCGGGCGCGGGGCTTCGTGGGGATGCTCGCGATCCTGGGCGTGGCCGTCTTCCTCTCCGAGAACCGACGGGCGATCTCGGGCCGGATCGTCTTCTGGGGGCTGATCCTCCAGTGGACCTTCGCCATTTTCGTCCTTCGCGTGCCGGCCGGGATCCAGGCGATGCGTGCGGCCGGGGGCACCGTGGAGTCGGTCCTGGGGTGCGCGCTCGAGGGGGCCAAGTTCGTCTTCGGCGACGCACTCGTAAATCCGGGAGGGCCGGGCGGCTTCGTCTTCGCGTTCCGGGTCTTGCCCACGGTCATCTTCGTCGCCGCGCTGTTCGCGGCCCTCTACTACCTGCACGTGATGCAGTGGATCGTCCGGCTCTTCGCGGTGGTGATGGCGTGGTTCATGGGGACCTCCGGGGCCGAGTCGCTGAACGTGGCGGCGTCGCTCTTCCTGGGTCAGACCGAGGCCCCGCTGACGATCCGGCCCTACCTGCCGCGGCTGACGCGGTCCGAGCTGCTGACGGTGATGACGTCCGGCATGGCCCACGTTTCCGGCGGGATCATGGCGGTCTATTTCGGCTACGGGGTGGAGCCGCGGCACATCATCACGGCCGTGATCATGACGGCCCCCGGGACGATCCTGCTCTCCAAGCTCTTCCTGCCGGAGACGCAGAAGCCCGAGACGCTCGGCCACACGCGGCCGTCGTCGGAGGTCGAGGACGCGAACGTCCTGGACGCCATCTCGCGCGGGACCCGCGACGGGCTCACGCTGGCCCTGAACATCGCGGCCATGCTGATCGCCATCCTCGGGCTGATCGCGCTCATCAACCTCGGCCTGGGCCAGGTCGGGACCTCGCTCCAGAAGATCCTGGGCTGGCTGCTGGCGCCGGTGGCCTACCTGCTGGGCGTCCCCTGGGAGGACTGCCGCGAGGTCGGCGGCCTGCTCGGCACGCGGACCGTGCTCAACGAGGTGATCGCGTTCAAGGACCTCGGGGCCCTCAAGGCGACGATCTTGCCGCGATCGTTCGACATCGCGAGCTTCGCCCTCTGCGGGTTCGCGAACTTCAGCTCGATCGGCATCCAGCTCGGCGGGATCGGGGCGCTGGTCCCGGAGCGGAGGCGGGACCTCGCGGAGCTCGGCTGGCGGGCCCTGCTGGCGGGGACGATGGCGAACTTCCTTTCGGCGTGCATCGCGGGGATCCTCTTATGAGTGAATCGATCGGAGACCTCGCCGCCCGGGCGGCCGAGTCCGCGTCCTTCATCCGCAAGGCGATCCCGGCCCTGCCGACGGTGGCGCTCGTGCTGGGCTCGGGGATGAACGAGCTGGCGGAGGGCCTGCCCGACGCGGTGACGATCCCGTACGCCGAGATCCCAAACTTCCCCGTGCCGACCGTGGCCGGTCACGCGGGGAACCTGATCGTCGGGCGCACGTCCGGGGCCGGTCTGATCCTGCTCCAGGGGCGGTTCCACTACTACGAGGGCCATCCGCTCGAGGTGGTGACGTTCCCGATGCGGGTCTTGAAACTCCTCGGGGTGAAGACCGTGATCCTGACGGCGGCGACGGGTGGCATCCGGGCGGACCTTCGCCCGGGGAACATCGTCTGCCTGTCGGATCACCTCAACCTGATCGGCAGCAACCCCCTCCGCGGTCCAAATGACGCCAGCTTCGGGCCGAGGTTCCCGGACATGACCGAGGTCTACTCCAAGAAGCTGCGGGCCGTGGCCCGGGAGGAGGGGAAGCGGCTGGGGATCAACGTCATCCCGGGGGTCTATGCGTGCCTGCCGGGTCCCAGCTACGAGACCCCGGCCGAGATCCGGATGCTCCAGACCCTGGGCGCGGACGTCGTCGGGATGTCGACCGTGCCGGAGGCGATCGTGGCCCGGCACGGCGGGATGGACGTCCTGGCCTTCGCCCTGGTGACCAATGCCGCGGCCGGCGTCGGCGTCGCGCCGATCAGCCACAAGGACGTGCTCGAGGCCGGGAAGAAGGCCACCCCTCTGCTGGGCAAACTTCTCCGCCGGGTCGTGCTCCGGGTCTCGGATCCGGGCGGGACCGGACTCACGGCGGAGATGTCGACACTCGGCGGGGATGTCTGAGGCGTGCTGCCTCAGGCGAGCCCGCGAGCCTTCAGCCGATCGATCAACGCGGGGACGTCGTAGCCGCGGAACGTCTCGATGACCTCGTCGGCACCCGCCTCGCGGAGCGGGCCGGCCGGGTGGGTGTTGGTGATGCCGACGGCGTACATCCCCGCGGCCTTCGCGGCGCGGATGCCGACCGGGGCATCCTCGAAGACGACCGCCCGCCCCGGCTCGACGCCGGCCCGGGATGCGGCCACCAGGAAGACCTGCGGGTCGGGCTTGCCCCGGGTGATGTCCTCGAGGCCCGCCATCGCCGCGAACCGGCCCTCCAGCCCGCATTCGCGGGCGGTCAGCTCGAGGTTGCCGCGGACGCCGCTGGAGCCGATCGCGAGCCGAACGCCGGCCGCCGTGAGGCCGTCCAGCAGGTCTCGGACCCCGTCGATCAGGGTGATGTTGCCGGTCGCCAGCTCGCGGTAGCAGGCCTCCTTGCCGTCGGTGTGGCGGGCGATCTCGGCATCCTCGAGGCCGTCGCCCATCAGCTTCCTCAGGAGTGAAGGATTGGTCATGCCGAAGGTCTCGAGGACGAACTCACGGGTGACCGGCAGGCCGGTCCGACGGCCGTGCTCGACCCAGGCGTCCTGATGCAGCTCCAGGCTGTCCACGAGGACCCCGTCATGGTCGAAGATGGCGAGGAATGGGGGATTCTCGGCGGGCAAGGCACTACCTCTCGTCGTGGGGACGCGTTGCGCGGGGGGAAAGAACGGGATGGCCGGGAGGGACGTCAGATCGCCTCGCTGAGCGTGCTGATGTCATCGGTGAGGCGCCGCATCGTCATGGTCCGCCGCCCGGGCTCGCGTTCGAGCATGGGGCGGATCAGGGAACGGAACGGCTCGGGGACCTCGGCGCTCATCGCCTCGGGATCGACGGTCCGGATCCGGTCCAGGATCTGGAGCAAGTTGGGCGCGGAGAAAGCGACCTTGCCGGTGGCGAGCTCGTAGAGGACGACGCCGAGGGAGAAGACGTCGCTGGCGAAGGAGGACGCCTCGCCGCGGGTCTGTTCCGGGGCCAGGTAGCGCGGGGTCCCGAAGACCCCGTCCGCGGTGTCCGCCAGGCCGAGGATCGGCGTCTCCCGGGACTCGATCGGCCCGGGGCTCCGCAGTCGCCGGGCCAGGCCGAAGTCGAGGATCTTCACGAGCCCGTCCTCGGTGATCATCACGTTGTCCGGCTTCAGGTCGCCGTGGACGATCCCGGACTCGTGCGCGGCGGCCATCCCCGCGGCGAGCTGGCGCGAGATCTCGATGAGGCCGTCCGTCGGCATCGGTCCGTTCCGGGGCAAGTTGGAGAGCGGCCGGCCGGTCACGTACTCCATGGCGATGATCGGCACGCCCGCCGTGTCATCGACCGCGTAGATCGTGCAGACGTTGGGGTGATTGAGCGCCGCGGCGGCCCTGGCCTCCGCGAGCGCGGCGCCCGGGGTGACGGGGCAATCGGGCTTGAACACCTTGAGCGCGACGGGGCGGTCCAGTTGGAGGTCGCGGGCGCGAAAGACCCGCGCGAACGTGCCCGAGCCGATCTCCATCTCGACGAGGTAGTGCGAGAAGAAATGCCCGGTCTTGAGCGCGCCCAACGGGTCGAGGACGGGACTGTCGACCATCCAGTCCTCGCGACAGAGTCCCCCCGACTGGAGGGCATGCAGCACCCTGAGGACCTCCTGGCTCCGCCGCCCGACGCTCAGCGAGTGGACCACCTGGTACTGGGTCAGGCCGTCGGGGTCGATGAGGAAGGTGCCGCGGACCGGGATGCTCTGGCTGGCCTGGAAGACGTGATAGCGCGCCGAGACCACGCCGTCGGTGTCGCTCGCCAGGGGGAAATTCAGGCCGCCGAGCCCTCCCTTCGAGATGGGAGTGGCGATCCACCGCTCGTGCGATTCCAGCGAATCGCACGACACGCCCAGGACCTCGCAGCCCATCGCCTGGAACTCGTCGAATCGCTGGGAGATGCCGATCAGCTCCGTGGGGCAGATGAGCGAGAAGTCGCGGGGATAGAAGAGGAGCAGGAGCCATCGGCCCCGGTAGTCCTCCAGCCGGACGCGCCGCCGCGACGGGTCGGGGAAGCGCGTGCAGGCGAGGTCGAACCCCGGGGCCGGATTGCCTATGAACGTGGATTCCATCGGGTCGATCGGTCCGGATACCAAGGGCCCCGCTCGCCGCGGTGCGGCCGCGACGATGGGCCGGCCTGCGGCCGAGCTTGCTGCCCGTGCCACGGACGATTCTAGCCGATGAGACAACCGGCGAGGAACGCCCGCGAACTCCAGTCGGCCCGGACCATTCGTCCGGGCCGGCACCGCCTCACGCCTGGTCCACGCGCCCGCTCAGCTCCCGGAGATACGCGTACAGATCCGGCGGCCAGTCCCGAATCAGCTCATCGAGCCGGTCCGGCTCGTCGCGGAAGAGGGCCCGGGTCGCTTCCTCGTACCCGGCCAGGTTCCCGGCCAGGGCCGTCATCACGCGATAGGCCCGCTCCCGCGCCGCCCGGCTCCGGTCCGCGTCGGCACTCAGCTTCCTCGCCTGCTCGACGAGCCGGCGCAACGCGACCGACGCGCCGCCAGGTTGGTCGCTCAGCCACTCCCAGTGCCTCGGGAGCAAGGTCACCTCCCTGGCGACCACCCCCAGCCGCGGACGACCGGGCCGGCGGGCGAGGTCTCCCTCTTGGGCGGTGGTCTCCGCGGCCTCCGGCAACGTGGTTGTCTCCTCATAGCGGGCGGCGACCTGCTCCGCCGTCCCTCCGAGGTCCAGGTCCACCTGGACCGCCGTCGCGTCGTCGAAGACCAGGATCGGCGCCCGATCCGGCCGGTCATATCGGCCCTTCACCACGCCGGCCACGTGTCGCAGGTCGCCACGGGCAATCCGTGTCGTCCCCTCGAAGGCCGTGAAGGCGCGAACGTCGTTCTGATTCATCTCGAGTCCCTCCGGGTTACCCTTCTATTTTACCCGGATAATATTCGGCCGTCAATATTGCCCGGGTGAAATTATGGGCTCGCTTCGACCGTTTTGAGTGGTCGAAACGCGAAAATATGGCGGGTCGCGGAAATACCAGTCCACCTTTGGGCCTGGATGTCCTAATTTGCGAGTAGAAGCGGGGTCGAATGGAACGCGGCGTGCGGCAATAGAGCAGCAGATGGTGATCATCCTCGCTGACCACCAGGAAGGGGGAGGATTGTGACATCCTTGGCGGAATTGATGGAATCAAGAGTTCGCAAGGCCGCACGTGGTTGCATTCGAGATCTGATTGTTCGGGAGGATGGTGGCCGGATCTTGCTTCAGGGCCAAGCACGGACGCAGTATGCCAGGCAGCTTGCCCTTTGCGAGGCGCTCCAGTTCGTCTCGGGGGAGCAGCTCAAGGCCGAGATCACCGTGGACGACTGAATCGGGAATCGCCGAGGGCAGCCTCGGGCGTGGTGTGTCAGTAGTATCGAATTCCGTCGTCGGTCTGTCTCGCCCGGGGGCGGGGGGGAGGTGGCTCGGCGGACGGAGGAGTCTCCGGGATCGCCTGGCCGCGAGGGACGATCGCGGGGGCCATGTCATCGAGCGGATCGAGGCCGGTGGCAAACTGGAGATCGTTCATCGCCTGCTCGGTCTGCACCAGGCTGGCGGCGACCTGATCCACCTGGCCGGTGACGAAGCTCGAGTCTTTCCGGTTGATCGCCATCTCGGTGATCGACTGGATCTTGTTCTCCAGGCGGCCGATCTCCGCATCCACGAGGTCGTAGTTCTCCTTCGCCTTCTCCAGGTTCTGCAGCCGGGCGCGGCAGGTTTCCAGGTTGTCCTGGAGGGTCTTGAGGATGTTCTGCCGCGACTCGGGGATCACCGCGTCCGGTCCGGGTTTCCAGGAGCCGGCGATCCGGTCCTCCAGCTTCTTGATCTCGCCCCGGATCTGGGCCTCGCTGGTGCTCTCCAGGAACCGCTCGAGCATGGTCTGGGTGTAGAGCAGCCTGAGGTAGATCCAGAGCAGGCGGTCGAGGCCGGAGAGCTGAAGGTCCTCGAACGGTTCGTTGGTGGAGAGTCCCGTCGGGTCGTCGGTCTCCTGCATCTGGCGGGCGAGCTGCCGCAGGGTGGCACAGCGGTCGCGGAGGGCCTCGAACCGGCGGAGCTGACGCGACGGGAGCGACTTCCGGATCCGGTCGAAGGCCTCGCCGACGACCTCGGAGTCCGACTTGCGGTTGGCCTGATGCTCCTGGACGTCGACCATCCGCTGGAACTTGGGGTGGGTGCCGACCACGCCGACGTAGGCCGCCTCGCCGGCGAGGACCAGCGGGATGTACACGTCGGGCTGGCCGGAGAGGGCGGCGAAGCCCATCCCGCCCAGGAAGACCAGCAGGTTCCAGTGGTTGAGGAACGCCTTCTTGAGGTACTTGCCCAGGCCCACGGGGATCGTGTTCCTTTCACCGATCAGGTGCCGGCCCGCTGGCTCTCCTCGAGCTGGCTGATCAGGTCGCGGAGGTAATAGACCGTCTCCTGGAACCGAGTTTGACGCTGCATCTCCTTGGACGGGCGATCCGACGGCTCCACCTTCAGTTCCCTGAGGATTGTACCCGGTGAGTTGCTCACCACGTAGATTCGATCGCTCAGGAAGACGGCCTCCTCGATCGAGTGGGTGACGAAGAAGACCGTCGCCTGCGTCCGCCGCCAGAGGTCGATGAGCAGGTCCTGCATGTTCATCCGCGTCATCGGATCGAGCGCACCGAAGGGCTCATCCATGAGGATGATCCGGGGCCTGAGGATCAGGGTCTGGGCGATCGCCACCCGCTGCCGCATCCCGCCGGAGAGCTCGTGCGGGTACTTGTACTGGTCCTTCGCGACGCTCAGGCCGACGTTCGCGATCCACTCCCGCGCCACCTCGTAGCGGACCCTGCGGGGCACGCCCTGGCACTCCAGGCCGAAGGCGACGTTGTCCAGGACGTTGCGATGATCGAAGCTGGTGTAGTCCTGGAAGACCATCCCCCGGTCCGGACCGGGCCGCTCGACCGGCCGGCCGAAGACCAGGACGTCCCCCCGTGTCGCCGGGAACTGGGGCCGAAGTCCCGCGATGAGCCGGAGGATCGTGCTCTTGCCGCAGCCGCTGGGCCCGAGGATGCCGATGAACTCCCCCTTGTCGATCAGGTCCTGGACCACGAAGGTCACGTCGCGGATCGCCGTGAATTCGTTCGCACCCCCCGGGTTGTACGTCTTGGTCACGGACCGGAACTCGACCACGTGCGGCAGCGACACCTCGTCGGGCGTCTCGACGTGGCCGAGCACCTCGCCAACCCCGACCTTCCTGTCCGGCGGCACTCCGGCTCCCGGCTCGGATTGACTCATGGACCCTCCCCGTCGGCTGGTCCGCTCGCGGACGGTCGGGGCGGGCCCGCCAGCTCCGCCGCCACGGCCGGGGGCAGGGGCCTCCGCCACAGGAAGCCCTTCAGGTCCTCACAGCCGTGCATGACCGCCCGGACCAGCGAGTGGAGCAGGCCCGCGCCTCCGTAGCGGTACGGGAAGAGCTCGCTCTGGATCCAGAGCAGCGCCCGGTCGATCGCCAGGGCCACCACGGGGATGATCAGGAGGACGAGCACGACGTGCTCGCGAGGCCCGCGCCTCTGCGACGTGTTGATGATGTCGCCCAGGCCCCCCGACTCGCCGCCGAACTTCACCACCTCGGCCAGCATGATGTAGCCGAAGGCCAGCGAGAAGAGGAGCCTCAGCGAGTTGAAGACGCTCGGCAGGGCCAGCGGCACCAGCACCTTCATGATCGTCTGCCACCGCCCCGCCCCCAACGTGTAGGCCGAGTCGACATACGACTCGCGGACCTCCCGGATGGCCCGGGCGGTGTCGGACACGATGAACGCCACGCAGGCGATGAAGATGAACATCGTCTTCTGGAGCTCGCCGATCCCGAAGAGCGAGAAGGTCAGCGGGATCAGCGCCGCGACCGGGATGTTCCGGCCGAAGAGCGTGATCGGCATGAAGAAGGCGTCGACCCGCGTGAAGCAGCCGCAGAGGATCCCCAGCGGCACCCCGACCAGGGTGGCCAGCCCGAACCCCGAGGCGACTCGCCGCAGGCTCGTCAGCAGGTTTCGCGTCAGCCCCCGGTCGAACCAGAGGCTGTGGAAGGTGGCGAACGTCTCGGACGGGCTGCTCAGGCCGGAGGAGGGCGATAGGATCCGCTCCTCCGGCTCGCCCCGGGTCACGAACCACCAGAGGCCGAAGCACGCCCCGATTCCGAGCAGGCCCATCAGGAACACCTGCCACCGCGGGGCGGATTCGCGGAGGCCGAGCCTGAGCCGGCCCAGGAGCGATCGGCGCGGGACTGGCGGAACCGCCGGCGCGGCCATCGGCTCGTCGACGGGAGGGGTCGCCTCCAGCTTCAGGTCGGACTCGCGCCTGGGGCTGGACGGCTCACTTGCGCCCGCCGTTTCGTTCTGATCCATCCAGCTTCACCAGGAACGGGGAGGGCGGAATTCGATCCCCTCCCCTCCGTGGTGGAGGGGTCGGGAATGGCCCGCCGGGTGTCAAGGACACGTCCACGGCGCTCGGATTTCAATCCATCCGGAACACCCTCACGCCGCCTTCTCGGCCGTGAGGACCTTCACCTCGACCCGGCGATTCTTGCTGTGGCTGTCCGGGTCGCTGGGATCGGCCGGGCGGTCCCAGCCCACGCCGTCCACGTTGAAGCGGTTCGGGTCCAGGCTCGGATACTTCTGAAGGAGGGCCTCCTTGATCGCGTTGGCCCGGTTCAGGGACAGCTCCTTCACCAGGGAGGGCGGGACCTGCCCGCGCATCGAGGCGTCGGTATGGCCCTCGATCACGATCCGGGCTGCGCCGAACTGGCCGGCGAGCTGGGCGATCTCCTCAAGGACGTTGCCGACGTTGGGGTCGTACATCTCCTCGACGGCCTTGCCGTCCACGGTCCGCTGCACCTTCTTGAACGGGTCCCAGCTATTGGGGAAGAAGTGGAGGACGACGGTGTTGGTCAGGATCTCGTCCCCCTCGGCCCGCACGGATTGCAGGTCCTTGGCCGGGGCCTGGGTGCCATACTCCGCCTTCTGGGAGGCGAACTTCTCTTCCTTGCCCAGCTTCTGGATGATTGAGAAGTCCATCACCTGGTCGAAGGGGACCGGCTGATGCTGGATCGACCCGATCCGCCGGTAGAGGTAATAGGCTCGCTGCCAGATCCGCTCGAAGTTCGTCGGGTTGTTCTGGTTGAGGAGGAACTGGAAGTTCTCCGCCCAGTTGGTGCTGTGGGCGTCCCCTAACATCCCCAGGGCGTCCTTGGCCGGGATGTTGTAGCCGGCGGCCATGAGGCCGGAGACCTTCTGGCGGGCCCCCTCGCTCTTGAGCTCCTCCATCGCGCCGAAGATCCCGCGGGTGATCGCCTCCAGGATCGGCTCGTGGTCGCGGGCGAAGTCCGCCCGGGCGAACCAGATGTCGGCGATCAGGTGATTGGCCTCCTTGGTCGTGACCAGCAGGCGGTTCCCCTTCACGCCCGAGAGGTTGTAGATGTCCGGCGCCCACGAGACGCAGGCGGCGATGTCCTTCTGATTGTTGAAGGCCGCGGCGGCCTGGAAGGCGTCGTCGGTGTAGATCATCTGGACCTCGGACGGCTGGACGCCGCCGGAGACCAGCATGTTGAGCGCGAAGTACTGCGACGGCGAGTTCTGGGCCATCACCATCTTCTTGCCGCGGAGGTCGGCCACGGTCTTGATGTTCTCCCGGACGACGATGCCGTCGCCGCCGTTGGAGAAATCCACCTGCTGGTAGATCCGCGGCATGATCGTGGAGTCCTTCGGCTTCCCCTGGGAGTCGACGAATCCTTCGAGGAAGAGCGGGACCATGTCGAGCGTGCCCCAGCCGATGTGGACCTCGCCCGAGGCATACGCGTCGCGCATCGCGACCGGGTTGTCGATCAGGACCAGGTCCACCTTGAAGGGCTTGCCGTCGGCGGTCTTCCACTCCTTGCCCGCCTTGAAGCCCTCGTTGGCGAGCACGATCGGGGCCCAGCCCGCCCAGACGTTGAGCGCGAACCGGACCGTGTTGTTGTTCTGGTCGAGCGGCTTGTACTTGCCGGTCCCCTTGACGGGGGGGAGCTTCTCGGCCGGGACGAACTTGTACTCCTTGACCGTGGTCGGGCTGGTGGAGTCGGTCGACTCGGCCACCTGCTCCAGGCCCTTGGGATCGATCGGCGGGCCGCCCCCCCCGCCGTTCTTCGGCTCGTCCTGCGGCTGGACCGGCCTGGGCGCGACCACGTCCTTGCGATAGACGGCGAACGCGATCAGGCCCAGCACCACCGCGGCCAGGGCCACGTAGAAGGCGGGTTTCGGCTGTCCGGCGGCCATTGTCGAGGTTCCTCTCTGGCGATTCATCGGCGACTTGGGCTCCGGGCGGCACTTGGCCTGACCCGGGCGCGGTCCTTCAGGGTAACCCTCGCTGCAAGACCATGCAACTCAGGGCTTCCGGTAGTCCTCACCCGTGTGTTCGCCGAGATTGGCCGGATGTTCGAAGCGATCGACGTCGGCCGTCTCTTCGCGTCGCTTGACCCCACGAGCGGCCCGGGATCGGACGTCCAGGCCGTCCATCGGAACACGACTTTCCGATGGCCGGCGGATGACCGTGGTGGCCGATCACGAGGAGAGATCCCGCCCGTCGAATCGGCCCGGCCCTCGGCCACGGCGGTCGAGCCGGTCCGACGCGATCAACGCGTCCTCCTTGACTGCATCGGATCGGCCTGGCCCGTGTGCCATGGAGCCCACGTGCCATGACGGTCCACCTCACCCCTCCGGGCTGCCCGTGCCACCCTTCGATCCGGGCGGATGCGTCCTGCGGGGAATTGGCTTCGATCGTCGCGGTGGTGTCACCTGGATATTGACGCAAGTCGTTACGGGGTAATCGCGTAGATTCGTTTCTTGATTTGGGTTTGCCCCCTCGAATCCGATCAAGATGAACCCCGATGCTTGCTCCCGGGGACCGCCGACGCACCGTCGCGGGATCGAGTCGTCTCAGGCCGCGCGTCCGCGAGAGACCTCTGCCCGGGACTCGCGATGCTCCGAACCCGGCGCGCACCCTCGTCCGATCGCGATGGTCTCCTATCTAGAGAGTGCGCCATGTACCGCGATTCTTGACCGCGTTGGCCGGGACTTCTGAAAGATTGTTCTCGCTGAAATTCGCGAAATCACGGCTGGCGGAACTCGAGCCCGATCCAGGGTTCCGACGTGCCGGGTGCCTGGAACACGTCAAGGTGCCCATGACCGACGAACAGGAACCTACCATCCGCGGGTCTCCATCTCGCAGGGGGAGTCGGCATGAGGGCAAGGGGTCGGCCTGGCCGTCGCGTCCTTCGACAATCCCGCTAATCGACCTGGGATAACCGTCCGCGGGAGGGCTGGGCGAGGCTTCGCATGGACGGGTCGGATTCTCGGGCGACCTGCCCCTCGAACTCGCGGAGGGCGTCCTCGGCAAGCTGATCGTTCCCGGCGATCTCCTGGCGGATCTCTGCCACGCCCACGTTCGACAGGTCGGCGGCGACCTTCACCTTGGCCCGGTTGAGGTCGATCTTGTCCTGGATCTCCGACTCGAGCCGGCCGAAGTCGGTGGTCGCGTCGACATGGAACTCCTGGGCCAGTCTCGCCATCTCCGCCTCGGCGGCGCTCATCCGCAGCTCGGAGTCATAGCGGGCGATCTTGGTGCGGATCTCCGACAGTTTCTTCCCGGCCTGCTTGATCTTGAGGAGGTTGTTCTCGTAGGCCGTCTCGTGGAGCTGGAGCTGTCCCTGGTTGTCGGCGAGGTCTCTTCGCGCCCGCTGGAGTTCCAGCACGTAGCGGCCGGCCGTCTCGCGGTCGCCGGCATCGAGGCAGGTACGCACCGTGGCGTCCAGGCGCTCCACGTTGGCGACGTTGCGGGCGACCTGGCGGGCGACGCGTTCCACGAGCGCCCGGTAGTCGGCCAGGCCCTCGCGCCCTTCGCGGAGCTGGGCGACGGCCCGATCATATTCGAGCTGCATCACGGCGATCGGGTCCGGCTCCCAGAAGGAGCCTGCAAGCTTGTGGAGCTGAGCCCGGAACGCACGCCAGAGTTTGCCCAGGATCATCGCGAGGTTCGTCCTGCGTCGGTGGTTGGTGCCCATCCCCACAAGCGTGACATCGTACCAGCAGCCGACCAGAAACGACGTGGCCCGTCACGTCCCCAGGTTGGAGCGTGCTCTATCAAAGAGAAGAGTTCGAGTCTTTCCGATCCGGAAGCGTGACGGTCGGCTGAAAACCCCGGGAGCCTTTGCTGGACAGCATGTTTGAATTATGGGTGCATTGATGTGCTCGGCGTCCAAATCGTACTTGGGTGTCACTTTTCGACATTTGGAGCTTATGCCTGGTCTCGCTCCGACCAAATCAATAGGCCGTTACGCTTTCAGCTCGGAATTGAGTGAAGATGCGGTTCAAAGCGGCCTCACCGTACGCGCCAGTCGGACGCCGGTTTCCTGATCGCCATAGGATGCCCTGTTCCAGCTCCGATGCGCCGAGCCGAGGCCGGACACAGGCATGTTGAACCATCCGCCGCGGAGACTCCGTTTGCCTTTCGATGTCAGAGGTTCCGTCTTCTCGGAATCGACCACGGTTGCCTCGCACGATCCCGTGCAATAGGGCTTGACCGGGTCGAGGCACCATTCGTGCGCGTTCCCGAGAAGATCGAAGAGCCCCATGTCATTGGGTTTGAGCAATCCCACCGGCTGGGTGGAATTGTAACTCCGGCCGATCATGCACCAGGCGTAGCGTTCGAGCAGCGCGTCGGAGTCGAGACTGCCCCGACCGTAGGGGCGGTGGGTCACGGATCCGCCGCGGCACGCATATTCCCATTCGGCCTCCGTTGGCATTCGGTAGCCAGTCCGCCGCAGGTAGTCCGGGGCAAGCTGGATCTCGCCTGAAGGGGTCTCGATGAAGCACCATTGATCCCTGGGGATTCCGCAACGTGCACTCAGCCAGTTGCAGAAGTATGCGACGTCATAAAAGCTAAGTCCCAGGGCGGGGCTGTCGGGCTCGCGGCCGAACGGCGTTGCCGCTGCTGTCCGGTTGGAACGCCCCGAGGCCGATGGATCGTCGAGATAGCACTGAAAGACCGCCACGGTGAGTTCCGTCGTCGCGATCGCGAAGTCGCGGTTGATTTGAACGCGATGGGAGAGGGCGAAGCCGGGAGCTTCCAGTTCTTGGTTCGTCTCTCCCATGAGAAAGGTCACCGGACCCCGAACGATCGTGAATTCCTGACCCTCCCTGTTTACAAACCAGAGGCGGCCGTCGCCAGGAGTCGATTCGCCTCGCGGTCGCTTGGCGTCGCGGGCCGCGAGTTCCTCGCCCAGCCCCCAACGCCGCGCGAGCCACCGGGCCGAGGCCCGCAGCCCCGGATCCGCCGCCCCGCAAGCCAGCGTCAGGACCTCCTCGACGAACGCATCTTGTCCCGTCGGCTGATCGCCATTCCCGATGGCCTGCAGCAATGCGCCTCGGACGGAATCGTCGGTTGAGCCGCGGAACTCCCGGATGAGCGTTTCGCAGTCCCCTTCCAGCGTCCGAAGCATCTCGATCAACCAGGACCGCTCCGTGGGGTCCGGACCGGACCGAAGCAGGCTCCGTAACGGCCCGGGGTCTCCGAGCTGATGGAGGGCGATCGCCGCCCTGACCCGCGGTTTCGCCGGATAATCATGAAAACGCGCGAGGTGAAGAGAGGCCCACACCGAAACGGTGGAGATCGCCCCCTCCTTGTCTGTAGTGGACTGAACGGATAGTGGCCACGCGCCCGCCGCGGCAAGCGTTCGCGCCTCCTCTCGGTGAGAGGCTGGATCTGAGGCGTCGAGGAA
Organism: Aquisphaera insulae; assembly: GCF_011064615.1. Lineage (GTDB taxonomy): Bacteria > Planctomycetota > Planctomycetia > Isosphaerales > Isosphaeraceae > Aquisphaera > Aquisphaera insulae. Next base: position 4,266 of record NZ_JAALJH010000021.1, on the reverse strand, counting down.
TGTCGTCCGATAAGTCGAGGGCTCCTGCCAGGTGGCGAGATAGCGATCCGGCTCCCCCGAGTGATCCGCAGGGAGCCGGCAGACATCTGTCTGGGCCAGGAGATGGCCCTCCCTTTCGCGGATGGTTGCCAACGGCCCGCAAGTTAATGGAAAGCGGTCGTACCAATCGTCCCGTTCCTGCCGAATCGCGCCCACCTCGACGCGCCCGTCCGGTCGCTTGAGGGACTGTAGCAGCGCAAACCGGCGAAGGGGGGGCTTCATGATTTCGTCGTCGTGACGCGCCTGCTCCAGGCTCAGGCCGACCTCCAGCCGCCCGGACTCTCCGACGGAAGGTGAGGAGACCCAGTCCTGAAAGCTCCGGGCATGCAATCGAGCCGCAAGCCGTATCTCGGAGTCGCAGCGGACCCAGAGGACGGAGTAAGAAGAATGACTCGGATCCGGTCCCGGACAAACGGCGACGTCACCACATCCGAATCCCTGACTTGCCATCTCGCGATCCCGAGAACGAGCCTGGTCCGTGCTCAGGTCGCGTTCCAGGCGCCAGTCGAAACCATCTCGATTCCAGATGGCGGCGATGAGGGGCTCTCCCCTTGCTCCCACGACTGGCCGGACCCGAGCTGGCCGAAACCCCGTGGGCCGGAGCGTCTCCGAGACGCGCAGGAACGTCGCCAGGGGCATGGTCTGGCACCAAAGGGAATGAGGGAGCACCAGGCCCTGAGCGTCGTCGATCGCCTGCAAGTCCGCCGCGCTCGGTTCCGTCCAGCGCGGATTTCGGTAGGGATCCAGCTCAAGCGAGCCATGCTTGAGAAAGACGGCCGAGAGATGTTTGCGCGACGCCTCGGGCGTTTTCTTGAGAAGCTTGAGATAGGCGGGAAAGTCTCGGTTCGATGCGAACGTGATCGCCCATGCGAGGACGTCCGGACGATCGCTCGCGTAATCCAGGAGCAACGCACCGGCCCCGTGAAGCTCTTCGGGGAACGTCTCGACGACCTCCTTGTCTTCGCAGAAGAAGAGCGGCTCGAGCAGCTCCGCTCGCAAGGGACGAAGCAGCCAGCGGAGGTTGTCGGGTGCATCCACGCCATCCGAGTTGGACCCGACGAGCGATCGAGCAAGATTCCACCGATACCGCGCGTCCGCTCTCAGCTCGCTCCGGGCCAGTTCCGTCCGCGACGGATCCAGCCGTGCAAGGGCCAGCGCCAGCTTGCGTCTCCTGGCCTGATCGCCGACCTGAATGAGTCGATGAGCCACCAGCCCAGAGGCGAGATCCGGAGTCTTCGCCAGGCTGCCGGTGAACGCCGCAACCTGGGCCAGAGGGGTCTCCTGGAGCCGATCGATTTCCGCCTCCACGAGCGATCGCTCCAGCCGAGAGCGTTGCACCTGGAAGATGCCAAGGAGTAGCAAGAGCGACATCATGGTCGCTACGACAGTCGACTTGATTCGATGCCGCTTCGCCCAGCGCGCCAGTTGTTCCCACGGCGGGGACGGACAGGCCCGCACGGGTTCGCCCTCGAGCCACCTGTCGAGGTCGTCCTCGAGTTCCGCCACCGTCCCGTAACGTTCTTCACGGCGAGTGGCCATGGCCTTGCGACAGATCGCGTCCAGTGCCCTCGGGATCCCGTGGTGGACCTGGCGAGGCGAGGGGACACGCCCCTGGAATACCCTTTCCAGAGTCTGATTCGCGTCTTCGCCCGTGGCGAGAGGAGCTCGGCCCGTGAGCAGTTGATGGAGCGTCGCTCCCAGGCTGTAAACGTCGCAGGGAGGGTAGCCGGCGTCCGGGTCGCCACGGAGCTGCTCCGGACTGGCGTACGGCAACGTCCCCTGAGCGGATCCGATCGAGGTGGCCTCTCCCCGATCCCTCACCAGGGACACGATACGAACATCGGCCCCCGGCGCCGTAGGCCCTTCGGCACTGAAGGGCTTGGCCAGGCCCCAATCGATGACGAGCGTCTCTCCGAAATCCCCGAGCAAGATGTTGTCGGGCTTCAGGTCGCGGTGGACCACTCCCACGCCGTGCACGTAAGACATGGTCTGGCAGACCGCCTGGAGCCGCCGGAGCAGGCGATGGAGATCCGCTCGTCTCCCGCGTCCTCCCCAGGACCAGACCTCGCCAGCGTGAAGCTCGCGGATCGCTTGCCTGAGCGTGACGCCGCGGACCATTCGGGTCACGTAGTAAGGCTCGCCGCCTGGGCCGTGACCCAGGGCGTAGATCGGGACCACGCCGGGATGCTCGAGATAGCCCGTCAGCCGGGCCTCGAATTCAAATCGCTTGCGAATCTCAAGATCGTCCTTCAGCTCGTCGCGAATCTCCTTGAGAGCAACGATTCGTCCCAACCGCTCGTCGTCGGCGAGGTACACGACCCCCTGGCCGCCCTTGCGATACCTCTCGATCACCAGAAACCGGGAGGTGTTCTCATAGGTTTCCTGAACCTGCCCATCGGTCCCGTCGGCGTCTTGCTTGTTGTAGACCTGATCGACCACCGACGCCCACTTCGAAAAACGATCGCGTTGCTTCGCTCTCTCTGCAGGGCTTCTCGATCGGTTCTGGGACAATTCAATGGCCAGCAACTCCCGGAGTAGCGGTCCACGTTCCGGCTCGAGGACCTTCTCGAGGTAGTCCTCGATGCATGGCTGGAGTCCCGCTCGCCGCTCGGCTTCGTACTCGTCGCAAAGCCGGTCTCTCTCAAGGGCTCGACGAAAATGAGAGCCCGTTTCGCTGGAACTCATCCCAACTGTCCCGACCAACGTTCGCGAATCAGCGTGAGCTTGCGCTTGACCGTCGCAACGGAGCAATAAAGTCGATCAGCAATTTCAAGATGCGTGTACCCCTCGAGTCGCCAGATCGCGATCAGCCGGAGCTGGTCATTCGGGAGAAATTCGAGGAGATCCTTCATGAACAACTCGCTGAGCGCGATACCCTCGGGATAGCCGGGATCGAAAAGCTCAGCCAACGCAATCCCGTCCACGTTCTTCCGGCCGCCGCCACGCTTCCCGCGATGCGCGGCGCATCGATACTCCTGCATCTTTCGAAACAAGAGCCGCATGAGCAGTCGGGCGAACTCATCGCGACGAGATACGCCCTCATACCGGCCATTGCCCAGCTTCCGGCACGCCACGTGGAATGCACTCAGGGCGACATCCTCGGCATCGAACCCCTCGGCATTGTATCTCTTCTGCAACTCCGACCGGGCGATGCGTACTAGATGGCCGTAGTAGCGATCCCACAACAACTTGACCGATTCCGGATCGCCGTTCCGCATCTCCCCGATCCACCGCGTCACGTCACCTTCGACACGCAGGCTCATCTCCCCACGCTCCAGGGAACTCGACAACATGAGCTGATGCCCCGACACTCGCCCTCGAGATATCGGCCGTCCCCTCGGTCGTCTTACCGAAGAACAACAGCATCATCAGGCTATCACGATCACGCCATGATTTCACGCTTCAAGTCGAGATTGATGCATGATCGCCACAGTCTTGATCTGGTGGGCTGCCGTGCGAACGTCTTAATCCATTGTGAATGAATATCTTATGGCTCATCGGCGGCGCCTTCCGAGAGAATCCGCAAAGGTCGATGAGCTACTCCGAACCCGATTCATCCTCTTGGTAATGAAAGCGCGTCGACGTACGCCGCATTCACGCATTGCTGTGCCTGCCTTCCGGACAAGCTTGTTTGCCGGCCGTCGATGACGATCTCCCGCACTTGGCAGCGACATTGATACGTGCCTTTCGCGGTCAGGAGTTCTCCATCATGCTTCGCCTCGTGAACCGACATCGCACCCGTCCTCATTGCCTTGATCTTCGTGAACGAGCGTCGCGAGGTCGTTCCTCAATTCGCTGGCGGGTGCGTCCCCGCTTCGATGATCTGGAAGCGCGGACGGTGCTTTCTGCCGTTGCCTGGACCGGGCTGGGCGACGCCAGTTCCTGGCTCGACCCCAACAACTGGAGCGGACAGGCCGTACCGGGGACGGCGGACGACGTGATGATCGGCTCGTCCGCCACGGTCCATCTCAGCACGGGCACGGCCGCGATCAACTCGCTGGTCAGTTCGGGATACCTGACAGTCTCCGGCGGCACCCTGACCACCGCCGGCAACTTGACCTTCACCGGCGGATCGCTGAACTACCTGGGCGGCTCCATCGCCAGCAGCGCCACCCTCTACTCCACCGCTCTCGACCTCGAGCCCGGCTCCGGCTCCGCCGACTTCGTCATGCGCGGCGGAAATACCCTTACCGGATCCATCCAGACCGGGCAGACCGTCTGGGTGCA